>CAVYIZ010000065.1:0-157580 GCA_963768555.1 uncultured Alphaproteobacteria bacterium
GAATGGGCCCATGAGGAATATTTCATCACCGACGAACGCACGGACACCTTCATCCTCTCGCCGCCCGGCGGCGGCCGCGGTCGCGCGCTCGAACAAGCGGCCGCCGCGAGGGAAATGGGCTCGCGCGTCATCATGATCGCCGCGGCGAACGACGCCGAGGCGAGAGGCCTCGCCGACGTCTTCTTCGCGATGCCGCCGGACGTCCCCGAATCGCTGACGCCCTTTGTCTATAAGGCGCCGTTCGAATACCTCTCCTGCCAGATAGCGCACGAGCAGAAGATCCCGTTCCTGGGCTTCCACAATCCGAAGCGCCAGTTGGTCAACTTCCGCCAGATCTTCAGCTCGGCTCAGCTCGCCGCGAACGAATGACAGGCAAATGAGCAAACTGCTCTCTATGATCAAGACAGGCGGCAAGCCGGTCATCGGCATGATCCAGCTCGACCCGTTGCCGGGCGGCTCGCGCTACACGAGCGGCGGCGTCGACCGGATTCTCGATCGCGCGTTCGAGGAAGCCGACGCGCTCGCGGCAAACGGCGTCGACGTCCTCATGGTCCAGAATCTCGGCGACCTGCCAGTGGCTCAGACCGCCGCGGCGTCGCAGGTCGCGTGGATGACGCGGGTCGTCGCGGAGGTGCGAGGCCGCTTCGGCCGGCCCGTCGGGATCAATCTTCTCGAGAACGACGCCGAAGCGATGCTCGCCGTCGCCTCGGCGGCGGGCGCCGACTTCGTCCGGCTCATCGCGGGCATGGGCGTTGGCCACGTCGCCAGCGGGCTGGGCGGCAGCTTGGGCGGCTACGGCCGCGGCTTTGGCCTCGGCCCCATCGGCAGCGGACTTGGCGTTGGCTCCGGCGTGACGGCGACCGCGGCCTCAAGCGTAACGTCGAGCTCGCACAGCAGGGGCACTGCCGGCGGCATGGCTACGTCAGCGAGCAGTTCGACCAGCTACAGCAGCTCCCGCGGCGGCATGTAATTGTCGTGAAAGCGGCTCCCGACCGCGCAGGCGGGGTCATCCGCCCGCGTCAGGCAATTCGTCTCGAGGCGGCGGGAGGCGCTTTCGGCATTTGTCGTCGGAATCGCAGCAACGTTTTCAGCGAGCCATAGCGGCGGAAGGGCCCGCTGGTCTTTGCGAAAGCCTGCGACATGGGCCTCGAAGGGACGGCCCGGGCAGGAAAGCGGCCAAAGTCCAAAAAATCCAAGGTCTTTCGCGTTAGCCTTCGAATCGCCGCGTCGTCGCCCAACAATTGACGATCGGAATGCTGAGCGCCTCCACGTTCGGCAAAACCACGAACGAAGTCAGTGCCGGAAGGAAGAGAAAGGATCGGATGCAGGACCTTGTGCAAGACGATGTGAGCGATCTAAACAGGCTGCGCGAGGAACTTCACAACGAACTCGCCGCCACCGCCGCCGAGCTGTCGAAGGCCCTGGAACACTGCGCTCAGCGAAATGATGGGGCGTTGGCGTCATTCATGGAGAAAGCTGCGGCGCGCGGCATCGAACTCGAAGTGTCGGCGGCGGACGACAGTCCGCCGGAAGTCAGCGAGGGTCCGCAGCCGTCCAGCAATAAGGGAAGCGATGCGAAGGGCAGCGATGCGGCGAGGATCGCGACTGCGGCTCAGTGGGTGATCGGGTATGGCCTGGAAGTCGAGAGCAATGACGATCGCGAACCGCATTCGGCCCCCCCCTCGATGAGTTGGTCGATGCTGGAGCCCGCTTGAAGAATTTCATGTCGCCTCTCGCCTCAGGCGCTTCGGGGAGCCGCGGCCAGATGTGGACGCGGCCAAAGCTGATGAGTGACTCTGTTCGACGCAGCTCTTGTCGGATCGTCGGGCGTTGTGCGTCGGCTTGGGGCCTTAAAAGGGAGGGCGCGACGCGGCATGGTCTTCGGGCGTGGAGAACGTCAGACTACGCGGCCTCGACCAGCCCGCCCTCCGGCGCCCGTTTCCGCCGCCGCAGAAACAGCCAACCGACGATCGCGAAATTGAACGCGTTCCATAAGACCCCGTTCAGGAACGCCATGCGGTAGGAGCTGGTGAGGTCGAAGATCACGCCGGAGAAATAGCCGCCGAACGCCATGCCGAAGATCGTCGCCGAAACGACGAGGCCGATCTTGGCGCCCGCCTCGCGAGGCGGCAGCAATTCGCGGCAGATCACCGCGTACATCGGAACAATTCCGCCCTGAAACAGGCCAAAAATTCCGGAGACGACGAACAGCGACGTCAGTCCATTGAAATAGAGATGGAGCAGCAGCGCGACCCCTTGCATTAAGGAGCCGATCAGCAGCGTCGCCGATCCGCCGATCACGTCGGAGACGAATTCCGGAGCCGATGCGCGAGACGATGCCGAGAAACAGCATGAGCGAAAGCATTTCGGCGCCGCGCGCAACGCCATAGCCGAGATCGCCGCAAATAGGCGACGATATGCACCTGCGGCATTGACATCGCGACACAGCAGGAAAAGCCGGCGAGAACCAGCAGGACCAGCAACAATCGCGGCGATAGCCCGACTTCGGCGCGCGCCGCCCTGGTCGCGCGTTCGGCCTCGGCGATCACCGCGGCGGAGGGCCGCCGGCGCATCAGCAAAGCGAGCGGCAAGACCGTTGCGGCGATCACGAGGCCGATGCCGGCATAGGTCGTCCGCCAGCCGATCGGCGGGATCGTCAGACTCATCAGAAGCGGCCAGATCGCGCCCGCCAGATAATTGCCCGACGCGACGACAACCACCGCGAGTCCGCGCCGCTTGACGAACCAATGGGAGATATCCGCCATCAGCGGCCCGAAGCCCGTCCCCGTGCCGACGCCGATCAGCACATGGGCCGCCGAAAACACCATGAGGTTCGGCGCATAGCCGGCCAGGACGAAACCAAGGGCCTGGATCGAACTGGCGATCGCCAGGGGAATTGCGAAGCCGTTGCGATCCGCCATGCGCCCCAACACGATCGTCCCGAAGGCGAGGCCGCACATCATCAAAGTGTAGGGCAACGAGGCCGCCGCGCGGTCAACGCCGAATTCGGCTTGCGCCTGCGGCAGGACGACAATGACCGCCCACACGCCCGCTCCGACCAGGCTCGCGATCAGCAGCGAAAGTCCAAGGCGAGCAATCGCGTAGGGCCCGTCCGGCGCATAAAGCCGGCGGTCGTCGAGAGACTTGGTCGACCTGGTCATTTCGCAAGCTAGCGAGACGCGGCGTCCAAAGGCAAGCGGGCGGCGCGTACGCGCGCCCCCCTTGTGCTCCGGCATTCAGACACCTTAAGTCGCGGCGGCGCATTCCCCGCGCGGAGCGCCGGATGGGGCATGGACCGCTGCTTCGACGCAAGTCGGGCTGCACGACCGTCACTGCGAACCTGCTTCGGTTCATCCCCCTGCTTTCCACACCCCATCCGGCCCTCCGTGCCACCCAAGCCCAGGGTCAAGCCCGAGGGCAGGCTCTTCCCGGCTTCGCGGAGAAGGCTACAACGCGCATACCGCGGGCAGCGCCGGAGCAAGACATGACGACCCTATCCATCCTTGAACTTGTCCGGGTCACCGAAGACACGGACGCCCGCGGCGCCCTCGACAATGCTCGCGATCTTGCCGTCCATGCGGACCAATGGGGCTATCGCCGCATCTGGGTGGCGGAGCATCACAACATGCCGGGCGTCGCCAGCGCCGCAACGTCGATCGTGCTCGCCCACCTCGCCGCGGGAACGAAGACCATCCGGGTCGGCGCGGGCGGCATCATGCTGCCCAATCATGCGCCCTACGTCATCGCCGAGCAGTTCGGAACTTTGGCGCGACTTTTTCCCGGCCGCATCGACCTCGGACTTGGCCGCGCTCCGGGCGGCGACCAGATGACCTTGCGCGCTTTGCGGCGCGCGCCGGAGGCGGCCGAGAGCTTCCCGCAGGACGTTCTTGAGCTGCAGGCCTATCTCGCCCCGGTCGTTCCCGGCCAGCGCATCCAGGCGGTGCCGGCAGCCGGAACGGAGGTGCCGCTCTGGATCCTCGGATCGAGCCATTTTGGTGCGTTGCTCGCCGCCGAGCTGGGGCTGCCTTATGCTTTCGCGTCGCATTTTGCGCCCGATGAGCTCATTCCCGCGCTGAAAATCTATCGCAGCCGTTTCAAGCCGTCCAAGCAGCTCGCTCGTCCCTATGCTATGGTCGGCGTCAACGTCATCGCCACCGAGAGCGACGGCGAAGCGCGCCGTCTGGCCACAACGCAGCAGATGTCCTTCACCAACGTCTTCCGCGGCGCGCGCGGGTTGAGCCAGCCGCCGATCGACGACATCGAAACCTATTGGTCGCCGACGGAAAAGGCGCAGGTGACGCGGATGCTCGCCCGCTCGATAGTCGGCTCTCCGGACACGGTGCGCCTGGGCATCGAGGCGCTCGTGGCGGAGACGGGCGCCGACGAACTTATTGTGGTGTCCGACGTCTATGAGCATTCCGCGCGGCTAGCTTCCTTCGAGCTCATTGCTCACGCCGGCGAAGCCGGCCGAGGCGCCTGACGGCGCTGGACCAAAGCCTCATCGGCGTTATCCGCTGCGGCATCGCGGCGATCCGCGAGCCCAGAGGAGCACGCTGAGCCGCGCGGCTAAGTTGGGCTATGACGTGTTGACGCGCGCAGGCCGCGCCATCTAGACCGCACCCGCAATCGGATGCAGAGCTCATGACCGCTGACGAACTCGTCGCCCTATTCGACCTCGCGCCGGCAGGCGACGATCGGTTCGTCGGCCATTCGCCGCGCAACGGCTGGATCCGCGTCTACGGCGGACAGGTGCTGGCGCAGGCGCTGGTCGCCGCGGAGCGCACCGTCGCCGGCCGCGACCCTCATTCGTTGCACGCCTATTTCCTGCTCGGCGGAGATCCCCACGAGCCGATCCTGTTCGAAGTCGAGCGGCTTCGAGACGGACGCAGCTTCACGACCCGCCGCGTCGTCGCCCGGCAGAAGGGAGAGGCGATCTTTGTGATGGTGGCCTCGTTCCACGCGCAGGAGCCGGGTTTCGACCATGCCGCTCCGCCTCCGGAGGCGCCAGCGCCAGAAGCCTGTCCCGACCGGCGCCAAGCGCTCGAGCTTCTCGAGGGTCCGTCGCGCTTTCACATGAAGGGCCTGCTGGACACGACTTGGCCGATCGACATCCGCCCGACCGATTTGACTCGGTACGCGCCGGGCCCCGCGCGCGAACCGCGCGGCGCCTTGTGGACGCGAATCGGCGAACCTTTGCCGTCCGACCCGGCCATCCATCGCGCCGCGCTCCTTTATCTGTCGGACATGTCGCTCTTGGAGACGGCGCTCGGCGCGCATGGCGTGTCGATCCACGACCACCGCATCCGGATCGCGAGCCTCGACCATGCGCTGTGGTTCCACCGGCCCGCCCGGGTGGACGACTGGCTCCTCTACGTTCAGGACAGCCCGAACGCCGTCGGCGCGACCGGTCTGGTCCGAGCGCTCATTTACACGCGCGAGGGCGTACTGGTCGCCAGCGTCGCTCAGGAGGGCCTGATGCGCCGGCGCCAGGATGCTTAACCACTTGGCTAATTCTTAGGCGCCAATTTCTTAACCAGTCCGCTCGGGCCCCCTCGCGCACGGGAAGCGTGCGCCTCGCCGCAACAGGAAAACTGCGCATTATCAGGCCGCTCCGCGCTTTGTTCGGCATGGCACGGCCCTTGTAAGGCGCGAAGCGGCGGAGCGTCTGCGCGTTCCGACTTCACTGCAGACGGCGGGCCCGGCACCGAAGGAGGAGTTGCGCCGCGTCAAATTGGGGCGAGGCCAATGAAAATTGTCATGGCGATCATAAAGCCTTTCAAGCTGGAGGAGGTGCGCGACGCGCTCACCGCCATCGGCGTGCATGGTCTGACGGTAACAGAAGTCAAAGGATATGGCCGGCAGAAGGGACATACGGAAATCTATCGCGGGGCCGAATACGCGGTGAGTTTCCTGCCCAAACTCAAGATCGAGGTCGCAGTCAACGCCGACGTCGCCGACAAGGTGGTCGACGCGATCATGGCGGCGGCGCGCACGGGCCAGATCGGCGACGGCAAAATCTTCGTCTACAGCCTCGACTCAGCGGTGCGGATCCGCACGGGCGAGAAGGACAAAGACGCGCTCTGAAACGCGGCCTTCCCATTTCCTATCGGAGTTTCCAACCAATGAAACTGACAAGATTGATCTCCGGCCTCGCGCCGGCGCTGGCGATAGCCGCCTTGATCGGCCTCGCCGCGCCGGCGGCGACCCACGCCCAGACCGCCCCCGCCACCACGGAGGCTCCGGCCGCGCCTGCGGCGCCTGCGGCTCCCGCGGCGGCAAAGCCTGCTCCGCCGGCCACGCCAGCCTGCGCGGCGGCCGTCGCCGCGGTTCCCGAGACCGACAAATACGCCGCCGTCCCCGCCGTTCCCGCCGTGCTAACGAACTGCACGCCGAGCGGCGGCGACACGGCGTGGATGCTGACGTCGGTCGCGCTCGTTCTGATGATGACGATCCCCGGCCTCGGGCTCTTCTACGGCGGCATGGTCCGCAAGAAGAACGTCGGCGACACCGTGATGACCAGCTTCGCCATCACCTGCCTGGTGACGGTCGTGTACGCCATCATCACCTACTCGTTGGCCTTCACCGGCGGCACTCCGTTCATCGGCGGGCTCAGCCGCGCGTTCCTGCAGGGCATCCTCAGCGACGTCAACAACGGCGGCATCGGCAATCCAAATTCGCTCGCGCCGACGATCCCCGAGACCGTCTACATGTGCTTCCAGATGACCTTCGCGATCATCACGCCCGCCCTCATCGCCGGCTCCTACGCGGAACGCATGAAATTCTCGGCCATGCTGTGGTTCATGGGCCTATGGGCGATCTTCGTCTACGCGCCGGTCGCCCATTGGCTGTGGGGACCCGACGGCATCTTCAACTCGTCGAACGACCACGCCTGGGTTAAGGTTCTGGACTTCGCCGGCGGCACGGTCGTGCACATAGACGCTGGCGTCGCGGGTCTCGTCGCAGCGATCATGCTTGGCAAGCGCCGCGACACCGGCCCGGGTCACAACATGGTTCTGACCTTCATCGGCGCCGCCCTGCTGTGGGTCGGCTGGTTCGGCTTCAACGCGGGCTCCGCAGTGAGCGCAGGCGTGCAGGCCGGCATGGCGATGACGGTGACCCAGATCGCGACCGCCGTCGCGGCCCTGACCTGGATGTTCGTCGAGTGGATCCACCGCAGCAAGCCGACCGTCATCGGCATCGCCTCGGGCGCGGTTGCCGGCCTCGTCGCCATTACGCCGGCGTCCGGCTTCGTCGGTCCAGTCGGCGCGATGGCGATCGGC
Organism: uncultured Alphaproteobacteria bacterium; assembly: GCA_963768555.1. Taxonomy (GTDB): domain Bacteria; phylum Pseudomonadota; class Alphaproteobacteria; order Rhizobiales; family Beijerinckiaceae; genus Roseiarcus. The sequence goes on from CAVYIZ010000065.1 coordinate 7,281, forward strand.
GTCGCCTGCGGCGTCGGATGCTACTGGGGCGCGACCGGCCTCAAGCACGCCCTCGGCTATGACGACGCGCTCGACTGCTTTGGCGTCCACGGCATCGGCGGGGCGATCGGCGCGCTCCTGACCGGCGTGTTCGCGATCCAGGAGTACGGCGGCACCGCCGGCCTCATCGAGGGCAATCCCGGCCAGGTGATCAACCAGTGCATCGGCATCATCACGGTCGTGGTCTACGACGCGGTCGTCACCGTGATCATCCTCTCCATCATCAAGGCGGTGATCGGCCTGCGCGTCTCGGACGATGTCGAGCGCGACGGCCTCGACTACGCCTTGCACGGCGAGGTCGTTCAGTAAGCTCATCCTCGGCGGCTTCAGGCCGCCGGGTATTCGTTTCCTCCCGGACTTGGACGCCCTTCCGGCGTCCATTTTTTTGCGCTGTGCTGGCCGTGAGCGCCCGAGGCGCCGCTGCGGCCCGTTAAGGTTAGGCGCGCGTTAACTCGGCCTGCATAGGGTCAGGCAGGACGCGGGGCGCGCGGGGACGCGCCGCGCCAGCGGGCGGGTCTGTCATGCGTACGACGACGTTCTCGGTGTTCGATTATCTGCCGACGACGGTGCGCGAGTTCCCGAAGCGCCGCGCGGCCGAGCTCGCCGGCCTTGCCGCGCTCGCCGGCGTGATGGGGCTCGGACTTGCGTTGCTCACCTGGTCGGTCGCCGATCCGAGTCTCAACCACGCGACGAACGCGCCGGTCCACAATCTTTTGGGCGCGCCGGGCGCAATTACCGCCGACATCGCCATGCAATTGCTCGGCCTTGCCTGCATCGCAGCGCTCGCGCCCCCCGCCTTCTGGGGCTGGACGCTCGTGACCGAGCGGCGGGTCGAGAATCCGCGTCTGAAGATGGGCCTCTATCTCGCCGGCGTGGCGGCCGCGGCGGCGCTCGCCTCGCTCCTTCCGACGCCCGGAAGCTGGCCGCTTCCGAGCGGCCTCGGCGGCGTCGTCGGCGACGCGTTGCTCGCCCTGCCGCGCCGCCTGCTTTCGGGCTCGAGCTGGGGAATGGCGGCGACCGGCGCGGGGTGCGCGACATTCGCAATTCTGGCCCTGACCGCCGCCTCCGGCGTCGGCTTCGTCCGCCGGCGGCATGGAGAGGATGCGTCGCAGAAGGACGCCAAGTCCCGCGCCCGGGCCGAGGCCCGCTTCGACGATGCGGAGGGGGAGGACGAGCCCGGCTTCGCCATGGTGTCGATCGGCGCCGCCATTCATGCGATGCTGACGATGAAGGCGATGATGCGGCGCCTTTTCCGTCGCCGCCGGAAATCCGCCACAGCGGCCGCGGCGGCGCGACAGGAGGCGGCGCCGGCCGGACCCCGCGCCCCGTGGTTCGAGCTCCGGGCCGATGACGACGGGCTGACCGAGCCCGGCGCATACGCTCCGCGCACGAAGGCGGCTCCGCCCGCCGCGCCGCCGGTCGCGTCCCGCGTCGCCGCGGCGGCCGGCCCGCTGAAGCCCGGCGCTCGCGCCGCGGCCGACGGGCAATTGAAGTTCGCCTCCTCGCCGCGCGGCGAATGGATCATGCCGCCGCTTGCGATGCTGACCGAACCGAGGAAGGCGTCGGGGAAAATATCGAGCGACGCGCTCGAGCAGAACGCCCGCCTGCTCGAAGGCGTGCTCGACGATTTCGGCGTCAAGGGCGAGATCATGAACGTCCGGCCGGGCCCGGTCGTCACCCTTTACGAGCTCGAGCCCGCCCCCGGCATCAAGTCGTCGCGCGTGATCGGCCTCGCCGACGACATCGCCCGCTCGATGTCGGCCGTCTCCGCCCGCGTCGCCGTGGTGCAGGGCCGCAACGCCATCGGCATCGAGCTGCCCAATCAGCGCCGCGAGCTCGTCTACCTGCGCGAGCTCCTCGCCAGCGAGGACTTCGAGAAGTCGAAGCATCGCCTCGCCATCGCGCTCGGCAAGACGATCGGCGGCGAGCCGGTCATCGTCGACCTCGCCCGCATGCCCCATCTGCTGGTCGCCGGCACCACCGGCTCGGGCAAGTCGGTCGCGATCAACACCATGATCCTCTCCCTCGTCTATCGGATGAAGCCCGAGCGCTGCCGGCTCATCATGGTCGATCCGAAGATGCTCGAGCTCTCGGCCTATGACGGGATCCCGCATCTGCTGACCCCGGTCGTCACCGATCCGAAGAAGGCGGTCGTCGCGCTCAAATGGGCGGTGCGCGAGATGGAGGACCGCTACCGCAAGATGTCGAAAGTCGGCGTGCGCAACGTCGACGGGTTCAACGCCCGCGTCGCCGAGGCGCGCGCCAAGGGCGAGACTTTGACCCGCACCGTCCAGACCGGCTTCGACCGCGATACCGGCGAGGCGATCTACGAGCACGAGGAGCTCGCGCTCGAGGAGCTGCCCTACATCGTCGTCCTGGTCGACGAGATGGCCGACCTGATGATGGTCGCCGGCAAGGACATCGAGGGCGCGATCCAGCGCCTCGCCCAGATGGCCCGCGCCGCCGGCATCCACCTCATCATGGCGACCCAGCGCCCCTCGGTCGACGTCATCACCGGCACGATCAAGGCGAACTTCCCGACAAGAGTCTCCTTCCAGGTGACGAGCAAGATCGACAGCCGCACCATCCTCGGCGAGCAGGGCGCCGAGCAGCTGCTCGGCCAGGGCGACATGCTCTACATGGCCGGGGGCGGGCGCATCTCGCGCGTGCACGGGCCCTTCGTCTCTGACGACGAGGTCGAGAAGGTCGTGGCGCATCTGAAGAAGCAGGGCCAGCCCGAATATTTGAGCGCCATCCTCAAGGAGGAGCCGGAGGCCGAGGGCGACGCCTCACAACCCTCGCCGGGCTCGATGGACGCCGAGGAATTGGCCGACTATTACGACCGCGCGGTCAACATCGTGCTGCGCGACCGCAAGGTCTCGACGAGCTACATCCAGCGCCGCCTGTCGGTCGGCTACAACAAGGCCGCTTCGCTGGTCGAGCGGATGGAGAAGGAGGGCGTCGTCAGCCCGCCGAACCATTCCGGCAAGCGCGAGATCCTGATCGGCGAAGGGGCCGACCGCGGCGCCTTCGAGGACGCCGGCGAGGACTGAGGGCTCGAGGGGCCTTGCCGCCGTTTAGCGCAGATTTAGCGTTTGGCCCCTGCTTTGTCAGGGGCTTGCGACCCCGTTTAGCGTCGAGCTGCAAACCACGCCGGTCACGGCGGGCCGCTGGTCTCGCCAGCGCCCCGAAAGCGCAGGCGCTCCCGTTGCGTCGCCGCATTCCCGTCGGCCGGCGCCCAACCGTCGGGGATGAGGCGAGCCGATCCAATCGCGGCGCTCGCTGGCCCCGCATCTTGTGGGTCCGATGCGGCTGGAGCCATACCAATTCCCGGCGCGAATCCAATCTTTTCAATCCTTTGCGGCACCTCTTCCCGATTTCCCGGCGATCCCTCTTTGCCTTGAGGCCGTCCCGCGCAGCGCACCCGACAACCGAAACGTCGCGAGTCGCAAGATCGGCGATCGGGTTTTCTCGCATGGCCTTCACCACAGGCGCCGCGCGCATGCGTCCGATCGATCGGTTGCAAGCGGCGGTGGACGGAACGGCTTCGACGGAAACGAACAATCGGCGGTCTCCTTTACGACGCCGGCACTAGAACAAACATAGAACACACTCGCAAGCTTGTCAAGAGAATACTGTATTTTTTCTTGGGCTTGCCCCGTCCCGGGAAAGCGCTCAAACTGCCGAACAATTTGGCCGTCGCAGAACGGCGGACGCGTCTCGCTGGGGTCTGCTTTTGAACCATCAATCCCTGTCCGCCTTTATCTGATCGGTCGCCGACCTGTTGCGCGGCGACTACAAGCGGTCCGACTACGGCAAGGCTCTCCTTTGCGCGAGCGCCAACTTACGAGACCGGTTGCTGGTGACTAGGAGCCGCTGATGGCACAAGCGCCGGAAGTCTTCGGACGGTCTATCCAGCTCTTCCTGGTCGATGGAACGCCCAACGGCCTGACGATCGCCTCGATTCACGGTTGGACCGGATCGGTTCTTGTCGCCACGCAGGCAACTTTTCCCAATCTCGTTGCTCGCCCTGAGGTCGACCGAACTGGCGTCTACATTCTCTTTGGCCCGGACCCAAAAGACGCGCTTTCGATGAGGGCCTACATTGGCGAGGCGGACAGCGTTCGAGATCATATCGGACAGAGCGCTGGAGAGCGCGGCTTCTGGGAGACGGCGGTCGTGATCACCACCAGCGATGAAGCTCTCACAAAGGGACATGTGCGCTACCTGGAAGCGCGCCTAATCGAATTGGCCTAATCGGCCGGGCGGGTCTTGCTCGACAACGGACACACGCCGAGTGCCGAAAAGCGGCGGCTCCCTGAGGCCGATCGCGCGAACATGGAAACGTTCTCGGCAAATCTGAAGGTCATTTTGCCCGTCGTCGGGCTCGACCTTCTCAAGCCCCGCCCCGCAGCTGCAACGGCCCGTGCTACCTCAGCGCCGATTACTGGGGAGGTCCGGTTCGAAATCCGGCACAAGAGCGGCGTCAAGGCGGTCGCTGTGGAGGAGGAAGGCGAGTTCGTGGTCCTGCAAGGCAGCGAAGCCCTGAAAGACGCTGGCTACCGGTCCAACACCTACAGCGAGCTAAGACAAGAACTAATCTCGCAAGCGGTGCTCGTGCCAGCCGCTGACGGCAAGCATTATGAATTTGGCCGCGCCTATGCGTTCAAGAGTCCATCGGCGCCGCCGCGGTGGTCCTGGATCGCAATGCGAACGGACGCATAGAATGGAAGGTGATTGGGTCAAAACAAACGTACCATGAGTGGCAGGAAGACAAAGCAAAGGCCGCGGAGGTCGCCCTGAGCTGAGGCTTCCTATCGGGTGTTTCCAATAGGCATAGCTCCAGCCGACTGGTCCCGGGGCGTTAGCCCGACTTTCTCTACTGGGGCAGGCAGGCGGCGAAATTTGGGGTTGGGAGGGGGCGAAAAGCGAGTCAGTTCAACGATGAGGTTTCGAAATTCGCCTGTAGTGGAGACCAAGTATCTTTTCAGAAGAATTGTTTGGCGTAGATTTGTTTCGCCATGTACTTGCGCCCGAATCGACGCTTCAAGGACGGCAAGGAGCACCGCTACTGGAGCATTGTCGAGAGCACGCTGCGCATTGAATTTGGCCCCCGCGCGCTTTCCTGGCCAGCCGAGGGAAACGCGTGGCCGCATCCGGTCCATGTTGCCCTCTCCCAAATGGCCGGGCTACCGAAGCGACTGTTGGATGACCCAGTCATTATCGACCTTCGGGAAACGGCGCTTGGCATTGCGCGAGTGAGATTTCGGTTCAGCGAGACTCCGCCGACATGCGGCGAACAATCATGACCGCCCACAAGAAGATCAGCTTCGAAGACACCGTGTTTGGCTTCCGGAAAGAACGCGGAAACCCCTCTCCCGCTTGCGGGAGAGATCCTATGAGGCGGCGGGCGCTTCGACGCCTATAGTCGAAGCGTCCAAACCCGAACATAGGAATCGATCATGCTTATTCAGCAGATTGCGCCCGTCGCCGAGAATGAGTTTGCCTCAGTTTTCGTCGCATTGGAACTGAGCCGATCGAAGTGGCTGGTAGGGGTCGGCACGCCGCAGAAGTGGACGGTTCGCCGGCACGCAGTGCAGGGCGGCGACCTTTATGGGTTGCTCAAGCTTTTGAGTCGGATCAGCGCCGGCGAGGAAAAGCGCAGCGGTCTTGCGGTCAAGGTTCATATTTGCTTCGAGGCCGGACGGGACGGCCATTGGCTGTATCGCGCCCTGAAGCTGGCGGGATACGATGTCTACGAGATCGAGCCGGCGAGCGCCGCGGTTGACCGGCGGGCGCGCCGCGCCAAGTCGGACGGCGTGGACGTCGAGAAGCTGGTGCGGACCCTGGCGCGCCTCTTGAGGGGCGAGCTCGACGCCTGCCGGGTGGTCGAGGTCCCGAGCGAAGCGGAAGAAGACGGAAAGCGCCCACACCGCGAGTACGAACGGCTGGTCAAGGAACAGACGTCGCACAGCAACCGGGTGAAGGCCTTGCTGTTCGCCCAGGGCGTTCGCGATTTCGACCCGATGGCGCCGGATCGGCTGGAGCGCATGGCGGCGTTGCCGATCCTGCCGAGGCTAAGGCCGAGCTGAGCCGCGAATGCCGTCGCTTGGCCGGAATCATCGACGACATCGCCGAGGTCGAAGGGGAGATGAAGGCGGCGATCGTCCCGCCCAAGAAGGCGACTAAAGCCAGCGCGGCCGCGTCGACGCCGAGCCACGTGCAGGCCAAGATCGCCCAGCTCTTCAAGCTCAAGAGAATCGGCGTCCATTTCAGCACCGTGCTCGGCGGCGAGGTCTATTATCGGACGTTTCAGAACCGGCGCGGCGTCGCGCAATATATCGGCCTGGCCCCGTCTCCTTTTCAAAGCGGCGACATGGCGCGCGATCAGGGGATCGCCAAAGCCGGCAACGAGCGGGCGCGCAAGGCGATGATCGAACTGTCCTGGCTGTGGCTGCGTCACCAGCCCGACAGCGCGCTCTCCAAGTGGTTCCGCCAGCGCGTCGGCGACCAGAAGGGGCGCGTGCGGCGCATCGCCATCGTCGCCATGGCGCGGAAACTCTCCGTTGCGCTGTGGCGCTACCTCAAGACCGGCCTCGTTCCCGAGGGGGCGGTCTTGAAGCGCGCCTGAGCCGACCCGAAAGCGAGCGGCCCTTCCAAGGCCGTTTGCCTCGTCCGGGATGGGACCCGTGACCGCCCCAGCCCTGGGGCCAAAAGCCCCGAGGGAGAGATTGGTCCGGTCCATCCCGGGCCTCGCGACCTGCGCACGCAGGATTATGGACCGGCCAAAGCGCCGACCGGCTATAAGGTTGTAAGGGGGCTCATCCCCCAGCCAAAGCGAGGCCCCATCCCACCGACGAGGCAAACCGGCGGAGCAAGCCGCGCCACGTCCAAGGATACGACCGCCCGAGCGCGGAACGACGCCGCGCGCCTCCGGTTCAAACTTGATCAATCGGGTTGATGGTCGACATTTTGGACCGGGCTGATGGTCGACAGTTTTGGTTTTGCGGCGGGCTCCGTCGTGTCGCGAAGACCTATACGGGCCGGAGCGAAACGACGGAACACGCCGCGGCGATCGAGGAGGCCAATGTCGCGGCCGCAGAATCGCACGACATGATCTCCGTTTTCGAGTTCGGCCAGGCCGACGAGCTCGTCCGCCAGCGCCTCGCTGATGAACGCCAGCTCGCCCCGCCACTTGATCTCGCCGTTCGGGCGCAGCCGCCGGACCTCATGGTCGGCGTCGTACCAGGGGTCTTCGATCCGCTCGGGCATGGCGCGCGGCGACGGCTCATAGAGCTCGGCTGGAGGCCTCTGGCCGAGCGCTTCGTGCGGACGCTCCTCGTTGTAGTGCCGGCGGAATGCGTCGAAGCGCGCCTGCTGCTCCTCGGCGTCGACGCTGGGCGGCTGCGAGGTCTCTTTCTTCAGCGTGCGATGCATGCGCTCGTGGCGCCCGTTTTCCTGGGGCGAGGCGGGGCGAATGAAATGCGGCTCGACGCCCAGCTTGAGCCACCAGACCGAAAGCCGCGTCAGGCCCCCGGCGCCACGCGATCCGAAGGGCGAGCCGCTGTCGCAGCGGATCGCTTCGGGCAGGCCGTAAGCCTGAAAGGCGCGAACGAAGACTTCCCGCGCGCCTTCCACCGTTTGCGGCGCGATTTGCGTCTCGATCAGAAAGCGCGTGTGGCTGTCCGTGATCGTCAGCGGATCGATCCGCGCTTGATCGCGCGTGCGGAACCAGCCCTTGAAATCGGCCGCCCATTCCTGGTTGGGCGCGTCGACTGCGATCTCACGGCGCGGCTGATCAATCGCGCGACGGCGACGTCTGACGTTCTCGACCAGCCCGGCGCGCTTGAGAATGTCGCCGATCGTCGAAGCGGCGGGCCAGTCCGTGTCCGGAGCGCGGCGCTCCAGCAGAACCAGGAGCTTGCGAGGCCCCAGATGCGGAAACCGACGCCGAAGCGTCACGATCTCCTCCACATGGCCTTCCGGCGTCCGATGTCCACAGTGATGCGCGGCGTGCGCCAAAGATAAAACGTGTCCCGGCACACTCCGTAGCGGCAGCAAAGCTCCGATACGCTCCACTGCCCCGTGTCGAAATCTGCAAGCATCCGAACTCGCTCTTCCACTCGACAAGTCTCCTGAAACGGCATCGGAAGCCCTCCCTCCGATGCAGCTTGACTTGTCGACCATCAACCCGGTCTAAAGTGTCGGTAATCTACCCGGTTTGTACCACTGCTTGACAAATCTCGCGCCAAATAAGGGCCGGGGTGAAGGGACCCTGCGCCGCAAGGAAGCGCCATGTCGGCGGCGCCCGCAGCCCCTCGACTACGAGTGCGGATTCCCTCTCCCCCGGCCCCCTTCTCCTGAAGCGTAGGGTCCCCTCACCCCGGCCCCTCTCCCGTCGGGAGAGGGGAGGCGTTGCGATGACTTAAGCGGCGCCAGTTCGCACGCGGCCTGCGCAAGCAAATGACGCGCGGAGGAAATTTTGTGGCCGCAACTGCGCGGCTCGCGATTCCATGGCGCGAAATTCAGGCGACAGATCTCGCTCGATCGCTACGTCGTCGATTTTTATTGCCGGTCGAACCAAGTCTTCGAAAGCATCGGAATTCGAGTCGTGCGCTTCACCAATGCCGAGGTCACCGACGAACTCGATTCCGTGCTAGAAAGGATTCACTCTGAATTGAAGCTGCCCTTGTCCTGAAGCGCAGGGTCCCCTCACCCCCGGCCCCCCTCCCGACGGGAGAGGGGAGAACACGCGGAACGCCATGGATTTGCATAAACAGCTGGCTTTCGAAGACGAGATTTGCGGCCATCTCGCCGCCCACAGCTGGCTTTACGAGGCGGGCGCCGCCGCGTTCTACGACCGCACGAATGCCCTGTTCGCGCCCGATCTAATCGCGTGGGTCGAAGCGACGCAGCCCGAAGCATGGGAGATACTGGCGGCGGCCCACGACGGGGAGGCCGAAGTCGCGCTGTTCGACCGTCTGCGCAAGCAGCTCGACGACCGCGGCACGCTCGACGTGCTGCGCCACGGCGTCGAGATGGTCGGCCTTCGTCATCCGATCAGCCTCGCGCAGTTCAAGCCGGCGCTGGCGATGAATGCGGACATCGTCGCGCGGTATGCCGCGAACCGCGTGCGTGTCGTGCGGCAGGTGCATTACTCGACGGCGAACGAGAATTCGATCGACCTCGTGCTCTTCCTCAACGGCCTTCCCGTCGCGACGGCGGAGCTCAAGACCGATTTCACCCAGAGCGTCGAAGACGCAATCGACCAGTACCGCTTCGACCGCAACCCGAGGCCGAAGGGCCAGCACGCCGAGCCGCTCTTGAGTTTTCCGAGCGGCGCTCTCGTCCATTTCGCGGTGAGCAACAGCGAAGTCCGCATGACGACGCGTCTCGAAGGGCAGGCGACGCGCTTCCTACCCTTCAACAAGGGCGATCACGGCGGCAAGGGCAACGAGCCCAATCCACGCGGGCACGCGACCAGCTATCTTTGGCAAGAAGTCTGGGCGCGCAACTCGTGGCTCGAAATTCTCGGCCGCTATATCGTCGCCGAGAAGGACAAGAAGAAGCAGATCGCGAAGCTGATCTTCCCCCGCTATCACCAGCTCGACGCGACGCGAAAGCTTGTCGCCGCCTTGCGGGAGGAAGGCGCGGGCGGCAAATATCTCATTCAGCACTCGGCGGGCTCGGGCAAGACGAACTCGATCGCCTGGACGGCGCATTTTCTCGCCGACCTGCACGACGCCAAGGACGAAAAACTGTTCTCGACCGTCATCGTCGTCTCCGACCGCAACGTGATCGACGGGCAGTTGCAGGACGCGCTCGCGGCTTTCGAGCGCACGCAGGGCGTCGTCGTCACCATCAAGAGCGAGAGCGGCAGCAAGAGCGGCCAGCTCGCCGAAGCGCTGAAGAGCGGCAAGAAGATCATCGTCTGCACCATCCAGACGTTCCCCTTCGCTTTGGACGCCGTGCGCCAACTCGCCGCGACGCAAGGCAAGCGCTTCGCCGTCATCGCCGACGAAGCGCATTCGTCGCAAAGCGGCGAGACTGCGGCGAAGCTCAAAGCGGTCCTGACGGCCGAAGAAATCAAGGCGCTCGAGGACGGCGGCGAGGTCAGCACGGAAGACATTCTCGCCGCGCAGATGGCCGGCCGAGCCGCCGAATCCGGCATCACTTTTGTCGCTTTCACCGCGACGCCGAAGACGAAGACGCTGGAACTGTTCGGCCGCCAGCCGGATCCGAACGCGCCGGCGAGCGAGACCAACAAGCCGGAGGCGTTCCACGTCTATTCGATGCGGCAGGCGATCGAGGAAGGCTTCATCCTCGACGTTTTGAAGAACTACACGCCCTATCGCCTCGCCTTCCGCTTAGCCAGCGGCGGCAAGGAGTGGGACGAAAAAGAAGTCGAACGTGACGCCGCAATGAAAGGCATCATGCATTGGGTTCGGCTTCACCCGTACAACATCAGCCAGAAGGTCAAAATCGTCGTCGAGCACTTCCGCGACAATGTCGCGCCGCTGCTCGATGGGAAGGCCAAGGCGATGGTGGTGCTGGCGAGCCGCGTCGAGGCCGTGCGCTGGCATCTGGCGCTGACGAGATACATCCGCGAGAGCGGCTACAGGATCGGCGCGCTGGTTGCCTTCTCCGGCGAAGTGAACGACAAGGAATCCGGCCCCGAACCTTTCACCGAGACCAGCAAAGAGCTCAACCCGGCGCTCAAGGGCCGCGAGATCGCCAAGGCGTTCGAAGGCGACCATTTTCAAATCCTGCTCGTCGCGAACAAATTCCAGACCGGCTTCGATCAGCCGTTGCTCTGCGGCATGTATGTCGACCGCCGCCTGGCCGGCATCCACGCGGTGCAGACGCTGTCGCGGCTGAACCGGGCGCATCCGGGCAAGGACACGACCTACGTCCTCGACTTCATGAACAGCGCCGAGGAAATTTTACGGGCGTTCAAGACCTGTTACGAGACGGCCGAGCTTCAGACCGTCACGGACCCGGACATCGTCCTCGACCTCAAGGCCAAGCTCGACGCGGGCGGATGGTACGACGACTTCGAAGTCGATCGCGTCGTCAATGTCGAGACGAAGGCGAAGCCGTCGCAGGGCGAACTCATCGCGGCCATCGCGCCGGTCGCGGATCGTCTCGTCAAGCGCTACAAGGCCGCGAGCGTGCGAAAGCTCGCGGCCGTCGCGAGCAATGATGAGAAGGCTGCGCACGACGCGCGCGACGAACTCGAAGCGTTGCTTCTGTTCAAGAACGATATCGGCGCGTATTGCCACATGTACAGTTTTCTCTCGCAGATCATCGACTATGGCGCCACTTCGGTCGAAAAACGCTTCGTCTTCTTCCGCGGCCTCACGCCTTTGCTCGAATTCGGCCGCGAGCGCGAAGGCGTCGACCTGTCGAAGATCGCGCTGACGCACTACGGCCTCAAGACACACGGCAAGTCGCCTTTGGCGCTGGAAGAGGGCGAAGCGCCGAAACTCGCGCCGCTCAACGAGGCGGGCTCGGGCTCCGTCAATGAGAAGGAGAAGGCGCGCCTCGCGGAGATTATCGAGCGGGTGAACGGCCTCTTCCAAGGCGAGCTGACCGACGACGATCAACTGATCTACGTGAACAATGTCCTCAAGGGAAAGCTCCTGGAGTCGGAGGAGCTGGCGACGCAGGCGGCGAACAACACCAAGGCGCAATTCGCCAATTCGCCGACGCTCTCCCAGGAAATCCTCAACGCCGTGATGGACGCGCTCGCCGCCCACTCGACGATGAGCAAGCAGGCGCTCGAGTCGGAGCGGGTGCGCGAGGGCCTGAAGGACGTGCTGCTCGGGCCGGCGCAGCTTTACGAGGTGCTGAGGGAGAAGGCGGGGAAAGAGGCTGTGCTTTAACAATTACGCCAGCGCCGTGACCGACCCCCTCCCTGGCGATCGTCGCGCCCTGCCGAAGTGCGGCGCCAGCCGTTCCCCGGCCGAGGTATTCCTTTGGCTGCCTGTGGCTGCCCGCCGGACCCTACACCTAAGTATACAGAACCAATCCGTTCGTCATTAAAGCAAGGCCTCGAGGCCAATGGAGGTGCTGCGCCGGCCGGCGCTATTCTAAGCGGAGCTTCCTCTTTCGTTAAACGCATGTCTTTGACCTGACGGGATAAGTTCCTGTCAGCGGGGGTCTCTACTGGGTACGGGCGACGCCGAGGAGGTCGAAGGCCTTTTTCTGGATGGGGGTGGGCCGTGCAGTGATGGTGAAGGGATGGTCTGGCGCGATGGCGGTGGCGACGGTGTTTCGGGTGAGGGTCGCGAGGTCGGCGAGGAGGGTCTGGAAGCTATGGACGGGGAGACCGTCCTCGGTCCGGCCGGTGGTCTGCTTGGTGACGGCGGCGGGGGAGCGTTGCGCCTTGGCGACCACGCTGGCGCGGAGCGCCTCGGCGGCTTGCTTGTCGGCATCGTCGTAGAGCATGGGCGCCAGGCGCTGGCGCATGTGCCATTCGAGATAATAGCCGAGCATGCAGAGGAAGACATGGGCGCGCACCCGGTCGGGGAGCCAGTGATAGACCGGCCGGACGCGGAGATCGACGGTCTTGAGCGAGCGGATCGCGTGCTCCACGAGGCTCAAGGATTTGTAGCTGCGGACCGTGGCGGCGTCGTCGAGCGCCGTTGCGGGCAGGCTGGTGCGCACGGCGTACAGGCCGTCGAGCGCCGCCTCGGCGGCAATCTCGGCGGTCTTGCGGGCGAAGGTGAAGGTCGTGTCGGTGATCTCGAGGGCGAAGTGCTTGGCCATCTTGTGCTTGTCGCGGACGGCGCCGACCGCCATGCCGATCTCCGCCTTGCCCCGGAGCGGGGCGCGCGTGCGGGCGACGCCGGTTGCAATGCGGGCAAGCTCGCGCTCGGTGGCGGCCAGCAGATCCTCGCGCTTGCGGGCGCGCTCGGCGGCGAGCGCCGCATTGCGGCACAGGATCAGGCGCTCGCCCGGGAAATCCGGTGAGGTGATCGCCGCCATGTCGCGCTCGTCGAACAGCGACATCTGGAAGGCGCCGCCCTCGAGCAGGCCGCGGATCGCCGGGGCGCGCAGCGCGGTGATCCAGTCGAGCCCGGCCGGCTTGATATCCTCGGTGATCCGGGCCTCGGTGATCATGCCCCGGTCGCCGACCAGGACGACATGGTCGAGGCCGAAGCGCTGCTTCAGCTTGGCGACCTGGTTGCCGAGCGTCGCGGGGTCGCCGGTCGAGCCCTCGAACACCTCGATGGCGATCGGACAGCCATCGGACGCGCAGAGCAGGCCATAGACGATCTGCAGCTTGCCCTTCTTGCCGTCGCGATTGTAGCCGAACTGGGCGAGCGGGCAGCAGCGGCCTTCCATGTAGCTCGACGTCACATCGTAGAGCACCAGCGTGCCGGCGGTGAGATGGCGGCGGGCCAGCGCCGTCTCGATATCTTTCTGCCGGACCGCCAGCCAGTCGAGGGCGCGGTAGAGCTCCTCCTCGTCGACCGCGCCGAGGCTGGAGGCCGCGGAGTCCGGCGAGAGCGCGCGGGCGGCCGCGAGCTTCGAGCCGGGGTCGAGGACCCGGCTGACCGTGAGCGCCAGCACGAGATCCCGGCAGCGGTCGCCCGCGGGTCCGATGAGCCGGTCGAGACCGATCTTGCGCGCCGTGCCGAGGGCTGCCCCAACATGGCCGTGCGGCAGGGAACGGAGGATCGCGATAGCCTCCTGGTCGGCCGGGATGACCACGCCGCCCTTCAACAGCGCCTTGAAGCCTGCGATCCGCTCGCGCGGCCAGTCGGACAGGTTCAGCAGCGTGCGCTTCTTGACCTTGCCGCCCTCGCGGTAGCTCTCGCGCAGGAGGATCGCCGGGGGCGAGTTGCGGTTCCGGACCGATTCGATGTACATGGCCGCATCATAGGCAGTAACTCTACAAATATCAACAAATAAATATACTTTTACATGGCTACATCTTGGGCATCGCGAACCCCGCTTCTGCTGAAATTTCAATCACTTCATCACGTAGGAAAGAGGAAGCTCCGTCTAAGCGGCGATGGATACGAACTCTTATCTTCGAGTTCTGGCTCAAGAGCTTCGGCGTCGCGCTCAAACTCAGCGGCGTCTCAGGAGAGCGTTGCCCCGGCGCCAAGTCGATCAGGGCGCCGGTCTGCCCACAGTCCTGCCGAACCGAAGCGGCGACGTGACCGCGCGGACTTCTTTGCCTCTCGCCGATGCGCCAGCCTCAGCAACCCCGAAAGCCATCGCCATGGATCCTCGAGACATCAATCGCCGCTCCGCCCGGTTCGACATCAACGAGATCGCGCGGTCGTTCCCCGACACGGCGGACACAATGCTGTTGGACACCTACCTCACGAATGAGGCCGCCGCGAGCGCCCGCGTCTTCCGCGTCTATCGCGAGACGCCGCCGCACTACCACGCGACTTGCGACGAGTATCTCTACTTGCTGTCGGGCCGCGGAACGTTCTGGATGGAGCGCCCCGAGAACGGCGGAGAATTCGCTCCCGGACAGTTGCTGTTCTTCCGCCGCGGCACGGTCCATGCCATCCCGAGCATAAAAGATGGGCCGGTCGTCTTCCTCTCCGTCGACACGCCGCGACGCGATCCGCGCGACATCATCTTCGTCAACCCGGAGGACGGCACGCCGGAAACTTTCATCCGGGCGAAGGATCAGCCGAATCGGGGCTCTCAAACATGCTGACTCGGCGTCGCGCACTGATCCCCGCTAAGCGCATCCCCAGGGATAGGCCGCCTCTGGATAGTTATGCTCGACGTTTTATCGACGACGGGCCTTGCGCACGGACAAACCTCGCAAGTCCAAACCCTAAGCCTCTGCGTCGACGATAGCAGCGTGGAAGAGAATGCAACTGGCATATAGCGTTCCCCCAAGCGCCGTCAATATTCCTAGCAGGAATTTCTACTGCTGGAACCTTCTAAAAGAGATGCATCCGAAGATATGGGGCGTCGGTCGCCGAAATCGGGCGAAATCGAGGGAAACTCCTTCCGTGCCTATCCGGTTAACACAGACACCCCCCATATCTAGTGACGGCACTTTGTCCGCTTGACGCACACCCGCCCATGGCACAAGGTGTATGCATGAAGCGGATATGGGGCTGCTATGGACGTTCTCGACCTCAACGAGTTCGCGTTCCGGTTCACTCGCCGCTTCTACCCCTTTAGCGCCTTCCGCTCGCTCCTCGGTATCGCCGGAGGGGCGGAGTCACCGACCTTCGCCGAGCTATATCCGGCGAATGGGCGCACCCTACATGTAGTGGGTGTCTGCGTTAACCGGATAGGCACGACTCCTTCTTTCGCCGAGGCGCCCGACGCGAAGCAGGCTCGCGAGCGTCCGCCGGCCCAGCCGGCGGAACTCCGGAGGGCCGCCTACTTCCCGGGCGCCTTGTCGGTCACCGCCGTGGTGTAGGCGCCGGTCGGCTCCTTGGAGATGACCGGGTCGGAGCCGCCGGTCAGCAGCGTCTTGACCGTGCGGTCGTAATCCGCCTTGTCGAGCCGGCCGCCGTCCGAGCCGGTCGTCAGCTTGTTGATCTCGCCCATCATCTGCGTCTGGTGATGCTCGGTCTGGGCGCCGGTCGCATCGTTGTCGAGCACGATCTTGACCGCCTCGTCGCCGTGCGCCCGCGCGTAGTCCCAGCCCTTCATCGACGCCTTGACGAAGCGGGCCATCTTGTCGACGAAGGCCGGATCCTTGAGCTTGTCCTCCATCACGTAGAGGCCGTCCTCGAGCGTCGCGACTCCCTGGTCCTCGTATTTAAACACGACGAGCTGCGAGGGCTTGTAGCCGGCGTCGATCACCTGCCAGTATTCGTTGTAGGTCATGGTCGAGATGCAGTCGGCCTGCTTCTGGATCAGCGGATCGACGTTGAAGCCCTGCTTCAGGACCTTGACGCCGCTTGGCGAGCCATCGGTCTTGAGGCCGAGCTTGCCCATCCAGTTGAGGAACGGATATTCGTTGCCGTAGAACCACACGCCGAGCGTGCGGCCCTTGAGGTCGGCGGGGGTCTTGATGCCGGTGTCGGCGCGGCAGGTCAGCTCGAGGCCCGAGTGCTTGAACGGCTGGGCGATGTTGACCATCGGCGCGCCCTTCTCGCGCGCAGCGAGCGCGGCGGGCATCCAGTCGACGACCACGTCGGCGCCGCCGCCGGCGAGCACCTGCTCAGGCGCGATGTCCGGGCCGCCCGGCTTGATCGTCACGTCGAGCCCTTCGTCTTTGTAGAACCCCTTGTCCTTGGCGACGTAATAGCCGGCGAACTGGGCCTGGGTGACCCACTTCAATTGCAGCGTCACCTTGTCGGCCGCGTGCGCGGCGCCGGCGGCCAAGATCGCCGCCAGGCTGACGAGAGCAGTGAGAGACTTTTTCATTTTTTCCGTTCCTCCAGTTCAACCATGACAATTCGTTCAACCCCTCCGCCGCGCGAACGTGGTCGAGCGGCGAAAAGCTCAAGCCTCCCTCGCCCGATAGGAGGCGTGCCAGAACGTCACGCGGCGTTCGACGCCGGCGACGAGCGCATAGAACAGCGAACCCGTGAGCGCGGCGACGAGGATCGTCGCCCACACCATGTCGATGCCGAGATGGCCGACCTCGGTCGAGATGCGAAAGCCCATGCCGACGGTCGGCGTGCCGAAGAATTCCGCGACGATCGCCCCGATCATCGCGAGCGTGGTGTTGATCTTCAGCGCGTTGAAGACGAACGGCAGCGCCGCCGGCAGACGCAGCGAAAACAGCGTCTGCCAATAGTCGGCGGCGTAGGTCTTCATCAGGTCGCGCTCCATGGCGCTCGCGCTTTCGAGGCCGGCGACCGTGTTCACCAGCATCGGAAAGAAGGTCATCACGACGACGACCGCGGCCTTCGACTGCCAGTCGAAGCCGAACCACATCACCATGATCGGCGCGATGCCGACGATCGGCAGAGCGGAGACGAGATTGCCGAGCGGCAGGAGGCCGCGCTGCAGGAACTGCGAGCGGTCGACCAGAATCGCGACGACGAGCCCCGAGGCGCAGCCGACGACGTAGCCCGCGAGCACGCCCTTGATCGTCTGCCAGAAGTCGGCGGCGAGCGTCGGAATGGAAGTCGCGAACCGCAGCGCGATCGCGGAGGGCGGCGGAAGAATGATCGTCGGCACGTGCAGGAGCCGGACGCCCGCCTCCCAAATCGCCAGCACCGCGAGGCCGAAGGCGAGCGGGGGCATGAGATCGACGAGGCGGCGCGCGATCACGGAATGAACCCCATGCGCTGCTCGGCGGCGCGGCCGACGAGGCCGATGATCCCGACGAGCGCCGCCGACAGCGCCGCGGCGGCGAACAGGGCCGCCCAGATCTGCACCGTCTGGCCGTAGTAGGAGCCCGCGAGCAGGCGCGCGCCGAGGCCCCCGTCCTCGCTCTTGGTCACTTCGGCGACCACCGCGCCGACCAGCGCCGCCGCAGCCCCGATCTTCATGCTGGCGAAGAAGAAGGGCGCGCTCGCCGGCGCGCGCAGCTTGACGAACGTCTGCGCCGGCGTCGCCGAATAGGTGCGCATCAGGTCGAGCTGCAGGGGATCCGGCGAGCGGAAGCCTTTGACCATGCCGACGGTGATGGGAAAGAACGAGAGATAGGCCGCGATCGCCGCCTTCGGCGCGATTCCGGTGATGTCGAACTGGTTGAGGATGACGACGATCATCGGCGCGAGCGCGATGATCGGCACCGTCTGCGAGGCGACGATCCACGGCATCATCGAGCGCTCGAGCCAGCGCATGGAGACGATGAGGACGGCGAGGCCGATGCCGAGCGCGGCGCCGAAGAGGAAGCCGATCAGCGTTTCCTCGAGCGTGATGAGGCCGTGATAGACGAGGCTGCGCTTCGAGGTCGGCGGGGTCGCGAACACGAGCCGCCAGAGTTCGCCGACGACCTGGTGCGGCCCGGGCAGCTTCGGCCGCTCCATGTTGAGCGAATCGACGATGAGGTCCTGCGTCGAATAGTCGGTCCGCCCGGCGTTGGCGTAGAGGTCGCGCTGAAGCGGGGCGTTCATCAGCGCCGCGGCGACATACCAGCCCACGAGGATGGCGAGGATGACGGCGGCGATGGGGAGGGCGGATTTCATCGGACCCTCATCCGGCGCTCCGCGCCACCTTCTCCCGCAAGCGGGAGAAGGGAATACGCCCCCTCTCCCGCTTGCGGGAGAGGGTCGGCGGTGAGGGCAAGCGCCGTCGCTACCCGTCATAGGAATGTCCCTGCCGCAGGCCGTGCCGGACGCGGTTGGCGATCGCCATGAATTCCGGCGTCTCGCGGATCTCGAGCTGCCGGTCGCGCGGGAAGTTGCATTCGATGACGTCGAAGATGCGCCCCGGGCGCGGCGACATGACGACGATATGGGTCGAGAGAAACACCGCCTCGGGGATCGAGTGGGTGACGAACAGCACCGTCTTGCCGGTCACCTCCCACAGGGTCAGCAATTGCTGGTTGAGCATGTCGCGCACGATCTCGTCGAGCGCGCCGAACGGCTCGTCCATCAGGAGGAGATCGGGATCGAACGACAGCGCGCGGGCGATCGAGGCGCGCTGCTGCATGCCGCCCGACAATTGCCAGGGAAACTTGTTGCCGAAGCCGCGCGAGATTGACGAGGTCGAGCCCCTTCTTGACCCGCGCCTCGCGCTCCGCCTTGTCGAAGCCCATGATCTCGAGCGGCAGCGCGATGTTGCGCGCGACCGTTCGCCACGGATAGAGCGCCGGCGCCTGGAACACGTAGCCGTAGGCGCGCTTGAGCCCGCGCCTCATGCGGGCTCATGCCGTTGACCCGGATCGCGCCGCTGGTCGGCGTCTCGAGATCGGCGACCGCGCGCAGGAGCGTCGTCTTGCCGCAGCCGGAAGGGCCGATGAAGGAGACGAATTCGCCGCGCGTCGACCTTCAGGTTGATGTTGCTGAGCGCCTGCACCGGCCCGTCGCGCGTGTCGAAGCGCAGCGACACGCCGCTGATGTCGATCGCGACGTCGCCGGCGGCCGGCTTGCCGGCGCCGTCTCGTGCCGGCGATGGCGTCGATGCTACGTCCATCTCCGCCAGTCTTCCTTAGCGCGCGACGCCGACGGCGGCGGTGAACTCCTTGTACTTCTTCAAGGCGCGCGCGTCCGCCGGGAACGGCTCGCGGCGGATGAACTTGCCGCGCCCGAGCTCCGCCTGCACCGCGCCGTCGCGGAACACGACGTCGCCGCGCGACAGCGTGTAGCGCGGAAGGCCGGTGACCTTCACTCCCTCGAACACGTTGTAGTCGATCACCGACATCTGCGTCCTCGCGGAGATGGTCTTGTTGGCCTTGGGGTCCCAGACCGTGATGTCGGCGTCGGCGCCCGGCATGATCGCCCCCTTGCGCGGATACATGTTGAGGATCCGGGCGCTGTTGGTCGAGGTCACCGCGACGAACTCGTTCGGCGTCAGCCGCCCGGTCTCGACGCCGTAGGTCCACAAGACCGGCATGCGGTCCTCGAGGCCGCCGGTGCCGTTCGGGATCTTGGTGAAGTCGCCGAGGCCGAGCTCCTTCTGCTTGGTGGTGAACGAGCAATGGTCGGTCGCCACCACCTGCAGGGAGCCGGCGCGCAGGCCGTTCCACAGGTCGTCCTGATGGATCTTGTCGCGGAACGGCGGCGACATCACGCGCCGCGCGGCGTGCTTCCAGTCCTTGTTGTAGTACTCGCTTTCGTCGAGCACGAGATGCTGGATGAGCGGCTCGCCGTAGACGCGCTTGCCGAGCGCGCGCGCCCGCGCGATCGCCTCGTGCGCGGGGATGCAGGAGGTATGGACGATATAGAGCGGCACGCCCGCCTGGTCGGCGAGCATGATGGCGCGGTTCGCCGCCTCGCCCTCGACGTCCGGCGGACGCGACAGGGCGTGGCCTTCCGGCCCGGTGATTCCCTTCGCCATGTAGTGCCGCTGCAGCGCGGCGACGACGTCGCCGTTCTCGGCGTGAACGAGCGGCATCGCGCCGAGCTCGGCGCAGCGGACGAAGGAGGCGAACATCTCCTCGTCGTTGACCATCAGCGAGCCCTTGTAGGCCATGAAATGCTTGAAGGTGGTCACGCCCGCCTTGACGACCTTGGCCATGTCCTCGCGCACCTCGTCGTTCCAGTAGGTGACGCACATGTGGTACGAATAGTCGGCGACCGCGTCCTTCGAGCGCTTGTCCCAGTCGGCGAAGGCCTCCATCAGCGGCTGGTTGCGGTTCGGGATGCAGAAGTCGACGACCATCGTCGTGCCGCCCGACAGCGCCGCCTTCGTGCCGCTCTCGTAGTTGTCGGCGGAATTGGTGCCCATGAAGGGCATGTCGAGATGGGTGTGCGGGTCGATGCCGCCCGGCATGACGAAGCAGTCGGCGGCGTCGAGCGAGCTGTCGCCCTTCAGGTCCTCGCCGATCGCCTTGATGGTCTCGCCTTCGACGAGCACGTCGGCCTTGTAGGTCCGGTCCGCGGTGACGACCGTTCCGCCTTTGATGACGAGCGACATGGCTGTTCTTTCCCTCTTGGCTTGCGAGGCGGCGTCTCGGCGCCGCTCACCATTGTCACGATACGATTTCGGCTTTTTCCAGCACGGCGTGCATCAGCACGTTGGCGCCGGCGGTCGACCATTCCTGCTTGATGTCTTCGGTCTCGTTGTGGCTGACGCCGCCGACGCAGGGGGTGAAGATCATCGAGGTCGGCGCGATGCGCGCGATGTAGCAGGCGTCGTGCCCGGCGCCGGAGACGATGTTGCGGTGCGTATAGCCGAAATGCTTGGCGGCGCGGCGCACGGCGTCGACGCAGCCGAGATCGAAAGCGACCGGCGCATAGTAGAAGACCTGCTTGAGGTCGCAGGCGAGGCCGATCTTCTCGGCGATCGTCCTCCACGCCTTCGCGCAGCGCCGCGTCCATGCCGCTCAGGGTCTCGTCGACCGGATGGCGGAACTCGCAGGTCATGAAGACTTCGCCGGGGATCACGTTGCGCGAATTCGGATAGGGGTTGAGCATGCCGACGGTCGACACGCCGAGCGGCGCGTTCCTGAGGCCGATCGCGTTGACGAGCTCGACGATCCGCGCGGCGCCGAGGAGGGCGTCCTTGCGGCGCGGCATCGGCGTCGAGCCGGCGTGGCTCTCGAAGCCGGTCAAGCGAATTTCGTACCAGCGCTGGCCCTGGCCGTGGGTGACGACGCCGACGTCGAAATTCTCGTCCTCGAGGATCGGCCCCTGCTCGATATGCAGTTCGAAGAAGGCGTGGACCGGCCGCCCGCCGACCGGCTCCTCGCCCTTGAAGCCGATGCGGTCGAGTTCGTCGCCGAGCGACTTGCCCTCGCCGTCGAGCCGGGAATAGGCGAATTCCTTGGTCGTAGACGCCGGCGAACACGCCGGACGAAATCATCGCCGGCGCGAAGCGCGAGCCTTCCTCGTTGGTCCAGTTGGCGACCTCGATCGGGCGGCGGGTCTTGATCTTGAGGTCGTTGAGCGAGCGCACCACCTCGAGCGCGCCGAGCACGCCGAGCACGCCGTCGAACTTGCCGCCCGTCGGCTGGGTGTCGAGATGGCTGCCCATCATGACCGGGGCGAGCGAGTCGTCCTGGCCCGGGCGGCGGGCGAACATGTTGCCCATCTCGTCGACCTTGACCGCGCAGCCGGCCGCCTCGCACCAGCCGCGGAAGAGCTCGCGGCCCTGCTTGTCGAGATCGGTCAGGGTCAGCCGCTTGCACCCGCCCTTGGGCGTCGCGCCGATCTTGGCCATCTCCATCAGCGAGTCCCAGAGCCTCGCCCCGTCGACGCGCACGTTGGACAGATCCGCCATTCCAAGCCTCTCCTGAAGATTTCCGGACGCTATTATAGGTTTGACCAAATGGTCAAATGACGTAACCTTGGGCGAAACGCCCATCGTTTCGGCGCCGGCGAGCGCATGTTTTCGGCCAGCGGCGGAGGGGATCGATCGACAGCATTTCAGGGGAGCGGATCGGCGCAGCGAAAGCGGAGGCCGACCGATCCGCGCGGAAAACGAACGGGCGCTCCTCGAAGCGGCCGAGGCGATCTTCGCCGAACAGGGATTCTCCGGAGCGACGACGGCGGCGATCGCGAAGCGCGCCGGCGTGCCGAAGGCGAACCTGCACTATTACTTTCCCACCAAGGAGGCGCTCTATCGCGCCGTGGTCGAGCGCGTGCTGACCGCCTGGCTCGCCGCCGCCGCCTCGTTCGACGCGAGCG
This sequence comes from uncultured Alphaproteobacteria bacterium, assembly GCA_963768555.1. GTDB lineage: Bacteria > Pseudomonadota > Alphaproteobacteria > Rhizobiales > Beijerinckiaceae > Roseiarcus. Next base: position 29,510 of record CAVYIZ010000065.1, read on the forward strand.
AGGACCCGCGCGAGGCGCTCTCCGCCTATATCGGCGCGAAGATGGATCTCGCGCGGGAGATGCCGCTCGCCTCGCGCATCTGGTCGGCCGAGATCATGCGCGGCGCGCCGATCATCCAGGACTTCCTCGACACGACGCTCAGCGAATGGGTCGCCGCGCGCGAATGGGCGGTCAAGCGCTGGATCGCCGCCGGCAAGCTCAAGCCGATCGAGCCGAAGGTGCTTTTCTACATGATCTGGGCGACGACCCAGCAATACGCCAACGCGGCGCACGAGATGTCGACGCTGAACGGCGGCCGGCCGCTCGACGACGCGGCCTTCGAGCGGGCGAAGGCCCAGGTGATCGAGACGATCCTCGGCGGGGTCGCGGCATAGCGCCAAAGCCGTCGTCGGAGCGTTGCGAGGCGCAGAGGCTGACCGCCACGGCAGGCTCGTGAAAAGCCGCCAATTGATCGGCCGCAATGCGAGCGTGACAGGCCATGGTTTAGTGATAGGCTGCGTTCGGATTCCGTTGACCCGGGTTGGGACGTCGCATCGCCTCGGCGCGCTTAGCGTCCGCTGTGCGTCGTCTCCGACAGCCGGCCTCGCGCCAATCCGGAGCGCTTCGGTTTCGAGAGGATCACGATCATGGCCAATGACAAGATGTTGAGGCAGATGGCGAGCAAGCACGGCTTCATCGCCGCGCTCGACCAGAGCGGAGGATCGACCCCGGGCGCCTTGCGCCTCTACGGCATCCCGGACAGCGAATACAGCGGCGAGGCCGAGATGTTCCGGCTGATGCACGAAATGCGCGTGCGCATCATCACCGCGCCCGCCTTCACCGGGGACAAGGTGATCGGCGCCATCCTGTTCGAGCGCACGATGGACGGCGAGGCGAAGGGTAAGCCGGTTCCTTCTTTCCTGTGGGAGGATCGCGGCGTCGTTCCCTTCCTCAAGGTCGACAAGGGGCTCGTGGAGGAGAAGGACGGCGTCAGGCTGATGAAGGCGATGCCGGATCTCGATCCGCTTCTCGCCAGGGCGACAAAGCTCGGCATCTTCGGCACCAAGATGCGGTCGGTCATCAACACGGCCTCCAAGGAGGGCGTCGCGGCCATCGCCAGGCAGCAGTTCGAGATCGGCGACCAGATCGCGAGGCACGGCCTCATGCCGATCCTCGAGCCGGAAATCTCGATCAAGAGCCCGAGCAAAGCCGAGGCGGAAAAGCTTCTGCTTTCGGAGCTGACCAAGGGGCTCGACGCCCTGCCGGCGGGCCGCCAGGTGATGTTCAAGCTGACGCTCCCGGAGGTTCCGGACTTCTATGCGCCGCTGATCGAGGACAAGCGCGTGCTGCGGGTCGTGGCCCTTTCGGGCGGCTACACGCGGGACGACGCCTGCCGACGGCTCGCCCAAAATCACGGCATGATCGCGAGCTTCTCGCGCGCGCTGACCGAGGGTCTCAAGCGGTCGATGAGCGAGGCCGAGTTCGACAGGGCACTCGCCGAGGCGATCGACGAGATTTACCAGGCGTCGAAAGAGAAGGTCGCCGCCTGACGCAATAGGGTTTCGGCCGCCGGAAGCGCCTCCGGCGGCCGTCCGCCCTTTCAGCTCGCCGGATAGACGAGGGTTCCGCCCGGCCCCGGCCGCGCGGCGGGCGTCATGCGGGCGGGCTCCATGTCGTTCGGACCGAGAATGTGAAAGACGGTCTCGCCGGCGGCAATCAGATAGTCGGCGATGATCCGGCGATGGCAGCGCCACCACAGGGCCTCGGCGCACATGATCGCGCTCCGCGTCGCTTCTCCGAGGCGACGCAGTTCGAGGAAGCCGGAAGCAAATGCGTCGCCGAGGGCGTAGTCGGCGTAGTTGTGGAAGCTTTCGTTCTCCCAGAACGCGTTCGTCCCGGGTGGAATGCCGCGCTGCCGTCCGCGCAGGCCGCCGAGCGCGGGTATCGGTTGGTAAGCGACGCCAAACGCCGCCAGAGCCGTCGCGAGCGCGTCCCGGTCGTATTGCGGGTTCGCGCGCGAGCGGGGAACGGTCCGAACGTCGATGACGAGGCGGACCTCGGCGGATTGGAGCAGTTCGACGAAAGTTTCGGTCGGGCGCGTCGAATGTCCGATGGTGTAGTGTGGATTCATATTTGGTCTGGTCTCGTGAGTTGTCCTCTTTTTCGCCCAACAGGAGGAATAATCGACTTTCCGAGGAGTTTCAGCTCCTTACGGCCGAGGCGGGCCGCCCGGAGTGAGACAATGCGCCGCGTCTATGCTCCTTTCGCGGCTCTGGACAAGACGGTTACGTCCGATTAGCGAATGGGTGGCCAAAACGCGACAGGCCAGCCGGATAAGGGCGAACGATGGATTACGAGCGGCGCTTCGAGGATGCGATCTCCCGCCTGAAGGCGGAAGAACGCTATCGCATTTTCGCCAACCTCGAGCGGGAAGCGAACCGGTTCCCGATGGCGATGTGGCGTCCCGCGGGCGAGGAGGACTTTCCCCGCGAGGTCACCGTCTGGTGCTCGAACGACTATCTCGGCATGGGCGGCCACGCGGACGTGATCGAGGCCTCGGTGCGCGCGGCGCGCGCCCACGGCGCGGGCGCGGGCGGAACCCGCAACATCTCCGGCACCCATCATCCAATCGTGCAGCTCGAGGCGGAGCTCGCCGACCTGCACGGCAAGGCCGCCTCCCTCGTCTTCACCTCGGGCTGGATCTCCAATCTCGCCGGCATCTCGACCATCGCGAGCCTCCTGCCGGACTGCCTGATCCTGTCCGACGCGCTCAACCACAATTCGATGATCGAGGGCGTGCGGCGCTCCGGCTGCGAGAAGAAGGTGTGGCGCCACAACGACGTCGCCCATCTCGAAGAGCTGCTCGCCGCCGAGCCGACCGAGCGCGCCAAGCTCGTGGTGTTCGAGAGCCTCTATTCGATGGACGGCGACATCGCGCCGATCGCCGAGATCGTGGAGCTCGCCGAGAAATATAACGCCATGACCTATATCGACGAGGTCCACGCGGTCGGCCTCTACGGGCCCCGCGGCGGCGGCGTCAGCGAGCGCGAGGGGCTCGCGCATCGCATCGACGTCATCGAGGGCACGCTCGCCAAAGGCTTCGGCTCGCTCGGCGGCTACATCGCGGCGAGCGCGGCGGTGGTCGACGCGGTGCGCAGCTACGCGCCGCAGTTCATCTTCACCTCGACCCTGCCGCCCAGCGTCGCCGCCAGCGCGGCCGCCGCGATCAGACACCTCAAGCGCTCGAACGCCGAACGCGAGCGCCATCAGCAGATGGCGGAACTCGTCAAGCATGCGCTGCGGGCGGCCGGCCTGCCGGTGATGGACAACCCGTCGCATATCGTTCCGGTGTTCGTCGGCGACGCGCAGAAGTGCCGCGCGGCGAGCAAGCTCCTGCTCGAGCGGCACGCCATCTACATCCAGCCGATCAACTATCCGACCGTCGCCAAGGGAACCGAGCGCCTGCGCATCACGCCGACGCCGGCCCACAGCGAGGCGCAGGTCGCCGACCTGGTCGAGTCGCTGGTCGACGTATGGAAGACGCTCGGCCTTCGCTTCGAGGAGGCGAAGGTCATCCCGCTCCGCCCCGCGGCGAAGGACGCGGCGAATTGCGTCTATCCCGAGATGAAGCGCGCGGCGGAATAGGACCGCGGCTTGCTGCGGCGCCGCGCTTCCGCGCTAGGCGTCTTCATGCGAATTGCCCTCACCCCGGCCCTCTCCCGCAATCCCCGGGTCAAAGCCCGGGGAGGAGAGGGGGCGAATCCCCCCGGGCTCGACCCGGGGGGTGGCCGCACGGCGGCCGGATGAGGGTCTCGCCGTGAGTCGTGAAGGAAGCCCCTCCTCGCCGCGCTCGCGGGCGAGCGCCAGCCGAGGCCGCCGATCTGGCTCATGCGCCAGGCCGGGCGCTATCTTCCCGAATACCGCGAGATCCGCGCCCGCGCCGTCGACCTTCCTCGACTTCTGCTACACGCCCGCCTTCACGGTCGAAGCGACGCTGCAGCCGATCCGCCGCTTCGGCTTCGATGCGGCGATCCTCTTCTCGGACATCCTCGTCGTCCCGGACGCGCTCGGACAGACCGTCGCCTTCGAGACCGGCGAAGGCCCGCGCCTCGCCCCGATCGAGGACGCGGCCGGCCTGGCGCGGCTTCGCGACGAGCCCGACTGGACGAAGCTCGCGCCCGTGTTCGAGACGCTCGACCGGCTGACGACCCTCCTCCCGCGCGATGTCGCGCTGATCGGCTTCTGCGGCGCGCCCTGGACGGTCGCGAGCTACATGATCGCCGGGCGGGGCACGGCCGATCAGGCGCCCGCGCGGCTCTTCGCCTATCGGCAGCCGAAGCTCTTCTCGGCGCTGATCGACCGTCTCGTCGACGCTTCGGCCGAGTATCTCGTGCGGCAGCTGGCGGCCGGGGCGGAGGCGGTGCAGATCTTCAATTCCTGGGCCGGCGTCCTGCCGCCGGCGGAATTCGAGCGCTGGTGCGTGAGGCCGGTCGCTTCGCTGATCGCGAAAGTGCGCGCGAAGGCGCCGCATGCGCCGATCATCGCCTTTCCGCGCGGCGCGGCGACGCAGCTCGAGAAATTCGCCGGCATCGCCCGGCGTCGCCGCGGTCGGCCTCGACACCGCGGTTGAGCCGAGGGCCGCCGTTGCCGCCCTGCCCGCCCCGATCGCCTTGCAGGGCAATCTCGATCCGCTCGCGTTGGTCGCCGGCGGCCCCGGGCTCGACGAAGGAATCGATCGCGTGCTGCAGGGCTTCGAGAGGCGCGCCCACATTTTCAATCTCGGCCACGGCATCCTGCCCGAGACGCCGGTCGCGACATGTCGAGCGTCTCGTGGCGCGGGTGCGCGGGCAATGAGCCCAATCGGCGACGCGATGCGCGACGACCCGCGCCTCGCCCTGGTCGCGAGCTGGTTCGAGACGCTGCAGGCGCGGATCGTGGCGGCGATGGAGGCGCTCGAGGACGAATTCGCCGGCGCGCCGGAGACGCGCGAGCCCGGCCGCTTCGCGATCGAGCCATGGGCGCGGACCGATGCGAGCGGCGCGCCCGGCGGCGGCGGACGCATGGCGATGCTGCGCGGACGGCTGTTCGAAAAGACGGGCGCGCATCGCTCGACCGTCCACGGCGCCTTCCCGGCGGAGTTTGCCGGGCAAATTCCGGGCGCGGCGAAGGACCCGCGCTTCTGGGCGGCGGGCGTCTCGGTCATCGCCCATCCGTGGAGCCCGCACGTGCCGACGGCGCACATGAACGTGCGCCTCGTGCGCACGACCAAGACCTGGTTCGGCGGCGGCGGCGATCTGACGCCGATGCTGGACGCGCGCCGCAAGCAGAGCGATCCGGACGCGCTCGCCTTCCACGCGGCGATGCGGGCCGCTTGCGAACGCCACCCGAAAGTCGCCGACGCGGAGCGCTTCAAGGCCTGGTGCGACGAATATTTCTTTCTCAAGCACCGCAACGAGCCGCGCGGAATCGGCGGGATCTTCTTCGACGGGCTCAACAGCGCCGGCGACGCCGACAATTCGGCCTTCGACGCCGACTTCGCTTTCGTGCGCGACGTCGGCGAAAGCTTCATCGCGATCTATTCGGAGATCGTGCGGCGAAACGCGCCGAAGGCCTGGAGCGAAGCCGAGCGCAAGGAACAATTGGTCCGACGCGGACGTTACGTCGAGTTCAATCTGCTTTACGATCGCGGCACAATCTTCGGATTGAAGACCGGCGGCAACGTCGCATCCATTCTCTCCTCAATGCCGCCCGAGGCCTGCTGGCCTTGAGCGGCTCCATCTTCGCGAGGTTCTTCATGATCAACGCTGCGCAATCCGGACGCTTCCGCATCGGCGGCGCGTTCGAGGTCAACCGCCTCGGCTTCGGCGCCATGCGCATTGTCGGGCGCGGAATTTGGGGCCCGCCGGAGGACCGCGCCGAGGCTCTGCGCACGCTGCGCCGCCTGCCGGACCTCGGCGTCGACTTCATCGACACCGCCGACGCCTATGGCCCCGATTTTTCCGAACAGCTGATCCGCGAGGCGCTCCACCCTTACGGGCAGATCCATGTCGCGACCAAGGGCGGGCTTGCGCGCACCGGCCCCGACGTCTGGATTCCCCTCGGGCGGCCTGAATATCTGATCCAGGAGGCGCACACGAGCCGGTGGCGGCTCGGCGTTGAAAGGATCGACCTCTGGCAGCTGCACCGGATCGACCCGAAGGTGCCGGCGAACGAGCAGTTCGACGCGATCAAATCGCTGATCAAGGACGGCGTCATCCGTTGCGCCGGCCTGTCCGAAGTGAGCATCGCGGAGATCGAGGCGGCGTCGAAATACTTTCCCGTCGCCACGGTGCAGAACCGCTACAACCTCGCCGACCGGGCGAGCGAGGCGACGCTCGACCATTGCGCGAAGAACGGCGTCGGCTTCATCCCGTGGTTCCCGCTCAACGCCGGCGAACTCGCGCGCGAAGGCTCGGCGCTCGACGAAATCGCCCGCAGGCGCAAGGCGAGCCCCGGCCAGATCGCGCTCGCCTGGCTCCTGAAGCGCAGCCCGGTCATGCTGCCGATCCCCGGCACCGGCAAGGTCGCGCATCTCGAGGAGAACGTCGGCGCGGCGGCGATCAAGCTGTCGGACGAGGAGTTCGCGACCCTCGACCGAGTCGGGCGCGGCGCGAGCTGACGGCCCAGAGCCCGTCTCAAGCACCACCTCCTCGTCCTGAGGCGCCCAGAAGGGGCATCGAAGGACGATCCAGTGGACGCTGGCGGCGCCGCCGTCGCCCTATGGAGCATCCTTCGAGGCCCTTTGCTTTCGCAAAGGGCGCCTCAGGAGCTATTCGCTGCCATTTTGCGGCTTCTGTTTCGTCTTGCGGACGCCACGACCTTGCGCGTAAAGGGCGGCGAGACGGGCCGCTGCTTCCGTGTCTCCTTGTTCGGAAAGGCTTCAGGAGACGTAATGCCGTTTCATGGTCTCCGCGTTGGAGAGCCAGTCCTGCATCCTCATGTGGTCCAACGATTGAAATCGAAACTCGCATCATCTGCCCCTCATTTGCGTGAGTAGCAAGCGCGCTATTGTCGCTCAAGAACGCCTGCTCCTCCGCCCGCCTCTTCCTTTACGCGCCGGACGTTCGACTGGGAAAGGGCGAGCTTGTTGAAGGGGATGTCGCGCGAGGACGACAGGGTGATCTTCTGAACGGCACTGGCCATCGGGGTGGTCTCCCCGACGGGCGCCGAGAGCCTCTCTCTCGGCCTTCAACTCGCCACGAAGACCGGCGCACCCCTCTTCCTCTGCTACTGCTTCGCCGCCCGCGTCATCACCCAGTGGAAGTCCACCATCTCCTCGCCGTATCGTCTTATGCCATAAACTGGAGGAAGCTCTTGCCGGCATGCGGGTGAGCCGTGTCACCAGATAAGCGGAATCAGACGCCAGCGCACCCGGCGCGCATAATCGTCATAGCCCTCGAGACCCATGCGCAGCGCCTTCTCCTCGATGCCGATCCGGATGGCGAGCAAGAGGGCGAGGACGGGGACCGTCGCAAGCCCCCACCATGAGCCGAGCACGAGCGAGGTACCGGCGATGTAGAAGAGCGCACCGAAATAGAGCGGATGGCGGACGGTGGCATATGGGCCTGTTGTGATGACCGCGTGCCCGCGGTCTTTTTGTATTTTCACGACGGGCGCCGCGAAGCTGTTCGTGCGCATGGTCCAATACATGAACAAGAACGCCGCCAGGAGGACGCCGCTTCCTGCCCACTGCACGGAAGGCGGCATTATTGACAAGTGCCAGCGCGCAGCATCCGCTGCCATGAAGCCCATCCCTCCGAACACGAGGAGCAGGACTGGGATGAGGACCAGCTTGTCCGCGAGCGGCTGATCCTTCTGCACGGGCGGCTTCAGGCGCTCTTTAAGGAGGCCGGGATCGACGCGCACCCCATGCAGCCCAAAGACGACTGAGATGACGACCATTTCACTGAGATAGAGCCACCCGCCGGAGTAGTGTGTTGTGCCTGCAGCAACGAAGATGATCGCGCCCATGAAGCCGAACCAGACGATCGTCTGGACGAGGAGGTTTACAACGAGACCCATTTCTTGCCTCTCCCGTCGAAGCTGTTGATTCTTCCGCGCGGCATGCATCGCCGCGGGGATTTGTTCCTCATCGCGGTCGCCGGCCACGCTTCCAGCGGCCCCCATGGCGTCCTCCATGGCGCCGCGCATCACCCGATAGAAATCCGCCGTCTCCTCGAGACGCGCGCTTACCGCCTTGGATGCGGCGATTCCGGCCCCGGCGTTCAGCTGCCCGGCCAACGCGTCGAGCATATGGTTCTGCTGCCGGATCATGGACTTCGGAGCGACAGCCTCGTCGAGCTAATCAAGATCCACGGAGAATCGACGCCGCCCAAAGAGCGCTGAAATCGCCGAAAATCGACAGCCCTGCAGCCCACGCCGGGTGCTTACCTTCCGTTCCAGGCGAGCGTGGCGACGCGATCGCCGAAGCCGACGCCGAGCTTCCTCAGCACGCGCGCGGGCCGCCGGCTGCGACGCTCGACCTCGGCGTAGGTGGTGCGGTGGGGCGAGGGGCCGCCGAGGTTCGAGATCACCTCCACACACCCGCGGTGCCGGGCGGCATGGACGATAAGCGAGGAAATCAACAACGCATAGCGCTGCATCAAGCCCAGCATTGGACGTCTCCCCAATTCGCCCCGGCCACGCGCGTCCGGTCCCACGAATCGGCGCGTATTTTTGGCAGACTGCCTTGCTTTCGCTTTTTGTACAACACCGTTCGGCGCGGCCTAATTAGCTCCTCAACACCGCGCAAGCTCCGCCGACAGCCTGAATCCGGTCGCAGAGTTTTTTCGCTTCGGGGCCGGTCTGCGCCGGCAGGCGCACGCGATAGAACGGGCGCCAGCCTCGGCTTCGCAAAACGGAGCCGAGGACGAACGGAGTGATGTTTCCGATGACGCTGGAATAATCGTGTTGCGCGCGGGCGAAGGCGCGGAGCGCGGAGTTTTTGGAGAAGCTGGCGGAGATCTGCACGCCCCAGGGCGCGAACAGGCCGGAAACGATGGGCGAGGCCTCGGGACCGCGCGCGACGCGCAGCTTCGCGATCGAAGCAAGACACGGCTCGGGCGGCTCGGGCGAAGCGGAGGCGGGGGGCTTGTCGCCGCGCCATTCCTCGACGTCATGGCCGGTGATCGCGAGGACATAGTCCTGGGTCTCGAGCGGCAGGACGCCATTGCCCGCCAGCCACCCGGCGAGCGCGTTCGGCCCGGCGTTGTAGGCGGCCGCCGCCAAGCCCAGATTGCCGAAGCGCTGCGCGAGATCGGCCAGGAGCTTCGCCGACGCGGGGATCGCGGCCGCCGGATCGAACGGATCCGCCAGCCCGCGCTCGGAGGCGGTGCCCGGCATGAATTGCGCGACCCCCTGCGCGCCCGCCGGACTGACGACGCCGGGGTGGAAGGCGCTCTCCCGCCAGATGAGCCGGGTGAAGAAATTGATCGGCAGCCCCTCTTGCCTGGCCGCGGTCTCGACGATCCCGCAGAGCGTGGCCAGCGCATTGTCGGTGGCGGGCGCGGCCTCGGCCGCGAAGGCCGGCGCCGCCGACGAGGCCGCGACCGCGGCGACGACAAAGGCGGCGGCGCGATCGCCTGCGATCGCCGGGCCCGCCAGGCGCCCCGCCCGCCTGCTTCCGCGGCGCCCGCCGTCGACGGCGGCTTCCGGTTAACTTTCCAGCCAGCTCTCGACAAACCCGCCTCTCCTGCCTCTCCCTTGCTCGCGCAATGCGCGCCCGCTAGAAGCTGCGCGTCGCGGAAATGCCGCCTCGCCTAAAGCAGAACTAGGACGCTCTCGGGGCTGATGCTATAGGGGCGTTTATCCCGCGCGTCCCGCTCAAGCCTGAGGAAATAATTCCCGATGTCCAAGATCAAGGTCGACAATCCGGTCGTCGAACTCGACGGCGACGAGATGACCCGCATCATCTGGCAGCTCATCCGCGAGAAGCTGATTCACCCTTATCTCGACATCGAACTTCAGTATTTCGACCTTTCGGTCGAGCACCGCGACGCCACCAACGACCAGGTGACGATCGACGCGGCGAAGGCGATCAAGGCCGCGGCGTCGGGGTCAAGTGCGCCACGATCACGCCGGACGAGGCGCGGGTCAAGGAATTCCATCTGAAGGAAATGTGGAAGAGCCCGAACGGCACGATCCGCAACATCCTCGGCGGCGTCATCTTCCGCGAGCCGATCATCTGCAGGAACGTGCCGCGCCTCGTCCCGAGCTGGACCCAGCCGATCGTCATCGGCCGCCATGCCTACGGCGACCAGTACCGCGCGACCGACTTCAAGGTGCCGGGCAAGGGCCGCCTGACCATCCGCTTCGAGGGCGACGACGGGCAAGGTGATCGAGAAGGAGGTGTTCAAGTTCCCCGGCGCCGGGGTCGCGATGTCGATGTACAATCTCGACGAATTCGATCCGCGACTTCGCCCGCGCGTCGCTGAACTACGGCCTGATGCGCAAATATCCGGTCTATCTGTCGACCAAGAACACGATCCTCAAGGCCTATGACGGGCGGTTCAAGGACATCTTCCAGGAGGTGTACGAGAGCGAGTTCAAGTCGAAGTTCGCAGAGCCTCGGGATCACCTACGAGCACCGGCTGATCGACGACATGGTCGCGGCGGCGCTCAAGTGGTCGGGCGGCTACGTCTGGGCGTGCAAGAACTACGACGGCGACGTGCAGTCCGACACGGTGGCGCAGGGCTACGGCTCGCTCGGCCTGATGACCAGCGTGCTGATGACCCCCGACGGGCGGACGGTCGAGGCGGAGGCCGCGCACGGCACCGTCACCCGCCATTACCGCGAGCACCAGAAGGGCCGCGAGACGTCGACCAATTCGATCGCCTCGATCTTCGCCTGGACGCGCGGCCTCTCCCATCGGGCGAAGCTCGACGGCAACGAGGCGCTGGCCAAGTTCGCCGAGACGCTCGAGAAGGTCTGCGTCGAGACGGTCGAGGCCGGCTACATGACCAAGGATCTCGCGCTCCTCGTCGGCCCGGAGCAGAAGTGGCTGTCGACCACCGGCTTCCTCGACAAGGTCGACGCGAATCTGAAGAAGGCGATGGCGTAACCGGACAAGACCTGGGGCTTCTCCCTCGCCCCGCTTGCGGGGAGAGGGCCGGGGTGAGGGACGTGGCGATTGGCCCTTCCGGAACTCGCCCGGCCCCTCATCCTAACCTTCTCCGCAAGCGGGGAGAAGGGACCATGGGCGACCCGGTCGACGACGACTGAGGTCGGAGAAGCGTTCTTGAACAGAGATCGCGCATTGGCGGAACTGAGGGGCTGCTCGTCGGAGGTGAGGGCGCATGGGGTTCGCGCGCTCTATCTCTTCGGCTCGACCGCACGCGACGCGGCCAGTGCCGGCAGCGACGTGGATATATTCATCGAAGCCGAGGCGGCGGCCCGGTTCAATGCATTCGACCTCATCGACGTCAAGACGTTGCTTGAGAACTGCCTCGAGGCTCCTGTCGACCTGACGACGCGCGATGGCCTTCATCCGCGGTTGCGCGATCAAATCGAACGGGAAGCCATCCGGGTCTTCTGATGGCGCGCGATCCCCGCATCGCCCTCGAGGACATGCTCGTCGTCATCGCTCGCATCGCCGACGAGACTGACAAATTGACTTTCGAACAGTTTGCCGCGGACTGGCGCGCCCAATACATCGTCGAGCGCGCGCTTCTGATCGTCTCCGAGGCAAGTCGCGCGATCCCGAAGTCGCTCAAGCAGAAGCACGCCGATGTCCGCTTGGTCGGCGTTCGCGACATCGGCAACGCGCTTCGCCACCAATACGCGTCGCTGTCGCCGCCGCTTATCTGGAACGTCGTCCGCGATGAACTGCCAAGACTGCGCGCGGCAGTCGAAGCCATGCAAATAGACCTGGAAGCCTAGAACAGAGATCGCTCTTTGGCGAAGTCGAGATAAGAATCGACGTCGGCATAGAAATGGTCGGCGCGACCGGGATCGGGTCTCACCTCGACAATGCGCGCGGTCGCGAAATAGGCCTGCCTTCCGCCGCGACTGGAAAGATCGCCGCTGGCCCGGCGAGGCTCGTAGTAGACGACGAAGTCGCCAATCGCAGCTTCGACCTGCCGAAGATAGGTGCGCGGGAAATGATACCGCTACTCCGGCAGGTCGTCATAGGTCGGGTCGATTTTGGTGGTGAGGACAGCCTTTGCCATGAGTGTCTGTCCCGAAAGTTGTTAGTCTTCGTGATTCGGTTACGATGCATGGAAGGCGGTCTGATTGGGGGGCCGCCGCTCTCGCGCAACATGCGCAACGTGACCGGCGACCAAGAGAACCGGGATAGAGTAGACTGTCGCCGTAACTCCCCGATCGCCTACATACACGGTAGACGACATCGGAGAGACGGGGTCGCCGTGGAGTTCATAATGCAGCCGGGCATGGTCTACGAGTACCCGCTCTGGGGTGTCGGGCTCTTGTTGGCGGGCGCCGCAGCCCTCGGCGCGATCCTTCTCGACTTGGCGGTCCGCCCCTTGCTGTCGCTCGAACTCCGGCGCCGGCACAATGACGTCGCCGCGGCGATATTCTCGGTCATCGGCGTAACTTTTGCGGTGCTGCTGGCGTTCGTCGCCACGGTCGTCTGGCAACACTACAATGCCGCGAAGGCCGCAAGCTATGCCGAGGCCGGCTCTGTTCGCGACGTCTACTATGCTTCGCTCGGGTTCTCCGACCCGGAGAAGTCGCTGCTGCGCGACCGCATTCTCGGCTATGTCGAGACCGTGGTCAGAGTCGAATGGCCGGCGCAAGCCAGAGGACTGAGCGTCGCCAGCAATTCGGCCTGGTTGAACAAACTGAACGCGATAGCGGCCGGTCTCAAACCGGCCGGCACGGCCGACGACATCCGGCAGGCGATGCTGTCGCTATCGTTGATGCGGCTGTCGGATGCGCGACAGGAGAGATTGATGGCTGCCGACACCCCCGTTCCGGCGGTGGTCTGGATCGTTACCTTGATGGGCGGCGCTCTGACGGTTGCATTCGCCTCGTTGCTCGGCGTTCCGAGCCTCGGCATGCATCTGGCAATGTCGGCGGCAATGGCGATTTCCGGAGCGCTGGTGCTGATCATGATCATCGCGCTCAGCAACCCGTTTCGCGGTGACTCCCGCGTCTCGACTGACCCCTTCGAGCAAGTCATCGCGCCGGTTCGAGCCTCGAACTGAAGAGGAGGAACCGACTTTTTCAACAGTATAGCGGGATTCCTTGGACATCCGAAAAATCGTTTGACCGAATCAGCGGTATCGATTCCAGTTGCCTGGTGAAGACGAACCGTAATTTACTCAGTGCAGCGGACCGGGCCGACCTGGTGAAGATCGTGAGGGACGGGCTGGAGGAGCATCGCATCGTGCGCCGGGCGAACGCCATCCTTCTGCTCGACAAGGGGTGGTCCTACGCCGAGGTCGCCGAAGCGCTGTTCCTCGACGATTTGACCGTGCGTGCCTGGCTCAAGGAATTCCAGGAAGGCGGCGTCGAGGCGATCGTCCTGTTCGATCTGAAGGGCGGAATAGGACGGCTGTGGCCACTCCAGATCGACGAATTGCGCGCCTGGGCGACGGAGGTGCTGCCGACGACGACCACCGAGATCGGGCAGTTCATCCTGGAGCGGTTCGGGTTCGACTACGGCCGCTCTGGACTGATCAAGCTGATGAACCGCATCGGCTTCGACTGGAAGAAGCCGGAATCCGTGCCGGACAAGATCGATGTGGAAACCCAGCAGAAGTTCATCGACGCGCATGAGGACTTGCGCAATTCGCTCGGTCCGGACGAGGCGGTCGTCTACGTCGACGCCGTCCATCCGACCCACCAAGCTAAGCCAGCCGGACGCTGGCTGCCGCGCGGACAGCGCTGCGCGCTTCCCGCGACGTCGGGACGCGACCGGCTGAACCTGCACGGCGCGATCGACCTGGAGACCGGCCAAACCCGCATCATGGATGTCGAGACCGTCGATGCGCAAAGCACCATCGCCCTGTTCGAGGCGCTGGAACGGGCCCATTCGACGATGAGCCGCATCCACGTCTTCCTCGACAACGCCCGTTACCACCACGCCAAAGCCGTCCAGGGCTGGCTGCAACAGCCAGGGAGGCGCATCGTCCTGCACTTCGTGCCGTCATACTGTCCGCATCTCAACCCGATCGAGCGGCTGTGGAAGGTGATGCACGAGAACGTCACCCACAACAGATGCTACGCCAAATTCCGCGATTTTGCCGAAGCCGTGCTCGGCTTCCTGCGCAAGACCGTACCGCAGCGCTTCGACGAGTTCTCGTCGACTATCACCGATAATTTCCGCGTCATCGACCCGAAGGAATTTCGGATCCTCGCGTGACGCCGCTATATCCAGGAATTTCGCACAGTCAGCCGATTTCTTCCGTCCGTTCTCGGCCTCTCAGCCTTCGCGCTGGGAATGGCTCTTCCTGCCCCAAAACGGTCGAGCTGGGCCGCCTCGACGAATACTCACACTGGGTTGGAACGCGGTCTTTCCTTACTGTGTAAGCTTGCGCCTCACGGTTCAGAGCCATTGCGCTAGGCCGGATCTACCGGCCGGCGCGCCAAGAGGCCATGCTCTCGAATACCCCATCGCGGCGCATCAAGCCATGGAACAGCGCCGCCGCCACGTGCAGCAGGATTGTCGCGAAAAAGAGGTAGGCTAGGTAGGTGTGAGCGCTGCGCAAGACCGCGTGGAGTGTGTCGTTGTGCGGCATGATCTGCGGCAGCTGGATACCCCATGGCTGATAGAGCACGATCGGGTAACCGCCCGCGGACAGCATCGACCAGCCGACGAGCGGCATCGCGACCAGCAGCACGTAGAGCAGGACATGCGACGCTTTGGCCGCGGCCGCCTGTGTCCAGTGGAGGTCGGCCGGCAGCGGCGGGGCGCCGCGGCGCAACCGTAGGCCGATCCTGAACACGACGAGCACCAGGATCGCGATCCCGAGCGGCTTGTGGATCGCGATCAGCGTCAGGAACTTCGGTTGCAACGTCGAGACCTGTCCGACGCCGATAAACAGCATCGTCAGGACCATCGCCGCCATCAACCAATGAACAACCCGCTGAAGCGGCGTAAAGCGTTCGACAGCGCCGTTCATGGCGCATCTCCCGGATGCGGCGGAGTTCGCGGATAGTCGGCGGCCTCGGCCGTGCGCAGGTCGAAGGACTTCTCATAAGCCGAGGAGCGCGCCGCCAGCAGCGGGTCGTCGGAGGGCTCGATCCCCGCCGGAAGGATCGTCGGATCGTAATTGTAGTCGCGGCACGGACCGTCGGCTTCGTCCTCAGCCCGGCCGCCGATTACCGACGCAATCAAGACGGGCGCGGCAAGGGATGGAGCGCCAACCCTGGAGGCGGCCCCTTTGTCTCCGGGTCCGCTGGTGGAGGTTCGCCGATGTTCGCTCATGCGCTCCTTTTCGCGGTCTGCCGACACGATGAGAGAGCCGGCTGCGTTATCTGACGGCGCAAACCTACGCGCACGGGCTCGGATCGTTCCATTGAGCGTGCGAATTGCCGCTATGTCTCGGCCGGTGACAGCTCCGAACCTTGGTTCAGCAGCGGGCGCAGAAGCGGTTCGTACGCGCGGAATGACGGGAGTCGAACTCAGCGGGCGCTTGATCGAGGCGGGCCAAATTCCAACCATCCTCGCTACTGCATATCCGGACGAGGCTAAACGGGCGTGGGCTCTGAAAGACGGACGGCGGGAGCGGAGGAGGCGCGTCAGCGCCTTGACGGCGACGGGCCGACGTGGCTGGCCTCTCGCCACGCTCGTCGTGCGGCCGAGCCCCGCAGCGCCAACCGCTCGCGTCGGGATGCGACCCTCCTCTCTGGAATTGCAGGGGAAACCCGCGTCGCGTCTCCCGCGTTCGAAAAACTTCTTGACATAATTTGGCTGTATGTACTATCTCTGTTCTCTGAAGGAGAGCGCCGAGTGTCCGG
This sequence comes from uncultured Alphaproteobacteria bacterium, assembly GCA_963768555.1. Taxonomy (GTDB): domain Bacteria; phylum Pseudomonadota; class Alphaproteobacteria; order Rhizobiales; family Beijerinckiaceae; genus Roseiarcus. The sequence goes on from CAVYIZ010000065.1 coordinate 45,453, forward strand.
TTCCGTCGAAGCCGTTCCGCCCACCGCCCTCGGGATCGATCGATCGGAGCGGGGAATGCGGCGTCGCGCCGGGAGGAGGAGACAAGAAAAAAATTTCGCCGGAGAGTCGCTGACAACCCTTTGATAAGTCCCCATTCGCCGCCGAAGATGGAAGGAATTGAGCCGGCAATACACCAGGGAATACGCCGCCTACTCCGCCGCCTCGCGGAGCGCGCTGTAGCGGGTGAGCTGGGCCCTCAGGGGGGCGGGCTTCAGCGGCTTGTTGAGGATGATGACGTCCTCGTCCGCCGCGCGGTCGCGCACTTCCGGGCTGCGGTCGGCCGTCGCGAGGATCGCCGGAACCGAGCGGCCGAGGTCGTCGCGCAGGATTCTGATCGTCTCGATCCCGTCGCCCTCGTCGAGATGGTAGTCGGCGATGACGACGTCGGGCGCGCCGAAGCGCTGGAGCGACTCGCGCGCCTCGGCGAGGCCGTGGGCGGTCGCGACGGAGCAGCCCCAGCGGCTCATCAGCGCGCGCATGCCCTCGAGCACGCGCGGCTCGTTGTCGATCGCCAGGATTTTCAGGCCGCTGAGCGGCTCGCCGGCCAGAGCCGCCGCCGGCGCGCCGTCGTCGGTCGAGCTTCGTCGGGGCGGCCTCTCCGCGCGGCGCGGTGACGAAGAAGACCGAGCCTTCGCCGGGCCTCGAATTGAGGCCCACCGGATGGCCGAGCACGCGTCCCAGGCGCTCGACGATCGAGAGGCCGAGCCCGAGGCCCCTTGCGACCCGCGCGCCCTGATCGAGCCGCTGGAACTCCTCGAACACCGCCCGCTGCCTGTCTGTCGGGATGCCGAGCCCGGTGTCCCAGACCTCGATCCGCACGCCCTCGCCCGCGCGTCGGCAGCCGACGAGCACTTTGCCCTTCAGCGTGTATTTCAGCGCATTGGAGACGAGGTTCTGCAACAGGCGGCGCATGAGGCGGCGGTCGGTGCGGATCGCCAGCGTGGTCGGCACGAAGCGCAACTTGAGCCCCTTCGCCCGGGCGATCGGACCGAACTCGACCTCGAGCATCCGCATGAGGTCGGCGACCGGCACGTCGGCGACTTCCGGCCGGGTCGCGCCGGCGTCGAGCCGCGAAATGTCGAGAAGGGCGCCGAGAATCTCCTCGACCGCCTCGAGCGAGATGTCGACGTTGCGGGCGAGGTCGGCGCGCTCGGCGCTTCCCGCCTGGGCCGCCGCTTCGGTGAGCGAACTGGCGTAGAGGCGCGCGGCGTTGAGCGGCTGAAGGATGTCGTGGCTCGCCGCGGCGAGAAAGCGCGTCTTGGAGAGATTGGCCTCTTCCGCCACCGTCTTGGCGCGGGCGAGTTCGGCGTTGAGCCGCTGCAGTTCGGCGGTGCGCTCGTCGACCCGCTGCTCCAGGAGCTCGTTGGCCGCTTCGAGCGCCTCCTCGGTCTGCACGGTCTGCGTCACGTCGGTGTAAGTGGTGACGATTCCTCCGTCCGGCAGCCGCGCCGACCGGATCTCGATCACCCTGTGGGTGGAGAACAGGCGCAGCCGCGTCGGCTGGTCTTCATAGAGGAGCGCCGACACCCGTTCGGCGACGAAATCCTCGGAGTCGCCGGGGCCGTAGGCGCCGCGCGCGGCGTTGAAGCGCACGATCTCGTCGAGCCCGACGCCGTGACGAAGCAGCGCGGGCGGCAGATCGAACAGCTCCACGAATTCGCGGTTCCAGGCGGTCAGCGCCAGGTTGGAGTCGAAGACAGTGATGCCCTGGCGCGCGTGGTCGAGCGCGTGCTGCAGCTGGTCCCGGCTCGACTGGATCGCCGCGGACGCCTCGTCGATCAGCTTGAGAGCCGACTGGCCGGATACGGCCCGCGGCCGAAGCAGGAGGGACAGGACCTGGCGGGAGGTCGAGGCGCCGATGGCCGGCGACAGCAGGAATTCCGCATGGCGGATGAGTTGGGCGCTCGCCTCCTGCGCCGGGTCGTATTCGAGCCCACTCTCGCGCATGAAGGCCGAGAACGCGCGGCGCGCCCGCGCTGCCCCGAGATAGCGCGCGACCGCCGCTTCGAGTTCGCACGCGGTCGTCGACGAGCGCCAAAGGCGGAACGCCTGCGGCTTCGCCGCGCCGGCGCCGGCGAAGGCGCTAGCCTGCGTCCGCTCGAGCGCGCTCGGCTGGCGGGTGAGCGAGAAGGCGACGAACGCGGCGATATTGGCCGCGAGCGACAGGACGACGCCGCCGACGAGCGCGTTCGGCGCGAACGCGACGAGAGCGCCCGGACTGAGCCAGGCGATCGCCAAAGGTCCATGGGCGAAATAGGCGGCGATCGCATGCTGCGGCTCGATCGACGGCAGCAGCAGAAGGTAGATCCAGGCGAGCGAGCCCGCCGTCATGCCGGCGACCGCGCCGCGGGCCGTGCCGCGGCGCCAGAACAGGCCGCCGAGAAAAGCCGGAGCGATCTGCGCGACGGCGGCAAACGAGAGAAGCCCGATCGAAACGAGCGCCGCCTCGCCGGCCATTCGCTCGTAGATGAAGCCGAGCGCCAGCACGCCGAGGATCGCGAGGCGCCGCACCCAAAGGACGAGCGCGCCGATGTCGCCTTCGGCGCCGGGCTCCTGCGGGACCGGCCGCCGCAACAGGAGCGGCATCGCGAGGTCGTTGGAGATGGTGATCGCCAGCGCAAGACTGTCCATCACCACCATGGCGGTCGCGGCAGACAGGCCGCCGATCATGGTGAGGAGCGCGATCCCGCGCGCCCCCGCGGCGAGCGGCAGCGCCAGAACCGTCAGATCGCGGTTGATCGCCCCGTCGGAGAACATCTTCAGCCCGGCGACGGCGAGCGGCGCGACGAAGATATTGATCAGCACCAGATAGACCGGAAACAGCCAGGACGCCGTGCGCAGGTCGCGCCGGTCATGGTTCTCGACCACCGTGACGTGGAACTGGCGCGGCAGGAGAATGATCGCGAACGCCGAGAGCAGCGTGGTGGTCCCCCAGACGGCCGGATCCGGCGGCGTCTTAATGACCGCGGCGATCCTCGGGACCGTCTCGGCCGTCTCGGTCAGATCGGCGATGCCGCCATTGAGCCCCCAGACGACGAATGCCCCGACGGCGAGAAACGCCACGAGCTTGACGATCAACTCGACGGCGATGGCGAGGATCAGGCCGAACTGATGCTCTTTCGGATTGATCCGCCGCGTGCCGAAGGCGATGGCGAAAGCGGCGAGCACCAGAGCGATCGCCAGGGAGAACGCAGTCGAGGGCTTGTCCGGGGCGAGCCTCGACTTGTCGAGCGAATCGACGACCGTCAGCAAAGTGGTCGAGGCCGCCCTGAGCTGCAGCGCGACGTAGGGGGCCGAGCCGACGAGGGCGATCAGCGCGGCGACCGCGGCGACCGCCTGCGACTTGCCGTACCGGGCGGAGACGAAGTCGGCGACCGTGGTCAAGTTTTGCGTTCGCGCAAGATTGGCGATGCGGCCGACGAACGGAGCGCCGAGGCCGATGACGAGGATCGGACCGATGTAGATCGGCAGGAACTCGAGTCCGTGCCTGGAGGCGAGGCCGACCGAGCCGTAATAGGTCCAGGACGTGCAGTAGACGGCAAGGCTCAGCGCATAGACGACCGCGCGCGGATTGCCGGAGGCGAATCGCCGCCCTCCCCGATCGCCCCACCAGGCGATGAGGAACAGCAGGAAGATATAGCCGATCGCGATGAGAAAGACCGTCGCGCCGTTCATCGAGCCAAGGGCTTGCCTCCCTTCTCCCGGCCGAGATTACGGGAACGACGGCGGGCATTGACAATCGCAGTCGAACGGATGGGCGCGACGGGTTGCGCAGCGTCACGGGATCAGAGCCACGGACGCGCCGCCGCCGACTTCTCTTCGTAGGCGGCGATGGCCGGCGTCTCGACCATGGTGAGGCCGATGTCGTCGAGCCCCTCGATCAGGCGATCCTTGCGGAACGCGTCGACTTCGAACCTGACCACGCCGCCGTCGGGCCCGCGTATCTCCTGCGCCGGCAGATCGACGGTCAGCGTCGCGTTGGCGCCGCGCTCGGCGTCGTCCATCAGCTTCGCCAGGTCCTCCCGCGAGACCTTGATCGGCAGGATGCCGTTCTTGAAACAGTTGTTGTAGAAGATGTCGGCGAAGTCGGTCGAGATCACGCAGCGAACGCCGAAATCGAGAAGCGCCCAGGGCGCATGTTCGCGCGACGACCCGCAGCCGAAATTGTCGCCCGCGACCAGGATCGCCGCCTTCCGGTAGGACGGCTTGTTGAGAACGAAATCGGGGTTTTCCGAGCCGTCGTCGCGATAGCGCATTTCGGCGAACAGGCCCGCGCCGAGGCCGGTGCGCTTGATCGTCTTGAGATATTGCTTCGGGATGATCATGTCCGTGTCGATATTGTCGATCGGCAACGGCGCGGCCACTCCGGTCAAGGTCGTGAATTTGTTCATCGGTCCAACGTCCCGTGTCCAGCCGGCATTGGCCGGCGGGTTCTCCGAAGCGCTCTAGCAAACGCCGCCCGGGCGGGCAAACGGGACGTTCAGAGGTAGCGCTCCAGCTCCTTCGCCGTCTCTTCCGGCGGCCGGTCGACGTTGAGCGCCTCGACGAATCCCCCGGTCTTGTCCATCAGATAGACGATCGAACTGTGGTCCATCGAGTAGCTGCCGTCGGACTCGACCTTCCCCTTGCGCGCGAACACGCGGTAGTCCTTTTCGACCGCGCCGATCGCCTGCGGGCTGCCGGACAGCCCGATGACATGGGGACCGAAACTGCTCGGCGTAGTCCTGCATCACCTTCGGCGTGTCGCGCTCGGGATCGACGGTGATGAAGAGGGCGGGCACCGCCTTGTCGCCCATCGCGGCGAGAACGTCGGAAATGTCGGGCGAGCTCGGTCGGGCAGACGTCCGGGCAATGCGTGTAGCCGAAATAGACGAGGAACGGGCGCCCCCGCAACGTCTGTTCGGTGACCGTCTTGCCGGCGCCGTCCTCGAGCGCGAACGGGCCCCCCATCAGCGATGGGTTCGCGCCCTTCGGCGCCAACGCCAGCCAGACCGCGATCAGCGCCAGAACGGCGATGGCCGCCGTCGTCAAGGCGATGCGGATCGGGAAGGCGCTCGACTGCGGATTGGACGCGTTCGGTTCGGTGGGCGGCATGGGGTCTCCGGCCGAAGTTCAATGGCGCCATAGCCTCGATGTGCAGCGCCGCCGCCAGACCGGCGCGGGACGCCGGGCGATAGGCGTTCACTATTGACCCTGGCAGGCGCGGGCGCCACGAATATGGCAGGGAGGAACGCCATGGTGCTGCGGCAGCTCGAATATCTGGCCGCGCTGGCCCGCGAGAAGCATTTCGGCCGCGCGGCCCAGGCCTGTCATGTGACGCAGCCGACGCTTTCGGCGGCGATAAGGATGCTCGAGGACGATCTCGGGGCGCCGATCGTCGAGCGTGGCCATCGCTTTGTCGGCCTGACCGCCCAGGGCCGGATCGTGCTCGAGCACGCCCACCGCATTCTGGCGGAGAGCGGAGAACCTGCGGCGCGGCCTCGAGGAGATCGACAAGGGTCTGGCGGGCCGGCTTCGGATCGGCGCGATCCCGACCGCGCTGCCGATCGTGTCGCAGCTGACCGGCCCGTTCTATGCGAAGTTTCCGGGCGTCTCGGTCGCCGTGCTCTCGCTCAACAGCCAGGAGATCGAACGCGGAATCGAGGAGTTCGAACTCGACGTTGGCCTGACCTATCTCGACGCAGAGCCGATCGAGCGGGTCAAGGCGAAGCCGGTCTGCGTCGAGGAATACATGTTCCTCACCCCGGCTCGGGGAAAGTTCTCGGACCGGGCGCAGATCGAATGGAGCGAAGCCGCCGACGCGCCGCTCTGCCTGCTGACGCCGGACATGCAGAATCGCCGCATCATCGACGGAATATTCCGCTCGGTCGGAGCAAGGGCCAATCCGGCGGTGGAGACGAATTCGATCTTCAACCTCGTGTCGCACGTGGCCGCCGGCCAATGGTCGGCGATCGTGCCGCGCCAGCTGTTGCGCTTCTTCGGCATTCCGCAGGGGACGCGGGCGATCGACCTCGTCGAGCCGACCACGAGCCGCACGATCGGCCTCGTGATGAGCGACCGCGAGCCCCCCTCGCCGCTCGCCCGCAATCTCTTCGCGATGAAATGGCCAAGCCGACATCGCGGCCCGGATCGAGCCGCCAGGCCGAGGCCCGGAGCGCGGCCGATAGAAGCATTCTATCGGGCCTTCCGAACGTTCAATTTGCCTGAACACTTCCGACAGGCGCATCATTTGGCGTGTGTCGGGAGGATCGACGATGGCCGCCAGAGCGGCGTTTGAGATTGAACTCGCGCGTGCGTTGATCGAGCGCAGGCGATCGACGCCCGGAGCGGCGCTGCCGATCCTGCACGATCTCCAGCATCAGTTCGGCTATATCGACGACGCCGCCGTCACGCTGCTCGCGGATGCGCTCAACATCTCCAGGGCCGAGGCGATGGGCGTGGTCAGCTTCTATCATGACTTCCGGCGCAGCCCGGTCGACGGGCGGGTGCTGAAGATGTGCCGGGCGGAATCCTGCCAGGCGATGGGCTGCGAAGACCTCGTCGCCCATCTCGAGAGCCGCCACGGGATCGTCCCGGACGATACCCAAGCGGGCGCGGGGCTCCATGTCGAGACCGTCTATTGCCTCGGCAATTGCGCGCTTTCGCCGGCCGCGCTGCTCGACGGCGAGCCGGTCGGCCGGCTCGACCGCGACCGGCTCGACGCGATCGTGGCCGGCGCGAAGGGACAAAGCCAGTGAACGCGCGCGTCTTCGTGCCCTCGGATTCCTCCGCGCTCTCCGTCGGCGCGGACGCCGTGGCCGCGGCTCTGACGCGGGAGGCGCGCGTTCGCGGCCTCGAGCTTTCGATCGTGCGCACCGGCTCCCACGGCCTCTTCTGGCTCGAGCCGCTTGTCGAAGTCGAGACGCCGCAGGGCCGCGTCGGCTACGGGCCTCTGGCGGCGGGGGACGCCGCGTCGCTGTTCGACGCCGGGTTTCTGACCGGCGGCGCCCATCCGAAGGCGCTCGGCCGGATAGCGGACATTCCCTTTCTCGCCAGGCAGCAGCGCCTCGTCTTCGCCCGCTGCGGCATGATCGACCCGCTTTCGCTCGACGACTACCAGCGCAATGGCGGGCTCGCGGGGCTCGACCGCGCCCTGACGCTGGGTCCCGAGACGACGGTCGAGGAGGTTCTGGCCTCCGGCCTGCGCGGACGCGGCGGCGCCGGCTTCCCGACCGGAATCAAGTGGCGCACGGTCGCCCGCACGCAGGCGGATCAGAAATACGTCGTCTGCAACGCCGACGAAGGCGACAGCGGCACCTTCGCCGACCGCATGCTGATGGAGGGCGATCCCTTCCTCCTCATCGAAGGCATGGCGATCGCCGCAATCGCGGTCGGCGCGACGATGGGCTACGTCTACATCCGCTCCGAATATCCGCACGCTTTCGACGTTTTTTCCCGCGCGATCGAACGGGCGCGCGCCGGCGACCTGCTCGGCCCCTCCGTCCTCGGATCGGGGCACGCGTTCGACATCGAGGCGCGGCTCGGCGCCGGCGCCTATATCTGCGGCGAGGAGACGTCGCTTCTGGACAGCATCGAGGGCAAGCGCGGGCAGGTGCGCGCGAAGCCGCCACTACCTGCGATATCGGGCTTGTTCGGCAAGCCGACCGTCATCAACAACGTGCTCAGCTTCGCGTCGGTCCCTTGGATCCTCGTACACGGAGCGAAGGCCTACGCGGACTATGGCGTCGGGCGATCGCTCGGCTCCCAGCCGTTCCAGCTCGCGGGGAACGTCCGCTACGGCGGACTAGTCGAACTCGCCTTCGGGGCGACGATCCGCGAGCTTGTGGAAGGATTTGGCGGCGGAACCCGGTCCGGCCGCCCGATCCGCGCGGTCCAGGTCGGCGGACCGCTCGGCGCCTATTTCCCCCAGAGCCTGCTCGACACGCCGCTCGACTACGAATTGATGCTGGCCGCCAAGGGCATGCTCGGCCACGGCGGAATCGTCGTCTTCGACGACACGCGTCGACATGGCGCGCCAGGCGCGCTTCGCCTTTCACTTCTGCGCAAAGGAGAGCTGCGGCAAATGCACCCCCTGCCGCATCGGCTCGATCCGAGGCGTCGAAACGGTCGACAAGATCATCGCCGGGCGGGACCGCCAAAAGAACGTCGAACTTTTGCGCGATCTTTGCGAGGTGATGACGGACGGCTCGCTCTGCGCGCTCGGCGGGTTGACGCCCCTGCCCGTTCTCAGCGCTCTCGATCATTTCAGCGAAGATTTCGCCAAGGCGCCCCCGCGCGCTGCGGCGGAATAGGAGTTTCGCAATGGCCCTCTTGCAAGAACTCGACGTCGGCACGCCGATCCGCGCAGGCGCTTCGACCGTGACCCTGACCATCGACGGCCGCAAGGTCAGCGTGCCGCCCGGAACCTCGGTGATGGCCGCCGCGGCGCTGATCGACAATCCGATCCCGAAGCTCTGCGCGACCGACAGTCTCGAGCCGTTCGGCTCCTGCCGGCTCTGCCTCGTCGAGATCGAAGGCCGCAAGGGGACGCCCGCCTCCTGCACGACGCCGGCGGAAGAGGGCATGGTCGTCCATACCAAGACGCCTCGGCTCGAAAGCGCTGCGGCGGGGGGTGATGGAGCTCTATCTCTCCGACCATCCGCTCGAGGAGCCCGGCGGCGGCGCCGACGGCGCCAACGAGCTGTGGACCCAAGCCGCAAGGCTCGGCCTCGCCAACACACGATATGGTCGCGACGGCGCCAATCATCTCGACGCCCCCATCGACGCGTCCAATCCCTATTTCGTCTTCGACCCGGCGAAATGCATCGTCTGCTCGCGCTGCGTGCGCGCCTGCGACGAGGTGCAGGGAACCTTCGCGCTGACGATCCTGGGCCGCGGCTTCGATTCGAAGGTCTCCCCGGGCGGAGCCGAATTCCTGCACTCCGAGTGCGTCTCATGCGGCGCGTGCGTGCAAGCCTGTCCGACGGGGTCGCTCATCGAAAAGTCGGTCCTCGAAAAGGGGATGCCGGAGCGCACCGTCGTTACGACCTGCGCCTATTGCGGCGTCGGCTGCTCCTTCAAGGCCGAGCTCAAGGGCGACCAAGTCGTGCGCATGATCCCGTTAAAGGCCGGCAAGGCCAACGAGGGCCATTCCTGCGTCAAGGGCCGCTTCGCCTACGGCTACGCCACCCATCGGGACCGCGTTCTGAAGCCGATGATCCGCAAGCGGATCGAAGACCCGTGGCGGGAAGTGTCGTGGGACGAGGCGCTTCAGTACGCCGCGAGCGAGTTCAAGCGCATCCAGGCAACGTACGGTCGGGACTCGGTCGGCGCGATCTCGTCGTCGCGCTGCACCAACGAGGAAGTGTTCCTCGTCCAGAAGCTGGTCCGCACCGGCTTCGGCAACAACAACGTCGACACCTGCGCCCGCGTCTGCCATTCGCCGACCGGCTTCGGGCTCGGCAACACCTACGGCACGTCGGCCGGCACGCAGGATTTCAAGTCGGTCGACAAGTCCGACGTCGTCATGGTCATCGGCGCCAATCCGACCGACGCCCACCCGGTGTTCGCCTCGCGCCTCAAGAAGCGGCTGCGCGCGGGCGCGCGCCTCATCGTGATCGACCCGCGCCGCATCGATCTGGTGAGGACCCCACACATCGAGGCCGACCATCACCTTGCGCTGAAACCGGGAACCAACGTCGCTGTCCTCACCGCGCTGGCGCATGTGATCGTGACCGAGGGCCTCGTCGACGAGGCCTTCGTCGCGGAGCGCTGCGACTTGGCCAATTTCGAGTCCTGGGCGCGCTTCGTCGCCGAGGAGAGCCATTCGCCCGAAGCGACCGCCGCAGCGACCGGCGTCGATCCGCAAGAATTGCGAAGGGCGGCGCGGCTCTATGCGACAGGCGGGAACGGCGCGATCTACTATGGGCTCGGCGTCACCGAGCACGCGCAAGGCTCGACTGCGGTCATGGCGATCGCCAACCTCGCCATGGCGACCGGCAACATCGGCCGCGAGGGCGTCGGGGTGAACCCGCTCCGCGGCCAGAACAACGTGCAGGGCTCCTGCGACATGGGGTCGTTCCCGCACGAATATTCCGGCTATCGCCACGTGTCGGACGACGCGACGCGCGAAATCTTCGAGCGCATGTGGGGCGTGCCGCTTAGCAAAGACCCGGGCCTGCGCATTCCCAACATGATCGACGAGGCGATCGACGGGGCATTCAAGTGGCTTTACGTCCAGGGCGAGGACATCGCCCAGTCAGACCCCGACACCAAGCACATCACCGCAGGCCTGCGCGCGATGGAATGCGTCGTCGTGCAGGATCTCTTCCTCAACGAGACCGCGCGCTACGCTCACGTCTTCCTGCCAGGCTCGTCGTTTTTGGAGAAGGACGGAACGTTCATCAACGCCGAGCGCCGCATCGGCCGCGTGCGCAAGGCGATCGAACCGCTTGCCGGCAAGGCCGACTGGGAGACGACGATCGCGCTCGCGCAGGCGATGGGCGTGCCGATGCGCTACAGCCATCCGAGCGAGATCATGGACGAGATCGCGCTCACGACGCCGACCTTCCGCGGCGTGTCCTACGCACGGCTCGACGAGCTCGGCTCCATCCAGTGGCCCTGCAACGAGGAAGCGCCCGCAGGCACGCCGATCATGCATGTCGACCAGTTCGTTCGCGGCAAGGGCCGGTTCATGCAGACGGAATATGTGCCGACCGAGGAGCGCGTCGGCCCGCGCTTCCCGCTGCTCCTGACCACGGGCCGCATTCTGTCGCAGTACAATGTCGGGGCGCAAACGCGGCGCACCGCCAACGTGGCCTGGCACGAAGAGGACGTGCTTGAGATCCATCCGTTCGACGCCGAGCAGCGCGGCGTCGCCGACGGCGACCTCGTCACGCTGCAGAGCCGGTCCGGCGAGGTCGCACTGCGCGCCCGGGTCAGCGAGCGGATGCAGCCGGGCGTCGTCTATACGACCTTCCATCACGCGGTCACCGGCGCCAACGTAGTGACCACCGACAATTCCGACTGGGCGACCAATTGCCCGGAATACAAGGTGACCGCGGTGCAGGTGCGGCGCACCAACCATCTTTCGGACTGGCAGGTCCGCGACCAGGAAGAAGGGATCAGCCTGCGCCGCATCGCGAGGGCGCAGGCCGATGCCGCCGAATGACGGCGCCGCCTCGATCGAGGTCGAGGCGCGCTCTTTTTCCTGATGATTCCGGCGCAGTGGGGCCGACGTTTGCGCGCCCAATCGCCGTCGAGGCGCCGGTCGAGTTCGCCGTCGGCGGCGCGCCCTTCGCCGTGATGATGGCGACGCCGCGCGACCTCGAGGATTTCGCTTACGGATTCTTGTTGACGGAAGGAGTCGCCGAACGTCCCGACGACATTCGCGGGATCGAGATTGACGAGGCCAGCGAGGGCTGGCGCATCGCGGTGACGCTGACCGGCGAGAAGCTGCAGGCGCATCTTGCGCGCAAGCGCGCCATCGGGGGCCGCACCGGTTGCGGCTTGTGCGGCGTCGAGGATCTTTCGCAAATGCCCGCGCCCCGGCGTCCGATCGACCGTCGGCCGCCGATCGAGCCCTCTGCGATCGGCTCGGCGCTCGCGGAACTCGAGAAGCGCCAGCCGCTCAACGCGCTGACGCGTGCCGCGCACGCCGCCGCGTGGTGCGCCCGCGACGGGCGAATTATGCTGGTCCGCGAGGACGTCGGGCGGCATAATGCCCTCGACAAGGCGATCGGGGCGCTGGGACGCGCCGGCGTCGGCGCCGACAGCGGGTTTTTCGTCATCACCAGCCGCTGCTCGTTCGAGATGGTTGCGAAAGCCGCGATCTTCGGCGCGAGCACCCTGGTGTCGGTCTCCGCGCCGACGTCGCTGGCGCTGTCGCGCGCGCGGGACTACGGCGTTTCGCTGATCGCCGTCGCCCGCGCCGACAAGGCGCTGAGCTTCGTGAGCGGGGTGGACGACAAGCGAGGCGGAGGTTTGGCGGCGTGACGACGGGCAAGATCGACAAACTCGTGCGCATGGCCAATCAGATCGGCGACTTTTACGCCGCCATGCCCGAGAACGAAGCGGCCGACGGCGCCGCGAAGCATCTCAAGCGTTACTGGACGCCGAAGATGATCCATGAGCTCGTGGCCTTCGCGGAGGCAGGGCACGCAGGTTTGAACCCGACCGCGGCCCGCGCCGTCGAGGCGCTCAAGAGCGCCGCGCAGGCCTGACGCCGCCTCCCGATGCGGCGCTGGCGACCGCCTGATCTCAAACGGCTGCTCGTCGGCCAGCACATCGTCAACGGCGTCAGCGTCGGCGTCGGGGTCATCGCGGTCGCACTCGCCGCGTCGGCGATCCTCGGCTTCGCCGCCGGCCTGCCGGCGACGCTCGGAGCGATTTCCGCCAGCATCTCCGATTTTCCCGCGCCGTGGCGCCAGAAGGCGCGCACGATGGGCTTCGGCTTCGCGCTCGCTCTGATCGCGACAGTCGCCATCCAGCTCGCCCTGCCCTGGCCGGTCACGCTCCTGATGGTCGGGGCGATCGCTTTCGCCGGCGGGATGATCACGGGGCTGGGACGCTGGGCGATCGCCGTCGGCATGCAGGCGATCGTCCCGATGGTGTTCATGCTCGGCTTCCCGCGCGAAACGTTCGCGACCGCGATGCGCATCGAGGCGCTGTTCGCCGTCGGCGGCTTCGCCTACATCGCCTTCGCGCTCCTCGCCACCGTCGTCACCGACGCAAGCGCCCGCCGCCTCCTCGCAAGCGAATCGATCCGCGAACTCTCCATCTATCTGCGCGCGGTCGCCGCGATCTTCAATCCCGAGACCGACCTGGAGGGGGCCTATGGCGCGGCGATCCGCCAGCAGGCGGCGCTGGCAGAACAATTGCAATCGGCCCGCGCGCTGCTGCTCGACCGGGCGCGCCCCGGTGAAAGCCTTCGCCTCGCCGCCACGATCGGCATCCTGCTCGACGCCTTCGACGCGCTTGTCGCCGCGCAATGCGACGTCGCGGTGATCCGCGAAGCGCCGGCGGCGGCTTCTCTGCTCAAACATATCCGGGCGGCGATGCGCGTGGGCGCGCTCGATCTCGATCACCTGAGCCTCGAACTCCTGACGACGGTCCGGCCGACATTGCCGCCCGACCATCAGCTCGCCATCGACGCGCTCGAGCGCGAGGCGGCGAAGCTCAAGGAACGCGCTGTGGTGCAGCCAGCCATCGACGCGCTCGGGCCAGCGATGCGCCGGATTATTTTGGCGCTCCGCGATATCCGGAGGCTGGAGATGGCGCTCTCGGACGAGAAGACGGCCGAAGCGTCGATGGGCGGCGTCGACCTCGCGGTCTTCATTCCGAAGCGCTCGTACTCGCTTGCCGCGCTCAAGCCGCACCTCACCTTCGCGTCGCCCGTGCTGCGCTATTCGCTGCGGCTCGCGCTGGCGATGATGTCGGGAGCGATCGTCGCGCAATTCCTCGGCGATTCCGGCCACGGCAACTGGGTTCTGCTGACGATCGCGGTGGTGATGCGCGCGAATTACGGGCTGACCAGGCAGCGGCGCGACGACCGGGTCGTCGGCACGTTGATCGGCTGCGTCGTGGCCGCGGGCGCGGTCGCCTGGCTGCCGGCGAGCGCCCTGATCGCGGCGCAGGGGCTGTCGCTAACCCTTTCCCACAGCTTCGTTCGGCTCAATTACATGCTCGCCTCGGTCGGCGCGTCGGTGAGCGCGCTGGTGTCGCTGCACCTCGTCCAGCCTGCGTTGCCCGCCCCCGTTCTGGCGCGCCTCGCCGACACACTGATCGGCGCGGCAATCGCTCACCTCTTCAGCTATATCTGGCCGCACTGGGAGTTCTTCGAGGCGCCGAGCATCGCAACGCGCCTCCAGGCGCGACTCGCCGCCTTCGCCGGCGTCGCGCTGAGACCCGACGCCTCCCCGCAGAAATACCGACTTGCGCGAAAGAACATGATCGAGGGCCTGGCCGCGCTCTCGGACTCGGCGGGGCGGATGAGCATCGAGCCGACCGCGACCAGGAAGGGACTCGACGAAATGGCGGAGCTGCTGATCGCCGCGCACGGGCTTGTCGCGCAGCTTTCGGCGGCTCGGCTCGACGCGCGAAGCGCCGGCGGCCCCGCGGCGAATGAAGCCACGCGCGCATGGCTTCAAGCGCGCCTTGCGCCGAAGCCCGGCTCAGGCGACGCAAAGGCGCCGTCCGGCGCGCTCGCTTCCGCCGCGCTCGCCGTCATTGATGCGGCCGAGCGCTATCGGCGGGCGGCGCAGATCAAGCCGGACGAGCCGTAGCCTGCAAAGCGCCTGCACCACTTTTTCCAGACCCGGCGCACAAAAAAGCCAATCTCGCATGTCAGGAGAATTGCGTTTCGAGCGCCTCGTGTCGAGGAACCCGACCCGACCGCGAGGACGTTCAGATGTGGGCTGGGCTTTCAGGCGGAGGAGGATCCTATGGCTAACGTCGAGTTTCGCTACGCGTCCGGGCCGTCGGCTCGCTATCTGGATGTTTCGCCGATGATTTCGGCGCTTCGCTTCCAACCGGACGACTTCGAGTTCAAGCACGGCTGGCTGCATCACGTGCCGAGCCGTCACCGCTTCCAGTTCGACAAGATGGGACGCGTGACGATCGACGCGCTGTGCGGCTGCGCGAGCCTGTCGGTCAAGCCGGAGCAGACCGACGAGCTGGTCTCGATGTTCAAGACCTGGCGTCGGGAATACTGGTTCCCGCTGGAGACGAACCGCGAGTTCGCTTCGCACTTCCGCAAGCCCAACGCCTGGGTGCGCCTGTTCCGCGACGTGCGGATGGCGTTCCGGCGCTTCCTGCGCCGTGAAGAGCCGGCCAGCGTCCCAGTCGAGGATATGGCGGCGGCGCGCGCGACGCCGGCGGAATAGCCAAACATACTCTCGCGCATCGTTTCGGCCGTGCTGCTCGCCACCCCACCCAGGGCGGCGCGGCCCCTTTTTTGTTTTTCCTCCTGCCGTCAATTCAGCTGAACAGGCTTTCTGATGAAAGGATGAAAGCCGTCGTGTTTCACGCTGCCGGCGACATGCGGCTCGAGGACGTTCCCGCGCCGCAGATCAAGGAGCCGACCGACCCGATCGTACGCTTGACGTCGTCTGCGATCTGCGGAGGCGAAGCTGCACTTCGTTCGTGATACGGTGAGCGGCATGAGCCACGAGGGCGTCGGTGTGGTCGAATTGATCGGCCCGATGGTTCGCAACTTTGCCGCCGGGGAGCGCGTCATCATTCCCTCGACGATCGGCTGCGGCTTCTGCAACTCCTGTCGCGAAGGCTATTTCGCCCAGTGCGACAACGCCAACCCCGCTGGAAAGCGAGCGGTCGCTGGCCCGTCGATCAGAACGCCATGGCGGGACGGGCGGGTACCGTGAGTTGGAAGGCGGCGCCGCCGGGCAGGTCGGCGGTCGCCCACAATCGTCCGCCATGCGCTTCGACGATTGAGCGGCAGATCGACAGCCCCATTCCCATTCCGTTGGCCTTGGTCGTGTAGAAGGCGTCGAACACGCGGTCGAGATTCTCTGACGCCAGTCCCGGACCGGTATCCCGCACTGCGACCAGCACGCCGTCGGGCTCGGTTTTCAGGGGTGATGAGCAGCAAGTCTCGGGGCGCTTCGTTCGTTCCGCTCATCGCCTCGATGGCGTTGACGATCAGATTGAGGATGACCTGTTGCAGTTGCACCCGGTCGCCTTATGGTCGGCAGGCCCTCCGCGAATTGCGTCTCGACCGAGACGCCATTCCTCACTTGGGAAACGATTGGGCATGCAATCGCAGGTCTTTGTCAGGCCCTTCGCCGTCGGATCGAGCAGAGCGTAAGCAGCGTGACTGCGATGAGAGCCGCCCCGAGCGAGCCGAACCGGGATTGCCAAGTCGGCGGGAGCGGTCTCGGCAGCTCGAAGTCCAGTACGCCCTCCGCGCCGAGCGGAGCGAACGCGGTTTCCCGTCCGAGACCATCGACTACGGAGGATATGCCGGAATTAGCGGCGCGCACCAGGGGAAGCCCGAGCTCAATCGCCCGCAGTCGCGCCTGAGCATAGTGCTGGTAGGGCCCGGGCGTGAGGCCGAACCAGGCGTCATCGGTCAGGTTCAGCATCCAGGCCGGACGCGGCGCGCCCGAGAAGGCGTCCCCGATTTCAGTCGGAAAAATCGCTTCGTAGCAGATCAGAGGCGCCGCGACAGGCAGGCCCGGAACCCTAAGCACGCGGGGGCCCAGTCCCGGTGAGAATCCGCCTGGAACCTGTACAAATCGCGTGATCCCCGCCCGCTCGAGCCAGCGCTCGAACGGCACGTATTCTCCGAACGGCACGAGGTGCTCCTTGTCGTAGCGCTCATGCGAGAGGCCGCGGCCGTTCAGCACCTCGATTGAATTGTAATATTCCGGCTCGCCCGCCCCGTTCATCTCGACGCGGGCGGCGCCGGTGACAAGGGTCACGCCTCTTCCCAGAAAATCGGCGATGTCGCCGAGAGCTTGCGCGTCGCGCGACAGGATGAAGGGGAAGGCCGATTCCGGCCAGATGAGATGCGTCACGTCCCGTGCGCCGGCGGCCCCCGCGTTCGCGCTTCGCCCCGACAGGGCAAAGTAGCGGCGCAAGATCGCATCCTTGTTTTCCGGAGCAAACGATGCGCCCTGGGAGATGTTCGGCTGGATGAGGCGGAGCTTCGCCCCCGGAACAGTCGGGGTCGCCGGCGCCTCCAGCCTGAAAACGCCGAAGCAGGCCATGAGCGACAGTGCGAGAGCGGCGACAATCGCCGGAGCGAGGACGAGCCGGCTCTCCCCGACCCGGCAAAGGGTCGCCGGCGCCGCGAAGATCGCGATGGCAAGGAACGTCAGGCCGTGCAGGCCGACGATCGAGGCCGCTTGAGCAAGGAACATATTTGCGCCGAGCGCCATTCCCATGTCGTTCCACGGGAACCCCGTGAGCAGGAGCCCCCTCGCCCATTCCGAAAGACCAAGTCCGAAGGCCAACGCGAAAACGCGCCATGGCCCAGGCGACCAGAGAAGCCGCGCCAGCGTAAACCCGAAGGCCGGGAACAACGCCAGAGCCGCTGGCAGCGCGACAACTCCGAGCGGGAGCGCCCACATGAAACGGTCGGCATCGACGAGGCAGGCTGCCCCTACCCACCAGAGCCCGGCGACAAAATAGCCGAATCCCATCCACCAACCCGCGCCGAACGCCGCGCGCAATCCGGCGAAGGCCGAGCGCCCATCGCCGCGACCTGCCGATCCGTCGATCAGCCACACCGCGACGCTCATCGGCGCGATCATCAGTGCGAAGATCGAGAATGGCGGCATCGCGAGGGCGCCGACGGCCCCCGCGCCGAAGGCGATCGCGCGGCGGCGCCAACCCCAGGATAGAATGATGGTCTCGGCCAGCATGGCCAAAGGGTTTGGCTGAGCAACTCGAATGGCGGCGGCGGTGGTCAAAGAAACGGCCTTTCGGGGCAGTCGAATCGATTGGTCAAATTAGCCCTCAAGCTTGTCCGGGTCCGACTGACGCAGGGACACCGCCAGCGGCGGCTATTGTCGACCGCGGGCGCTGGCGTTGGACGACGCGGCCGCGGCGGCCTTCGCGCCGCGCGCCGCGAGCGGCCAGATTTTCAAGCGCTTGATGCGGCGCGGGTCGGCGTCGAGCACCTCGAACTCATACGCGCCCGGACCCTTCAATATCTCCCCTCGGCCGGGGACGCGTCCCGCAGACGCGATCACCAGACCGCCGATCGTATCCACCGCCTCGGCCTCGGCGAGCGAGGCCAAATCGAAACCGACCGCTTCGGACACCTCGTCCAGCGGAGCGCGGGCCTCGACGATGAAAACCCCGTCACCGGCAGAGTGAATCGGCGTCTCGGCCTCGTCGTGTTCGTCCTCGATGTCGCCGACGATCAATTCGACCACGTCCTCGATCGAAACGAGACCGTCGGTCCCGCCGTACTCGTCAATGACCAGCGCCATATGGGTGCGCGACGCCTGCATGCGGAGCAGCAGGTCGAGGGCGGGCATCGACGGCGGCGCATAAAGAACCGGCCTCAAGATGCGCGCCTCTGACAGGGGCATGTCGAGTCCCTCAGGCGCGGGCCGCTCCGATCCCGCCGGGGCCGGCTCGGCCATCAGGCCGAAACGCGGATCGGACGCAAGAAAGACGACGAAATCGCGGATGTGGATCATTCCGCGCGGGTCGTCGAGCGTGTCCTCGTAAACCGGCAGCCGGGAGTGCCCGGCGGTGCGGAACAGGTCCAGCACCGCGCGCAATGGCGTGTCGAGGGCGATTGCGACGACGTCGGCTCGGGGGACCATGACGTCCGCGACCCGGACATCGTGCAGCGCGAGAACGTTCTTGAGGATCGCGCGCTCCTGGGGCGTGAACTCCGCGCTCGCGCTCTCGTCGATCGCGTCCTCGATGTCGTCGCGAACCGAAGCCGGCGCCAGGCCAAGCAACGCGCGCAAGCGCTCAAATAAGCCGGCAGGATGCTCCCGCGACCCTGTTGGAGCGCGCGCCTCGTGCTCATGATCGTTGTCGGGTAATTCGCTCATCTCTCGACGACTCCCTCCGCATAGGGATCCGCGACACCGAGCTTAGCCAGAATCCGCGTCTCGAGCTTCTCCATGCGGTCGGCCTCTTCATCCGTCTGGTGATCGTAGCCGATCAGATGCAAAAAGCCATGCGCCACGAGATGGCGATAGTGATCGGCGAGCGAAGCGCCCGATTCCTCCGCTTCGCGCGCAAGCGTCTCATAGGCGAGAGCGATGTCGCCGAGCATCGGCGCGTCGCTCGCGCGCTCCCCCGGCGCCGCCGGGAACGAGAGCACGTTGGTCGGCTCGTCGATTCCGCGCCAGCGGGCGTTCAGCCTCCGCACCTCCGCGTCATCCGTCAGGCAAAGGCTCACTTCCAGGCCCGCCGGCGCGGCTAATCCACTCTCGGCGACGCAAGCCGCAATGGTCTCGCGCGCAAGCGCGCGCGCTCGCGGAAGCCCGCGCCAGAGGCCGGACGGCGCGCTGATGTCGAGGGAAAGCTTCATCTGCCCGAGACGGAATGTCCCTCTTGTCCGGCGCTCTCGTAGGCTTCCACGATCTGACGGACCAGGTCGTGGCGCACGACGTCGACGTGGCTGAAGCGAACATGGCCGACCCGCGGGATCGCGGAGAGAAGCCTGATTGCTTCGCCGAGACCCGACTTCTGTCCTGGAGCGAGATCGGTCTGGGTCGGATCGCCGTTGACCATCATCCGCGACCCTTCGCCGAGACGGGTGAGGAACATCTTCATCTGCATCGCGGTGGCGTTCTGCGCCTCGTCGAGCAACACCGCGGCTTTCGAGAGCGTGCGGCCGCGCATGAAAGCGAGAGGGGCGATCTCTATCATGCCCGTCTGGATGCCGCGCTCGACCATCCGACCGTCCATGAAGTCGTAAAGCGCGTCGTAGATCGGGCGCAGATAGGGATCGACTTTTTCGCGCATGTCGCCGGGAAGAAAGCCGAGCCGCTCGCCGGCCTCGACCGCCGGGCGCGACAGCACCAATCGCTCCACCAGCCCCTGTTCGAGCAGCGAAACGGCGTGGCCGACCGCGAGCCAAGTCTTGCCGGTGCCGGCGGGGCCTTCGGCGAAAACGAGCTCGCATTTCCGCAGCGCGGCCAGATAGCTGTCCTGTGCGGCGCTACGGGCGCGCACCACCCCGCGCTTGCGAGTCTTTATGACTCCGAAACTGTCCTTCGTCCCCTCTTCGCCGGGAAATAGCAGGCCCTGGTAAGCGCTCTCCGCGATCGCTCCCTCGACGTCGCCTTCGCTCGCGGGCTGCCCCATTTTGACCCGCTCGTACAGCATTTCGAAGACGCGCCGCGCCTGTTCGCTTGCTTCCCTGGGCCCCTTGATGACGACCTGGTTGCCGTTTGCGTAGGCCGAAACGCCAAGCGAGCGCTCGATCCGGGCGATGTTCTGGTCATAATGGCCGAACACGATCGAGGCGGCGGCGTTGTCGGGAAAGGCGATGGCGACTTCGGCGGGTTTGGATTGCCTGAGCGTCGAATGCAGCGAGGCGGGGGCGGCGGCGATGCGCGACGGAGACGAATCCTGCGGCTTCAAATCAGCTCTCTCCCTGGGCTCCGGTTCCCGGTCCAGAATCTTCCTGCACCTCGATAAAATCCTGTTTTTACGACGTTCGCGAGACAATGCGGCCGCGCAACGAATTCGGGCCGACCCCGATGATTTCAACTTCCGCCAAAACGCCGACCAACGACAAAGGACCCTCAGCGTACACGGCTTGCATGTAGGGCGATCGTCCCACAACCTGGCCCTCGTGCCGGCCGGGCTTCTCGAACAAAACCTCGAGCCGTCGGCCGACGCAGGCGCCGTTGAAGACCTGCCGCTGCTCTTCGAGGAGCGCCTGCAGCCTCGCAAGCCGCGCGACTTTGACTGCCTCGTCGACCTGGCCGTCCATTTCGGCCGCCGGCGTCCCCGGCCTCGCCGAATATTTGAAAGCGAACGACGAGGCGTAGCCGACCGTCCGGACGAGATCGAGCGTCTCCTCAAAGTCGTCCTCGGCCTCGCCCGGATAACCGACAATGAAATCCGACGAAAAGGCGATGTCCGGCCTCGCGGCGCGGGCGCGTGCGATGATGTCGAGATAGTCACGAACGCGGTGGCGCCTGTTCATCGACGCGAGAATCCGATCCGATCCGGACTGGACAGGGAGATGGAGGTATGGGGCCAGGGTCTCGACGTCGCGGTGCGCGGCGATGAGATCATCGCTCATTTCGTTCGGGTGAGACGTCGCATAGCGCAGGCGGCGGACCCCGGGAACAGCGGCGGCGGCCGCGATCAGGCCGGCAAGGCTGGTCGTGCGCCCGCCGTGGTCGAGGCCGTGATAGGCGTTGACGTTCTGCCCGATCAGCGTGACATCGCGGACGCCGGCGCCCGTCAGGCGCCCGATCTCGGCGAGCACCGCGGCGACGGGGCGGGACGCCTCGGCGCCGCGGGTATAGGGCACGACGCAAAAGGAGCAGAACTTGTCACATCCTTCCTGGACGGTCACAAAGGCGGCAACGCCTCGTCTGGCGGTAGTTTCAGGCTGGCTGGCCGGCAGGCGGGAAAACTTGTCCTCGACGGGAAAGTCGGTGTCGATCACGCCCGAACGAACCTCGGCCTTTCGCAAGAGTTCCGGCAGGCGGTGGTAGCTCTGCGGGCCGACGACGACGTCGACCGCGGGCTGGCGCCGCAGGATCTCGGCGCCCTCCGCCTGCGCGAGACAGCCCGCCACCACCAGGGTCGTCCGGCGGCCGGCTTTCCGCCGCTCGTTTTTGAGTTCGCGCAGCTTGCCGAGCTCGGAGTAGATCTTCTCCGAAGCCCGTTCGCGGATGTGGCAGGTGTTCAAGACGATGAGGTCGGCGTCCTCAACCCCGGCCGCCTCTTCGAATCCTTCGAGGGCGGCCAGATCGGCCATGCGCTGCGAGTTGTAGACGTTCATCTGGCAGCCGAAAGACTTGATGAACGCACGCGGGGCTGTCTGATAAGCAGGAGCGGGGCGACCGTCTTCAAGCGTGGTCGAATTGGACAATTAGGGTCTCCAGTGGCAAGTCTTATTTAGGCGTTTTCCCTGGCGGGGAGAATAGCCGCGACGCCAGAATGGGCTTTGGCCGCGAGTTCGCGCACAGCGGTTTCGGTCAAGCGCGCGGCGGTCTTGCGATCCATGTTCGGCAGGACCCGTATCGGATGGCCGCAATAGATGTCGCAAGTCACGCCGCCGCCCCGCACGTACTGCAGGAAATGCGGGAGAAACGTCATGTCGCCGTACCAGGCGATGCGGGGCCGCTGACAACGAACCGTCGGCAGCCCGGCGATGCTTGAATAGTGGAGATAGACCGGCTGGATGACCGTGGGGCCCTCGTTGTCCGAGCAGGCGGCAAGTCGAACAGCCTCGAAATGTGATGAGTGGAAACGCAAAAGGCGATTGCCGTCCCCGGTCGTCGCCTCCGCGAACAGAACGACGGCGGAGCCGGCGCGCATCGCGTCGACCATGCGGGCGTTGACGGCCGGAATATCGGATCGGCGCCTTCGGTCGACGTAGACGACGCCTTGCAACGCGACAAGCTCGCGGCCGATCGGATGATTGCCGACCTCCCTCTTGGCGAGGAAGCTCATCGGCTTGAGCGATCCGAGCACGGGTATGTCGAGCCAGGAGACGTGATTGGCGACAATCAACTGCTTCGCCGCTGAGCTGAAACTCCCGTATCGGCGCACCTTGACTCCAAGTCCCGCGCAGAGAAGACGCTGAAAATAAACCGGAATCCGTGCTCCGAAATGCGACCCGAACCACTGCGCCGCGCGCCGCGGGGGCCCGAACGCGATGACGAAGGCCGCGAGAGCGACGATGAGGGACAAAAGGCGCGCCGCGGTCGTCGCGGCAATTAGCGAACGTCTTTCGTTAGCGGTCGCAGCGGTGCTCACGAGAGGGCCTTGAGCATCACGATTGCGGCGGCCCGCTGGCCGTCCTTGCGTCGGTAATAGCCGGTGCGTTCGCCAACCTTGATGAAGCCTAGGCGTCTGTAGAGGGCGAGGGCCGGCGCATTGTCCTGATCGACCTCGAGGAACATAGTTCGAGCGCCGGCGCTGGCCGCCTGCCGTAGGTTCTCGGCCAGCAAGGCGCGTCCTACGCCCTTCCCGCGCACGGTCGGATCGACGGCGATGGTCAGGATCTCCGCCTCGTCCGCCGCCAACCGCGCAAGCACGAAGCCGCGCAACTGGCCGCTCGTGGGGTCGAGCGCGGCGGCGGCGATCGTCGAGGCGCTGGCGATCAACGACGCCACCTCCTCGGCTGACCAGGGGTGCGCGAAGCTCGCGCCGTGAAGGCGGGCGCAATCTTCCGCCTTGTCGACCCTGAGGGGACGGATGACGGGCCGGGAGGATCTGGCGCGGCTGAAAAACATCGACCGGCCGGATCAGGCGGGCGCGCGGGCGATGGGCTCGGCCGGGTTCGGCCGCGCATCCGGCGGCTTGATATAGAGCGGACGGGCAGGATTGGCGGCGGGGTCGAGGGCGAGGCCCATGCGCGCGACAGCGACGATGTCGGGCGCGTCGGTCGCCGATTCGAGGTCGTACGGGAGCCCGGCGCGATGGGCCTCGGCCGCGAGCAGGAGGGCGGCGTCTCCCGCCAGCAGGGCCGGTCCGTCGCCGATCTGGCGCACGCATTCGCGCAAGGCGTCGCAGCGCGGAGGCCCCAGCGGGCGGCCCGACGGCTCGAACAGCTGGAAGTAGGCCGCACCGTGGCGGGCGTCGATCGCAGGGGCGATGACGCCTTGTCGCGGGCTGCTGAGAAGCTTGGCGGCGAAGGCGGCCAGCGTCGAGACGCCGACCACCGGGATGCCGAGCGCCAGCCCCATCGCCCGCGCCATAGCCAGGCCGACCCGGATGCCGGTGAAAGAGCCTGGGCCCACGGTGACGGCAATGCGGTCAAGCGACGCGACGCCGCCCTCGATGCTTCTCACCGCCTCTTCGACCATAGGAGCCAGCGCCTCGGCATGCCCGCGCGCCATCGTCCGGCTGATGACCGCGAGAGGTTCGACCCGACCGCTCTCCACCACGGCTGCCGAGGCCGCGCCGCAGGAAGTATCGATCGCGAGGATGCGCATGGGGGCGATTCGGCCTCTAGCGGGTGATGAGCGTTCCGGCGCCGTGGTCGGTCAGAAGTTCGATCAAGACGGCATGGGGAATTTTGCCGTCCAGAATCACCACGCCTTCGACGCCCCGTTCGATCGCGTAGATGCATGTCTCGACCTTCGGGATCATGCCGCCGGTGATCGTTCCGTCGGCGATCAGGCTGCGGATATCGTCGATGCGCAGCTCGTTGATCAGATTCTTGTCTTTGTCTAGGACGCCCGGCACATCGGTCAGGAACAGAAGGCGCTTGGCGCCGAGGGCGCCGGCGATCGCGCCGGCGAAGGTGTCGGCGTTGATGTTGTAGGTTTGCCCGTCCGCGCCCTGCGCGACAGGAGCCAGAACCGGGATCAGCTCGCGCCCGAGAATCTGCTCGAGCACCGTCATGTCGACCTTGTCGGGCTCGCCGACGAAGCCGAGATCGACGACGTCCTCGTCAGCTCCGGCTCCATGGGGACGGTGAACTTTGCGAGCGACGACCATGTTGCCGTCCTTGCCGCAGAGGCCGACGGCCCGGCCGCCTTCGGCATTGATCGAGCCGACGATCGATTTGTTGATCGAGCCGGCAAGAACCATTTCGACGATCTCGATTGTCGGCTTGTCGGTCACCCTCAGACCGCCCGAAAACTGCGATTCAATGCCGAGCTTCTTCAGCATCGAGCCGATCTGCGGCCCCCCGCCATGGACAACGACCGGATTGATGCCGGATTGCTCCAGAAGCACCATGTCCTTGGCGAAATCGCGCGCCTTCTGCTCGTCGCCCATTGCGTGGCCGCCGTATTTCACCACGACGATCGTGTCGTCGTAGCGCAGCATGTGCGGCAGCGCCTGCATCAGAATTTCCGACTTCTGCTGCGGCGTGGCGTTCAGAGGATCGTCCATGGGAGCTCCGGAAGGCGTCGGGCCGCCCGCTTCTATCCGCTCGGGCAGTCAATCTCAAACGATTTGCCGGCTCCAAGGCATTTGACCTCGCAACAGCGCGCGTCAATACTGTTCCCGCGGGCGCTCGGCGGGCGCGGTCATGGGCTTTCATTCACGGAGGAAAACGATGAAAATTTCCGCAGTAGCGATCTCGGCGGCATTGGTTCTCGGCGGCGCAAGCCTCGCCTTCGCGGGCGATCCCGAAAGCTGCAAGACGGTCAAATTTTCCGACGTCGGCTGGACCGACATCACCGCGACGACTGCGATCGCCAACGACATCCTCAAGGGCCTCGGCTACACGCCCAAAGTCACGGTTCTCTCGGTGCCCGTGACCTACGCCTCGATGAAGAACAAGGACATTGACGTGTTTCTCGGCAATTGGGAGCCGTCGATGGAGAATGACCGCAAGCCCTATGTCGAGGACAAGTCGGTCGTAGTCATCGGCGCCAATCTGCCGACCGGCGCGAAATACACGCTCGCCGTCCCGCAATACACCTATGACAAAGGCCTCAAGGACTTCTCCGACATTGCGAAGTTCAAGGATTTGCTCAAGGGGAAGATCTACGGCATCGAACCCGGCAACGACGGCAACCGCCTTGTCCTCGATATCATCAAGGGGAACAAGTTCGGCCTGAAGGACTTCGAGCTCGTCGAGTTCGAGCGAGCAAGGCATGCTCGCCGAGGTGCAGAGCGCGACGAACCACAAGGAGGACGTCGTGTTCCTCGGCTGGGCGCCACACCCGATGAACGTCAATTTCAAGATCCAGTATCTGACCGGCGGCGACGACAGTTTCGGGCCGAACTTCGGCGGCGCGATCGTCTACACCAATGAACGGGCGGGCTTCGCGGCCGAGTGCCCGAACGCCGCGAAGCTCGTCAAGAACCTCGTGTTCACGGTCGACATCGAGAACGAGGTGATGAACAAGATCTTAACTGACGGCAAGGAAGGTCCGGCCGCCGCCGAGGAATGGCTAAAGACCAACCCGAAGGAACTCACAGCCTGGCTGGACGGCGTGACGACCTTCGACGGCAAGCCGGAACTCGAGGCGGTCAAGAAGAGCCTCGGCCTGTAATCGAACTCGCTCGCAACCCCTTCGCGCCCGGACGCGAAGGGGCCGCGCCGAGACGCGCGCGGTTTGGCTGTTGATCGGAGGGAGGCTCTTGGAAAGCTGGTTCACCGAGCCCAAACTGCCGCTCGGCCGCCTCGTTAAGATCGGCATCACCTGGCTGCAGGACAATGCCGCGGGGTTTTTCGACGCCGTGACGGCGGCAATCGATTTCCTGGTCGACGGCTTCACGGCGATCCTGCTGCATATCCCCTTTCTCGTCGTCGTTCTCGCCGTCGCGGGGCTGGCCTACTGGCTGCACCGGTCATGGCGCCTAGCGGCTTTCGTCGTCGTCGCCTTCATCTTCATCGCCAACCTTGGATACTGGCAGGCGACGGTCGAGACGATTTCGCTCGTCGGGTTCGCGACACTGACGAGCGTCGTTATCGGGGTGCCGGTCGGCGTGGCCTCGGCGCATCGGCCATGGCTCTATGCATTCCTGCGGCCGCTGCTCGACCTGATGCAAACGCTGCCGACGTTCGTCTACCTGATCCCGACTCTCGTTCTCTTTCACCTCGGCTCGGCGCCCGGCCTGATTTCGACTGTAATCTTCGCCATCGCGGCGCCGATCCGCCTCACTCACCTCGGCATCGCCTCGGTGCCCCTGCCGTTGAAAGAAGCCGGGGCGGCGTTTGGCGCGACAAAGCGGCAATTGCTGTGGAAAGTGGAATTGCCGTACGCGATGCCGACGATCATGGCCGGCGTCACCCAATGTATCATGCTGAGCCTGTCGATGGTCGTCATCGCCGCGCTGGTCGGCGCGTCAGGGCTCGGCACGCCCGTCGTGCGCGCGCTCGGCACGGTCAACATTCCCATGGGCATCGAGGCCGGCGTGTCGATCGTGCTCCTGGCGATCGTGCTCGACCGCGTCTTTCGCAACCCGGAGCGGAAGGGGAGCGTCTGACATGTCCGCCGTCGTCTTCGACCATGTCGACATCGTTTTCGGAGACCGGCAAAGCGAAGCGCTGGCGCTCATCGACAAGGGCGCGAGCCGAGATGAGATCCTGAAGGCGACCGGGGCGGTGCTCGGCGCCGCAGGCGTCGACCTCTCGGTCGAGCCCGGCGAAATCTGCGTGCTGATGGGCTTGTCGGGATCGGGCAAGTCGACCATCCTGCGCGCGGTCAACGGTTTGAACGCCGTCGCCCGCGGCAAGGTCCTGGTGCGCCACGGCGACGGCGCGATCGACGTCGCGCATTGCGGCGCCGAGCAACTGAGGATGCTGCGCACGAGCCGGATCGCCATGGTGTTCCAGCAGTTCGCCCTGCTGCCATGGCGGACAGTCGCCGAGAACGTCGCCTTCGGGCTCGAATTGCGCCGGATGACGAAGGCGGATATCGACCGGATCGTCGCCGAGAAGCTCGCGATGGTCGGCCTGACGCAATGGGCGGGCAAGTTCGGCCACGAACTGTCGGGCGGCATGCAGCAGAGAGTTGGCCTGGCGCGCGCCTTCGCCACCGACGCCGACATTCTCCTGATGGACGAGCCGTTCTCGGCCCTCGATCCGCTCATTCGCGACAAGCTGCAGGACGAGCTGCTGGCGTTGCAGAAGGACCTCAGGAAGACGATCATCTTCGTCAGCCACGATCTCGACGAGGCGCTCAAGATCGGCAACCGGATCGCCATTCTCGAAGGCGGCCGCATCGTCCAGTGCGGCGCGGCCGAGGATATTCTTCTGCGCCCGGCCAACGCCTATGTCGCCGAATTCGTCAAGCACATGAACCCGCTGAACGTTCTGCGCGGCGGCGCCCTGATGACGCCGGCAGCCGCGCTGCGGCGCATCGAGAACGAGGTGCATCTCGACGGGCGCGGCCGAATCCGCCTGCGGCTCGACGACGCCGACCGACCGATCGGCGTCACTCTCGACGGGACGGCCGGGACGCTGGCCAAGGCGGACGGAGCGACTGGCGAAACGTCGGCCCGCGGGGGCTTCGACGTCGTCGTCGCGCCGATCGATCTGAGAATGCGCTCAGCGATCGCGCTGCGCCGCGCCTCGGGAAACCCGATCGTTTTGGTCGACCAGCTCGGCCGGATGGCGGGCCTGTGCGGCGACGATGAAATCTACCGCGCGCTGCTGCAGCAGCGCCGGGCGAGCGCGGAGCAAGGTTGAGCGGTCGCCATGGCCAAATTCCCTGCCAGCAGGCAAATGGCAGGGAATTTGGCCGATTTCGGCGAAAATGCGTCCCGATGAGGCGTGGGATTCCACGGACTTCCACCAAAATTCCCTGCTCGGGCGAGCAGGGAATTCTTTGGCGCCGAGCAGGGATTTATTGTATATAGATATAGAAGGGAACTTTGGAGCGGGAGCAGGGAATCTCACGAGGCCGGTTGGCGCGGTCGTTGACCTCATCGGCAGAGCTCGCCGACCGCGGCTAGTTTCCCCAGCAACGAATTCCGCGGTTTCAACGTGGTAGACGCGCCAATAAACGATTGCGTTCATGGCTCGCCGGCGCCAGATAGCCGAGTCCGATTCGAGCCTCCGCAATGCCCGTCATCATCAAGAGCCACGAGATCCATCCGTTTCTCCCGTCTCTCGGCAGCCCGCTGGCGATCGAGCAGATCCGCGCCGAGCATCAGGACATCCGTCCGCTCGAAATCGCGATCATCAACCTGATGGCGGACAAGATCTCGACGGAGCGCCAATTGGCGCTTTGGCTCGGCAACACGATGCTCCAGGTTCATCTGAGCTTCGTCGCGACCGACAGTTACGTCGAGGGCGTCGCGGCCGGGCGAAAGACCCGCAATACGCCAGCCGAGCACATCCGCAAATTCTACAGCGCGTTCAGCGAGGTCAAGCACAAGAAATTCGACGGCCTCGTCGTCACCGGCGTCAATGCGCATAAACCCCGCGTCGAACAGGAGGATTTCTGGCCCGAGGTCGTCGACGTCCTGCGGTGGTCGACGACGCACGCGTTTTCGTCGCTGTTCCTCTGCTGGGGCGCCAAGGCGGCGCTCAAATTCTTCCACGACGTCGACAGCCACAAGGGGGAGCAGAAGCTGTTCGGCCTGTTCGAGCATCGCCTGGTCTCCGACCGGACCGGGCTCCTGTTCGGCTTCCCCGACGTCTTTCCGGTTCCCGTCTCGCGCTGGAAGAGCCCGCGGCGCGAGGACGTCTTGCAGCGTGCCGGCGCTCGAGATCGTCGCGGATTTCGGACGAGGCGGGGCCCAACATGCTGGTGGAGTCGGAGCCCCTGAACGGCGGCGGGGCACTGTTTCCGCGACGCGCCTACGTGCTGAACCATCCCGAATACGAGACGGAGACGCTCGGCGCGGAATATCGCCGCGACAGCTC
Source organism: uncultured Alphaproteobacteria bacterium (assembly GCA_963768555.1). Taxonomy (GTDB): domain Bacteria; phylum Pseudomonadota; class Alphaproteobacteria; order Rhizobiales; family Beijerinckiaceae; genus Roseiarcus. The sequence continues at coordinate 74,435 of CAVYIZ010000065.1, forward strand.
CGCCGACCCGAAATATCCGCTGCCGCGGCACTATTTTCCGGAGGACGACCCCTCGCGCGCCGCTCCCAACCTCTGGCGGCACACCGCCTACATCTACACGAACTGGATCAAGGCGGTGTACGAAGCGACGCCGTACAACATCCAGGACATCCCAAATCCGGGCAAGTGAGGCGGTATTGTGACGCAGCCGCCATAAAGCGCCTAAAAGCATCGAATACACGTCAAATACCATCGACTTCCGTAAACGAATTCCAAGCCGTGCCCTGGATTATCGCTCCGACAGGAGCGGAAAAATAATCCAAACGGCGTGTCACGCGCCTGCAGGTGTTATTTGGGCATTCCTGGCGCCGGAGGTGGCCCCCGTAGCTTGGACGCCGCCATCTCTTCGTCATAGCGACGGCGATCCTGTTCGCACTCGTCGTCTGCACAGTTCCAGTGAGGGCAAATAGTGTAGAAGGGCATTGCTGTCGCCTTAATTGCCGGGCCCTGAGGTGCTATGCCGTTGGTCGAAGCCACGAAATTATTGACAGCGAAACAGTATTTCGTAATATGTTCGATCGATGGATCGAACATATCATGATACCTTATAGCTCCATAGTAGAATTTACCGACACGCGCCCCAACTATATCTTGAAATAGTTGACCGTTGATCGTAATCGGAGGAGAAGTTCGCGGCAATTCAACGTGTGGACCAAGAGCGTAAGTTTGTGGTCGGGCATCCGCGATCGCGAAAAAACTTTCCGGATCGTTTGGGGAGTTATTAATTTCCGCTTGAGGATGCCCGTTTCTCAAAAGCGTTTCCACGAGTGGATCAATCAGTACGAATTCCATATCGTGTGTCGGAGTACTGCCGCTGTTTATGATTATTGGAGTGAAGCTGATAGAAGTGGCGCTTCCCTGCTGGTCTTTTCCAATGTCAGAGGTCATGCCGGAGACCACGTAACCGTTCACATCCCCCCGGCCCGGCGACGTTCAAGCCGCGCGGCTATTCAGGCGGCGGCGATGGCGGGGATCGGGGGCGAGGGTAGGTTGGCTCGTGCGGCGGCGATGAGTGAGCAAGCGTAGACCCAGGGGTCGGCGCCCCGCTTTCGGCAGGTGTCGACGACGCTGAGGCCGGCGGCGTAGAACCGGCTGCCCTCGTCGGTTCGGGTTCCGAAGCTGATGCGCCGGGCGATCACGGCGTGGCGCAACGCGCGTTCGGCCTCGTTGTTGGTCGGCGGCAGGTTCGGGTCGGAGACGAACGCGACGACCGCGTCCCAGTCGTTGAGGATTTCCCCCGCCAAATCGCGAACCTTCTTTTCGATGTCGTGCCGGTTGCACTGGCAGTTCCATTTGACGCGGGCCATCAGTCGCTTGACGGCGTCGGTGTCGGCGTCGCCGTCATGGACCCGCTCGATGAGGCGGCGAAGATCGCGCACGAGGTCGCGACCGAAGCCGGAACCGGCGCCGTAATAGCCCTCCGCGAGCGCCAGACCCTTGCGGATGAGATGGGCCAGACAGCGCTGCCGGCGGGGATGGTCGCGGTAGGCGTTGTAGCCGTCGGTCACGAGCCAACCCAGGAAGGCCTCGCCGATCAGCGCGGCGAGTTCCTCCTTGCGGCGGCTGCCGATGCGATAGACGATCGTGACCGCCGTCGCCGCGACCCACATCCAGCGCAACGCGCCGCGCTGATACCAGGGGGTCTCGTCGAGATGGACGATTTCGGCCGCGCGCACGTCCTCGATGAGTTGCTCGACCACGGGCTCGCTGGCGAGGCCGAATTCGTGGACGCAGCGCTCGATGGTCGCGGTCCCAAGTTCCAGGGCGAGCCAGTCGGCCAGGAATTCCTGGATCTTGCGCCGCGAGAGACGGAAGCGTAGCGACAACGCCGCGATGAAAGTGGCGAGCATCGGACCCACCAGACAGCGCTCGGTCATCGTCAGATCTCGTCTACGACCCTCGACAAGTGAGCGCGCTCCGACGCCGGGGCATGACACGGTCTCGTGACCGCATCGGCAGCGCACGGCGAAGTAGACGTGTTTGGTCGCGGCGACTTGCAACGACATGTCGGCGCGCGTGAGTTCGAGAGTGTTATGGGCGCTGACGCAACGGCGCTCCAGCTCGCCACCGAGGGCGGCTCCACAGCGGGAGCACACGGTCGGCGCGTGCTCGGCTTCTCCGCTCACAACGATCGGCCGGCTTCGCCAACAGCCTTTCTCGCCGGGCCGTTTGCCGGCCGGTTTGGCGGTCCCATTGTCGTCCGACTTACCGGCTTTCTCGGGCGCGGCGGGGGAAGTTTCGGCCTCGCCGCCGCCCTCGAGGCGATCCGCGCCCCCAGCGCCTCTCCCGTCACGTCGATAGGGGTCGTCGCTCGACGGCGGGCGCGAACTGGTCCTGGAGTCCTCGCCCGCCCGGTTGGCCAGCGCGCGCGCCAACTTATGCAACCGCCAAGCCAAGTCCTCCAATTCCTCGCGCGACATCGCCGCCAGGTCTGTCCGATCGATATCCTTCAAGTCAGGGGCGAATTGGGGAGGCACGCAAGGCGTAGAATCCTGTTCGCGCCAAAGCGCAAGCCCCCAACTCGGCGCTCAAACGGCCACACCCCCGGCATCATAATACCGCTGCAACGGACCGGGGGTGTGAACGGTTACGAGACCACAATTGTGGCGCGGTCCGTGATCTCCGAGTTGTGAATTTGTCTGCGGAGGTTATCGCGCTGGTCGGCCGCATAGGTCGACAAGACGTAAGTAAGAACCGCGAAGGCTCTCCAAGGCTACTACATTCGTTTGTCCGATCGCAGCCAAACACGCGAGGGAAAAATGCGCGCTCGACGTCGCCCGCGCCAGCTTGTCTGCGGCGAGCAGCTCGCTAGGGTCTGAGGTCTTTGAAGCGCCGAGCTGTCATTCGGGGTCCCCCGTCGATGTCGGCATCGTGCCTGACGATCGCCGCTCGCGGCGATGTCCTTCCGCGTAGAGCCGGCCGAAGCGCGTCGCCAGAAAGGACTCGAGCGGCACGCTTTCCTGCTTGAGAAAGCCTTGCTGGGGCAAAGCGCCCGACCGCACCATTTCGATCACGGCGGCGGCGGATCCCGCCGTCGTCCAGGCGATGGCCGTCCGCAATTTCCCGCGGATTTCGATCGGGTAGTAGGCCCGGACGAATTCCCTGCGGCCCAGGCGCCCATCGGCCCAACCCTCGGCCGCGACATGGAGATAGACCACATCGTCGTCGACCGGCGGCTTTGCGTGGGTCAGGACTCGCCCTGCGGCATCGCGGTCCTCGCGCATCAGCAATTCATGGAAGAAGAAATTCATCAGCGCGGCGTGGCCGGGATAGCGCAAGCTCTTGTAGTCGAGGTTATCGACCCGCCCGGCGTAGGTCTCGCACATCGTCCCGATCCCGCCCGACGTCGTGAAGGCCTCGAGCCTGACGCCGTCGATATAGACCGTCTCCAGCCATTCCATAGCCGATATGGTCTTCCGCACGCCCTCCTCGATGACCTCGCAATCGTTGAGGTATTCGTTGACAACGCCTTCGGGCGACCAGTTGAATGCATATCCGAGCATGCCGGTGGGGTGCTGCGGCAACGCGCCGACCCTGAGGCGGATCGATCGCACCCGTTCGAACTTTTGAGCCAGGTGAGCGCCGACGATCGCAATAAATCCGGGCGCCAGACCGCATTGCGCCGCCATGACGCCTTTCGCGTCGGCCGCGAGCGCGCGGATGTGCCGGGTCGTCGGCACGTCTTCGGTCAGGTCGAAGTAGTGGGCGCCGAGCGCATGTGCCGTCAAAGCAACAGCCTTGTTGAAGGCGTAGGGCAGGCAGGACAGCACCGCCTCCTGCCCTTCGAGCGCCTCCGGAAACGTTGCGGCGTCGGCGAAATCCGCCCCGCGGACGGGGAACGGCGCGTCTGTGATCGGGCGCGAGTTCGAACCCCGTCACCTCGAATCCGGCCTCGGTCAGCAGCTCTGCGGCGAGATGGCCGACTTTGCCGAGCCCCAGGACCGCGATTGTCGTGAACGCCATCTCCGTCCCCGTCCATTGGCATTGAAAGGCTGAGAACTCCGCCCTTCGTCGAATCTGGGCGGCGACTCAACTTTTTCATTCGTTTAGGCACCGAATCCCCAAATCCTGCAACTCCATAAGCCCGGAACGGCGATGAGGAGACGAAGGTTCGCCGGCCGGACGCGTCCGTCCCCGAGCCGGGCCTCCAAAGGGAAGTTTTTTCAGGCCTTTGCGTCGCCATTTTCAGCCGGAGCCTTTCTTCCCCCCGCGGTGCCTCCCCCGCGCCATCTTGGCGCCCCCGCCGCCGCTCGTCGCCAGCCGATCGCTCATCCGCGGGACCCCTTGCAACCCTCGGAGGACCCGAAGATGTCGATCGGTTCTCGTTGGGGGCAATTGCTTTCTCGCTCATTCGCGCTCCTGCATCGAGGCCTCTAAAGACATAGCGTGAACCAGCTTTTTGTGCTCCGTCTGTTCTTGCACAAACGAAAGGACATTGAAAATTCATGAGGATTTGGCGGCCGAAGTTGCGCCTCGCACACTCCGGCGCGAGGATCGGCGAGACGGCGAAGTTTCTTCTGATGAGGTCGACCACGGCGAGGGGAGCACGCGCGGACTCCACCTAGAGCCAACCAACGTTGACGATCGCCGCTTACGACTTCTGGCGCTGCCCCCAAAAAGGCCAGGGCGAGCGCGAGCCCGATCCCGCTCGCCCTGCCGGTGATGAACACCGTGTTTCCCGCAAGTCTCATAGTCCTGTTCGCCTGGGATATCCGACCGTTTGCCCAAACAGCGGCCGTTGACCGTCGCTGAGGCCGAGCTTCTCCGACAGCGCCGTCCGGTCGCAATTGTGGAACCAGACCGCGAGGCCGCGCGAAGCCGCGAACAGGTAGACGTTGCCCGCGATCAGGCCCGTGTCGACGTAGTAATACGACTGCTGCACCTCGGGGTCGTGCAGCCCGGGCTCCTCGAAGCCAGCCGTGTGCTCGAGCTTGCCTATGTCGGCAACGTAAATGAGCCTGACGGGCGCGTTGGCGCCTCCGGCGCCTGGCGGGCAGCGAGCGCGAAGCGGCGGAAGTCGCTGGCCGCGACCGGAACGAGGATGTGCGGCGCTGGGTCGTAAAGGTAGGTTCCCTCGCTCGGCGCGACATAGACGTCGATTTCCTGCGAGTTGCTGGCGGAGGCAGCCGTGCGTCCGACGACGCCGAAGGGACCGCCGAGCCGATTGATTCCGCAGGCGGCCCAGAGAAGATCGCTCAACGTCTGGGGCGACAGCGCTTCGTCGCTGAACTCGCGCACGGTCCGCCGCGCGCGAAACGCTTCGGCGAGCGAGGTGTCGCGCTCGAGTTTCGGTTCGATGAGCTTGATCGGCTCGAGTCCGACGCTTCCCGTTTTGCTCTCGTCGCTCGCATGCATGTTCGTCTCCACCCGCTCGGCTTCGAGCTCCTCATCCGTCGCCTTCGCAAACGCGAGAAGGGTTCCTCACGCAGCCGGATATCCGACCGTCTGCGCGAACGTGACGAATTGCCCTCGGGAAGGCCCATCGCCGCGCCGAGCCTCGCCTGATTGGCCGAGCCGCGAAAGACGGTCGCAAGCCCTTGCGATGCGCAGAAGAGATAGACGTTCTGCCCGATGAAACAGGCGTCGGCGGATGCGAACAGCCGGCGCTCCTCGGCGACTTACGTCGGTCATGCGTTCTCCGTGCGCGACATAGACGAGATTGAGCGGCGCGGTCCCGACGAAATCCTGCGTTCCGCTTAGGGCGCGAAGATCGTCCTTCGAATGAGGGATGAGCGCATGCGCTTTCGGGTCGTAGAGCCAGACGCCGTCGGCCATGGCGGCGTAGATGTCGATGACCATGATGTGGCGCCAATAGGGGGCGGTGCGGTCGCCGCTCCGGCGATTGACGCCGTTGGCGGCCCACAGGAGGTCCGACAGGACCTGCGGCTCGAGGGGTCGGGCCGAGTAGGCGCGGGTCGAACGGCGCAGCTTCAAGGCCTCAAAGAGCGGCATGCCGCCCGAGGCGCGCGGCGGCGGCAGCGGTCTCGGGGTTATATCCTCCGCTGCGAACGCCCCGGCCACTCCGATAGACAGCGCGGTCGCGCCGATCGCCGCTGCGGCTTCGCGTCGTGTCAACATGTTGGCCTCCTTACTCAGGACGCGGCGGCGGCCAGGATCGCCCGCTTGACCAGCGCCTCGAACATCGGCGCCTTGTAGGCGTTGCCGGAGAGCGGCGTTGCGCCTTCGAGCGCGGCCCTTCCCGCCTTGGCGGCGAGAGCAGCCTCGATAACCTTTCCCTCGAGCACGGCCTCGGCCGCACGCGCTCGCCACGGCGTCGGCGCGGCGGCGCCGAGCACGATCGAGGCGCGCCTGCACGCGCCGTCCGGACCGAGATCGAGAACGACCGCGACATCGGCCAGCGGCCAGTCGAACGATTCTTTCTGCGCGAGCTTCATCTGCTTCATGCGCAGACCCGCAGCGGGCGGGAGCAGAACGGCGGTCATGAGCTCCCCGGGCTTGAGGTCGTTCTCGCGCTGAACGTCCGTGTCCGGGCCGACAAAAAAGTCCTCGAGCGCGACGCGGCGCGTCGCTCCGTCCGATCCGGTCAGTTCGATCTCCGCCCCGAGCGCGACGAGCGCGGTCGCCGAGGTCGAGGGGTGGACGACGGCGCAGGACCGGTTGTCGAAGATGGCGTGATACTGGTTCTCGCCGGAAATGGCGTAGCAATGGCCGCCGCCCTTGCGCAGGCAGCGGAATTCGGCGGCGCGGAAATACCAGCAGCGCGGCCGCTGCAACAGGTTGCCGCCGATGGTGGCGACGGCGCGGATCTGCGGGCTCGCCGAGTTGCCGGCCGCTTCCGCCAGCGCGGGGTAGCGCTCCCGCGCCATCGGGTCGGCCGCGAGACGGGCGAGCGTGACCATCGGCCCAACGCTGAGACCGCCTTCCGGCGTCGGCGTGATCGCGTCGAGCCCCGGCACGCCGGCCAGGCTTGTCACCTCGGCCGGCGCGAGTAAGCCTTCCTTCATGAGGTCGATGAGGTCGATCCCGCCGGCCTTCACGACCCGTAGGTCCTGCGATCGCGCGCCGCCGTCCGCCGCAAGCATCGCGTCGGCGACGAGCCCGGCCGAAGAGGCCGCGTCCGCGATGGTTTGAGCCCGGCTGAAAGCGAAGTTGCGCATGGGGTCAGCTCCTCGCCGGCGCCTTGCCGAGCGCCACAAGCACGGCCATCGGCGTCATCGGCAGCGACCGGAGCCTGACGCCGATCGCGTTGTAGACGGCATTGCCGATTGCGGGCGCAGTCGCGATGTTGGCGGGCTCGGCGATGCCGTAGGCGTCGGTCGCGCTGCGGCCTTGCAGGTTCTCGAGCACCGCGACCTCGATCGCCGGGATCTCGCGCGGGCCGGCGAGCTTGTAGGCTTCGAGGTTGGCGTTGACCATCCGGCCCGTGCTCCTATCGAGGACCCGCTCTTCGTAGAGAGCAAAGGACACGCCCATCAGCACGCCGCCCTGGATCTGGCTTTCCAACAGCAGCGGATTCATCGGCCGGCCGCAGTCCTGCACGGCGACGACGCGCTCAACACGAATGATCCCTGTTTCGACGTCGACCGCCACCTCGGCGAACTGCACGCCGCCGATATCCTGCTGCGCCTGCGCCGCCTCGCCCATCGTGCGACGGAAACCGCCATAGTCCTCGCTGCGGGTCTCGGTCACCGAGAGCATGTCGCCTTTGATCAGCCACGCCGCCTCGGCGAAGCTCATGCCGCGCGCCGGCCCGGTCCGCGTTTCTATTCGCCCGTTACGCGCGTGGAGGTCGCTCGGCGCGACATTGAGCGCCAGCGCCGTCTCGGCGATCAATTGCTGCAGAAGCTTCCAGGCCGCCACGCGCGCGGGCGGCGTGATCGAGGCAGTCGTGCGGCTGCCGTGGGACGGCGGGCCTGGAGGATAGTTCGTGTCGCCGATGCGCACCGTGATCTGCTCGGGCCTGAGGCCAAGCGTCTCGGCGATCGTTTGCGCGATCACGACGCCGATGCCCGAGCCGATGTCCTGAACGCTCGACAGCGCCTCGACCGACCCGTCGCGCAAGATCCGCACTTCGATGAACGAGGTCGTCTGCACGTTCGCGCCCCATAGCGACTGCGCCATCCCCAAGCCGCGCTTGACCGGGCCGGGGTCGACGCCCGGCGCGTGGCGCCTCGACCAGCCGATTTTGGCTGCGCCGATCCGCCGCTCCTCGCGCCGCACCGGGCTGGGGTCGATGCGCTCGCGTAGCGCAAGCGGGTCGACCCCCAGACGCTCGGCGAGCTCGTCGATCGCCGTCTCCAAGCCCCATGCGCCGGGCGTATTGCCGGGGCCACGCATGGCGCTGCCCGGCCCGGCGTTGGTAAAGACGTCGTATTGCGCCGACGCGAAGTTGGGGCAGTCGTAGAGCGACTGGGCGAAATTGCCGACGCCTGCGTTCAGTCCGACGCCCGCTGTGCCGCGGCTCTCGAGCGAAATCGCGGCCAGGGTCCCATCGCGCCGCGCGCCGACGCGGATGCGCTGATGCGTGGCGGGCCGGTTGCCCGAGTCCATCTGCTCCTCGGGCCGGGTCAGGGTGAGACGCACCGGCGCGCCGGCCGTGCGCGACAGCGCGACGGCGAGACGGCCATAATTGCCGAGCGTCGATTTCGAGCCGAAGCCGCCGCCCATGCCGTCGACCACGACGCGCACCTTCTCCAAGGGCAGGTCGAACGCCTTCGCCAGCTCCCGCCGGACGCCTGTGGTGAACTGCGTGGAGATATGGACCGTGAGGCCGTCGGGGCGCCAGTCGGCGACGAGCCCGTGCGGCTCCATGCAGCAGTGCGTCTGGACCTGCGTGCGGTACTCGCCCTCGACGAGGACGTCCGCCGCGGCGAAGCCTTGCGCGATGTCGCCGCGGCTTGTTCGAGCGGGCCCGCGCACGTTGCCCTCGACCGGCAGGCCCGCCTGCGCGACGAGTTCGCCCGCAGAACTCCCCGGCGCGGTTCCAGCTTCGTAGACTTTCGCGGATTCCGACCGCTGCGCTTCGTCGAGATCGACGACGAACGGGCGCGGCCGGTAATCGACGCGGACGAGATGCAGCGCCTCTTCCGCTGCCGCCATCGAGGTCGCCGCCAGCGCGACGACCGGCTGGCCGATGTAGCGGACGACCGCATGCGCCGGATCGTCGAGAGGGACCGCGCGGACGATCGCGCGCACCTGCGGGTCGCGTTCGGCGGCGCTAGTGTCGATGGCGCGCACGTCGGCGTGGGGGTAGGGCGAACGGAGAACGCGGGCGAACAGCACGCCCTTGGGCGCGACGTCGACGGTGAAGCGGATCGCCCCGGTGACCTTGGCCCGGGCGTTGAGGCGCGGGTGGGGCTTGCCGATGACGACAAGGTCGGCGTTCGGCGAAAGCGGCGGCGGTTCGTCAGCCGGGACCTGGCGCGTCTCCTCCGCGAGGCCGACGCCGACCACGCCGACGGGATACGTCTCGGTTCGCGTTGCGCCGCTGTCGGCCATGGCTCAGCCCTTTCGCCCCTCGGCGGCCGAAAGCGTCGCCGCCACGACATGAGGGTAGCTGCCGCAGCGGCAGATATGGCCGCTGATCGCACGCTCGACGTCTTCCGCCGTCGGCTTCATATTCTGCTCCAGGAGCGCCGCTGCGCTCATCGCCATGCCCGGCGTGCAGAACCCGCACTGCATCGCGTCATGCGCGATGAAGGCCTCCTGGACGGGGTGAAGCGCCTCGCCGCCCGCAAGCCCTTCGATCGTCGTGACGGCTCGCGTCCCGACCTCGACGGCCAACATCATGCAGGAGCACACGGGTGTCCCGTCGAGCCAGACCGTGCAGGCCGAACACGCGCCGCGATTGCAGCCGATCTTCGTTCCCGCAAGGCCGAGCGGCCCGCGCAGGACTTCGGCGAGAGTGGCGCGCGACTCGACTTTCAACACGCGATCGACGCCGTTCACGTGGAGGACGACGTCGTGCTCGAACGCGTTGGACAGCGCCGCTGCCTCGGCCGCGGAGGCAGCCGGTATCAATCGCGCGGCGCCGACGCCAGCGGTCGCATAGACCGATTTGCTCAGCACATCCCGGCGAGACCATCCGCCTTCCGACATCAGGGCCTCTCCTTTGACAGCGTGCCCAATTATGTCGATCAGCGCGCGACGCGATTGAGCGAGGTCAAAAGGAGCTGTCCGCTCTCGAAATTGTGAACCCGATTCTGTCTGTCTGCGAGCGGAGGTTCGCGCAACGTCGGCTCCGAGGAGAGCCCCCGAGATCCTTTTTGCGCCTCACACTCTGCGGGCAAGTGTCGAGCGAGGGTCAGGTGACGAGTGAGGGTCAGCCTGCTAGAACCTCATCCCCTCAAGGCCTTATTGCCGAGATCGTACGGGCTGTCGGCGATGACGACGGCGCGAAGCGTCTCGCCGAGCACGCGAACATCGAGTTCCGTCCCCGGCGCGGCGTATTCGGGCCTCACCATCGCCAGCGCAAGCGACTTGCCGGTGCGCCAGCCAAAACCGCCCGAGGTCGTGCGGCCGACCGCCGCGCCCTCCTTCGTCACCGGCTCCGAGCCGCGCGGGTCGGCCTCGGTCACGCCGAGGATCTCGAGCGTGACGAGCTTGTTCTCAAAACCCTTGCCGCACCATGTGACGAGCGCGTCGCGGCCGAGGAAGGGGCCCTTGTGGAAATCGACGAAGCGCTCGAGCCCGGATTCGAGCGCGGCGTATTCGATCGACAGCTCGCGCCCGACGAGCTTGTACGACTTTTCGAGCCTGAGCAAATCCATCGCGCGAATGCCGAAGGGCCGAATGCCGTACTCGCCGCCCGCCTCCATCAGGGCGTCGAACACGTAGTTCTGCGTCTCGATCGGGTGGTGCAGCTCGTAGCCGAGCTCGCCGACGAAATTTACCCGCATCGCGAGCAGGTCGGCGGCGCGGACCGAGCAATGCCGGGCGGTCAGCCACGGGAACGCCTTGTTGGAGACGTCGATGTCGCCGACCTTCGCCAGCACGTCGCGCGAGCGGGGGCCGGCGAGCACGAGCACCCCGCGCTGCGTCGTCACCTTGTCGAGGCGCACGCTCCCGTCGTCGGGAAGAAGTTTTTCCAGCGTGTCGTGATCATGCAACTCGAGGGCGCCGGCCGATACGAGATAGAAGCGCTGCGGCCCGAGCCTGGTCAGCGTGAACTCGGCCCTGACCCCGCCGCGCGCCGTCAGGAGATAGGTCAGCGTGACGCGGCCGACCGCTTTCGGGATTCGATTCGTCAGGATCGAAGTTCGAGCCAGGCTTCCGCGCCGGGCCCGGAAACTTCCAACTTGGCGAATGCCGACATGTCCTGCAGGCCGACGTTCTCGTGCACGTTGCGGCATTCCGCGCCGACGAAGGCGAAGTCGTTGGAGCGGCGGAAGCTCCACTTTTCTCGCGGCCGTTCTCCTGGCCTTGTCGCCGGATGATTCTCGTTCAGGAGCACGTCCGGCTTGGCGAGATCGGCGTCGCCGAGACCATAGCCAGGCCGGACGAAGAAATTCGGCCTCTCCCAGCCGTAGACGGAGCCGAACACGGCGCCGAGCGCCTTCATGCGATCGTAGCATGGGGTCTGCCGCAAAGGCCGCGCGGCGACGCGCTCCTCATTGGGATAATGCACGGTGAAGACCTTGGAATAGGCCTCCTCGTTCTTTTCGACGAGATACCCCGTCTGCGCGTAAGGGCCGAAGCGGCGCGGATCGACGCCCAGCATATCGATGGTCGGCTCGCCTTCGACGATCCATTCCGCCAGCTGCCAGCCGGCGCCGCCGGCGGCGGTGACGCCGAACGAATGGCCCTCGTTGAGCCAGAAGTTCTTGACGCCCGGCGCCGGGCCGACGATCGGCGAGCCGTCCGGCGTATAGGCGATGGCGCCGTTGTAGACTTTCTTGACGCCGACCTCGCCGAAGGCGGGCACGCGCGCGATCGCGGTCTCGATATGCGGGGCGAGGCGATCGAGGTCCTCGGGGAAGAGCTCGTATTCGCTGTCCGCCGAGGGCCCGTCGACATAGCAGGCCGGCGCGCCGACCTCGTAGGGCCCGAGCAGGAGGCCGCCCGCCTCCTCGCGCATGTACCAGGACGAGTCCGACTCGCGCAGCACGCCCATTTCCGGCAGCCCTGCCGCCTTGCGTTTGAGGATCGCCGGATGCGCCTCGGTGACGATGTACTGGTGCTGCACCGGAACGACCGGAATGCTGATCCCGACCATGCGGCCGGTCAGCCGCGCGAAATTGCCCGAAGCGGAGACGACATGCTCGCAGACGATGTCGCCCTTGTCGGTGACGACCTTCCACTCGCCGCTCGGCTGCCGCTCAATTCCCACTACGGTAGTCCGCCGGTTGATCTCGCCGCCGCGGTCGCGCGCGCCGCGCGCCAGCGCCTGGGTGAGGTCGGCCGGCTGGATGTAGCCGTCCTCGGGATGCTGGATCGCGCCGACGATCCCGTCGATGTTGCAGAGCGGCCAGATGTCCTTGACCTCGGCCGGCGTGAGGAACCTCACCTCGACGCCGCCGATCGTGGCGGCGACGCCGGCGTAATAATGATACTCGTCGAGCCGGTCGCGAGTGCGGGCGAGCCGGATGTTCGAGACCTGGCGCAGCCCGACGTCGAGGCCGGTCTCCTTCTCCAGCGTCTTGTAGAGCGCGACGGAATATTTGTGGATCTGCCCGACCGAGTAGCTGAGATTGAACAGCGGCAGAAGGCCGGCCGCATGCCAGGTCGAGCCGGAGGTCAGCTCCTTGCGCTCGACCAGCACGCTGTCCGTCCAGCCTTTCCTGACCAGATGATAGAGGGTCGAGACGCCGACGACGCCTCCGCCGATCACCACCGCCCGCGCATGCGTTCTCATCAACAATCCCTCAGTCGAATCGCTTCTCCCGCTTGCGGGAGAAGCGATTCAATAGCTCGCGTCCGGCATCGACGCCTTGCGCTCGTCGATGAAGGCGCGGATCTCTTCGTCCTTGGCGGGATCGAGCGGCGGCGCCTCGTATTCGGCGAGCATCGTCTTCCACAAGGCGTTGGCGCGCGTCGCCGCGTCCTTCGAGCCTTCCTCCATCCACTGCTCGACCGAATTGTTGTCGGCGACGCTGGAGCGGTAGAAGGCGGTCTCGAAATTCGCCTGCGTGTGGGGGCAGCCGAGGAAATGCCCGCCCGGCTCGACCTGCCGGAAGGCCTCCATCCCCTGCCCGTTCTCGCTGAGGTCGACGCCCTTGGCCAGCACGTGCATCGCGCCGAGCTGGTCGAAATCCATGACGAACTTTTCGTAGGACGCCGCAAGCCCGCCCTCGAGCCAGCCGGCGGCGTGCAGCACGAAATTGGCCCCCGCCAGCACGGTCGGAACGAGCGTCTGCGCGCTTTCGTAAGCCGCCTGGGCGTCCGGGATCTTCGAGGCGCAGAGCGAGCCGCCGGTGCGGAACGGCATGTTCATCCGCCGCGCCAGTTGCGCCGCGCCGTAGATCGCGAGCGCCGCCTCGGGCGTGCCGAAGGTCGGCGCGCCGGACTGCATGGAGAGCGTCGAGACGAACGTTCCGAACACGACCGGCGCGCCCGGACGCGTGAGCTGGCAGAAGGCCGTCCCGGCCATCACCTCGGCCAGCACCTGCGTCAGCGTGCCGGCGACGGTCACCGGGCTCATCGCTCCGGACAGGATGAAGGGCGTGATGATGCAGGCCTGATTGGCGCGCGCGTAGACCTCCGCCGCGCCGAGCATGGTCGAATCCCATACGAGCGGCGAATTGGCGTTGATGAGGCTCGTCAGCACGGTGTTGTCGCGGACGAAGTCCTCGCCGAACAGAAGCTCGCAGATGCGGACGCTGTCCGCGGCGCGCTCGGGCCTGGTCACCGAGCCCATGAACGGCTTGTCGGAATATTTGAGATGGGAATAGACCATCTCGAAATGCCGCTTGTTGACCGGCAGATCGACCGGCTCGCACAGCGTGCCGCCGGAATGGTGGATGTATGGGCTCAGATAGGCGAGCTTGACGAAGTTTTGGAAGTCCTCGAGCGTCCCGTAGCGTCGGCCCTTGTCGAGGTCGTGCACGAAGGGAGAGCCGTAATTCGGCGCGAACACCATCGCGTCGCCGCCGATGACGACGTTGCGCTCCGGATTGCGCGCGTGCTGCACGTAGCTCGCGGGCGCGGTGGCGCACAGTTGGCGCGCCAGTCCACGCGGAAAGCGCACCCGCGCGCCCTTCACGTCGCAGCCCGCGCCGCGAAAGAGGTCGAGCGCGCGCGGAAAATCGCGGAACTCGATGCCGATCTCCTCGAGCAGCGTGTCGGCGTTGCGCTCGATGATCTCGAGCCCTTCCTCGCTCAGCATTTCAGTGAGCGGAATCTTCCGCGTGATGTAGGGGATGGACGCGGCCGAGCGCTGGGCGCGCGCCGATCGGCGCGCCTCGCGGCCGCGGCGCGGCTCCCGGGGGGCGGTCAAGGCGGGTTCGGACATCGGCGTTCCCTTGGGCGCTTGCGGTCGTTCTGTTGTGCAGATTGCGACAGCGGCGCGCGGATTTGAACCCAGAAAATTGCGGCGCGAGCGTCAGGCTTCCGCGTCACGCCGCGCATGCCCTCACCCCGGCCCTCTCCCGCAAGCGGGGGAGGAGGCGCGTTCCCTTCTCCCGCTTGCGGGAGAAGGTGGCGCGAAGCGCCGGATGAGGGCATTCGTTCGGTTGCGTCACCGCTGCCGCGTCTCCCAGTCCCTCGCAACGTAGTAAGGCGCGTTCGACGCCGGGAGCGGCTCGCGCCCGCGGATCAGGTCGGCGGCCTTTTCCGCGATCATGATCGTCGGCGCGTTGAGATTGCCGTTGGTGATCGAGGGCATGATCGAGGAATCGACGACGCGCAAAGCCTCGACGCCGATGACCCGCGTCTCCGGGTCGACCACGGCCAGCGGATCGTCGGGCGCGCCCATCCTGCAGGCGCCGCAGGGATGGTAGGCGCTCTCGACATGCTCGCGCACGAAGGCGTCGATCGCCTCGTCGCTCACGCTGTCCGCGCCCGGCCGGATCTCGCGGCCGCGATAGGGATCGAACGCCTTTTGCGCGAAGATTTCGCTTGTCAGCCGCACGCAGGCCCGCATCTCGGCCCAGTCGTCGGGATGGCTCATGTAGTTGAAGCGAATTCTTGGCGGCTCGGCCGGATCGCGGGATCTGAGCCGCACCCATCCGCGGCTCTTCGACCGCATCGGCCCGACATGCGCCTGAAAGCCGTGCTCGCGGGCGAGCGATCGAGCCGTCATAGGCGACCGCCATCGGCAGGAAATGGAACTGGATGTCCGGATAGCGCACGCCGGCGCGCGAGCGGATGAAGCCGCCGGCCTCGAAATGATTGGAGGCGCCGAGGCCGCGCCCGCGCGCAAGCCAGTGAAGGCCGACCCAGGCGCGCGAAACGAAGCCCGTGCGGCCGTAGAGCGTGATCGGCTGCTTCGAGGCGACCTGGAAATAGAACTCGAGATGGTCCTGCAGGTTCTCGCCGACGCCCGGCCGGTCGGCGACGACGTCGATCCCGAGCGCGCGAATTCCGCCGCGGGGCCGATTCCCGAGAGCTTCAGGAGCTGCGGGGAGTTGATCGCGCCGCCGCAAAGGACCACCTCCCGCCTCGCTTTCGCCAGACGCGTCACGCACGCCGCGGCGATAGTGGACGCCGGTCGCACGGCGGCCGTCGAAGGCGACGCGGGTCGCGAGCGCATGGGTGAGGACCATCGAGGTTCGGCCGCTTCATCGCCGGCCTCAGATAGGCGTTGGCGGTCGACCAGCGCACGCCGTCCTTCACCGTCATGTCGAACCAGCCGAATCCCTCCTGCCGCTCGCCGTTGAGGTCGGCGCTGACCGCGTAGCCGGCCTGGCGTCCCGCTTCGATGAAGGCTTCGTAGAGCGGGTTGTGCTTGAGGCCGCGCGAGGTCGCGAGCGGCCCGTCCTCCCCCCGCTAGGCGTCGCCGCCGCCGCGAAAGCTTTCCGCGCGGCGGAAGTAGGGAAGGACATTGGCATAAGACCAACCCCGGGCGCCCTCCTCCTCCCAACGCTCGAAATCGAGCGGATTGCCGCGCACATAGACGAGTCCGTTGATCGACGAAGAGCCGCCGAGCACTTTTCCGCGCGGGCAATTGAGCCGGCGGCCGCCGAGATGGGGCTCAGGATCGGTTCGATAACCCCAGTTGTAGGTGCGGGAGTTCATCGGCAGCGACAGCGCGGCCGGCATCTGGATGATCAGCGCGCGGTCGGACCCGCCGTATTCGAGCACGAGCACGGTCGAGCGCCCGTCCTCGGTCAGGCGGTCGGCGAGCACCGAACCGGCCGAGCCGGCGCCGACGATCACATAGTCGTAAGACGCCTCGGTCATCGCGCGCTCGAATAGTGCTCCAATCCGCCCGGACCCGCGCCCGCGCTCCCCACGAACCGCTTTCCGATCCAATCCGACTGTGTCATCCTCTGTTCGTAGTCCCGATCGGACCCGAAGCGCGCCGGTTCGGCGCGGTCGTCATCCCAAAAAGCATGAGAGGCAACGCCTGCCAGGAGACCGCCCTGATGACGACGATTCCGAACGCTTCTCCGCGGCTCTACAACGAGGATCTCGCCCCCGCTGTTGAAAGAAATTGGGGCGCGTTCAGCATCTTCAACGTCTGGACGTCGGACGTTCACAGCCTGTGGGGCTATTACCTCGCAGCGAGCCTGTTCCTGATTTGCGGCAACTTCGTCAATTTCATCGTGGCGATCGGCATCGGCTCGCTCATCATCTTCTTCCTGATGAGCCTGGTGGGCAATGCGGGGGTGGCGACCGGCGTTCCCTATCCGGTGCTCGCGCGAGCCAGCTTCGGCACATTCGGCGCCAATCTTCCGGCGCTGATTCGGGCGATCGTCGCTTGCTTCTGGTACGGCGCCCAGACGAGCGCCGCCTCCGGCGCAATCGTCGCGCTCCTCACGCGCAACGACCTCATCGCAGCGTTCAACAGGGATTATCATCTTCTCGGACATTCGACCCTCGAGACGGTCTGCTTTGTCGTCGTCTGGGCGCTGCAGCTCCTCATCATTCAGCACGGGATGGAGACGGTCCGGAAGTTCCAGGATTGGGCGGGCCCGGCGGTCTGGGTGATGATGCTGATCCTCGCGATCGCGCTCACCATAAAGGCGGGGGGAGTCTCGTTCGGCGGCGAAATTCCCCGAGATGTGCTCCTGCAGAAGACGGCCGACGCAGGCGTTCCCGGGGAGCCCGGCTCCTTCGCCGCGCTTGCGGCGGTGGCGGCGACCTGGGTCACCTATTTCGCCGCGCTTTATCTCAATTTCTGCGACTTCTCGCGCTACGCGCCGGACAAGCGGGCAGTGACAGTTGGTAATCTTTGGGGCCTGCCGGTCAATCTCATCCTCTTCTCGCTGGTCGCCGGCCTCACCACGACGGCGGCCTACGCTGTGTATCACGAGGCGTTGCTGCACCCGGACGAGATTTCCGCGCGCTTCGACAACTGGTTCCTCGCGCTCGTCGCCGCACTGACCTTCGCGGTGGCGACGCTCGGCATCAATGTCGTGGCGAATTTCGTCTCCCCCGCGTTCGATTTCGCAAACATCTTTCCGAGCGTGATCTCTTTCAAGAGGGGCGGCTATATCGCGGCGACCATCGCGCTCCTGCTGTACCCGTTCGGTCCGTGGCAAGGGAGCGCCGCGACCTTCGTGGGAATAGTCGGCTCGACCATGGGGCCGATCTTCGAAATCATGATGGTCGACTACTACCTGATCCGGAGCGGCGTGGTCCAGGTGGCTGCTCTCTATCAGGAGAATGGGCAGTATCGCTACACCAATGGCTGGAACGCCAACGCGTTGATCGCTGCGGCGATCGGCATCCTGTTCTCCAGCATCCTGCCCAACTTCACGAACGTTCTGCCGTCGTGGTGGGGTATCTATGGCTGGTTCTTCGGAGTGGCGATCGGTGGCGCGGCCTATTACGCGCTGGCGAGGGCGCGCGGCGCGTCGCCGGCTGACGCTCGGGTGTCGCTAAGGACCTGAAAGAGGCAGAGTTTGCGGCCGCACAGTGTGGCCAACGTGGGTCCGCCCTCACAATGGTTGGACGGTTCGTCCGCGTCAGATCGGGTCCGGCCCGCGCGAGATCGCCGCGACACCGGTGCGCGACACCTCGACCAGACCGAGCGGGCGCATCAGGTCGACGAAGTCGTCGATCTTCTGCGGGCTCCCGGTCAATTCGAAGATGAAGCTGCCGACGGTCGCGTCGATCACCTTGGCGCGGAAGGCGTCGGCGAGGTTCATCGCCTCCACCCGGTTCTCGCCCTTGCCGCGCACCTTGATCATCGCAAGCTCCCGCTCGATCGCGCGCACGGTGAGCGTCAGGTCCTTCACCGAATGGACCGGCACCAGGCGCTCGAGCTGATGGCGGATCTGCTCGATGATCTCCGGCGTGCCGGAGGTGACGATGGTGATGCGCGACAGGTGCGTCTCGTGCGCGACCTCCGCCACCGTTAGGCTCTCGATATTGTAGCCGCGGCCGGAAAAAAGCCCGACCACGCGGGCGAGCACGCCGGGCTCGTTGTCGACTAGCACCGACAGCGTGTGCCGCTCGATATTGGTTTTGGCGGGCGCCGAGGAATAGGGCGACAGCGGCGCCGTCGGGGTCTTGATCATGATCATTGATGTCCTCGTCTGAAGAGCGTCCTCAGGCCGCCTCGGCTGTCGGCGCCGCCGCGACCCAGCGTTGGAAGAGATCGAAGTCGATGTTGCCGCCCGACAGCACGAGCCCCACCTTGCGGCCGCCGAGGCGGGTGCGGTCCTTCGTCGCCGCCGCAAGCGCCGCCGCGCCAGCGCCCTCGGCGAGATTGTGCGTGTCAATCCAGTACGCGCGGATCGCCGCGGCAATCTCGTCGTCACGAACGAGCGCGATGCGGGAAGCGCCTTTGGCGATCACGTCGAGAGCCTCCTGATCGGGGACCCTCGTCGCCATGCCGTCGGCAAAAGTGTCGGCGCTCATGGTCGGCACGACGTGGCCGGCGGCGAAGGAAAGCGCATAGGCCGGCGCCTCGGCCGCCTGGACCCCGACGATCTCGGTCTTGAGCCCCAGCGCGTCGCGCGCGGAGATGCAGCCGCAGATTCCCGAGCCCTGGCCGATCGGAACGTAGAGCAGGTCGAGATCGGCATGCTCGCTCATGAGTTCCAGGGCGTAAGTCGACACGCCGAGCGCGAGGTCGCGGTGGAAGGACGGCACGGCGTGCAGCCCCCGCGCGTCGGCGAGCCGCATCGCTTCCTCGCACGCGGCCTGGAAGTCCTGGCCATGCTCGATCAGCTCGGCGCCGAGCGCCCGCATGGCGGCGTTCTTCTCCCGCGAATTGCCGTGCGGCGCGACGATCGTGACGGAGAGGCCGAAGCGTCGCCCGGCGAAGGCGAGGCTCTGGCCGTGGTTGCCCCGCGTCGCCGCGACAAGGCCCTTCGCCTGCGGCTCGCGGCGCATCAGCGCGTCGACGTAGGTCAGGCCGCCGCGCACCTTGAACGCGCCGGTCGGCTGATGGTTCTCGTGCTTGACGACGACCTCGGCGCCGAGCCGCGCCGCGAGCAGCGGCCAGGAAAAGGCCGGCGTCGGGCGCAAGGCCGCTGAGCACGATCTCATGCGCTTTGCGCGTCTCTTCGAGACTGAACATCGCCCCCTCATCCGCCGCTTCGGCTCACACCAGCATCTTGCCCTTCTCGTCGATGACGTTGTCGAGTTCGATCCCGGCGTCGTCCTCGAGATCGGCCATGATCATCTCGTTGTGCGCCTTGCCCGACGGAATCATCGGGAAGCAATTCTCCTTCTGGTCGACCAGGCAATCGAAGATCACCGCTTTCGGCGTCTCGATCATCTCCTTGATCGCCGCGTCGAGACGGGCCGGATCGGCGCAGCGGATCCCGTGCGCGCCATAGGCCTCGGCGAGCTTGACGAAGTCGGGCAGCGAATCCGTGTAGCTCTCGGAATAGCGCCCGCCGTGCAGGAGCTCCTGCCACTGCCGCACCATCCCCATGTACTGGTTGTTGAGGATGAAGATCTTGACCGGCAGGCGATATTGGGCCGCGGTCGACATCTCCTGCATGTTCATCAGGATCGACGCTTCGCCGGCGACGTCGATCACCAGCGAGTTCGGATGCGCGATCTGCGCGCCGATCGCCGCCGGCAGGCCGTAGCCCATCGTGCCGAGGCCGCCGGAGGTCATCAGGCGGTTCGGCTCTTCGAAGCGGAAGTGCTGCGCCGCCCACATCTGGTGCTGGCCGACCTCGGTGGTAATGTAGACGTCGCGGCCCTTGGTCAGCTCATAGAGGCGCCGGATCGCGTGCTGCGGCTTGATGATCTTGTCGGAGTTGCGGAAGCTGAACGAGTTGCGCGCCCGCCAACCTTCGATCACGCTCCACCACTTGGCGAGCGCGGCGGGCTCCGCCTGGCAGGCACCCGAACGCCACAGCCGCACCATGTCCTCGAGCACGTGGGCGCAGTCGCCGACAATGGCGAGGTCGACCTTGACGTTCTTGTTGATCGACGACGGATCGATGTCGATATGGACCTTCTTCGCTTTCGGCGCGAAGGCGTCGATGCGGCCGGTGATCCGGTCGTCGAAGCGCGCGCCGACGCAGATCATCAGGTCGCAGTCGTGCATGGCGCTGTTCGCCTCGAACGATCCATGCATGCCCAGCATGCCGAGCCATTGCTTGTCAGTCGCGGGATAGGCGCCGAGGCCCATCAGCGTCGAGGTGATCGGGAAGCCGGTCGCGCGCACGAGCTCTTGCAGCAGGATCGACGCGTTCGGGCCGGAGTTGATGACGCCGCCGCCGGTGTAGAAGATCGGCTTCTTCGCCGCCGCCATCATCTCGACCGCGTGCCGCACCCGTTCGAGGTCGCCTTTGAGCTGCGGATGATAGGTCTTGTGCTGGATGTTGCGCTGGAACGCGTAGGAGCCGCTGGCGAACTGCACGTCCTTCGGGATGTCGACGACGACCGGGCCGGGGCGGCCATGCGAGGCGATGTAGAAGGCCTCGTGCAGGATGCGCGGCAGGTCCTCGATGCGGCGCACGAGATAATTGTGCTTGGTGCAGCTGCGGGTGATGCCGGTCGTGTCGCATTCCTGGAAAGCGTCCGAACCGATCAGATGGGTCGGCACCTGGCCGGTGATGCAGACGAGCGGGATCGAATCCATCAGCGCGTCGGTGAGGCCGGTGATGGCGTTGGTGGCGCCGGGGCCGGAGGTGACGAGAAGGACGCCGACCTTGCCGGACGATCGGGCGTAGCCCTCGGCGGCGTGCGCCGCCCCCTGCTCGTGGCGCACCAGAATGTGCCGGACCTTGTCCTGGTGGAAGATCGCGTCATAGATCGGCAGCACCGCGCCGCCGGGATAGCCGAAGACGCACTCGACGCCCTGGTCCTTGAGCGCCTCGACCACCATTTCGGCCCCGGTCATGTGCTTGGCCATATCGCTTGTCTCCGCTTTCGTCCGTCGTCATGGAATGAAGGCAACAAAAAAGGCCCTCCAGGGGCCTTCGGGTACGCGCTGTCGAACGGGCTGCAGGGTCTTATGCCTGCCCGCTCTCCAGCGCCAAAGATACGATAAGGGTCGCCACCGATCGTAAGCCTTATTCCGTCAATCGGCGCACCCTAGGGGACGCGGGCGGCTCCGTCAAGGCGCTCTTTTTCAAAAGCTTCCCAATCCCGACCATCGCCGCCATTTGATGTGCAGCCGGATTCGGACATCCTGCGGCGCCAGGCGCACAGCATCCTCCGGATAACCAACGAGGTTCGCGTGACCGTCAAGACGATCAAGGCCGGGGTTCTCGACATCGCCTATGAAGACCATGAGCGCTTAGACAGCTGGCCGTGCATTCTTGGCCACGGCTTTCCCTACGACGTTCGCGCCTACGCGGACGTCGCGCCCGCCCTCGCAGAGGCCGGGGCGCGGGTGATCGTCCCCTATCTGCGCGGCTTCGGGCCGACTCAATTTCTGCGGGCCGAGACGCCGCGCTCGGGCGAACAGGCGGCGCTCGGCGGCGATCTCCTCGCGCTGATGGACGCGCTTGAGATCGAGCGGGCGGTCTTGGGCGGCTACGACTGGGGCGGGCGGGCGGCCTGCGTGGTTTCGGCGATTTGGCCTCAGCGCGTCGTCGCGCTCGTCTCCGGCAATTCCTACAACATCCAGGACATTGCGCATGCGATGGAGCCGGCTTCTCCGTCCGAAGAGGCCGCCTTCTGGTACCAGTATTACTTCCACAGCGAGCGCGGCCGGCGCGGCCTGACGAAGGATCGGCGCGACATCGCCCGCCTCCTGTGGCGCATGTGGTCACCGACCTGGGACTTCGACGAGGCGACGTTCGAACGCACGGCGCCCGCCTTCGACAATTCCGACTTCGTCGAAGTGGTCATCCACTCCTATAGGCATCGCTACGGCCTCGTCCCCGGAGACCCCGCTTATGCGCCGATCGAGGCGGCGCTGGCGAAGCAGCCGCCGATCAGGTTCCGGCCGTCACCATCGACGGCGACGCCGACGGCGTGAACCCCGGCACGGCGCATCATGCGGAAAAATTCGCCGGGAGACACGAGCATCGCGTGTTCAGCGGCGCCGGCCACAATCTGCCGCAAGAGCGGCCGCAGGAATTCGCGCGCGCCGTCATCGAGGCGCGCGCGATGGCGCTCGGGTAGTCCTCGCAACGAGGAGCCGCCCTCCGAAGCGCCAGTGCATAACTCGCCAACTTGGCTGTGCCGCTGCTGATATGCGATGATGCACTGTCTTCGAAACGAACCGAACGAATGCGAAGCCATCGAACCACCAGGGAGCGGAGGTAATCTTGGTTCAGACCCACGCGTTCATTTCATATGTTCGTGAAAATAAAGGTATAGTCGACCGCCTTGTGGATGAGCTGCAGTCTCATGGTGTGGAAGTTTGGCTTGACCGTAACAATATTGTGCCAGGTCAGCGGTGGCAAGACGCCGTGAAAAACGCTATTCAAAATGGAGCCTTTTTTATCGCTTGCTTTTCGAGAGAACTAGAACAACGTGAACGTTCCTATGTTCACGAAGAATTGCTGCTCGCAATTGACGAATTAAGAAAAATGCCGAGGGACCGAGTTTGGTTCATTCCGGTTCTCTTAAATGAGGCAAAAATACCGTCACATAGGATTAGTGATAGCGAAACGATAGCCAGTCTGAGCGCAGTCAGCCTTTACGAAGGGTGGGAAAGGGGGATCGCCAATATACTACGGGCGATGAATTTGAGGGTCGAGAAATCGATCAATCCAGTGAAAGTAAAAAGAAGCAGACTTGCTAAAAAGCCACGCTTTTATGTTGAGAGAGGCTCGCTCTACGATCGACTCCTTTCTGAACTTGAGAACTCCATTAGTTCCAAATTGCCGACAGCAATCATCCTTTATGGGCCGCGCGGGTGTGGAAAATCCACCCTAGCGGAAGACCTGTGTGATCAAGTCGAGTCTAAATCAAAGTCCATAAGTTAAATGAAAATAGAGAACCGGATCCCACATTGATTAACCGTGGTGATCTGGTTCTTGTAGACGCGTTTATGAACACTAAGGAGCCCGATGAGACCGAATCTTGGCTTGACGAAGCCGAAGCTTGGCTTGAAAGAATTCCGGCGCGATTTCTCATTATTACAACCCGACTCTTGTGAAGCCGTACACGCGGTAAAACGTGCTACTGAATCTGGCACGAACTTTGTGGAACGTGAAATGGGAGGGTTCACGCGTGACGAATTCTTGGAAGCAATCGATGCTTGTCGGCGATCACCAGGCTGCGATCACGTTCAATTGGATTCGCCGGAACTGGCGCTGTTGTATCAGCGCCAGGCGGATTCCCGCTGGCGGTGCAAGTAGTGTTCTAATTTACTCCGATCGCCGGCCGCGCAACGGGATTTGCTTGTCTTCCTGGACGCACAGCCTCCCGAGGAGGTGCTGAATGAGCTACTGCTATCTTGGCGCAGGAAGGTCGCTGAGAGTGACGAACAATTGGATAAGATTATCTTTATATTATCGAACGTTCCAATCATCGGGATATCGAAAGACGCCATAGCGATGATACTTTCTTGGCAAGAAGAACAAGTTGAGAGCGCTTTGAACAAACTTTGGATGTATGGTTTTATTGCGCAAGTCGAAATTGGTCATGCGGCAATCCGTATCCATGATGCAATACAGCCAGCTTTCGCGGCCTCGGACATTCAATTGTCACTCGTAGAAAATCTTCGAAAGAAATATTCTACTTACTGTGAAACCGACAGTGGTAAAAAATCCGCTATAAGCATGTCCGATAGTTTACTTCGTGCAAGCGAGTTTTTCTTCAAGCGAATTGACCATGATATTCCAAGGGGAACTCTGGACGCGCACTCCGTGATTCATGAGCTGCGCAGGCTACAAAGCGCTATCGCAGGAAATATGCAGAATTCAGAATTGCCGTCTCGACGTCTTTCGAAATGGCTCAAAAATTATATTGAGAAGTAATTTGGATAAATTGGAATGCAATGACGTTCTTGCTATTAATGGACTTGCTTTGGCGCTGCCAATTCCAGACCACGATTTAGCAGAAGCTTTTTCTTCCAATCTGGCTGTCTGGTAAGGAGCTCAGCCATCCCCTCATTTTTTCGAGGGTCAAAATGCAACTGGAGGTTGGCATTTTGATGCGGCGGGTTCCGACTGTGGACAGGTTCTGAAGTGCAAGTTCGGGCCTCGCAATCGTCGAGAGAGAGGTCGCTGCGGCGACAAGCGGGGCCTTCAGGGCTCCCCATTCGCTGTACCTGAGGGCCGAAAAGCGGCGAAATCAGGCCGTTCTCGAAATGAGGGGATTCCCTGAGGGTAAGGAGACCGATACGACAAAAGTCTCGATGGCCGTAGTTGCCTCAATGTATCACTCGCGCGATCAAGTTAAGGCTAGGCGGGATGAGTACTTAAAGCGCTTGGAAAGCGCGCTCCAAAACCAGCCTTGGAATCGGATGGGGACGACGAAAGGGTTGGTCGTGGCTGGTTTCGCTGCAGGCTATGCTATTATGGGGGACCACATATTGTGTTCAGCCCGTTTGTCTGGACCGATTCATCGCCAAGGGCTTACCATATTCGGATGGCTTTTCAGTGCTCCTTTTGTCATTCGAAGCTAACAATGATACAAGCAAGGCTAATTTGTTCCGTGCCTATCCGGTTAACGCAGACACCCACTACATGTAGGGTGCGCCCATTCGCCGGATATAGCTCGGCGAAGGTCGGTGACTCCGCCCCTCCGGCGATACCGAGAAGCGAGCGGAAGGCGCTAAAGGGGTAGAAGCGGCGAGTGAACCGGAACGCGAACTCGTTGAGGTCGAGAACGTCCATAGCAGCCCCATATCCGCTTCATGCATACACCTTGTGCCATGGGCGGGTGTGCGTCAAGTGGGACAAAGTGCCGTCACTAGATATGGGGGGTGTCTGTGTTAACCGGATAGGCACGAATTGTTCATACACAACAAGGAATATCTTTGCCAAGATATTGATCCAGTAACTGCTTTTTATCTTAATGCACGAGGGGATTTATTGCTCAAGTCAGGCCTATGGAGGGACTGTGCGAGAAAATCTAAATCGTCAAGCATTATTTGCGTTGTGGAGCGGCAACAACCTATACTATTCCTTCGTCGAGCGCCTAGTAAAAGTCGCGATTAAAGTCTCAGATAATCCACCATTGTTTGAAGTTTCAACGGAAGCGCTTCGCACGACTTTTTCAAGACTGGTCCAAACTTAGGCTTTCACCCGAAGCCTTCCTTCGGCTATCCTTCGCCTTCTCAGCTCTGCATCGCCCCGGGCCCCGGGAGCGCGCCGGGCGGGCACTTGCCGAGGATGATCATGCCGAGCACTTCGTCCTTGGTCATGTCCTCCACCCGGCCGGAGCCGACGATCTGACCGTTCTTCATGACCGTCACGCGGTCGGCGAGATCGAACACGTCGTGGATGTCGTGGCTGATGAGGAAGATGCCGATGCCTTCGGCCTTGAGCTGCTTGATGAGTTCGCCGACCTGCGCCGTCTCGGCCGGCCCGAGCGCCGCGGTCGGCTCGTCCATGATGAGGATCTTGGCGTTGAAATGGATCGCGCGGGCGATCGCGACCGACTGGCGCTGGCCACCCGAGAGCGCGATCACCGGCTCCTTGAAGCGGCGGAAATTCGGATTGAGCCGCCCCATCACCTTGCGCGCCTCCGCCTCCATCGAGGCGTCGTCGAGCGTTCCCCAGCGGGTCCTGAGCTCGCGGCCGAGATAGAGGTTCGACGCCGCGTCCACGTTGTCGGCGAGCGCCAGCGCCTGGTAGACCGTCTCGATGCCGTAATTCTTCGCGTCGCGCGGATTGTTGATCGTCGCTTCCTGGCCGTTGATGAAGATATGTCCGGCGTCCCGCTTGTAGGCGCCGGACAAAACCTTGATCAGGCAGGACTTGCCTGCGCCGTTGTGGCCGAGCAGGCCGACGACTTCGCCCGGATAGAGATCGATCGAGGCGTCGTCGACCGCCTTCAGCCCGCCGAAGGCGAGCGAGATGTCCTTCATCTCGACGAGCGGGGTTCGGACTTGAGCGTCCATGGCTTAACCCTTGGCGGTTCTGCGGCGATAGAAGGTGTCGATGCCGACCGCGCCAACGAGCACGGCGCCGACGACCATTTGCTGGAAGGCCGAGTCGAACCCGAGCAGCACCATGCCCGACTGCAGCGACTGGATCACCAGCGCGCCGATCAGCGCGCCATAAATCGTGCCGACGCCGCCCGAAAGCGAGGTGCCGCCGATCACCGCCGCCGCGATGACGTAGAGCTCGTCGGCTGGTGCCGAGGGCGTTGGTCGCCGCGTCAAGACGGGCCGAGTTGATGCAGCGCCGACGATCGCCGCGAGCGCGCCCATCAGTGTGAAGACCAGAATCGTGATCTTCTTCGTATTGATGCCGGCGAGTTCCGCCGCCTCCGGATTGCCGCCGGTCGCGTAGACGTAACGGCCGAACCGGGTGCGCCGCGCGACGAACGTCATTACGACGTCCGGCAACCAGCGCGATCAGAACCGGGATGGCGTAGCCGGTCGAGATGAACAGGCCGCCCTCGGGCACGGCGATGTGGTTCGCCTCGGCGTAGCTCGCGGCGACGCGCTCGGGCCAGGGATAGGCGTTGACGATCGCGGTCGCGCCCAGCGCGACGAAACATCCGAACGCCGCGATCGTCACTTCCGCCCAGATCGGCCGTTGCGGGAAGCGGAATCGCGCCCGTCTCTGGCGTCCCGAGTAAATCCCGAACACGAGGGCGGCGCAAGCGAGCGCTGCGAGCGCCCAGCTCCAGACGGCGCCGATCGAGCCGTGTGGACCGCCGCCCATCAGCGCGAAGCGCCCGTCGAGCGGCGCGATAGTCGCGCCCGCCGCGACCCACCACGCGGCGCCGCGCCAGAACAATTGGCCGCCAAGCGTGACGATGAAAGCCGGGATGCCCAAATAGGCGACAAGAACGCCGTGAAACGCGCCGATCGAGGCGCCGACCGCCAAGCCGATGACGATCGCCAGAATCCAAATTGTCGGATTGTCGAGGCCGAGATAGCGCGGCAGCAAATAGACTTGTGCGACGCCGATGACCGTCGAGACGAAGCCGATGATCGATCCGACCGAAAGGTCGATGTGGCGCATGACGATGACGAGCACCATGCCGGTCGCCATGATGGCGATCGAGGACGTCTGGACCGTCAAATTCCACAAGTTGCGCGGCGTCAGGAACAGGCCCTCACCGTTTTGAACCTGGGTATAGACATTGAATCCAACCCAGATCAGCGCCAGCGCGCCGATCATGCCCAACATGCGGGTGTCGAGCTCGGTGGCCCGCATCAACCTGCGAATGGCCGGCTCGTTCGGTGCTGTGCTTGTGACGGGCGCTGCAGAGGCCATGCTCCCCCCTACGGGTCGTTCTTGATCGTCGCCGCCGTTGATTTCCGGACGCCGTTGCTCGAGGCTGGACCGCGCCGTCTCGTGAATGGCGCGGTCAGTATTTGTTTCACCGCGCGAAAGCGCGGTCAACTCACGCGCAGATCACCTGCAGAAAGGCGTCATGGCCGGCTTCACGCCAGCGCAGACTTCCGCCTTGGTGATCCAGCCCTTGTCGACGATCACGTTGAGGTTGTCCTTGGTGATGGCGAGCGGGGTCAAGAGGATGCCGTTGACCGTCATGTGTTTCGGGCCGCCCGAGAAGGGCTTCACGCCGGCGATGTTGGTCGCCTTCTTGCCCTGGCCGAGCGCCACGGCGGCCTCGCCCGCGGCCTTCCCGAGGTCGCGGCTGTCCTTCCAGATGTCGACCGTCTGGGTGCCGAGCGCGATTCGGTTGATCGCCGCCTTGTCGCCGTCCTGACCCGAAACCGGGACCACGCCTGCGAGACCCTGCGCGGCGAGCGCGGCGACGACGCCGCCGGCCATGCCGTCGTTCTCGGCCACGACCGCGTCGACCTTGTTGTTGTTCTTGGTGAGGATCTGCTCCATTTCCTTTTGCGCGTTGTCGGGCTTCCACGTGTCGGTGTAGGTCTCGCCGACGTTCTTGATCTTGCCGGCGTCGATCGCCGGCTTCAGCACTTCCATTATCCCCGAGAACAGGAAGTCCGCGTTCGCGTCGCCCTTGTCGCCCTTGATGAAGGCGTAATTTCCGGCGGGCTTGGCGGCCTCGATCGCTTTCGCCATCATGCGGCCGACGCCGATATTGTCGAACGTGATGTAAAGGACGTTCGGGCTCTCGATCAGGCGGTCATAGGCGATGACCGGAATGCCTTCGTCTGTCGCCTTCTTAATCGCGGGCAGAATCGCCTCATTGTCCTCCGCCAGGACGATGAGGACGTTGGCGCCCTTCGAGATCAGGTCCTCGACATCGGCGAGCTGCTTGGTGGGGTTGGCTTGCGCGTCGGCCGAGATGTACTTGGCGCCCGAGGGCGCGAGCGCCTTCTTGATCGCCGCCTCATCCGTCTTCCAGCGCTCTTCCTGGAAGTTCGACCAGGAGACGCCGACCGTGATGTCCTTCGCCAACGCCGCGAACGACGTCAGGCTCACGGAAGCGAGCAACGTCGCCCCGAGCGCCAGCGTTTTTGCAGATTTCATTATTTTTCCTCCACTTAAGGTCCCCTTGCGGACCGGCCAAAAGTTCTTGGACTGACTGGACGATCGGGCGGGACCGTCACAGTAACGCCCGACCGAGCGCTGGCGCAACCGGCTGACAGCGGAATCACCAACCGAAACCGCACGGCTCGTTAACGCTGCGGCGCGGGCGCCGCGCCCGCCTGTCGCGCGACCGTTCATGGCAAATTGTCCCTCATCACGATACCGATGCGAATCTTCTCCTGTTCGGCCAGAATGGGTTCGTTTCGCGCCAGAGACATGAGCAGGCGGATGGCCGAGCGCGCTTCGTGCCCCGGATCCTGGACGATGACCGCGTCCATGACCCCACGCAGCAGCGCGCGGCGGGTGGCGGGAATGAGATCGTGGCCGATGAACACGACGCTCGCCTCGCGCCCCGCATCGACGATCGCCTTGGCGACCCCCTGGACGCCGGCCCCGACGTTGTAGACGCCAATCAAATCAGGGTGATCGGAGAGCAACCTCGCCATCAGGGCTTCGCTGACGTCGTCCCGATCGCCTGCCTCGACCGGGCTCAGGACGGTGAGGTGCGGGTACTCGAGGCTCATCACCTGATTGAAGCCGAAGATGCGCTCGGCATGATCGCGCAGCGACTGGGATCCCGCAACGACTTCGACCTTGCCTGTCGGCGTCCGGACGAAGCGACCGATCAGCGACCCGGCCGTCCGGCCCGCGGCGACGTTGTCGATCCCGACATAATGATGCCGGCGCGAGCCCGGCACGTCGGAGACCAGGGTGACGACATAGGTTCCGCCGGCGACGAGATCGTCGATCGCGGCGCGCACGCTCTGATGGTCGAGCGCCACAACGGCAATCCCATCATAGCGGCCGGCCAGGGAATCGAGGGCGTTCGACAGCGCCGCCGGGCTGAAGACGTCGGCTTTGATCGTCTCGACGCTCACGCGCCGGGCGCTGAGCCAGCCGGACATGTCTTTGACATTGGCGGCGATCGTCTGCATGAAAACATTGGAGCCTTCCGGCATGATGAAAGCGAACCTGCTCGACTGGCCCCGCGCAAGCTCCGCCGCGGCCGCGGACGGCCGAAAGCCAAAGCGATCGATCGTCTCCCGAACTCGCCTCGCCGTATCCTCGCGCACGCCGGCGCGGCTGTGCAGCACGCGGTCGAGGGTCGCCACGCTCACTCCCGCCTCCCGAGCGATATCTTTCAAGGTGAGGTGGCTTGCCGCCATGCCCTTGCTCTTTGCCTCTCCTCATAGCAATCAGAGCTGAGGTGCGCAACTCAGTTTTTGAGGGCGACAGCGCTTGGACCACGCGATTGAGCTTGCGAGGGGCACCCGGGACGTGACAAGGAAAACGCAACGATACGCCGTTCCGATGGCGAGGCGAGGGACATGAAACGGGTCCTGGGAGCATCCGCAGCGCTCGGCGCGCTCATCCTTGCTGCGAGCGCCGCGTTCGGCGGCAGTTGGGACGAGCGCGTGTTCAAGTCCCACGTCGACTTCGATTCGGTCGCCGCCACCGGCCCTTCCGCGCTCCCCGCCCTCATCGAGCGCGGGGGCGAATTGTTCAAGGCAAAATTCACCACGGTCGACGGCGCGGGCCGGCCGAAGGCCACCCAGGCGATCATCCCGACCAAGCGCAAGTCCGGCGTCAACCCGCCCTTCAGCCGCACGAGCGGTCCCGACTCGAACTCCTGCTTTGGCTGCCACAACGATCCGATCGAGGGCGGCTCGGGCGACGACGTCGCCAATGTTTTCGTCTCCGAAGGGTTCGAGAGCGCGCAATTCGACAATATCGATCCATCCTTCTCGAGCGAGCGGCACACGATCGCGCTCACCGGCGCCGGCCTCGTCGAGATGCTGGCACGCGAGATGACGGCAGACCTGCAGGCCATCCGCGCCGACGCCGTCAGGCGCGCCTGCGCTTCGGGGGCGGACGTTCGGGCGGACCTCGTCAGCAAGGGCGTGCGCTTCGGCTGGATCGTCGCCCATCCCGACGGCATGGTCGATCTCGATTCGGTCGATGGCGTGGACGCCGACCTCATCGTCCGCCCGTTCAGTCGCAAGGGCGTTTTCACTTCGCTCAGGCAGTTCACCATCAACGCGCTCAACGTCCACCACGGCATGGAGGCGGTCGAGCGCTTCGGCGTGCGCTGGACGGGCAGCCACGACTTCGCCGAGAGCGGCGTTCCCGACGCAGTGACCGCAGGCGACGTGTCGGCTCTCGTCGCCTTCCAGGCGACGCTGCCGCCGCCGACGGTCAAAGCCGATCTGCCGGACGACTGGCGTCGCGCGGCGGCCGAAGGGGCAAAGCAGTTCGACGCGATCGGCTGTCCTTCCTGCCACATGAAGACGCTGCCGCTGAAGTCGCTCGTCTTCACCGATCCCGCTCCCTACGACATGGCGGGAACGCTGCGGGCCTCCGAGGTCAGGACGCCGATCCGCATCGACCTCTCGACGCTGCCCTTCGCCAAGACGCTGCAAAGAAACGACAAGGGCGAATGGCTGATCCCGCTTTATAGCGACCTGAAACGCCACCTGATCGTCGACGATCAGGTCGACGCGCTCGGCAACGAACTGCAGGCGCAGCGCTTCGTCGAGCGCGACGTTTTCCTGACGCCGCGGCTGTGGGGCGTCGGCTCGACCGCTCCATACGGGCACAACGGCGCTTTCCGCATGCTCGACGAAGTCATCGCGGCGCACGGCGGCGACGCGCGCTTTTCCCGCGACGCCTATCTCGCGCTCGAACCGGACAAACGCGACAGCGTCGTCGCGTTTCTGCGCTCGCTCGTGATCGAGACGCCGTGATGCGGGCCGTCGTCCTTGTTCTCGCCTTCGTCTTCGCCGTCGGCGCCGCGCGCGCCGCCGACGGCCCGCTTCGCCCGGTCGGCGACGTGCCCGTCATGCACGAGGAAGCCGACGCGGCCGGCATTCACAGCGTCTACGACGGCCCGTGGGAATTCTTCGTCGGCGGCGGCGGGGCGGCTTTCGGTTGCGACGGTTCGGGCTTCCCCTCGGTGTTCCTCGCCGGTGGCAAGAACCGGGCGAAGCTGTTCGTCAACAAGTCGAAGGCCGGCGGACCGCTCAAGTTCGAGGAGAAGCCGCTCGACATCGGCGCGGATCCGAAGCTGCTCGAGAACGTCATCGGCGCCTATCCGATCGACATCGAAGGCGACGGGCACATGGGCCTGTTCGTGCTGCGGGTCGGAGGAAATCTCCTGCTCAAGGGCGGCCCGGACTGCACCTTCACCCTCGCCAACAAGGAATGGAATTTCGACGGCGATCCCGGCTGGACGACCTCGTTCGCCGCCGAATGGGAGCCGGGGCAGAAATTCCCGACGCTGGCGATCGGCCATTATGTCGACCGCGACGCGCCGGGCTCCCCCTGGGGCACCTGCGAGGAGAACTCGCTCTATCGCCCGCAGCCGGGCGACAAGCCCGACTATTCCGTGCGCACCCCGCTCGCGCCGGGCTTCTGCGCCCTTTCGATGCTGTTCACCGACTGGAACAAGTCTGGCGTCCCGTCGCTCCGGATATCGAACGACCGCCAGTATTATCGCGGCGGCGAGGAGCAGATGTGGCGCATCGAGCCGGGCAAGACGCCGCGTCCCTACACGCGGGCCGACGGCTGGCGGCATCTTTCCATTTTCGGCATGGGCATCGCCGAGGGCGACATCGACGGCTCGGGCTACCCGGAATATTTCCTGACTTCCATGGGCGACGAGAAGCTGCAGAAGCTCGATCCTGACGAGGCCGGCCGAGGCGAGCTGCCCGTCTATCGCGACATCGCCGGCGAAGTCGGCGCGACCGCGCACATCCCCTATACGGGCGGCGACAAGCGGCCCTCGACCGCCTGGCACGCCGAATTCGCCGACTTCAACAACGCCGGCCTCCTCGACATCTTCGTCTCCAAGGGCAACCTGTCGCAGATGCCCGACTTCGCCACCTACGATCCGAGCAACCTGCTCATCGGCCAGTGGAACGGCAAGTTCGCCGAGGCCGGCGATCTGGCCGGCATCTCGGGCAAGCGCACCGGCCGAGGGGCGCTCATCGCCGACTTCAACCTCGACGGCATGCTCGACATCCTGCAGATCGACCGCGGCTCGAACGTGGCGCTGTTCCGCAACCTCGGCGCGAAATGCGACGACGGCTCGACGATTCCGATGGGCAACTGGAGCGAGATCCGCCTCGTCGAGCCCAATCCGAACCGCAATGCGGTCGGAGCCAGGATTTCGGTCAAGACGGGCGTGCGCACCCAGACCCGCACCGTGCAGGTCGGCGGCGGAGACGCGTCGGGCCATGCCGGCTGGATTCATGTCGGCCTCGGCACGGCCGAGCGCGCGGAGATCCGGGTGCAATGGCCGGGCGGCGACTGGAGCCCCACCTACCGGGTGTTCGCCAACCAGTTCGTCGTCATCGACCGCGCGAAGCCGCAGGCGGATTACTGGTATCCGGGGCGTTAGCAAGCGGCGGGAAGCTACGATTCGAGGAATGTTGTTTTCGCTCGGTCTTCACCGCACTTGGACCGGTGCTATATCTGATGCCTGATGCGGAGATGCAGGATGCGCACGACCGTGGACATAGCCGATGACGTTCTTGCCGCGGCCAAGGCCATCGCCAACGAGCAGAGAAGGTCGACCAGCGAAGTGATTTCGGACTTTGCGAGGCTGGGGCTCAGCCGACCGCTCAAGACCGGTTCGCGCGATGGCGTGCCGATCCTGAACGTTCGCGATCCCACCGTCCGCTTGACCCTCGAGACCGTCAAAGCGCTTCGCGACTGACTCGGTGGATGGTTGACAAAGGGCGGCTGAGAAACGCCCGTCCTCAGATACGCCCGGGAAGCGGCTTGGGCGTCTCCGCCGGGCGCGAGCCGCCAGAATGCAAATACTCCTTGATCCACGCGTTGGCCGCCGCCGGGCCTTTGTCCCAGACGTCCAGCGGCGTGCTCACGAACACGAGATCGTAGGCCTCGCCCCGCGATCCGCCGCGCAGACGCTGTTCATACCAGTCGATCCAAACGTCCCAGTCTTGGTCCCTGGCAAGCGCCAGCTTCAGGCCCTCCCAAGCGGCATGCTGCCAATCCGCGGTGCCGAGCGGCCAGAGCGGCAGGTCCGCCAACCCGTGCGCGCCCAGCTTTTGCTGGGCAGAGGCGTCAAAGCGGATCGCCGCCCGAACCGCCCCGTCGGCGGCGGCGTACGCGGCAAGAAAGGAGGGGCGCGCGGGCGCCTCGAGGGGGATGGCGAAGGGGCCGGCGTCGTCAGCGGCTTCAGCGACGGAGGCGAGGGCGGGGGCGGCGGCGGCGGCGGCGGCGTCGCCGGCGGCGGCGAGGGCGGCGGCGACGGTGCCGACTGCCCGATAGGCGAAGTTTTGCACAACGACGGCGGCGGCTGCGGCGGCGACGCGAGCTGCGGCGACGAGGGCAGCGGCGTTCAAAGCGTTGGCGCGGGCCGGATATTTGGCGGCGACGCGCGCCAATGCGCTCGCTCGAAAGATCGTGTTTACCAGAACCAGGAACGCGGAGACGTCCTCCGCGCTCCTCGCTTTCCCGACGTCCCGGACCATCAGCGGCGCCACACGCAACGCCGTCCGGGCTGCGATCGCCGCCGTGGCTCCGGGGCTTAGGCCCTGCACCCAATTCTCAAGCGATTCCTGATCGGACGTCTCGGGCTCGGTTTCTGCGCGCCGGGCAGCCCGCCGCCGCGGCGAACTCTTGCGCGCCACGGTCTGCGGCGCGATTTGCGCCATCTCGTCCACCGTCTTCGACATTCGCGTCTCCGAGCAAATTGTCCGATCACGGATCGCCGACGCCGGGGTCAGAACGAGTGGACAGAAATGAACGTCTTCGCCCTTCGCCTGCCGCTCGCGGATGATTGCGATTTCCCTGTTACCGATTGTGATGGACGATAGCAGACGGCGCGAAACGAGCAACAAGATGTCGCGGGCGCGTAGCTTGAAACCGAGTCGGTAGCGACGCCGCCCGCCCGCGCAAAAAAAGCGACGCGCGAAGCGGGTGTTTTCGCGCCGCTCCCGGGAAAGCCGACCGCCGGTGGGAGGAGGGTCGGGCGGACGGCTTCGCCAGGATCTCATATGTCGGGCGAGGGCAGGCGGGCGGGCGGTCATGGACCGCAGGGGTTCACGCGCGTCGTGGCCATGGCCTGCTCGCCGCCACCGGTGTTGATGACTTCCACCACGTGCCGCGTCGACGGCTGCACGATGACGATTTCGTCGTTCGCAACGAAGTAGTCGTAGTCGCGGTATTCCGGCACCAGGTCGACGATCGTCGGCGGCAGCGGCATCAGACGGACGTCGCCCGGCATCGGCTCACCGACTTGACGTTGACGTTGACGTGCTCCGGCGCAGAGGTCGCCAACAACGTGTCGGCGATCCGCGCCGCCCTATCGTTCGATAGATGGGCGTTGCCCTCGACGCGAACGTTCTGCGGGCTCACATGGCGCTCGCCGCCAGCCTGGGCGTTCCGCTCGTGTTGAGCGTTCTCAGCACTTTGGCCCTCGCCCTGCCGGTTGCTCTGTATCCCGGCGCGGTCTTCGTTTGCCGGAGTTTGCCCCTCGGCGGCGGTCTTGCCTTTCTCCGTCTCCGCCGCGCGGTTCTTGTTTTCGAGCGCCTGACCGGTTCGCTCGCCGGCTTTGCCTTTCTCCGCCTCTCCGGGTTGATTGGCCTGGCCGGTTTGCTGTCGGGCGGCGGCGCCGTTCTCGCGGTTGTTCTGCGCGCCCTGGGCGTGGGTCTGATTCTCCTGGCCGGCCCGGTGCTCGCCGTTCATTTTTTCCGTCTGCGCCTGGTTGGCGCCCTGCGCGGCCTTGCCCTGTTCGCCGGGCTGCATCCCCTCCTGCCCCGACTTTTCCTGGCCCATCTTCTCCTGACCAGCGCCCTCATGCCGCAGGCGCTCCTCGCCCGGGGACTGAGCCTGCGCGCTCTGCGCCCGCTCGCCCCTCTGCATTGCGCCCCTCTCCATCGCGCCCTGTCCGGCCCCCTCGCCGCGATGATGTCCGTTCTCCATTTGCTGGCTCGCCGGCGTCTGTGCCTGCCCGGGCTGCCGCTCCTGGGCGACGGCAAGTCCGGTCGCCGCGACAGTCGCGAGGCCCGCGGCCGCCGCGGCGCCGATCCATGTCCTACTCTTCATGGCATTCTCCCGAAAAAAATTGCGGGGACATGCCCCCGCAATCCCCCCCCCAGAACCTGCGCCGTAAGCGAATGTTCCGGGGGTGTGAACCCGCGCGCTGGGCGTGCAACGGGCAACCGAATGCGCTGTTCCGAGGGCGGCCAATGTCGATCAGCGCCAGGCCCAGGAGGGAGAGATCACGGCTTCAGCTGCGCCGCCAAGATTGGTTGCCGAGGTGCAGAGCGCGTCGGCTACGGCTCGGCGCGCGTTCTGCGCCGCGTTCAGCCGTTAATGGGCCAACCTCCGAACGGGCGCCTGCGCGGGCATGCGAGCTCGCGCGGAACGTGACGATGTCCCAAGCGACCTCTATGCAGCGAGGCTGCCTTGCTCCACCCGCCTCTCCAGATGTCCGCTGAATTCGTCGAGAGCGCGCTCGCTCGGGGAAACTTGGTTGGCGAGGCACCAGATCATGAAGTCTTCGAGGCTTACAGGGATCAACTTCACGTCGAGTCCGGCGAGAGAGCGGCCCATGAATTGCCCATTTTGATAGTCCAGCCAGTCATCGTAATCCCGATACTGGGATAAATCGGGAATGAAATCGCGCGCAAGCTCGAATTCGCTCGCGGATAACAGCGCCATCGAGACGTTGGTCATTGCGGTCATCCGATCCGTGTTGTCGTCCTGCACGCGAGATATATTCAGCGATCGGACGCCTGGCTCGACCGAGTTTTTCTAAAGACTCGAGCACAAGAGTTAATCGACATCGCTGACGAGGTTCCGAAGGTGACTTTGCAACTCATCAGCTCTTCACTCTACTGGCGGCGCGTCAACATTTCGCTCTGAAAGCGCGATCGATTTTAACGGTTCTCCACCCGACGTCGCCGTCGATCGCGCACGGCCCTATCTGGTCCGAAACAATTTCTCGTCGTGCCGGGCAGTGATAGTGGCCTTCTTGCTGCGTACGCGCTCGTTAGGCCAGCCCATAGCGGACGCAAGAGTTTGTCGAGCGATGCGAAACGCCGCTTGCGGATTCGAGCGGGTGAAAGCGAGAGCGGTAAGACCTTGCGTTCATGACCCCGTCTCGGGCACAAGGCCAAGCGGGATCGGCACAAATCCGTTCGAGGAAAACACGGAGTTTCCGCGCGGGGATCGTTCATCGAGCAGCCAAGGGAGCACGAACCATGAGCACTGAGGGCGATCAAGGAGGGCGCCTTCGTGTGGGAAATCGCGCCCGTCGCCGTGAAATTAGGCGGAGAGCGTGGTCGCTACCGACGAGCAGCCACCGAAAGCCCGCCCCGACAAGATCCCGACCTTGAAGCCCCGCCTTCCGCGAGGGAGGCACCGTGACGGCGGCGAATTCGAGCTCGATCTCCGACGGCGCGGCGGCGCTCGTCATGATGCGGGCGAGCGAGGCCGAAAAGCGCGACGTCCAGCCGCTCGCCAGAGTCGTCGCGCACGCGACCCACGCCGCCGCGCCGAAGGATTTTCCCACCGCCCCGATCGGAGCGTTGAAGAAGCTGTTCGAAAAGACCGGCTGGACGAAAGACTCGGTCGACCTCTACGAGATCAACGAGGCATTTGCGGTCGTCGCGATGGCGGCGATGCGCGATCTCGGCCTGCCGCACGAGAAGGTCAACGTCAACGGCGGCGCCCTGCGCGCTCGGCCATCCGATCGGCGCCTCCGGCGCGCGGATTCTCGTCACCCTGATCGGCGCCTTGCGGGCGCGGGGCCTGAAGCGCGGCGTCGCCGCGCTCTGCATCGGCGGCGGCGAGGCGACGGCGATCGAGGCGGCGTGAGCCCGCTGGGTCGCGGCGGTCGAGCTCAGCGGCCCAGCTGCGCGCTCGGCGTGGAGCGCGAGATCGCGCGTTCGTCCTCGGTCATATCGGCCGGAACATCGGCGAACAGCGGCGTACTGAGGTAGCGCTCGCCGGTGTCGGGGAGCATGCAGAGGATGTTCGCGCCGCTTTCCGCCTCCGCGGCGATCCTCAGCGCGCCCGCAAATGTTCCTCCGGATGTTATGCCGACGAAAATGCCCTCTTTTGCCGCGAGCTCCTTGCTGCAGCGAATTGCGTCGGGGCCGGAAATCTCGAGGATGCGGTCGATCAGTTTCATGTCGACGGCGTCGCCGGTCAGCTTCGGGATGAAGTCGGGCGTCCAGCCCTGCATGGGGTGGGGCTTGAAACTCGGATGCGGCGCTGCCGGCGAGCCATCGGCCAGCCGCTGCTGCTCGATCCCGGACGCGAGGAGCGGGGCATCGGACGGCTCGCAGACGATGATTTTCGTTTCGGGGCGCTCCTGTCTCAGCACCCGGCCGACGCCCTTCAGGGTGCCGCCGGTGCCGTAGCCGGTCACCCAATAGTCGAGCCTGTCGCCGGCGAAGTCGTCGACGATTTCGCGCGCGGTCGTGCGCGAATGAAAGTTCGGGTTGGCTTCGTTCTCGAACTGCCTCGTCAGGAACCAGCCATGGGTCTCGGAGAGTTCGATCGCCTTCTCGACCATCCCGACCGCCCGTTCGGCGCCGGGGGTAATGACGACTTTCGCGCCGAGAAACCGCATCAAGCGCCGCCGTTCGACGCTGAAGGTCTCCGCCATCGTCAAGACGAGCGGATACCCTTTCGCGGCGCAAACCATTGCGAGCCCAATGCCGGTGTTGCCGCTGGTCGCCTCGACGACCGTTTGGCCGGGCTTGAGCTCTCCAGACTGCTCCGCGGCCTCGATCACGCCCAGAGCCAGGCGATCCTTGACCGAGCCGAGCGGGTTGAACGCCTCGATTTTCACATAGAGATTGACCCCGTCAGGAGCGAGGCGATTGATCCGTACGACCGGGGTGCGACCGACCGTCTCCAGAATGTCTTGGAATTTTCGCGCCATGCGGATCCTCCGTCTTTCTCCCTCGGCCAGGGACCGGCGAACCCTATCGATCTCAAACGCTTTTCTTAAGGCGCCGCGGTGCGGCGGTTGTGGCGATCGAAGCGCGCCCGGCCCTTGTCGGCGTCGCCGAATTCAGACATGGTTCGCCGCCGCCGGCTGACATGTCAGAAGAGCCGGCCCAGGGAGGAATTTCATGCGCATCACTCGCCGAATCGCGACCGCCGACTGTATGGCGCTGGCGCTCGCCGCGCCCGCCTTCGCCGATGAAAAACCGACGATCCTGGCCTCCGTGCCCGGGATGAACTTTCCGTTCTTCGTCCACATGATGAAGGCCTTCAAGGCCGAGGGCGAGAAGCAGGGTTTCGTCGTTCTCGAAGGCGACGGCCAGAACGGCGCCCCGAAACAGACCGCCGACGTCGAGGCGGCGCTGACCAAGGGCGTCAAAGGCGTCGTGATCAGCCCGATCGACGTCAACGCGATGGCGCCAGCTCTGCAGGAGGCGATCGACGCCAAGGTGCCGGTCGTCACCGTCGACCGCCGCGTGCCGTCGGCGACCGGCATTCTCGGCCATGTCGGCGCCGACAACGTCAAGGGCGGCGAGGCGCAGGGCGCCCTCATTCTCAAGATGTTCCCGGACGGAGCGACGATCGCCAACTTGCAGGGTCAACCCGGCGCGAGCCCGGCGATCGACCGCAACAAGGGCCTGCACAACGTGCTCGACAAGGCCGGCGACAAATACAAGATCGTGTTCGAGCAGACAGCGCACTTCCAGCGCGACAAGGGCCTTTCGGTCACCGAAGTCGATGCTCGCGGGCATGGCGACCCCGCCGCAGGTCATCGTCGCGGCCAACGACGACATGGCGCTCGGCGCGCTCGAGGCGGTCAAGGCCCGCAACCTGAAGGGCGTCGTCATCATCGGCTTCGACGCGCTGCCCGAGGCGCTCGGGAAGGTGCGCGACGGCGAGCTGACCGCGACGATCGAGCAGTTCCCCGGCAAGCAGAGCGCGACGGCCGTGCAGATCCTGGCGGACTATCTCAAGTCCGGCAAGAAGCCTGATCAGCAGATCACGCTTGTTGACGCCGATCGCCATCACCAAGGACAATCTCAAGGACGGCGGAACGCCTCGACGAAGCTCAAGTAGCCGAGCACTGACGCGCCGCGTCGCCGCGCGGCGCGTCGAAATTCGCCATCGAGCCATGAGCGTCCCTCCAGAACGCGCCGGGCGCTCCGTCGCCGTCCGCGCAAAAGACGTCCGACCGCCCGATCCTCAAGATGACCGGCGTCAGCAAGCGCTTTCCCGGCGTGCTGGCGCTCGAAAACGTGCATCTCGAAATCGGCGCCGGCCGAGATCCACGCGCTGCTCGGCGAGAACGGCGCGGGCAAATCGACGCTGCTGAAGATCCTGTCCGGGCGCACACAGCGCCGATGCGGGCACGATCGAACTCTTCGGCGACCCGGTTGCCTTCGCCACGCCCCACGACGCGCAGCGCGCGGGCGTCGTCACCATCTATCAGGAATTCACCCTCGCCCCGGACATGACGATCGCCGAGAACGTGTTCATCGGCCGCGAGCCGGGCTCGAAACTGTTCGTCAGCTGGCGCCGCCTCGCGGAAGAGACGAGGGCGATCACCGGCCGGATCGGCC
Source organism: uncultured Alphaproteobacteria bacterium (assembly GCA_963768555.1). GTDB lineage: Bacteria > Pseudomonadota > Alphaproteobacteria > Rhizobiales > Beijerinckiaceae > Roseiarcus. Next base: position 115,128 of record CAVYIZ010000065.1, read on the forward strand.
TCCGGCGCGACCCGATGACGCCGGTGCGCGATCTCTCGGTGGCCGAACAGCAGTTGGTCGAGATCGCGCGCGCGCTCTCGATGCGGTCGCGGCTCATCGTCATGGACGAGCCGACCTCGGCCTTGAGCGAGGCGGAGGTCGCCAATCTCGCCCGCATCATTCGGACGCTGAAAGCCGAAGGGCTTTCGATCATCTTCGTCACCCATCGGCTCGAGGAGGTTTTCCGCCTCTGCGACCGCTTCACCGTCTTGCGCGACGGCCATTACGTCGGCTCGGGCCGCGTCGCCGACACGGACGTCGACGCCATCATCCGCATGATGGTCGGGCGCGACGTGGGCGCGCTCTACGGCGAGCGGCCAATTGCGGAACATGGGTCGGTCGCGCTCGAGGTCGAGGGCCTCACCCGCCGCCGCAACGCCCGCGATCCGCATGCAATTGAACTCGTCGATGTGTCGCTTCGCGCCCACAAGGGCGAAATTCTGGGCCTGGCCGGGCTGGTCGGGGCGGGCCGAACCGAGACGGTGCGGGCGATCTTCGGGGCCGACAGGTTCGACCACGGCGTCATTCGTGTCGACGGCCAGCCGGTGTCATTCGCCGGCCCGCGCGACGCGATGCTGCATGGCATCGGGCTCGTGCCGGAGGACCGCAAGAAGCAGGCGCTGTTCCTCCGCCTCGCCGTCCGCACCAACATGACGATCGCCGCGCAGGACCAGATCAGCCGCGGCTGGTTTATCGACGAGCGCCGCGAGAATCGGCTCGTCGACGAATTCCGACGCCTGCTCAACATTCGCATGGCGAGCCCCAACCAGGCGGCGGGCGACCTCTCGGGCGGAAATCAGCAGAAGGTGGTGCTCGCGCGCTGGCTTGCGCTCAGACCGAAAATCCTCATCGTCGACGAGCCGACGCGCGGCATCGACGTGGGCTCCAAGGTCGAAGTGCACAATCTGCTCATCGAGATGGCGAAGTCCGGCATCGCCGTGATCGTCATCTCGTCCGAACTGCCGGAAATCCTGGCGGTCTGCGACCGCATCGTCACCATGCGCGAAGGCCGCGTCACCGGGGAGATCTCCCGCGCCGACGCGACCCAGGAAGTCCTGATGGCGATGATGACTGCCCACGAAGGCGCGGCGGATCGCGCCGCATCGGCTCAATGAGGCGCATGATGACTGAAGCACGAGGCTTGCTGACGCGGGCGAGCGGAGAGGCTTCGACGTCTTTGGCTTCGTCGCCCGGTTCGCCCCGACGCTGTTCCTCATCGCGCTGATGGCGCTTTTCGCCGTGATCGAGCCGCGCTTCCTCTCGTCGATCAATCTCTTCAACGTGATGCGGCAAGTGTCGATCACCGGCCTGCTCGCGGTCGGCATGACCTTCGTCATCCTGACCGCCGGCATCGACCTCTCGGTCGGCTCGCTGCTCGCCTTCGCCGGGCTGGTCGCCGGGGCCGTCGCCAAGGGCGGCCTGGAATACCGGTTCACCGTGGGGGAGGGCGGGGTCGGCTACGGCTGGGGACTGGCCGCGCTCGCGGCCATCGCGGTCGGCCTCGCCGGCGGCTATCTGCAGGGCCTCGCGATCACCCGGCTGAAGGTGCCGCCCTTCGTGGTGACGCTCGGCGGCATGTCGGCGTTTCGCGGCGCGGCGCTCCTGTTCGCGGCCGGCGGGCCAATTTCCGGCTTCGAGCCCTCGTTCGCCTGGTGGGGCCAGGGCAAGATCGGTCCGGTGCCGATCCCGGTCATCATTTTCCTGTCCTTCGCCGCGCTCGCCCACATCACGCTCCGCTACACGCGCTACGGGCGGCAGGTCTATGCGGTCGGAGGCAATCCCGAAGCCGCGCGTCTCTCCGGCCTCGACGTCAACCGCATCGTCGCGAGCGTCTATGTCATCATGGGCTTCTTCGCCGGCCTCGGCTCGTTCGTGCTCGCCGCGCGGCTCAACTCGGCCGAAGCCGTCGCCGGGACCGGCTACGAACTGACCGTCATCGCCTCGGTCGTGATCGGCGGGACGAGCCTCTTCGGCGGATCGGGAACGATCTTCGGCACCGTGGTCGGCACGATCCTCATCGGCGTGCTGTTGAACGGCCTCGTGCTGATGAACGTTTCCTCCTACATCCAGCAGATCGTGATCGGCGTCATCATCGTGCTGGCGGTGGCATTCGACACGTTCGCCAAGTCGCGCAGACGGAAGGTCTGATCAGCGCGGAATGTCCTGAGCGCTGAGGCGCTACGTCATTCACACAAGTAGCCGAGTTGAAGGCGAGGCGCGGTTTGCGGCTTACGTGGACAGTCTGGCGGGCGTGCTCGGGCACGCGGACCGAGCGGGCCCTTTGCTGGATTATTGCACCGGTTTGCTGATGCCCTGCGAGAGCAAGAGCGTAGAGCCGATCGCTTCGATGGTGTCTCCGGCGCGAGCCGCGGCGGCGCATCAGTCGCTGTTGCACTTTGTTGGGCAGTCGGCGAGGTCGGACGAGGCGATGCTGGCGAAGGCGCAACTCAGCGAACCGGATTGTGCGGAAGGAGGCGTCGAAGCCTGGATCGTCGACGACACGGGGTTTAAGAAGAAGGGTTCGCATTCGGTCGGCGTGGCGCGGCAATATTGCGGGCGGCTGGGCAAGACGGACAACTGCCAGATCGCAGTGACGCTATCGATCGCCAATCATCATGCAAGTTGCCGATCGCCTATCGGCTCTATCTACCCGAAATCTGGGCGAACGACGCCGAGCGTCGAGAAAAGGCGCATGTTCCCGAGGACGTGGAGTTTAGGACCAAGCCGCAGATCGCGCTCGCCCAGATCGAGGCCGCCGTGAAGGACGGCGTGGCCAGGGGCGTCGTGCTGACCGACGCCGCCTACGGCTGCGACCGGGCCTTCCGCGCCGGCGTCACGGCGCTGGGGCTGACCTATGCGGTGGGCGTGCAATCGACGCTGTAGGTCTGGCCTCAAGGCGAAGAGCATTGCCGCCAAGCCCTGGAGCGGCCGGGGGCGCAAGCCTTCGCGCCTGCGACACGACGCCGATCATCGGCCGATTTCGGCCAAAGAGCTTGCGATGCGCCTGCAGCCGAGGCCTGGAAAGACGTCGAGTGGCGCGAAGGCTCCAACCAGCCCTTGTCTTCGCGCTTCGCCGCCGCGCGGGTGAGGCCGGCGTCGCGCGACCACAAACTGGTCGCGCCGCATCCCGTCGAATGGCTCGTCGTCGAATGGCCAGAGGGCGAGGCGGAGCCGACCAAATACTGGCTCTCGACCTTGCCCGAGGACATGCCGCTCGCGGTTCTCGTCGACGTCATCAAGCTGCGATGGCGCATCGAACGCGACTACGAGGAATTGAAGAGCGAACTCGGCCTGGCTCACTTCGAGGGGCGAGGCTGGCGGGGAATACCATCGATGTCTTTGACCTGACGGGATAAGTTCCTGTCAGCGGGGGTCTCTACTGGGTACGGGCGACGCCGAGGAGGTCGAAGGCCTTTTTCTGGATGGGGGTGGGCCGTGCAGTGATGGTGAAGGGATGGTCTGGCGCGATGGCGGTGGCGACGGTGTTTCGGGTGAGGGTCGCGAGGTCGGCGAGGAGGGTCTGGAAGCTATGGACGGGGAGACGTCCTCGGTCCGGCCGGTGGTCTGCTTGGTGACGGCGGCGGGGGAGCGTTGCGCCTTGGCGACCACGCTGGCGCGGAGCGCCTCGGCGGCTTGCTTGTCGGCATCGTCGTAGAGCATGGGCGCCAGGCGCTGGCGCATGTGCCATTCGAGATAATAGCCGAGCATGCAGAGGAAGACATGGGCGCGCACCCGGTCGGGGAGCCAGTGATAGACCGGCCGGACGCGGAGATCGACGGTCTTGAGCGAGCGGATCGCGTGCTCCACGAGGCTCAAGGATTTGTAGCTGCGGACCGTGGCGGCGTCGTCGAGCGCCGTTGCGGGCAGGCTGGTGCGCACGGCGTACAGGCCGTCGAGCGCCGCCTCGGCGGCAATCTCGGCGGTCTTGCGGGCGAAGGTGAAGGTCGTGTCGGTGATCTCGAGGGCGAAGTGCTTGGCCATCTTGTGCTTGTCGCGGACGGCGCCGACCGCCATGCCGATCTCCGCCTTGCCCCGGAGCGGGGCGCGCGTGCGGGCGACGCCGGTTGCAATGCGGGCAAGCTCGCGCTCGGTGGCGGCCAGCAGATCCTCGCGCTTGCGGGCGCGCTCGGCGGCGAGCGCCGCATTGCGGCACAGGATCAGGCGCTCGCCCGGGAAATCCGGTGAGGTGATCGCCGCCATGTCGCGCTCGTCGAACAGCGACATCTGGAAGGCGCCGCCCTCGAGCAGGCCGCGGATCGCCGGGGCGCGCAGCGCGGTGATCCAGTCGAGCCCGGCCGGCTTGATATCCTCGGTGATCCGGGCCTCGGTGATCATGCCCCGGTCGCCGACCAGGACGACATGGTCGAGGCCGAAGCGCTGCTTCAGCTTGGCGACCTGGTTGCCGAGGTGCGGGGTGCCGGTCGAGCCCTCGAACACCTCGATGGCGATCGGACAGCCATCGGACGCGCAGAGCAGGCCATAGACGATCTGCAGCTTGCCCTTCTTGCCGTCGCGATTGTAGCCGAACTGGGCGAGCGGGCAGCAGCGGCCTTCCATGTAGCTCGACGTCACATCGTAGAGCACCAGCGTGCCGGCGGTGAGATGGCGGCGGGCCAGCGCCGTCTCGATATCTTTCTGCCGGACCGCCAGCCAGTCGAGGGCGCGGTAGAGCTCCTCCTCGTCGACCGCGCCGAGGCCGAGCTCGGCGCCGAGGCTGGAGGCCGCGGAGTTCGGCGAGAGCGCGCGGGCGGCCGCGAGCTTCGAGCCGGGGTCGAGGACCCGGCTGACCGTGAGCGCCAGCACGAGATCCCGGCAGCGGTCGCCCGCGGGTCCGATGAGCCGGTCGAGACCGATCTTGCGCGCCGTGCCGAGGGCTGCCCCAACATGGCCGTGCGGCAGGGAACGGAGGATCGCGATAGCCTCCTGGTCGGCCGGGATGACCACGCCGCCCTTCAACAGCGCCTTGAAGCCTGCGATCCGCTCGCGCGGCCAGTCGGACAGGTTCAGCAGCGTGCGCTTCTTGACCTTGCCGCCCTCGCGGTAGCTCTCGCGCAGGAGGATCGCCGGGGGCGAGTCGCGGTTCCGGACCAATTCGATGTACATGGCCGCATCATAGGCAGTAACTCTACAAATATCAAAAAATAAATATAATTTTACATGGCTACATCTTGGGCATCGCGAACCCCGCTTCTGCTGAAATTTCAATCACTTCATCACGTAGGAAAGAGGAAGCTCCGCCTAGAGCGCGCTGCTCTACCCTTGGGCAAAGGGACTCGGCGGGCTTCAACCGTCGGCCCGCCCTCGCTTCGCCGCGCGCCGAAACAGCTCCTCCAGCGCCCCCGCGGACACCGGTTTGGTCAGGTGCTTGTCGAAGCCTGCGTCCTCGCTGAGCTTGCGGTCCTTCTCCTGTCCCAGCCCTGTCAGGGCGATCAGCGTCGGCGCGTTCTTCCCCAGGCGGGCGCGCAGGCGCCGCGCCGTCTCATGGCCGTCGATTCCGGGCATGCGGATGTCGATGAAGGCGATGTCGGGGCTGAACTCCGCCGCGGTCTCAATGCCCGAGGCCCCGTCGTAGGCGACCCGGACCTCGGCCCCGAAGCTTTCCATCAGCATCATGAGGCTATCGGCGACGTCAGGATTGTCGTCTATCACCAAAGTCCGCAATGAGGCGGCGGACCGCGACACCGGCGGCTCCGCCACCGCTTTCGAGGGGACGGACCGATCGAGCGGCAGACGCACGACAAACTCGCTGCCCTTGCCGAGCCCGGCGCTACGCGCCTCGATCCGGCCGCCGTGCAGATCGACCAGCTTCTGGGCAAGCGCTAGGCCGACGCCGAGGCCGCCGTCGCCGTTGTTCTCGCGGCTGTGGGCCTGAGAGAAGAGGTCGAACACGAACGGCAGCATCTCCGGCGCGATGCCGACGCCGTCGTCGCGTACGCTGACGACCGCCTCGTCGCCCTCCCGCGCCGTCCCAATCTCAATGAGACCGCGCGGCAGGGTGTATTTGGCCGCGTTCTTGATGAGGTTGGTAACGACCTGCGTGAGCCGCATCGGGTCGCCGTGGACGAGGAGCGGCTCCGGGGCAAGGCGGCTTTCGACCCGATGCCCTTTCGCTTCGATGTGAGTCTGGCTCATTCCCAGAGCGTCGGCGACGATCGAAGCGACCTCCGCCCGTTCCTTTCTCAGCTCGATCTTGCCGCTGTTGATGCGGGAAATGTCGAGGAGGTCGTCGACCAGCCGGACGAGATGTTCGACTTGGCGTTTCATCCTGTCGATCGGCGCGCGATCGGACTGCAGGACATCGACGCCGCTGGGGCGGCTGAGCAACTCGACGACGTACTGAATTGACGCCAGCGGATTGCGCAATTCGTGGCCGAGGATGGCGAGAAACTCGTCCTTGCGGCGATCCGCTTCAATCAGCGCGTGTTCGGCGCGCTTTTGCTCGGTGACGTCGAAGTTGACGCCGGCGGCGCGAACCGGACGTCCCAGCTCGTCGAAGGTGACGCGACCGCGCACGGCCATCCAGTGAACCGCGTCGTTCGGCCAGCGGACGCGGACTTCGAATTCGAGTTTGCCCGTCTCCATGGCTCTCGCGAAAGCCGCGTCGAAGGCCGCGCGGTCCTCTTCGAGAACATGGCGGCGAGCGGCCTCCATCCCCCACCCTTCCTGCCGCGTCGGATAACCGAAGATCTGATCGTGCCGCAGGTTGCGAGGTCCGGAGTAGTCGCGCTTCAAGTCGAGGTCCCAGGCGCCCATCTGCCCGGCGTCGACCGCCAACTCGAGGCTTTCCCGGGCGCGGCGCAGTTCTTCCGCCGCCTCCTTGCGCTCGGTCACGTCGGTTGCGACGCCGACGATGCCTACGATTTCCCCGTTCGAGATCCGCGGCTCCACATTGAGATCGAACCAGCGCGATGCGCCTTTGCTGAAGGCGTGAACCTCCTTCCGCACGGGCACGCCGGCGCTCAACGCCGCTCGCTTGATCGCTTCGAGCGCGTTCGCGTCCTCGGTCCGCTCCAGCAGGTCCCGCTCGGTCCTGCCGACCACCTGGCTGGGGTCGACGCCAAGTGCAGCGTTCTGAATCCAGACGTAACGCAGGTCGCGGTCCTGCTCGAACAGGATGACCGGATAGGCGCGCAGCGCCGCCGTCAGCCGCTCGTGGGCGATCCGAAGGCGCTCTTCCGCCCGCGCCCGTTCGACCGCCTCCCAGGTTCGCTCGGCGGTCGCCTCGATCAGGCCGAGTTCGTCGCTCGTCCACCGATGAGGCCCTCGATGATGCGCGGCGAAGACGGCGGCGGTTCGACCCGTCTTGAAGAGCGGCGCGACGACATATGAACCGATTTGCAGTTCCGCCGTCGCCTTGCGCTCGGCCGGCGTCAGTCTCGCATCATTGGCGACGTCGTCAACGACGAGCGTCCGTCCAGCGCGGAACTCGGCCATGACGACAGGACCGTAGCTGTCCAGATGATATCTCCCGACAACGCTGGGGACGCCGTCGCAATAATCTTCGCGCACGTCGCCCCAGACCCCGTCCTCGCTCACCTCGCCATAGTGGACGCGCGCAGCCTTCAGCCGGATGCCGAGAATTCGCGCCGCCTGCCTCTGGACCTCGAGCGGATCGGCCAGAGAACGGAGCGCGTCGCTGAGCTTCAGCAGGAACGCCTGGCGATCTTCGCTCGCGGCGAGCGCCGCCTCGATCGCCCGACGGTCGTCGATGTCGACGATCGATCCGACGTAACCGAGGAAAGCGCCGCTTTCATCGAAGCGGGGCGCGCCGACGGCGAGCGCCCAGGAATACGCCCCATCGGCCCGCCGCACCCTGAACTCGAGTCGAAGAGGCTTCCGCTCATCGAGAGCCGAATGCAGCGCCTCGATCGTTTTGTCGCGATCGCAGGGGTGAAGAGCGTCAAGCCAGCCATGGCCGAGCGCTTCCGCCGCCTCCTGCCCTGTGAAGCCGCGCCAGCGCTCGTCGAGATATGTGCAACGGCCGCTTGGGTCGGTCGTCAGGCTGATGACCCAAAACTGGTCTGCGGCGCTCTCTATCCGCAATCTGATGTCCTGAGGCGGTTTTTTCGCGAGCCCTTTTAGTGTCCCGCGCCCGGAATGTCACGGGAGGCTCGAACGATATAGGGATTGCGCGAGTTCTACAGGGAAAACATTTTTTCGCATCGTTGCTCCCCCGTGCGCCCTCGCGCAGGCGGGTCTACGTAGATTCCCTTATTGCGGAGCCCCTCCTCTTCCTGTTTCCGTCGGCGTGGTCAGTCCTTGGTGCCAGCTGGAAAACCCGAAAGATCTGGACCGACGCGCGCATCGCGCGGTCGGTTGCGCGGAAACTCATTTGTGGAGCCATTTTGTGAGATTGCAAGAGGTCATCCATACCTGTTCCAATGAGAAAGTGGCGGAGGCCGCGCTGATTTCGCTCGGCGGCGCGTTCGCCAAGATCGTGACCGTCGCGGCGGCGCGACGCGGCGTTCAACTCGGCCGCTTCGTCGCGGAGCTGGCGCGCGATTTCGAGCGTCACATGGGGACCTGCGTCTGGGCACGGGCCGAGCAGGCGATGCGCGGCGCGGACCAGCCGGTCCTCGTCGGCCTCTACGTTATTCTCGCCCACGGCCTTTTGGAGGAGAACCTTCGGGCGTCGGTGGGAGCCAAGCGTAATCCAGAGGCGCCCGCAAGTTCATTGAAAGCGGAATTGATGATGGCCTGAAAGGGCTTCCGGCGCGCGCCGGCTGGAGAAGACGCATCGCGTCAGCAAGACCATCCTCTGGGATTGGCTTCCTTACGCGCGCGCGGTCGATTAAGCGTCGGCGCGAGATTCGAAGCCGCGAGACCCGCTCCGATCGACAATCAAATCGACACCAGTGGCCTCTGCAGCGCGATCGAAGCCGGGCGCGGCGGCGGGCAAAAGGAAACCGCCCGCGGACGATTGGACTATCTGAGCGAGTAGATCGGGCGATCCGCTTGGCTCGTGTCCAGAGACCGTGAAGGAAGGAGCGCTTTGGCGGGATAGCCGACCATGAAGGCTCGGGTTTCGGCGGGCAGGTCGTTCAAGAGGTCCCGGATGAACTTGTCCTGCACCTTGAAGCTGATGTCCGGGGGCAGGCCGACCGTCGAAACGCGAAAGAGCGCCCCGTCGGGAATCCATCCCCTGAGGCCGTACTCCAGCTTCAGCGCGTTCCTCGCCCAGTTGCTGTTGGTGACGTCGTAGCCGATCCGCATCCAGTAGCTGATCGGCTCCAGCCGATCCTCGCGGGTCGCGACCAGGCGCGTTAACACGATTGGAGGCGCAGACACCGACCAGTCGAACGTCGAGGTGACCGGCCGCGTGACGCGGAAGCCTTGGGCCTCGTAGCAGACTTCGGGGTGATGAAGCTGCAGCCGCTCGCTCTGGCTTTCGCCATAGGCGATCATCAGCATGATCGCGTGGCCTTCCCTGTCGACGTAGGCGCGCGACACCTCTTGATTGTAGATTTCGGCCTCGAGTCCGTCGGGGGGCGGCCGGACGGCCTGCACGCCAGGAAGGGCCGCCCAGTCGCCGAAGGCATGAGGGACATGGGCGTCGATGTCGAACACGTCGTGCGTGCGCGCCATCAGATTGTGCGGCTTGATCGCAAAGGCGAGGAACGCTGCGGCGATCATGGCGACGCAGGCGCATATTGGGTTGATCGAACGCGCCATGTCTTCTTCCGAACCCGTTTGGATTGTTTACAGGTCATCCCCGTCCTTGGCAACGCCAGCCTCAACTTGCGCGAGACTTTCCGTGAAATTGCGACGGTTGACGCGCCGCCTGGACCAAGCAGAGATTCTTTGTCTGATCCACGATCGAGAGCCTTCAAGTTCACGCTGCCCTGGAGGGCGGCGATCATCAGCGCCCCATGCAGGCGTCGGCCATGCTCTTGAGCTCGGCCTTGCGCTCCGGATCAAGCTCGCCGAGACGTTCGGCTTCTCCCGAGCGCTCGACCGCGCGGGCTACGCATCGGCAGGCGCTTCCGCAATCCTCCGCCGCACGCCCATGCGCGACGCAAGCGCGCTCGCAGGCCGCCAGAAACGACCGGTAGTCCGGCTTCGGCGGAGGGTCGGTCGCGAGCAGGCCCGATGAGGCGGCGGCCGCGACCAAGCCGATCAGGATCGGCTGGTGAACGAGATAGATGGCGAGGCTGTGTCTCTCCGGCGAAGCAGACCCCTCGCGCCGGATAAGACTTCGCGCGCCAGCGCCACGGCGAGGTCAGCCGGGGGAGGACGCCAGGCAGGCGGGCGAACCCGAGGCCGATGAGTACGACGCCTGCCCATGGAAGCAACGGGTACCAGTCGAGGGTGTTCGGAAGGGCCTCGCCAAGGCCGAGCCAAAGCAGCGCCGGCGGGTCGAACAGCGTCGAATGGACGAAGAAGGGCAGCGCGATCGCCGTCGCCCCGGCAAGAACGCTGGCCCACGGGGGCGCTTCGACGAACGGCAGAGCGACGAGGCTCGCCGCGGCGATGCAGTGGAGGATGCCGAACCAGATGGCTTGGCCGGGCGCGAAGACGAGACTCGCCGCGGTCACCAGCGCCGCGGCTCCGGCGACAATCGCGAGCCGCCGCCAGAAGGCCGGCAGGTTCAGCCGATCGCGATGGGCGAGCGCCAGAGAGACGCCGACCAACGCCAGAAAGGCGCTCCCCACAACATGCGAGACGAGCCGCATCGGCGGGGAGAAGGGCAGCATGGGCGACACGACGCGGAAGTCGGCCAGATCCCAGGTCAGGTGGTAGGCCGCCATCCCGACCAGGGCGAGGCCGCGGGCGCAATCGACCGCGTCGACGCGGCCCGTCTTCAGCGGGCCTTCGGCCAGCGCCTCTCCCCCGCTCACAAGGCGGCTTCGAACAGCGCGTCGTCGAGGACGAATTCGCCCTCGTCCTCGACCGGCCCCGTCATCAGCACGTGATCGTCCGCGGCCCGCCATTTGATGACGAGCTCGCCGCCCGGCAGGCGCACCGTCGCCTTGCGATCCGTCAGCCCGAGACGCGATGCGGATACGAGGGTTGCGCAGGCGGCCGAACCACAGGCGAGCGTCAGTCCCACTCCACGCTCCCAGACGCGCGCTGTCACGTCGTCGCGCGCCGTGACCTGAGCGAAGGTGACGTTGGCCTTCTCGGGAAACATCGGGTGAACTTCGACCTTCGCACCCCATCGGGCGACGTCGACCTGCCCGAGATCGGGGACGAAGAACACCGCATGCGGGTTGCCCATGTTGACGACCGCGGCCGGCCCGAGCGCCGCAAGCGGGTCGCCTTGGGGCCAGTCCAGGCTCACCCGTCGCGTGTCTGCGACGGCCCATGAGAGCGGAATGTCGCGCCAGTCGAGGCGCGGCGCGCCCATGTCGACCCGATACGAACCCGGTCCCAGTCGCTCGCAGGCGATCAGCCCCGCTTCCGTCTCCACCTGGACCGCGTCGACGCCGAGCTGACGGCTGAGCCGGTCGGCAACGCAGCGCGCGCCGTTGCCGCACGCGCCGGCGAGCGTGCCGTCGTTGTTGTAGATTCGGACGTACGCGGCCGTCCCTGGCGTGCGGGAATCGGACAGAACCATCATCTGGTCGTATTCGAGATGAGGAGCGCGATGGATCGCGCGCGCCTCGGCTGGCTCCAGCAAGACCGACGACCCGCGCAGGTCGAGCACCAGGATCTTGTTGCCCGCGCCGTTCATGCGCGTGACCGCGCGCCCGGCCAGCGGATGGCTGAAGGTCAAGTCAGTCTCCCTTGCGCGGCGTTGCGCCGGCGGAGCGGCGCGCCGAGCGGTCGATCGCCCGCGCGCCAAGACGCGTCAAGGCCTCGCGCAGGTCGTCGTTCTCGATCGTGGCCGCGGCGGTCCTGGCTTCGGCCTCGGCTTCAGCGCTCGGGGACGGGGGCGGGCGAGGCTTCTCCCTCAGCGGCGGCAAGGGCCCTTGCCGGAAGGCGATCTTCTCGACGCAGCGCCAGCCGAGATGCGCGTTCACCCTTGCTGCGATCACCGCCGCGCTGTGCTGCGCCTCCAGCGCAAAGGCCCCCTCGACCCTCAGCACCAGCGTCGCGGGCGCGATCGGCGCCTCGGGATCGCGCCTCGTCGGGCGCGGCTGCCATTGGAGCTGGATCGGCCGGGCGTAGCGCGCGACGCTGGCGCCGACGATCGCCGGCCAGTCGGCGATCAGGCTCGCCTCGCTGAGGCCTCGCGCGGCGAGCGCTTCCTCGATGATCCCGGGCATGAATTCCGCAAGCGCCTTGGCGCCGCGGCGCTGAAGCTTCATGGTCGCGCCGTCAGGGGTTGGGTTTGTCGGATGAACGTCACTGTAAGCCCGGCCGGGCTCGAGGCAAAGCGAAACGCGATCGTCGAACGTACGCTCGGATGGTGGGATCGCAACCGCCGCGAGCTTCCTTGGCGCGCGCGGCCGGGGGAAACGCCCGATCCCTACCGTGTCTGGCTGTCGGAAGTGTTGCTTCAACAGACCACGGCCCAGGCCGCGGCGCCGTATTTCCAGAACTTCGTCGAGAAGTGGCCGACTGTCGAGGATCTGGCGGCCGCCTCGACGGAGGCGGTGATCGGCGTTTTCGCCGGGCTCGGCTATTATTCCCGGGCGCGCAATCTGCACGCCTGCGCGAAGGAGATCGCACGGCGCGGCGGGCGGTTTCCCGACCAGGAGGCCGAACTCCGCGTTTTGCCGGGCGTCGGCGACTACACGGCGGCGGCGATCGCCGCGATCGCCTTCGACCGGCAGGCGGCCCCTGTCGACGGCAATATCGCGCGCATTCTCACGCGCCTTCTCGCTCTGGACCAACCCATCGGTCGGGCGAAAGCGGAAATCCGGGCCGCCGCCCTTGAGCTGGCGCCGAGCCGGCGCGCCGGCGATTTCGCCCAGGCGCTGATGGACATCGGCGCCACGATCTGTCGCCCGCGCAGTCCCCTGTGCGCCGCCTGTCCGCTGAGCGAGGATTGCGCCGCCCGCCGCTCCGGCGCCCCCGAGGCTTTCCCACGCCTGCCGGCCGGCAAACCCAAGCCTCGTCGCGCAGGAGCAGCTTTTTTCGCACGTCGGACCGATGGAGCTTTCCTCGCACGGCGCCGTCCGCCTCAGGGGCTGCTCGCCTCGACCGTGGAGCTCCCGGGCACCGCCTGGACGAGCGACGGCCCAGGCGAAGATTGGCGGTCAGACGTCCCCGTCGCCGCGCGTTGGCGCAGGCTGCCCGGCGCGGTCGAGCAGACCTTCACCCATTTTGTCCTGAAGTTGACGTTGTTCTCCGCCGACTTCGACGGCGCCGCTCCAGGCGGGCTCTTCTGGGTTGCGCCGGACGCGGTCGCGGAAGCCGGACTGTCGAACGTAATGCGCAAGGCGGTCGTGCATGCGATGAGAGGCGGTCCCGTGCGTTCGTCGTCATAAATTCGAAGCCATTTTCTCTGAGACTGCTAGCTTCGCCCAGACTCCGATGTGTAACTTGCGGGCGACGATCCTTCTGGCAGGTTCGATGCTGCGCTCAATCGAGCGGAGGCCTATTGGGTAAGTTCGACGAGTTTCCCGCCGCTGACGCCAGCGCGCGCTCGACCCAGGTTTCGACCCGGGACGATCGTCTGCGCGCAAGTTTCGAACACGTCACAACGTGGGTCTTCGATCTCGACAACACGCTCTATCCGCCCGACAGCGGGATCTGGTCAAAAATCAACGAGCGGATTACGCTTTTCCTGATCGACCTTTTCGGCCTCGATGGTCAGTCCGCACGGGCTTTGCACCGATATTACTACATGCGGCACGGCAGCACGCTGCGGGGCTTGGTTGAAGAAAACATCGACGCGGCGGAACGGTTTCTCGAGTTTGTCCATGACATCGACCGGTCGGCGCTCAAGCCCGATCCCGTGCTCGCGCGGGAAGTGGCGCGCCTTCGTGGCCGGAAGCTGATCTTCACCAACGGATCGCGTGATCATGCGATCCTGACCGCCCGGCAGCTCGGACTCGACGGCCTTTTCGAGGACGCCTTCGACATCGTTGCCGCCAGGCTGACGCCGAAGCCTGCGGAGGCGGCCTACCAGGCGTTTTGTGATCAATTCGACGTCGACCCGCGCCGGGCGGCGATGTTCGAGGATGTGGCCAAGAATCTCGCGGTCCCGAAGGCGAAAGGCATGACGACGGTTCTGGTGACCGCCAAGCCGGGACAGGTCGACCATCGTGAACTCCACGATCGAACCGGAATGGAAGGCGCCGCCAACGTCGACTATGTCACAAACGACCTGGCTGCATTCCTGGCCCGACTGAACGCGAGGCTGACATAGCCCTGGTCGCCCGCCCGGATCGGCGCTGCGGTCCGGTTCAGCGGTTGAAGGCGCTCATGGGCCTCTTCAGCATCCGGTTCTGGCAATCGCCTGCTGCTGAAGCGTTGGCGGAGGCCGCAGGGTGATCCTGGTCTTGCCGAACGTGCCGGCGCCCCGGAAGCGAACAAGAATCTCCCTTTGACAAGCTTGTCGAGTGGCTTTAGCGGCGCCACCCCTCGCTTTTCCCGAGGGAGATGGATGCGATGTTCCGCAATCGGGCCGAGATCTTCGGCGAGCGGCTCGGCTGGGAGATCGTGGTCAAGGACGGCTACGAGCGGGGCCGGTTCGACGACCTCAACCCCTTGTATCTCGTGTCGGTCGACCCGGCGACGGGAGCATACTGGGGCTCGCTGCGGCTGTTGCCGACGACCGGGCCGAACATGCTGCGCGACGTCTTTCCGCAACTGCTCGAGGAGGGCGAGGCGGTGGAGAGCGCGACGATCTGGGAGAGCTCGCGCATCTGCGCGGTCGCGGCGCCCGGGCAGCCGGTCCGGATGAAGAACGGCGTCGGCTATGTCTTGAGCGAGTTGATCGCCGGGATCGGCGAGGTCGCGCTGCTGGCGGAGCCCAGATCGTCTCGGTGTTCGACGCGCGCATCCTGCGCATCCTGAAAGCGGTCGGATGCGAGCCGGAGATCATCGGCAGACCGCAGCGGATCGGCGACGTCATGGCCTACGCCGCTCTGTTCGCGCCGAACCCGGAGCGGCTGGAAGCGTTCCGCGCCGAGCTGAGCATGGGGGATTCGGTCCTGGCGCCGGGCGCCAAGGAACTCGCCTTCGGCAAGGAGACCGCCTTCGCGTAAGCGCTTCAACCCGACAGGAACACATGACGGCCGGCTCAAACGCCACCCGTCATCTCCGCCGACTTGCCCGATCGCGCAATTGGACTGCACTGCCCGCCGTTCTCGAACGGCTGTTCCGACCAGACGGGGCACTAAAGGGTTATTCGTTTGAAGGGTGGCGGAGCGCTTTGCTTTGTGTTTAGATGTGATCCATTCGCCTTAAGCCCCACTCAGTCGGCGGACGGCGCATGCTTGGGGACGCTGGGCGCACCCGCAAGGGATCGCTGTGATAAGCCAAGCTGGGGGGATTGACTGTCGCAATGGCAAGGAAAGAGACTTTTTCGGTTGGCCAAGCGAAAGCTTCTGTCGACGGCGGACAACGTGACTTGGCGAGAGGCCATTCGCGGCCGGATCCCGAGGAAGGGCGTCGCCTGATGCGTGCATTTCTCAATATCAGGGAAGCGGCGCTGCGTGAGGCGGTAATCGCTCTTGTGACGGAGCTTTCCACACTTCACGATGATGAGAAGTAGCCTCAGCGGACAACTTTCAGCTGCGCCGCCAAGTTGTGCCGTGGCTCATTACTGCAGCCCTCCAAGCGGAGGGATTCTGCGCTGGCGCGAGACCCGGCGATGGAGCGAGCTCTTCGGTTCGCTTCCAATATAGCCATATCGAGGAGATAGAGGAGGAAGTCGTCATCGGCATGTTCAGCCATCCGACGGACCCTCGTCAATTCAATCTCAATCAAGTCAAGCATCTCTACCCTGAACACCGATCCTGCGTCTTCTGCAACCTGAGCCGTTGCTCCGCCGTACGAGTGGTAAACAAAGCCGGCTCTCCTGCCAATACCCAGATCTGGGGAGGCCATAACGAGAACAAAGAGAGATCATGTGGGGATCCAGGCTTCTGCTTGCGGTCAACAAAGAACATAACATATTGGTTTAATGATCTTGCTCACCTTCCCCGGCAAGGCAGCGTCGAGTTGCGTTGACTTCGGCAGTGGCCTATGCTTGCGTAATGGACAGCGTAAGCATTGGCTCTGCAGCCATCAAGCTGACAGACAAAATACTTGGCTACAACTCCGATGAATTGGCCGACATTCTGAAGGCCATCGCATCGGAGGTCGGCCTGTCGCATATCGCGCACTTACGCTTTGGCGCCGACAAGGGTTCGGGCGCGAGTTTGCTTACTGCGGTTGTTACGTATCCAAGAGAGTGGCAGGCTCGGTACTTCCTAAAGCAATATCTCGCAATCGATCCGGTTGTCAGGCACGGGCGCACCGCGTTGCTGCCGTTCGACTGGGAGGTCCTTGCGGACGATGACCCGGCAAGTCTGGATTTCCTTGCAGACGCCGCACGCCACTCTGTTGGGCGTAACGGTCTGTCAATCCCCGTACGAAATCGGAAAAACGCGTACTCGCTGGTTTCGTTCACCAGCGACGTTCCCAAGCTGGAATGGGAATCGTTCAAAAGAGACAACATGACGATTCTTCAGCATTTGTCGGCTCTTATCAATTCCGCCGCGAGCACCAACTCAAAACTGCCGCCGCCCGCCGTTCACCTGTCGCGCAGGGAGGAGCAATGCCTTATCTGGGCGGCCAGGGGAAAAACCCATCAAGAAATAGCGGGCATCTTGGGCTTGGGCCCAGGCAGCGTGAAGACGCACCTCGATACCGCTCGCCACAAGCTGCACTGCATCAACCTCACGCATGCGGTTGGCGTCGCAGTAGCGACTGGCGTGATTCCTGCAACCGCGCTGCGAGACAGCCCTTAAGTGGTTCTCGTTCCGCCGGCCGCGCCGCTCAGGCTGGAGAAATTGCAGCCGTCGCCTTGATGCACGTTGAAAGCTTCACGGGCGTGGGATTAGGGATGTTGTTCTCTTCGGCCGAGGGACGCTCGACGCTCGACGAATGGCAGGAGTCGGTCGCCAATCCCTGGGGGCTATATGTCATGCGCATCGTGATGATCGGCGCCGGCTATGTCGGACTGGTTTCCGGGACCTGTCTTTCCGATTTCGGCCACGAAGTCGTTTGCGTGTAACTGGACGAGGGCAAAGTGACGGGGCTCAGGCAGGGGCGGGTCCCAATCTATGAGCCGGGCCTCAGCGAGCTGGTGATCGCCAACCAGCGCGCCGGCCGTCTGTCCTTCACCACCAGCCTGAAGGAGGCGGCGCGCGGGGCGCAGGCGATCTTCATCGCCGTCGGCACGCCGTCGCTGGCCGAGGTCGGCTCGGCCGATCTGCGATACGTTCATGACGCCGCCCGGGCCCTGGCGCGCGTTATCGAGGACTTCACCGTCGTCGTCGAAGTCGACCGTGCCGATCGGCGCATGCGACGAGGTCGAGCGCATCATAGCCGAGAGCGTGCCGAGGGACCAATTCGCCGTGGCGTCCAACCCGGAGTTCCTGCGCGAGGGCGCGGCGATCGAAGACTTCAAACAGCCGGACCGCGTCGTCATTGGCGTCGAGGACGACCGGGCGCGCGAGGTCATGCGCGAGATTTACCAACTCATCAGCCGCGCCGGCGCGGCATGCACGTGTCGCTCGGGCGCCTCGTTTTCTGGTGAGACAGGTTCTTGGTTTCTGCGCTGCGCCGGCGAATCTGATCGACCTGCAGTCCGATCTTTTTGCTGCATGGGAGAGAGGCGCTGCTCCCGGCGCGCGTTCTCCGGCCGACCCGATTGGCGTGGCGTCGGTCCCCTCGTTGGCGTCTCGGAGAACAAGGATTTGCTGAACGCGCTGCTCGGGCCGCCCTCCTCACCGCGCCAGACAGCCGAGCCTTTCAGAGCCGGCGGCGGCGCGCGCCATGACGCGGGCGGCGAGGAGGCGCTGGAAAAGTCGCGGACGGGCCGGGTCGCGGAGGATCGGATTGGGCAGCGCGGTTGCCAGCAGCGCGCCTTCGCGCGCGTCGAGCCGGCTTGCGGGTTTGTGGAAATAGCGCTCCGCGGCGGCTTCGATACCGTAGAGCCCGTCCCCCCACTCGGCGATATTGAGGTAAATCTCCATGACCCGGCGCTTCGACCAGGCCTTGTCGAGGACGAGCGCCATGCCGATCTCGATTCCCTTGCGCAGCACCGACCGGCCCGGCCACAGGAACAGGTTCTTCGCCGTCTGCATGGTGATCGTCGAGGCGCCGCGTTTCGGTTCGCCGCCGCGGGCGCCGCGCATGATCTCGTGCAGCGCGCCCCAGTCGACACCGTCGTTGTGGCAGAAGGTGGCGTCCTCCGACGCGATCACCGCGGCGACGGCCACCGGGGCGACGTCGCCGAGGCGCACCGGAATCCGCTCATAGCGCTTGCCCTCGAGCATGCGCGCGACCATCAGCGTCGAAACGGGGTCGACGAAGGCGTAGAGGATGACGAGGCCGACGAAAACGCAGGCGAGCGTCAGCCCGGCCCAGAGGACGCCGCGCGCGAGGGCGCCGAAGAGGGAGGGCCGCCGTGCCACGGGCGCAAGCCTTGGCGCAACTCGCCGCAAGGGGCAAGGCGGTGATGCCCGCGCAGCCTTGACAACAACTGCTTGGCGACGGGCCGGATCTATGCTATGTTCATGTTATGTTCAACGTCTTCTCCGCCTGGGGCGCGGAATCGGCGAATTATGGCCGGGGCGACGGAGGAACAGGTCATGGCGTCGGAACCATTGCAATCATTCGCACGACCCGCTCCTGTCATGCGGCGGAAGGAGGAAAAGAAATTCCTTTGGATTGCCCGTAACCCATTGAAAAGCCCCGAATTGGACGAAGGAATCAAAGAAAATCCAAGGCCATTCTCTTGGTTTGGCTTGGTCTGGTTTGGTTCGGCTTTGGGCTGGCTTTGAGGAATTTGGGCAGAATAGCAACGCGGTTGGTTTCTGTTTTAGGAAAGTAAAGTAGGCCATGTCCGAACCTGGGTCCCCCCCTCCCGTCGCCATCGTCGCCGCTGCGGCGCCGCCGCGGGCGAAACCGTCGAACTATCCGGAGCCCTTCTATTCGCAAATGACGAAGCGGCAGAAGCGGCCGCTCGGCGACCTGTTCGGGCTCGCCAATTTCGGCGTCAATCTGACCCGCATCGCGCCCGGCGGGGTCTCGGCCTTGCGCCACGCCCATACGAAGCAGGACGAGTTCGTCTATATCCTCGAAGGCGCGCCGACCCTCGTCACCGATGCGGGCCGCACGCAACTCGGGCCCGGCATGTGCGCCGGCTTCCGGGCGGGGACGGGCGACGCCCACCACCTCGTCAATGAGACCGCGCAGGACGTCCTCTATCTTGAGGTCGGCGATCGGACGCCGGGCGACGTGGCGACCTACCCGGACGACGACCTCGCCGCCGCCCTCGTCGACGGCAAGTGGCGCTTCACCCACAAGGACGGGATGCCTTACGGCTGACGGGTCGCCTATCGCGCCTGGCTCGCGATATATGCGGCGAGGTCCTTGGCTTCGCCGCGTCCGAGCTGCATGTCCGGCATCTTGGGGTGGGGATCCATCAGAAACCGCGTGACCTTGTCCTCGCTGAACCCGGACGTTTTGGCGATGGTGCCGAAGGCGGGCGCGTTGTCCGCTCCGCGCGTCTGGTCGGAGGCGACGACGTGGCACGAGGCGCACCATCGCTTCGCCAGTTGCTCGCCGTGGGCTGCGTCCGCGGCTGCCGCCGTTGGGCTCGGAAGCGCGGCCGACAGCGTCAGAGCCAGGGCCGCGAGCGCCGCGCCCGCCAAGGCGTGTTTGGAAGCGAGTCTCGTCATGGCATACGGCTCCTTTTGCGGCGCGATGGATCTCGGCGCGTTCGGGATCGGGAAAGCCGCAGGATAAGCCGCCGCCGGCTCGCCGACCAAGCGGCGAAGAGTCGCGGCCCGAAAGCAAAAGGGCGGCTCAAGGGCCGCCCTTGCCTTCCTCCGAGGCGAGGCCTCAGTATGGAATAGTACATGTCGAACTCGACCGGATGCGGCGTCATCTCGAAGCGGTAGATATCGGCCATCTTGAGCTCGATGTAGCTGTCGATGAAGTCGTCGTCGAACACGTCGCCCGCCTTGAGGAAGGCGCGGTCCTTGTCGAGGCTCGAGAGCGCTTCGCGCAAGGACCCGCAGACCGTCGGGATCTTCTTGAGCTCCTTCGGCGGCAGGTCGTACAGGTCCTTGTCCATCGCCGGGCCCGGGTCGACCTTGTTCTTGATGCCGTCGAGGCCGGCCATCAGCATCGCCGAGAAGGCGAGGTAGGGGTTTGCGGCCGGGTCGGGGAAGCGGACCTCGACGCGCTTGGCCTTCGGATTGGACGTCCACGGAATGCGGCAGGAGGCCGAGCGGTTGCGTACGGAATAGGCGAGCAGCACCGGCGCCTCGAAGCCCGGAACCAGCCGCTTGTAGCTGTTGGTCGTCGGGTTGGTGAAGCCGTTCAGCGCCTTGGCGTGCTTGATGATGCCGCCGATGTACCAGAGGCACTCCTGGCTGAGGTCGGCGTAGAGATTGCCGGCCATCACCGGCTTGCCGGCCTTCCAGATCGACTGGTGGACATGCATGCCCGAGCCGTTGTCGCCGTAGATCGGCTTCGGCATGAAGGTCGCGGTCTTGCCGTAGCTCTGGGCGACCATGTGGATGCAGTACTTGTAGATCTGGAGATTGTCGGCCATGGTCGTCAACGGGCCGAACTTGAGCCCGAGCTCATGCTGGGCGGAGGCGACCTCATGGTGGTGCTTCTCGACCACCGCGCCCATCTGCGCCATCGCCGCGAGCATTTCGCTGCGCATGTCCTGAGCTGAATCCTGCGGGGGGACCGGGAAATACCCGCCCTTGGTGCGCACGCGGTGTCCGAGATTGCCGCCTTCGTAAGCCGTGTCAGAGTTGATCGGCAATTCCGTCGAGTTGATCTGGAAGCCGGTGTTGTACGGATCGGAAGCGAAGCGGACGTCGTCGAACACGAAGAATTCGGCTTCCGGGCCGAAGAACGCGGTGTCGCCGACGCCGGTCGATTGCAGATAGGCCTCGGCCTTCTTCGCGATGCCGCGCGAATCGCGATTATAGGGCTGGCCGGTGGCGGGATCGAGAATGTCGCAGTTCATCACCATTGTCGAAGCGGCGAAAAACGGATCCATGCACGCCGAAGTCGGATCGGGCATAAGCGTCATGTCCGATTCGTTGATCGCCCTCCAGCCGGCGATCGACGAGCCGTCGAACCCGAGGCCCTCGGCGAACGCGTCTTCATCGAAGAGCGTCTGGTCGAACGACACATGCTGCCATTTGCCGCGCGGGTCGGTGAAACGGAGATCGACATATTTGACGTCGTTGTCCTTGATCGCCTTCAGGACATCCTTGGCGGTCTTCATGGTTTGCCTTTCCTTATGATGAAACTCGTTTGTTCCCGCCCGCCGCTCCCGCGCCAGGTAGCCCTTCGATTGCTCGCAATGGCCATCAGATCGCGTCCGCGCCGGTCTCTCCGGTGCGAATCCGGATGGCTTCCTCGATTTGCGATACAAATATCTTGCCATCGCCGATGCGCCCGGTTTGGGCGGCGTTGCGGATCGCCTCGATCGCGGATGACAGGTTGTCATCGGCGACAACGACCTCGATCTTCACTTTCGGCAGGAAGTCGACCACGTATTCAGCGCCGCGATAAAGCTCGGTATGCCCTTTTTGGCGGCCGAAGCCCTTAGCCTCGATGACGGTGATGCCTTGGATGCCAGCTTCTTGCAGCGCTTCTTTCACTTCATCGAGCTTGAACGGCTTGATTATCGCTTCGATCTTCTTCATTGCGGCGAAACTCCGGTCCCCGCCCGTCGGCCACTTGAGGCCGCCGGCCAGCGGGAGCGCTCTTAGCATCCGGTCGCGGATCGCGCCATGGGGCGCCTTCAAAGGCGTCGCAAACGGAATCCGCGTCAGGACTCTGCACTCATTTTGTGCAAATGATGCAAAATGCTCCCTTTATAGGGCGTCGTCCCTTACACTGTCCGAGCCCATTCTCCAGAAGCGAAAATCCGCCATGACAGGAGGCCGGCCTTGGCGACCACCACACGCCCGGATTTTGCCGTAGCCACAAGATGGGCGAAAACTTGCGCTTGGCGCCAGGCCATTGGTCTCTCGGGCGCGCAAACCGCCCGGTATTCGTCGCTGTCCGCGTCCTCCATCAGGATCACGCCCACCAAGTCCGGCCTGAGCCTACGGGGAAGATCGCGGCGGGTCAGCCATTCGCACTCGAAGTCGCGACAGACCTGCGGCCGGTCCGGGTAGATGCCGCAGCCGATCGCGAGACGGCAATTCCCGCACAGAGGACCGGCGGGTTTCTTGAGCTCCGCAATCTCGAGCGCTGAGCAGCACATCGTACATGGTCCGCAGGCTTTGCCTGGCGCGACAGTCATCAATCAGCTCCGGTCCTGGCCCAATTCCTGATTCCATCACCCCGATGGGTCTTCCCTATCATTGGTCGGGGGCGAGAGGGAATCGCAGCGCGGACTGATCGCGAGAGGGGCGGCTCGGGGCTTCAGGTCATTCCGGGCGTTCCCTTGACAGCGCGAGCGAACCTGTGTCTTTCCGCCCCGGCAAAGCGAGGTTTCTTGATGAAGACAGCCTTGGTATTCCCAGGTCAGGGATCGCAAACGGTCGGGATGGGCAGGGCGCTTGCCGACGTTTTTCCGATCGCGCGGGAGGTTTTCGAGCGCGTTGACGCGGCGCTCTCACAAAAGCTGTCCAAACTCATGTTCGAGGGCCCCGAACTTGAGCTGACTTTGACCGCGAACGCCCAGCCTGCCCTGATGGCTTCAAGCATCGCCACGCTCAAAGTGTTGGAAAAGGAGTCCGGCTTCAATGTCGGCGAGGATGCGGCATTTGTCGCCGGCCATTCGCTCGGCGAGTATTCCGCGCTTTGCGCGGCGGGATCGCTGTCGCTCGAGGACACCGCCAAATTGCTGCGTCTGCGCGGCGAAGCGATGCAGAAAGCCGTTCCGGTCGGCGAGGGCGCGATGGCGGCGATCCTTGGACTTGAATTCGGCGCCGTGACGAAGATTGCAACGCAGTCGGCGAGCGATCTTTATCTGATAGGCGCCATTTGCCAGGCCGCGAACGATAATGGCGGCGGACAGGTGGTCATCTCGGGGACAAGAGAAGCGGTCGAGCGTGCAACGGAGCTCGCCAAATTGGCCGGCGCCAAGCGGGCTCTTCTCTTGCCGGTGTCCGCGCCGTTTCATTGCGCGTTGATGCGCCCCGCGGCGCTCGCGATGGAGGCAGCGCTGAAGCATGTCGCGATCCGTCGGCCCAAGCCCCCTCTCGTCGCCAATGTTACGGCGTCTGCGGTCGATGATCCTGAGGCCATCCGATCGGGGCTCGTCGCGCAAGTGACCGGGACCGTGCGTTGGCGCGAGAGCGTCGCCTATATGAGGGCGCAGGGCGTTGCGCGCTTCGTCGAGGTGGGAACCGGCAAGGTGCTGGCCGGCCTGATCAAGCGAATTGCGGAGGGCGCGACTGTCATCAGCGTCGGGACGCCTGCCGACGTCGAAGCACTGAAGAAAGGTTGAGAGGGCCGAACTGTGTTCGATCTGACAGGCAAGACCGCATTGATCACCGGGGCCTCAGGAGGGCTGGGCGGGGCGATAGCGCGGGCGCTTCACGCTCAGGGCGCAACGATTGCGCTCTCCGGCACGCGCCGGGACGCCCTCGAAGCGCTTGCCGCCGACTTGAAGGACCGAGCGCATGTGACGCCCTGTAATCTGTCGGACGCGGAATCGGTCGAAGCGCTGGTTCCTGCAGCCGAAGCTGCAATCGGAGCCTTGGACATTCTCGTGAACAATGCTGGTGTGACGCGCGATAACCTCTTCATGCGGATGAAGGACGCGGAATGGGACACCGTTCTGGCGATTGACTTAACTGCTGCCTTCCGCCTGTCGCGCTCTGCGCTGAAAGGAATGATGAAGCGTCGCTACGGCCGAATCATCAACATCAGTTCGGTCGTAGGGGTTAAAGGCAACCCCGGCCAGAGCAATTATGCGGCGGCCAAGGCCGGACTGATCGGAATGTCCAAGGCGCTGGCGGCAGAGGTCGCCTCGCGAGGGATTACGGTCAATTGTATAGCGCCCGGCTTCATCGCCAGCCCGATGACTCGCGCTCTGAACGACAAACAGCGTGAGTCGATCCTCACCTCGGTGCCTATGGGGCGACTCGGCGAGGGTTCCGACATCGGCTTTGCGGCCGTCTATTTGGCGAGTTCCGAGGCATCGTATATTACGGGTCAAACGCTTCACGTCAATGGTGGAATGGCAATGATTTGAGACGGTTATGATCATGTGTAACCCGCGACAAGGTCGTGGTAGGCCCTCTCGCCTTGGCGAAGAAGATATGCTATCGACCGCGTTCGTCGCCGGGCGCCGGATAGCGTCGGGGCAGGAATTTCGAGCGTCGCCGTCATCGGAATCCAAACGAGACTTGAGCCGCCTCGCGAGGAGCGGAGCGGACGGCTTAAAGGTTTGACGTCCCGAGGAGGGTCGATCGGGAATACTGACAACGCGGGCGGGAAGGCCCGACGGATAAAGGAAATAAGAGATGAGCGATGTTGCAGAGCGCGTCAAAAAGATCGTCGTGGAGCACCTAGGCGTAGAGGCGGACAAAGTCGTCGATAGCGCCAATTTCATAGATGATCTGGGCGCCGATTCGCTCGACACTGTTGAACTTGTTATGGCGTTCGAAGAGGAATTCGGCGTCGAAATACCCGACGATCAGGCAGAGACGATCGTCACTGTGGGGGACGCGATAAAATTCTTGGAAAAGGCGTCCGCGAGTAAGTGATTGACGGCTCTCCGAGCCGAATCGGCGCCGCTCGTCGTTGAAACCGATTTGCCTTCAGGCACGCAAGGGCCGGCGCCCGTCCGGCCTTTTTTCGCTCGAAGGTTTTCGCGCCATGGGAACGGAACGCACAGTGAAATGGCTATTTTGTAAGCCGGGACTGAGCGAATGAAGCGCGTCGTCATCACCGGCTTAGGCATGGTGACTCCGATGGCTTGCGGCGTCGAGCCGACTTGGCGACGCCTCCTGGCCGGCAACTCGGCTACTGCGCGGGTCGAGAATTTTGACGTCTCCGACCTTCCGTGCCGGATCGCGGCGCAAGTCCCGCGGGGAGATGCGCCTGACGCCTTCGATCCCGATGACTGGATGGACCCGAAGGAGCGGAGACGCGTCGACGACTTTATTGTCTATGGCATGAGCGCGGCGACCCAGGCTTTGCAGGACGCCGATTGGGAGCCCGAGACCTATGAGGAACAGATCGAGACGGGTGTATTGATCGGATCGGGGATCGGAGGATTAGGTGGAATTTATGACGCCTCGATAACCCTCCATGAGAAAGGGCCGCGGCGTATCTCGCCCTTCTTCATCCCAGGAAAACTCATCAATCTCGTGAGCGGCCAAGTCTCCATCGCACACAATCTCAAGGGCCCGAACCACTCGGTCGTCACGGCATGTTCGACCGGCGCGCATGCTATCGGCGACGCCGGGAGGATCATCGCGCTTGGCGACGCCAATGTCATGGTGGCAGGCGGAGCGGAGTTGGCTGTGAACCGGCTTTCGCTTGCCGGCTTTTCGGCATGCCGCGCGTTGTCGACCAGCTTTAACGATCGACCGAAGCAAGCTTCCCGGCCGTACGACCGAGATCGCGACGGCTTTGTCATGGGCGAGGGCGCGGGCTGCGTCGTGCTGGAGGAACTTGAGCACGCGAGGGCCCGCGGCGCTCGCATCTACGCCGAACTCGTCGGCTATGGCTTGTCGGGGGACGCCTACCATATCACCGCGCCTGCGCCAGACGGCGACGGAGCCTTCCGTTCGATGAGCACCGCCCTGAAACGGGCCGGGATGTCCGTTGACGAAATCGACTATGTCAACGCCCATGGCACTTCCACGCCGGTCGGGGACGAAATCGAACTGCGGGCGGTCGAGCGACTGCTTGGCAACTCCGCCGGAAAGACGACGATGTCTTCGACCAAGTCATCGATCGGACATCTTCTCGGAGCGGCCGGGGCGGTGGAGGCGATATTTTCAATTCTCGCCATACGAGACCAGGTCGCCCCGCCGACCCTCAATCTCGACAATCCTTCCGTCGAAACAGCGATCGACCTTGCGCCGCATGTCGCGCGCGAGCGGCCGATCCGCGCCGCGCTCTCCAACTCGTTTGGATTTGGCGGAACGAATGCTTCGCTCATTTTTCGCGCCATGACCTGACGGATGCTTGGCGATTTGCCGTTTCGCCAGAATTCGCGGTCATGTAGGGTCCGTGGGGCCGTCGTGAGCGCGCATGAAAGCTCAGCGCGGGCATGGGCGCGCGACGTAACGGCATCAGTCGGGAGGCCGACGGCGGCATGAGCGGAGAATTCGAGCAGCGGTGGGAACGACACTCGTCCGCGGGCAAGCCTATTCCGCCGCGGTCCCAAGGCGGCTTCCGACCAGGGCGAGCCCTCGCCGCCGCTCGCAAAGGAGCCGAAGCCGCCTCGTCGTTCGACCCTTTCGACCTTGAGCGGATTTTTGACTTTCGTACTCGTCGGGGCCCTCTTGGCGATCGGAGCGGTCGCTTGGCTGATGATGGATCAAGAAAGCCTGGCCCGCTTGCCGCCGACAAGATCGTCAATATCGTGCGCGAAGACGACGGCGGCAGCATCGCCGAACAGCTCGAACGCGCTGGCGTGGTCGACAGCGCGACGTGGTTCAGCTTGCTCACTTTGCTCGACGGCAATCGAAGCGTGCTGAAACGCGGCGAGTACGAGTTCAAAGCCGGGGTCAGCATGAACGAGATCGAGAGCCTGTTGGCTGCCCACCACGTGGTGCAGCACAAGCTCACCGTTCCCGAAGGTCTGACTAGTGAGCAGATCGTTCAGCGACTTCGCGACGACGACGTTCTCGTCGGCGACATAAAGGAGACCCCGCGCGAAGGCTCGCTGATGCCGGACACCTACTACTTCGAGCGGGGCGACACCCGCCAGTCGATCCTGACGCGGTTGGCGAGGGCGCAGACCAAGATCGTCAATGAAATCTGGAAGGGTCGCACGGCGGATCTGCCCATCAAGTCGCCGGGCGAGATGGTCACCCTCGCCTCGATCGTCGAGAAGGAAACCGGCAAGGCCGACGAGCGGCCGCGCGTGGCCGGCGTTTTCGTCAATCGATTGCAGAAACACATGCGGCTCGAGTCGGATCCGACGATCGTTTACGGTCTCGTGTTCGGCAAAGGCACGCTCGGGCACTCCATCACCAAGGCGGAAGTCAATCAGGCCACGCCTTACAACACCTACATCATCGACGGCCTTCCGCCGGGGCCCATTTCCAACCCCGGCAAGGCGGCGCTCGAGGCGGTCGCCAACCCGGTTCGCAGCAAGGACCTGTATTTCGTGGCTGACGGAAGCGGAGGCCACGTCTTCGCCGACTCGTTCGAGCAGCACCTGAAGAATGTCGCGCGTTGGCGGCAAATCGAGAAGGACGCCAAAGACCGGCTCGCTCCGGACGCGACCCCGCCCGCCGCGCCCTCCATCCACGGGGCTCTCGAATCCGCCGACCCCGGTTCCTATGGCGCGGTCACTGCGCCGACCGCGTCGCGCGCGACCTCCGCCGTGGTTCTCCTCCGCCTCGCCAAGATCGGCGCACGGAGGAGCGCGTTGGACTCGGCCATGGCGTCGCTTTCGTCGGCGGCCGGCGGCGCGAAGTCCATGGAGGAGCTCGGCGCCGTCGTTGCGGGCGTGAACGACGCTCCGGCCGAGGGCGACGCGTTCGGCGACCCGGATCCCGCCGGCGCAAGCGCCGGTCCCGTCGCCTCCGTTCCGCTCTCGCCGGCGATGCTGGCCGACCAGAAAGCGCGCGAGGCCAAATATGGATCGCTCGAGCTCGCGCCGTCCCGCAACTCGAACGCCGCCGCCGCGCCCGCGGGGCAGGAGCCAACCGCGTCGGGCCATCCGCGGATTTATGACGCGTCCGAAGGGACGAAGCTCGACCCGCTGCTCAACAAGACCTACGATCTCAGCTACGCCAAGGTCATTCCGAATTTGTCGCCTCAGCTGCTCCAGCCGTCTCAGTGATCGCCGGTCAGCGCGAGAGTTCGATGGCGAGATTGTCGAGGAACGCCAGGCACGCCGCGAGTTGGGCCTCCTCCACGAATTCGTCCGGCTTGTGCGCCTGATCGATCGAGCCCGGGCCGCAGACCACGGTCGGCAGGCCGGCCGCCTGGAAATGACCAGACTCCGTGGCGAACGAGACCGCGATCGTCCGGTTTGATCGCGTGAGCCGCAGAGCGAGCGTCTCCGCGGCCGATCCGGGCTCCGCGGCGAGCGGCGGCACGTCGACCTCGAGCGCGGTCGCGATGGTCGGGCCGCTGACGAACCGGGTCAGCCGCGGCAGCGCGACGGCGTCGACGAAGGCTTGGACTTTCGCCAGCGCGGACTCTGTGCGCATGCCCGGCAGGCCGCGGAACTCCCAGTCGAAGGCGCAGGCGCGGGCAAGGATGTTGCGGGCCGTTCCGCCATGGATCATTCCGACGTGCAGGGTCGAATAGGGCGGCGTGAAACGCGGATCGAGGGGGCCCTTCTCATATTCGCGCGCTAGGCGCCCGATCTCGCTGACGACGTCGGCCGCAGCGGCGACCGCATTGGCGCCGAGCGCGGGCAGGGCGGAATGCGCCTCGTGTCCGGTCACCAGCGTGCGCAGCGTCGCCACGCTCTTGTGGGCGTCGGCGACCTCCATCATCGTCGGTTCGCCGACGACGACCGCGCCCGGCCGCGGCTCGGCCCGTCCGAACCAGCCGATCAGGTCCGTCGATCCGAGGCAGGTCGTCTCCTCGTCGTAGCTCAGCCCGATGTGGATCGGGCGCTTCAGCGCCGCCGCCTGGAATGTCGGGACCATCGCCAGCACGCAGGCGCCAAAACCCTTCATGTCGCAGGCGCCGCGGCCGTAAAGCCGTCCGTTCGCCTCGCGCATCGCGAAGGGGCGGCTCGACCAGACCTGACCCTCGACCGGCACGACGTCGGTGTGGCCCGACAGGACGACGCCGCCGTCGACCCTGGGCCCGATCGTCGACAGGATCGCGGCCTTGTCGCCGGAAGCGTTTGGCGTCCGGCGCGAAGCCAGTCCATGCGCCGCGAGATAGTCTTCGACGAAGGCGATAACCGGTAGGTTCGACCGGTCGCTGACGCTGTCGAAGGCGATGAGGCGCGCCAGAATCGCCTTGGCCTGTGCGAGACGGTCTGCGCTCATCGCGAGGGCTCCTGGCGGTTTCCGGCGGGCGCGGCCAGAAAGACGGTGCACGCGCCGCCGCTTGGCGCTAAAATGCCAGTCCCATGTACAAGGCCGTCACGCATCAGGTCAAAGTCACCGTCGAGCCGACCTTCGAGCCGGACCGCTCCAACCCCGAAGCCAGCCGCTACTTCTGGCGCTATGACGTCGAGATCGCCAATCTCGGCGACAAGCCGGTGACGCTCCTCGAGCGCTATTGGCGCATCACCGACGCGGACGGGCGCCAGCAGGAGGTGCGCGGCCCGGGCGTTGTCGGCGAACAGCCGACCATCGCGCCCGGCGAAGCCTTTCGCTACGCGTCCGGCTGCCCGCTCACGACCCCGAGCGGGGTGATGGTCGGGGAATACCGCATGGTCGGCGCGGACGGCGAAAGCTTCGAGGTCGCCATTCCCGCCTTCTCGCTCAACTCGCCGCACGGCAGGCGGGTGCTGAATTAGGCGCGGCGGCCGAGATTTCCCGCCCCGCAGGCGGGGAGAAGGGGCGTGCAGCTCATGATCCCCTCATTTTTGATCGACTCGAAATTGTCTGAATTGGCGAGTCACCGCGTGGCGAGGTCACAAATCAGCCGGGCGGGGGGCTCATGCGCAAGTCGATCGAGCGGGTGGAATTGGTTCATGGTTTTGTGAAGCGCGCGTTTTCGGGGAGCCTGCACGCCAAGCGGATTCTTTCGCTGGCCAATGGGACGCTGGGGGTTCTGACGGGGGCGTCGTTGGCGGTTTCGGTGATCGGGCATGCGCTGGCGCAAGCGCGCGGTCTGATGGACAGACACGCGATCAAACAGGTCGATCGCCTGCTGAGCAACGCCGGGATCGTCGTATGGGACCTGTTCGCGCCATGGGCGCGCGAGGTCGTGGGCCGGCGCAAGGCGATCGTCGTGGCGATGGATTGGACCGATTTCGACGCCGACAATCAGGCGACGCTGGCTTTGAGCCTGATCACGCGCCACGGCCGGGCGACGCCGCTCTTGTGGCTGACGGTCGACAAGGACGAACTGAAGGACCAGCGCAACGACTTCGAAGACCTCTGCCTGACGCATTTGAAGGCGATCCTGCCCGAGGGCGTGACGGTGACGATCGTGGCCGATCGCGGCTTCGGCGACTCAAACTGTTCGAATTCCTCGAAAGCCTCGGCTTCGGCTACGTCATCCGCTTTCGCGGCAACGTTCATGTGACCGCGGCGGACGGTGAGACGCGCCTGGCCGCCGACTGGGTCGGCAAGAAAGGGCGCGCCTGCCTTCTGCGCGGCGCCGAACTCACCGCCGCCCGCCACAAGGTCGGCGCGGCGGTCTGCGCCCACGCCAAGGGGATGAAGGAGGCTTGGCATCTGGCCGCCAGCGATGCGACCGCGAGCGCCTCCCAGATCGTCAACCTCTACGCCAAACGGTGGACGATCGAGCCGGGGTTCCGCGACACCAAGGATTTGCGGTTCGGCATGGGGTTTTTGCTGCCTCCCTCGGTCGACGAATGGCTTCCCGAGAAGCATCTGGCTCGGTTTGTGGTGGAGGTTGTCGACGGGCTCGATCTTCGCGCGATGAGCGGCAGTTATCGCGGTTCCGGGTCGGCGTCGTATCATCCGCGCATGCTGCTGGGTATTCTGGTCTACGGCTGTGCGACGGGCGTGTTTTCGAGCCGCAAGCTGGAGCGTGCGACTTACCACTCGGTGGCGTTCCGGTTCATCGCGGCCAACGATCATCCCGACCACGACACGATCGCGACCTTCAGGCGGCGCTTTCTGAAGGAGATCGAGGCTCTGTTCGTTCAAGTGCTGCTGCTGGCGCGGGAGATGGGCGTTCTGAAGATGGGGACGGTGGCGCTGGACGGCACGAAGATCCACGCCAACGCCAGCCGGCACAGCGCGTTGTCGCATGAGCACGCCGGCAAGATCGAGGCGCAATTGAAAGCCGAGGTCGCCGATCTGATGGCCAAAGCCGAAGCGGCCGACGCGGCGGACATTCCCGACGGCATGTCGATCCCGGACGAACTGGCGCGGCGCGAGGAGCGTTTGCGCAAACTGGCCGAGGCGCGGGCGAAGATCGAGGCGCGGGCCAAGGAACGCTATGCGCGCGAACAGGCGGAGCACGAAGCCAAGCTCGCGGCGCGGCAGGCGAAGGCCGAGGCGAGCGGGAAAAAGCCCGGCGGCAAGCCTCCCGAACCTTCAGTCGCGGGGCCGCGCCCGAAGGACCAGATCAACCTGACCGATGAAAACTCGCGCATCATGCCGGTGGCCGGCGGCGGCTTCGACCAATGCTACAACGCCCAGGCCGCCGTGGCGGCGGGAAGCCTGCTGGTGGTGGCGAGCGTGGTCAGCCAGGCGCCCAACGACAAGCAGCAACTCGAACCGATGCTGGACAAGATCGAGGCTCTTGCCGAAGAGCTGGGCGAGCCCGGGCGCCTGCTGGCGGATACGGGCTATTTCAGCGCGGCGAATGTTGCGGCTTGCGCGAAGGCGGGGATCGAACCGCTGATCGCCATGGGCCGTCAGCCGCATCATCCGCCGTTGGCCGAGCGCTTCGAAGCGACGCCGGAAGCGCCGCAACATCCAACGCCGGTCGAGGCCATGGCGCATCGGCTGAAGACGCCGGCAGGCCAGACGCTTTACGCGGCTCACGCAAGCAGATCCCGGAGCCGGTGTTCGGGATCATCGAATCGGCGCTGGGCTTCCGTCAATTTTCGCTGCGCGGCCTCAATTGCGTGCGCGGCGAATGGAGCCTCG
The DNA here is from genome assembly GCA_963768555.1 of uncultured Alphaproteobacteria bacterium. GTDB lineage: Bacteria > Pseudomonadota > Alphaproteobacteria > Rhizobiales > Beijerinckiaceae > Roseiarcus. The sequence goes on from CAVYIZ010000065.1 coordinate 147,161, forward strand.
TCACCATGGCCTGGAACATCAGGCGGATCTTCACCCTCGTCCCGGCCTGACACGGCTGGACGCGCCCTGGCCCTCCGCAGACAGGGCCCAGGAAACGCCGTATCCCGCCACTTCCATCGCTTTCTGCGCCCGATCCAACGCCAGGCGTCGCCGCAACCCGCCAAAATCATTCTCGGCAATCAACCGCGACCTCAGTCCGACAGGCTGCTAGGCATATCCCTCGCTGGCTCTCGACCACGCGGGGCGGTATGGGGACCGCCAAGCCTTCACTCTTGGCGGTCCCCAATCTTTTGGCGGCTACGCCGCGTCTTTTTGGTTGCATTCGTTCCAGTGTTGAACAATAAGCTTGCGGGGAATATCCGGAAGTTTCCTGTTTTGGCTCGAACTGTATCCAGACAGGGCGTGCTTCAGAACATTGACACGTGTTTCAAAGGCGCCAAACCTGCGGAAGTCGCGATGAAGTCCTCGTTCGCGAAAGGCGCCGCCGGCGAACCGACCATCGAAGTGGCCACCGCCGAAGTGATCGAAGCCTCCGCCGCCCATGTGAAATCCGCCGCCACCACCCCCGTGAAATCCGCCGCCACCACCCCCGCCGCGGGCAAAGGCTAGATCCGCCGTCGCGATTGGGGCCAACCCGATGATGAGCGCCGTCGTCGCTGCGATGGCTGTTTTGCTGAGGGTACTAAGCATTCTTGTCTCCTGAGTGAATTCGGTTGAAGTCGTCCCAATAGGACCTAAGAACCGTCACCGTGGATTCAATCGAGAGAGCGGTAACATTCGCGCGACTGGACATGAACGTTGTTTTAACAAACGCGCTGGTGTCAATCGGCGCGCAGTACTGCCGTCGGTAAACACGCGAAGAACCGATCCTATTCACCCGTCCTTTGCTCCTGTGCCGGTAGCGGGCACTGATCGGGCGAACATAGAGTTCGCCCTTCTTCTTGCGCATCGTGAAAGCGACGAACAGCGGGCGGCCCTCGACCCTGATCTCCCCGGTGGCCACTCAGCCGCGTGTGATGTCAGGAATTACGTTGACGGCTGCATATTTACATTATTCTAGCGGGATTCCTTGGACATCCGAAAAATCGTTTGACCGAATCGAGCGGGATCGATTCCAGTTGCCTGGTGAAGACGAACCGGAATCTCCTCAGTGCAGCGGACCGTGCCGACCTGGTGAAGATCGTGAGGGACGGGCTGGAGGAGCATCGCATCGTGCGCCGGGCGAACGCCATCCTTCGCTCGACAAGGGGTGGTCCTACGCCGAGGTCGCCGAAGCGCTGTTCCTCGACGATTTGACCGTGCGTGCCTGGCTCAAGGAATTCCAGGAAGGCGGCGTCGAGGCGATCGTCCTGTTCGATCTGAAGGGCGGAATGAGGACGGCTGTGGCCACTCCAGATCGACGAATTGCGCGCCTGGGCGACGGAGGTGCTGCCGACGACGACCACCGAGATCGGGCAGTTCATCCTGGAGCGGTTCGGGTTCGACTACGGCCGCTCTGGACTGATCAAGCTGATGAACCGCATCGGCTTCGACTGGAAGAAGCCGGAATCCGTGCCGGACAAGATCGATGTGGAAACCCAGCAGAAGTTCATCGACGCGCATGAGGACTTGCGCAATTCGCTCGGTCCGGACGAGGCGGTCGTCTACGTCGACGCCGTCCATCCGACCCACCAAGCTAAGCCAGCCGGACGCTGGCTGCCGCGCGGACAGCGCTGCGCGCTTCCCGCGACGTCGGGACGCGACCGGCTGAACCTGCACGGCGCGATCGACCTGGAGACCGGCCAAACCCGCATCATGGATGTCGAGACCGTCGATGCGCAAAGCACCATCGCCCTGTTCGAGGCGCTGGAACGGGCCCATTCGACGATGAGCCGCATCCACGTCTTCCTCGACAACGCCCGTTACCACCACGCCAAAGCCGTCCAGGGCTGGCTGCAACAGCCAGGGAGGCGCATCGTCCTGCACTTCGTGCCGTCATACTGTCCGCATCTCAACCCGATCGAGCGGCTGTGGAAGGTGATGCACGAGAACGTCACCCACAACAGATGCTACGCCAAATTCCGCGATTTTGCCGAAGCCGTGCTCGGCTTCCTGCGCAAGACCGTACCGCAGCGCTTCGACGAGTTCTCGTCGACTATCACCGATAATTTCCGCGTCATCGACCCGAAGGAATTTCGGATCCTCGCGTGACGCCGCTATCATTCAGATTTCATCCCCGCCCGTCGCCACTCTCTGGAGTGGGTTCAGTGGACGTTAACGTGTAATTGTGCATGTACAACATAAACGCGATGTCTTTTTTATTGCTAAAGTGACGGCGCGGCGCAGCGCTGGACCTCGAATTGACGATGCCAGACGGTATAGATTATCAATAAGATCAATTATTTATGCTGAACGTTTGGGAGCGGACATTAGCGCAGATTGTCCAGGGCCGCATCTGCCCGACTTCGCTGCGGGCCTTGCCGAGGGAATTCCCTGCACCCGCGCAAAAATTCCCTGCATTTTCCCTGCTCCGATCGCGCAGGGAATTTCGCGCAACGCTCTAGAGAATCCTTGATCTTTTAGAGCCGCTTTTTGTCGCAAAGCGGAAATTCCCTGCGTTTCCCTGCAGAGCAGGGAATTCGCCCTCCCCTCACCCATGTCTGGTAAAGGTCGAGGGTCGAGGTCTCGGTCAGCGCCTATGTCCCCGAGCGCAGGAAGACGCGCAGATCGGTGCTCTGACGTTACGGTGGTTACGGCGACAGGCCCGCCATTACCGACTTGTCTCCACGAGGCGGCGCAAAAGGGAAAAGAGCTATTCGACCAGGCGCCGCTCGCCCGGAGGAGTGATTTTCGATGTCTGACGCGCCGGGCAAACGAATGAGCGACGTCATCGTCGTCGTCGGCGGCGGCCACAACGGCCTGGTCGCGGCCGCCTATCTCGCGGCGGCGGGATTGAAGGTCACGGTGATCGAGCGGCGCGCCGTCGTCGGCGGCGCGACGGCGACGGAGGAATTTCATCCCGGACTTCCGCAATTCCGTCGCCGCCTACGCCGTTTCGCTGCTCCATCCGACGATCATCCAGGATCTCGGTCTCGCGCAGCACGGCTTGCGGATCGTGGAGCGGCCGCTGTCCAATTTCCTGCCCCTTCCCGATGGCCGCTATCTGAAGGCGTCGCCGGGGCGCACCAAAGCCGAGGTCGCCAAGTTCTCGGCCGGCGACGCCGAGCGTCTCGACGCCTATGAGGCGCGGCTCGAGCGCATGGCCGACGTCTTGCGCGCGATCGCCTTCGAGACGCCGCCCGAACGTGGCGACAGGACGCGGCCTCACGGCGGCTTTGGGCGAACTGCTCGATGCGGCGCGGGTCGCCAACCGCCTGCGTCCGCTTGGAATCGAAGGCCAGCGGGATCTCGTCGAGATCTTCACCCGTTCGGCCGGCGATTTTCTCGAGCAATGGTTCGAGAGCGATCCCATCAAGGCGATCTTCGGCTTCGACGGAATCGTCGGAACCTACGCCAGTCCCTACGCGGCCGGCACGGCCTACGTGCTGCTTCATCATTGCTTCGGCGAAACCAACGGCAGAAAGGGCGTCTGGGGCCACGCTTTGGGCGGCATGGGCGCGATCTCGCAGGCGATGGCCGGCGCGTGCGCCGCCCGCGGGGTCGACATCCGCACCAGCTCGGCGGTCGTCGAAATTCTCGTGGCGAACGGCCGCGTCGCCGGCGTCGTCACCGACAAGGGAGAAAAGATCGAGGCGCGCGCGGTCGTTTCGAACCTGCATCCGAAACTGACGTTCGAGAAGCTTATCGACCCCGCGACGCTCCCCGCCGACTTTCGCGCCCGCATCGCTCGTGGCGCAGCGCCTCCGGCGTGTTCCGCATGAACCTCGCGCTCGGCGAACTGCCGAGCTTTTCCTGTCTGCCCGGGCGCGCGGCGGCCGAGCACCACGGCGCAGGAATCGTGATCGCGCCAAGTCTGGCTTACATGGAGCGCGCCTTCATGGACGCGCGTCGATCGGGCTGGTCCGCCACGCCGATCGTCGAAATGCTCATCCCCTCCGTGCTCGACGATGCGCTTGCGCCGCCGGGGCGGCACGTCGCCTCGCTCTTCTGCCAGCATGTGGCGCCGAAGCTCCCGGACGGGCGTTCCTGGGACGAGGCGCGCGAGGCGGTCGCCGATTTGATGATCGAGACGGTCGATGCTTACGCCCCGGGCTTCAAGGCGTCCGTGATCGCCCGTCGGATCCTGTCGCCGCTCGACCTCGAACGCGATTTCGGCCTCGTCGGCGGCGATATTTTTCACGGATGCCTGTCGCTGGACCAGCTTTATTCGGCCCGGCCCGTGCTCGGCCACGCCGACTATCGGTCGCCGGTTCGAGGCCTCTATATGTGCGGCGCCTCGACCCATCCGGGCGGTGGGGTCAGCGGGACGCCGGGGCGCAATGCGGCTCGCGAGATCCTGAAGGATTTTCGTCGGCGGCGACGGCGGCGATGAGGCGTTGAGGGCGGCGGAGACGATGATGAACCGGCCAGAGCCGAAGACCGCCTTTCCCGCCGACCGATCGACGCCCGTCCACGACGGCCTGCCCAATCCGCAGCGGATGCTGGCGTTCGCCACGCTGGCGATGGCGACGGCGATGGCCGTGCTCGACGGGGCCATCGTCAACGTAGCGCTGCCGACGATCGCGCACGAGCTCGTCATCCCGAACGCCGAGTCCGTCTGGATCGTCAACGCCTTCCAGCTCGCGGTCACGGTCTCGCTCCTGCCGCTGTCGGCGCTCGGCGACAGTTTCGGCTATCGTCAGGTCTATCGGCCCGGCCTCGCGCTCTTCACGCTGGCGTCGCTTGCCTGCGCGCTCGCCCCGACCTTTTCCGTGCTGACGGTGGCGCGCGCCGTCCAGGGGCTCGGCGCGGCGGGGATCATGAGCGTCAACATCGCCCTCGTCCGCTTCATCTATCCGTCGCCCCGCCTCGGCCGAGGCGTCGGCAACATCGCGCTGGTCGTGGCCGTGTGCTCGGCAGGGAGTCCGACGGTGGCGGCGGCGATCCTCTCGGTCGCCTCGTGGCGATGGCTCTTTCTCATCAACGTGCCGATCGGCGCGGTCGCGCTCGTGATGGCGGCGCGCAACCTGCCGGCGACGCCGGTCTCGAAGCGCAGCCTCGATCCGACCAGCGTGATCCTCAACGCGCTGACCTTCGGGCTGTTCATCACCGGCGTCAACGGAGTCGGCGACCCGCGAGGGCAGACGGCGGCGGTCGCCGAGCTCGTCGCGGCCGCAGCGGTGGGCGCGGTGTTCGTCCGTAGGCAGTTGAGGCTCGCGACGCCTTTGCTGCCGCTCGACCTCCTGAGCCGGCCGGTGTTCGCGCTGTCGCTCGCGACGTCGATCTCGTCCTTCGCCGCCCAGAGCCTCGCCCTCGTGGCGCTGCCGTTCTATTTCGAGGACACGCTGCACCGCTCCGAGACGGCGACCGGCCTCCTGATGACGCCCTGGCCGCTCGCGACGGCCCTGATTGCGCCGGTCGCCGGGCAATTGGCCGACCGGCTCGTTCCCGGCCTGCTCGGCAGCGCCGGGCTGCTCGTCATGGCGGTCGGGCTCGCGCTGGTCGCGCTCGAGGGCGGCGACCCCAGCGTGGCGTCCCTCGTCGGGCGGCTGGCGCTGTGCGGTCTCGGCTTCGGTTTTTTCCAGTCGCCGAACAACCGGCTCATCATCGGCAGCGCGCCGCCCGAACGCAGCGGCGGCGCCTCCGGGTTGCAGTCGTCCGGGCGCCTGATCGGCCAATCCTTCGGGGCGGCCCTGATGGCGGTCGCTTTCGGCCGGTGGCCCGAGCACGCGATCCCGATCGCGCTTTGGACCGCGGCGGGGCTGTCGCTGGCGGGGGCCTGCGCGAGCGGCCTGCGCAGGGCCTGAGCGTCGGGTTCGGGCCCGCGGCGGTCAGGGCTTGTTCGTATTGGTCGCGACATTCCCGTTGTGGGTCCCGTTCGCATTCGTCGTCGCCTTCGCTGGCGCGTTCGTCGCGGCGTTCGCCGGCGCGTTCGCCACGCGCCCTCCGTTGCCGTACCAGCCGCCGTACCAACCGCCCCAGCCGAAACCGATGATGATAAGGATGATGATAACGACGATAATCCAGCCCGCGCTAAATCCGTCATAGCCCGGCCCGACCCGCGGCCGGGGTCCTAGTTCGTCATCGCCTCCTCCTTCGTGGCGCAGGATTTTCAGGCGTCAACGCCTGCGAAGGCGTCCCGCTCCATTCACGGGCGGCCTTCACAGGGGATCGAGGAGACGGATCCGCCCTTCCGGCGAGAACTGCGCGAAGTTCCCGCCAAATGCGACGTCGATGCGCCGGGGAGCGCCCGAATTACGCGGCCCGGGCCGGCTTGACGTTGCAGAAGGCGCTGTAGAGCACGCCGATCACCGCGCGCACCTTCTCGTTGGCGATGCTGTAATAGATCGTCTTGCCGACGCGGCGCGCCGCGACCAACCCTTCAAGGCGCAGTCGCGCCAACTGCTGCGACACGGTCGACTGGCGCAGATCCAAAAAGGACTCCAGTTCGCCGACCGACTTCTCGCCGTCCAGCAGGTCGCAGAGGATCAGAAGACGCGAACTCATGGGCCAGCGCCTTGAGAAACTCGGTGGCTTCGCGAGCGCTCGCCGCCATTCTGTCGACATCCACCGTGTCACGGTGTTCAACCGCCTTCGGGAGAGCCATGCCGTCCATCTCGGTCATCTTCGTATGTGCGAATATTCTAGTATAATAACGCCGCCGGCTCAACGATACGGCGGAGGATCGTCTTGGTCGAAAATATCCGCAAATCCACCTTCCGCCCGCGACATTTCGCCGCTCACATCACTCGGGGAAATCCTCGAACCGCCCGATCGCCGGCGGCCGGCTTCCGTGCAACGCCTTGCCGACCTTTTCGACCCGGCGCAGCACCCGCAGCATGTTGGCCGAGGCCATTTTTTCCAGATCTCGCTCAGAGAAGCCGCGCCGCACGAGTTCGGCGAACAGGTGGGGGAATTGGCTGACGTTCTCGAGCCCGACCGGCGAGGCGCCGCCGAAATAGTCCGACCCGATCCCGACATGGTTGACGCCCGCCGTCGCGACGAGGCGCTCGACATGGTCGGCGACTTGCTCGAGGGTCGCCTTGGGCGCGGCGCCGTGCTTCAATTCGAGCTCGGCGAATTGCGCCTTCGGGTCGGCCGCCAGCGGCGCCTTGCCATAGGCGTCGCGGGAGCGGCGCAGCCAGTCGCGCAGCGCCTGCGACACAAATTCCGGCACGAACGTCGCCATCACGACGCCGCCGTTGGCCTTGAGGCGCCTGAGCACGTCGTCGGGTGCGTTGCGCGGATGATCGCAGAGGGCATGGACGTTGCTATGGGAGAGCGCGACCGGCGCTTCGGTGACGTCGAGCACGCGGCGCATCGCCTCGTGCGAGGCGTGCGCGAGGTCGACCACGATCCCGAGCCGATTGAGTTCGCCGACCACCGCGCGGCCGAACGCGTTGAGGCCGCCGTTGCGCGGCGCATCCGTCGCCGAGTCCACCCAGTCTAGCAACTCGTTGTGACAAAGCGTCATCAGGCGCACGCCCGCTGCATGCCAGATGCGCAACGGGCTCAGGGAGTTTTCGAGTCCGACTCCGCCCTCGACCGCGATGAACGAGGCGATCTTGCCGAGCGCCTTCGCCTTCGCGTAGTCCGCCGCCCGCCGCGCCGGAAAAAAGACGTCCGGGTGCGCCTCCTCGATGCGCCGGATGAGGTCGATCTGCTCGAGCGTCGTCCGGGCGGGATGGGCGGCCCCGGTCGGCTGGAACGCCGCCCAGAACTGCGCCCCGACCATTCCCTCGCGCAGGCGCGGGATGTCGGTGTCGGCGTTTTCGTGGACCCGGTTCAGCTCGTAGGCGATCACGTCGCCGCGCGCAGCCTTGTCGATCCGGATGACCCAGGGCAGGTCGTTGTGACCGTCGAACAGGGGCGCGCGCCTGAGCACCGCGCGCGCCGCCGCCAGTGCGTTGTCGACCGTTCCCGCGGAAGGGCTTGCCGTTTCCTGCGTCACGCGAGCCGGCCGATTCAATTCACGGGCAGCGCGACGAATTGCGCGACGCCCTCGCCGTTCGAGACGAGGAGCAGCGCCGGCTTCTTGCTGCTGCCCTTCTTCGCCGCGTCGATCGCCTTGGCGACGTCGCGCGGCGTCTCAACCGCTTGATGGTTCACCTCCTCGATGACGTCGCCGGGCCGCAGGCCGCGCTCGGCTGCAGGGGATCCGGGGTCGACCGAGGTGACCACCACGCCCTGGATGCTGTCCTTGATCTTGAAGTTTTGGCGCGCCTCGTCGGTGAGGCCGGAGAACTCCATCCCGAGCGCCTTCTGGACCGCGTTCTGCTGCTGCGTTTGGTCCTCGTTGCTGGCGACCTCGTTCTGCTTTTCGCCGTCCTCGAGGCGCCCGAGCGTCACGGTCTTGGTCACTTCCTTGCCGTCGCGAATGACGACGACGTCGACCGACTTGCCGACCGGCATCGACGCCACGAGGCGGGGCAGATCGCGCAATTCCTTGATGTCCTTGCCGTCGAACTTGACGATCACGTCCCCGGGCTTGAGCCCGGCGGGCTTCGCCGGACCCTTGTCGTCGATGCCCGCGATCAGCGCGCCGCGGGCGGTCCCCAGGCCGAGACTGTCCGCGATGGTCTCGTCGACCGGCTGGATTCGGACGCCGAGCCACCCGCGGCGGGTCTCGTGGTACTGCTCGAGCTGGGCGATGACCGGGATGACCGTGGCGGAGGGCGTCGCAAAACCGATGCCGATCGAGCCGCCGGACGGCGACAGGATCGCCGTGTTGATGCCGATCACTTCGCCCTGCAGGTTGAACAGCGGGCCGCCCGAATTGCCCTTGTTGATCGAGGCGTCGGTCTGCAGGAAGTCGTCGTAGGGGCCGCTGTCGATATTGCGGTTGCGGGCGGAGATAATGCCGGCCGTCACCGTTTCGCCGAGGCCGAACGGATTGCCGACCGCCATCACGCCGTCGCCGACGCGCATCTTGTCGCTGTCGCCGAACTTGACCGTCTTCAGCGGCTTGTCGCTCTCCACCTTCAGGACGGCGACGTCGACTTTCGAATCCTTCCCGATCACTTTGGCCTTCAACTTGCGGCCGTCGGTGAAGATGACGACGATGTCGTTGGCGTCGCCGACCACGTGATTGTTGGTGATCACGATTCCGCTCGGGTCGACGACGAAGCCAGAGCCGAGCGACTGCGCCTGACGGGCGTGCGGATGGGGATTGATGCCGTGGTGCTTGAAGAACTCCTCGAACATCTCGTCGAACGGCGTGCCCTTCGGCAGATCGGGAGTCGCGTCGTCCTTCGCTTCGATCGTCTGCGTCGCCGAGATGTTGACCACCGCCTCGGCGACCGAGTCGACGAGATCTGCGAGATTGGTCGGCCGCGCCTGCGCGAATGCGGGCGCGGCGGGCGCGAGCGCGAGCGGGACGCCGACGAGCGACGAGACGATCGCGGCGGCGAGCCAGGCGCGGGTACGAGGGCTTTGCGGCGACGGGATCCGCGCGTCTTCAAACATGTCATCCTCCTCGAGTACGTTATCGACGGCTCGGCGGCGCACGCGGCGCCCCGATCAAAAGCGGTTCAGAGCAGAGAGCGCGAAGCCCAGACGATCGCGACGCCGATGAGCGCCGCTCCGAGGCCCATCCCGCGCAGCTTGTTCGGATCCTCGCGCGCCACCGCGGCCATCCGTTTGCGCATCAATTCGGCAAAGCCCGCCATCAGCAGTCCTTCAATGGCGAAAGCAAGGCCGAGGGCGACGATGAAGTCGCGCATCTCAATCCGCCTTCGCCGACGGGGTCGACCCGGGCCCCGTTTCTGGCGGGGGCGTGGGCGTCGAGAAATAGCGGAAGAAATCGGACTTGGGACTGATGAGCGCGCGGGTCGTCCCGCCGTTCGCCCCGCCGCCGAAGCTGTTCCGATAGGCCTGCATCGAGCGATAGAACGCGAAGAACTCCTGGTCGCGCCGTAAGCTTCGGCGAAGATGCGGTTGCGCTCGCCGTCGCCTTCGCCGCGGATCTGCTCGGACTGTTGCTGAGCCTGCGCGGTGATGACGGTGACTTTGCGGTCCGCTTCGGCCTTGATCTGCTGGCTTTGCTGCGACCCTTGCGCGCGATAGGACGCCGCCCGCTGTTGCCGCTCGGTCTGCATGCGGCGGAACACCGCCTCCGGGTTCTCCGCCGGCAGGTCGGCGCGCTTGATGCGCACGTCGACGACGGCGAGGCCGAAGCGCTTGGCGCCGGCGATCATCTGGTCGCGGATGTCGGCCATCAGCGCGTCGCGCTTGTCGCGCACGATGTCGGTGATCGAGGCCTCCGACAGCGTGCGCCGGAGCGCCGAGTTCAGCATGCCGCCGAGCTGCGCGTCAGCGCCCCGGGTGTTGAAGACGGATTGGT
>CAVYIZ010000066.1:0-89127 GCA_963768555.1 uncultured Alphaproteobacteria bacterium
CACGCAGAAGGTGGTGGAGAAGAAAGCAGACTACGTGCTAGCGCTGAAAGGCAACCAGGGGTCGCTGCGCGAGGACGTGGAACTGTTCGTGGCCGAGCAGAAAGCCGCCGGTTTCAGGGACACAACGATCAGTCGCGACCAAACGGTGGATGGCGATCATGGCCGCATCGAGACCAGGACCACGACCGTCATTCACGACATCGGCTGGCTGCAGGAGCGCCACAACTGGCCCGGATTGAAGGCCGTGGTGGTGGTCGAAAGCGAGCGGGAAACCGGCGACAAGATCGAGCGGGAGACCCGCTTCTACCTGACGTCGCTGGCGCTGATGGCGTGCATGCTAGGACCGATCGTACGCAGCCACTGGGCGATCGAGAATAGCCTGCACTGGATCTTGGACATGGTGTTCCGCGACGACGAGTGTCGGCTGCGAACTGATCACGCACCCGCCAACTTCTGTACGATCAAGCACATGGCGCAGAACCTGATCCGATTGGCTCCCGGAAAGGCTTCCCTGCGGCTCAAGCGAAAGACCGCCGGATGGGACGACGACTTCCTCGCCAGCCTGATCACGCGGTAAAAAAGCTTCACCCGATTCCCCTGTTGTACGCCAGACGCGGAGCTCTGGCAGTCGCTTCCCGTCTTCGAATTAGAGCAATCGTATTCCAGCAAGGTTTCGTAAGAAATCTTTGTTGCAATCCCATAGCCGTCAGTAATTGACGCAAGGACGTCCGATCGCCGCCCCCGGTTGACCGGTTGACGTAGACCTTCTGGCTTCCCCCAAAAGACGAAATAATGTCCGTTAAGCCCTTGCCCGTAACGCTCAATAACCTGACGCCCTGATCAACTCCCCCGATATCTACAAAGCTAACGTCTTTCGGCACGAGGTCGTCTCGACGGACTTCCCAACCATGACCGTTGTTTAATGCCAGCCCCCGGTCCGGTTTGCCGTTCTTGTCGGGCCGCATCCAGATTATGTCGAGGAAACCGTCGCCTTTGGTAAGACCAATCGAAATCCAGGGTCGCCGTCGGCGTTCGAGATGGCTTCGTCGGGTATCTTCCAATGGCTGCTAGGCTCACTGCTAGGGTCCGCCCAACCCCGGCCAGTCCCGAGATAGACCTTTGAACAGGACGGGCAGCCTCTCTTGGTGACGACGATGTCAGGGATACCATCCCCGTTGACATCCATGAACTGAACAAACGATTGGGGGATTTGAGGCGTATCGTAATAGGCCAAGTCTAGGCGTTCGGGCACATCGATGTGGTTTTCCCCAGGACCCCCAGGACCGCCATCCCATCCATTCTCCTTTGTTCAGCAACACCCCCTTTACGGGTTGTTGCGTGACGGGGTCGACAAAGTTCGTGTTTAGGGAAGGAAGCCCACTACCGTCGACACTCAAAATTTGGACAAAGAGATCAATAGCAGGTTTGTCTGGAGCTCCGTATTGTGTCACGAAATCGAGTGGTGGAGTATACCCGGGTGCCTCTTGCCATCCGTCGCTCGATAAGACGTAAGCTTTCTTGTTGACGGGCCAGGTACTGCACTGCAGACTTCGTGGGGAGGGAAAGGAGTAACTTCGATTTTGCATGCCGTTTGTCCGGCTCGGAACGACCTTAATATTGCAACTCGGTGAGAGTTGATTTTGGCAAATCGTACCGCTAAATCCCCAATTCCTGAGGCCGCCAAGGGAAACACTATCGTAGCATATCTTTGCCTGGAAGGTAAGTTTTAAGTTTTTCCGGCTCTGTCGCCCGTCGACCCACTTGCGGCCACCGTGACCGTCACCTTCGTTGAAATAGATCTTGGTGACAAGATTATCTGACTTGTCCCGATAACTATAGATCATATCGACATTGCCATCCCCATCTAAATCGACAAATTGAACGGGATTTCCTGTAATGTCAGAACCGGCGAAGGGAACGGGCGGACATAACCCCTCCTTCATCGTTACGGGCTTTGACATATCGAATGGTTGATTTGGATCGGTGCAATCACCTGGATGACCAGGTTCCGCGGCCCAACCGTGTCCTGTACTTCGGTACATTTGACTGACGAGGTAGGTCTTTCCGGCTCCTGTAACGAGGCGACTAACAATTGCGTCAGGAAGACCGGTGCCGTGCAGATCGTTGAAGCGAACACCGAGATCAGTTTTGTCCGTAGCAGCAAATTGGATAGGCGGGAGCGAACGATGTTTGGACGGAGAAGCCAGTCCCGTCGTTTGTGTAGAATTTTCCAAATTGGCGATTTTGCTCGGCCGCATCCGATGAGGTCACGCGCTGATCGTTCAAGATCGCAATGGCGTCCCCCCCAACTCCAACGATCGGTCCGACAAACGAAATTACTGGCTTTGACGGATCGAGGCTGCTCAGCGCCGAGTCAGGCACGAAATTGTTTGGCGGGGTCGGAACATGCCCACCCGTTGCATCCTGCCAACCGGTCGGGCCTTGTGTGTAGGCGAACGCGATCGAAGAGCCGTCCGCTAAAAGCGTGTTCGCGACGATCCCGTCGTATCCATCCCCCTTCAAGTTGGCGACGATTGCCTTGGACGGCCCTCCGTTCGCGTCCACGAGATCGAAGGGCGGAATCTTGTTATCGACCTTCTTCCAGCCACTGGCGGATGGCACTACGGCCAAGCGCGCGCCACTTTTGGCCGAGGACACGAGGAGGCCAGCACACTTCGAAGACGACCCGTCAAATCGAACCTCTCGGATGGCCTCGGGGTCAGTGTCGGCAGCGAAAGGCGGTATCCACTTGGGATCCTTATCCTGCCGCCAACCTGTGCTCGTATCGACAAAGCGCCATACTTGCCAACTTATGGTTCCGTTCTCATTTGCGGGCCCCACGAGCGCGGGTGGACCGCCCGAGCAGTCGAGGTCAATTAGGTGGGTTGCGGGTCCGAGGGAGATTGGGGGGCCAAAATCGAGCCGGTTCCAGCCGAGGCCAGTGCCCGGGCCTCGGTTTTGGAGAAATCCCTTATCGCTGTCGGTTTCGTAGATAAGGTCCGGCCCGGAACCTCCAGTCCACTTCGCCAGACGGTAGTTCGCGATGATCTTGCTGTCACGGCTTATCACAAAACTTGATGGTAATATATACTCCGGGTGTGGTTCATAGGACTTTGCGCCCGCAAGGTATGAGGCCCTCGCAGGCTGGCCGGCGCGGACATCGCACTGCAGAATCGCGGCCCTTCCCGATCCGTCGATGTCGGCCACCAAGACCCCAAGGTCTGACCCATCTTCATCAACAAACGGCACGGGCGGGGAGAAACCGCTCGGTTGGTTAGTTTGGGGATCGGTCTTGCCGTCGTCGGTCCATGGCCCACTGCCGGCCCCCGGGGTCCACCCGGACGGTCCAGCATTCTTGAACGCGAAGGAGACGTTCTTCCCGTTGATTTGCGCGGCGAAGAGAAGGTCCAGGCCACCGCTCGCAACGGGATCAACCCGAGCAAAACGATACCCTCTCGCGATGTGTTCAGCTCCCGCAAGCGTCAAAGCGGAGGGCAGGAAATTCGGCCTCTCCTCCCACCCCTGATTCGTTGGCGTATAGGTAAACATCGTTGGGAAGTTTTCCGTAGTCTCGTCCGTGCTGAACATGTGAACCGAGGTGAGAACCAACCTGCTTGCTGTATCCGTAGGCTGGTAATCAAGATGGTAGTGTGCTGCCTGATGAACCTTGCTGTCGCTTGCGACAGCGGTCTTGCAGTTAAATGGATACGATATGTTGTGTCTTTCGTCCGAGACACACGAATATATATCAGTTAATACCAAATCACGATGAATAAGAGCCCCAGAGCTCATGAATCCCCTCATTTTTTGATCGACTCGAAATTGTCTGAATTGGCGAGTCAACGCGTGGCGAGGTCACGAATCAGCCGGGCGGGGGGCTCATGCGCAAGTCGATCGAGCGGGTGGAATTGGTTCATGGTTTTGTGAAGCGCGCGTTTTCGGGGAGCTTGCACGCCAAGCGAATTCTTTCGCTGGCCAATGGGACGCTGGGGGTTCTGACGGGGGCGTCGTTGGCGGTTTCGGTGATCGGGCATGCGCTGGCGCAAGCGCGCGGTCTGATGGACAGACACGCGATCAAACAGGTCGATCGCCTGCTGAGCAACGCCGGGATCGTCGTATGGGACCTGTTCGCGCCATGGGCGCGCGAGGTCGTGGGCCGGCGCAAGGCGATCGTCGTGGCGATGGATTGGACCGATTTCGACGCCGACAACCAGGCCACGCTCGCCCTGAACCTCATCACCCGCCACGGCCGGGCGACGCCGCTCCTGTGGCTGACGGTCGACAAGGACGAACTGAAGGACCAGCGCAACGACTTCGAAGACCTCTGCCTGACGCATTTGAAGGCGATCCTGCCCGAGGGCGTGGCGGTGACGATCCTGGCCGATCGCGGCTTCGGCGACGTCAAACTGTTCGAATTCCTCGAAAGCCTCGGCTTCGGCTACGTCATTCGCTTTCGCGGCAACGTTCATCTGACCGCGGCGGACGGTGAGACGCGCCTGGCCGCCGACTGGGTCGGCAAGAAAGGGCGCGCCTGCCTTCTGCGCGGCGCCGAACTCACCGCCGCCCGCCACAAGGTCGGCGCGGCGGTCTGCGTCCACGCCAGGGGCATGAAGGAGGCTTGGCATCTGGCCGCCAGCGATGCGACCGCGAGCGCCTCCCAGATCGTCAACCTCTACGCCAAACGGTGGACGATCGAGCCGGGGTTCCGCGACACCAAGGATTTGCGGTTCGGCATGGGCCTGAGCGTCCTGCGCATCGCCGACCCGCAACGGCGCGACCGTCTGCTGCTGCTCAACGCCTTGGCGATCCTCCTGCTGACCCTGCTCGGCGCCGCCGGCGAAAGCCTCGGCATGGACCGATCGCTCAGAACCAGCACGGTCAAACGCCGCGTCCATTCGCTGTTCCGCCAGGGCTGCCTGCTCTACTATCTCATCCCTAACATGCCCGAGCGACGCTTAAGACCGCTCGTCGAAAAATACGAAGAATTCCTAAACCGAAACAACGTCTTCACACAAACCTTCGGCCCCACCTGAATGAGGGGATGCGTGAGGCCCCAGAGACATATGTATCCATAGAGTGGGCTATTGGATGTGTGTTTAAAGCGTTAACGTTGTTGTACAAAAAGGTTACACTGGCAAAAGGATTTGTGTCTTTTGTTATAACACCTTTTTCGTCGATAGATCCGTGCCCGGTGTATAATATCTGTTATATATTATAATCTCCACCTCCCATTTTGACTGTAATGGAATTCAATGAAGTTTCCGGCTGTGTCCATCACCGCATTTTCAGCAAACTCGAGCGCATGATTTGACTTGTCAGTCTGGCTGTCCCGATGGATCATTATGGTCGAATTACTGTTAGGCTGTGGGTCTCCAAAAACAATGATCACTCCACCTTTGGTCTTCGCGCGGAAGTAAGAAAATCCAAACTATTTCCAAATCGTACTATTTCTGTAAAATCATCGTTGATTTTACGATAGTAAACCCCGTTTGGATCCCCCCATTGTGGCGTTTGAACTTTAATCAGTCTCTGGCCATCCAGATAGAGCGCGTCGTCGTTATCAAAATTTATCCCTCCCGGTTTTTTGTCGACGAACTGGTCCTTTGAGCCGCGGGTGATCACCGACAGCCCGCCTAGGAGCCTGTCCGAGTAATAGCGGATTTTTGTGGCGGCCTGGGCGCGAATCGGATTCTGCTTGCTTATGAGCAAGACTTTCCGCCCGTGGACGATCGATCAACCGCTGCTGCTGCCGGCGAGCGTGCAAGACTTCGTGGGGAAGGACCACCTGGCGCGCTTTGTGCTGGCGCTTGTGGTCGGGCATCTTGATCTTTGTGAGATCGAGGGAACCTATGGGAGCGCGCGCGGACAGCCTCCGTTTGATCCGACGATGATGACGGCGCTGTTGCTTTACGCTTATTGCAACGGGGTCTACTCGTCGCGCCGGATCGCCAAGGCGGCGCGCGAACGGGTCGACTTCATGAGCATCGTCGGCCTCGACGCACCGGATTTCCGCACCATCTCGGATTTCCGCAAGCGACACCTGAAGGCGCTCGCCGGCCTGTTCGCCCAGGTTCTGAAGCTGTGCGAACGGGCCGGGCTGGCGAAGCTCGGGCATGTCGCGCTCGACGGCACGAAGATCAAGGCGAACGCCTCGAAACACAAGGCGATGAGCTACGAGCGCATGGCCAAGCGGGCGGCGGAACTCGACGCCGAGGTCGCCCAGTGGATGAGCGCCGCCGAAGCGGCGGACGCGCGGGAGGACGAGGCGTTCGGCCGCGACAAGAGCGGCGATGAGATGCCGGACTGGGTCGCCGACAAGAAGAAGCGGGCCGAGAAGATCCGGGCGGCGCAGGCCGAATTGGAGGCCGAGGCGAAAGCGGCCGCCGCGGCGGAGGCCAGAGCGCGGGCCGAGGCCGAGGAGAAGCGAAAAGCCGAAGGGCGCAAGAAACCGGGAAAGCCAGCCGCCCCACCCTCCGAGGAACCCGATCCCAAAGCGCAAAAGAACT
The DNA here is from genome assembly GCA_963768555.1 of uncultured Alphaproteobacteria bacterium. Lineage (GTDB taxonomy): Bacteria > Pseudomonadota > Alphaproteobacteria > Rhizobiales > Beijerinckiaceae > Roseiarcus. The sequence continues at coordinate 6,507 of CAVYIZ010000066.1, forward strand.
TCACCGACCCCGAAAGCCGCATCATGAAGACCAAGGACGGGTTCATTCAGGGCTACAACGCGCAAGCGGCGGTGGAACTCGACGGCGCAGGTGATCGTCGCCCATGCCCTCGACGCCAGGCAGAGCGACCAGCATCAACTGGCGCCGATCGCCGACGCGATCGAAGCCAACCTGGGCCGCAAGCCGGCGCAGCTGTCGGCGGACGCCGGCTATTGCTCCGACGCCAACCTCGCGGCGTTGGAGGAACGCGAAATCGACGGGTACATCGCGCCGGGGCGGGCCAAGCACGCCAGCGCAGGAGAAGGGGGCAGCGCACGCATCGCCGCCATGCGAGAGAAAATCAAGGCTGGCGGCCACGCCAGCCCCTATCGGTTGAGGAAGCAGCTGCCCGAACCGGTGTGCGGCCAGATCAAGCAAGCGCGCGGCTTTCGTCAGTTCCTGCTGCGCGGCGTCGAAAAGGTGGCTTCCGAATGGGGATTCGTCTGCGTCGCCCACAATATTCTGAAGCTCGCCCAAGGGTGGACTCTGCCCGAAGTCCGCCTCGCAGCCGGATGAACCCGGCAAGCCGACCAACGCAGCATACCGGGCGCCGCAAACTCCGCTTCCATGTTTCAAATGCCCATCGCATCAGGACTAAGCAGACAGGCTCCTAGGGACCAGCCAGCTCCCAAAGGGCCACCAAGTGTCTGGCTGTCGTAATTGAGTTGGACTTGGGGCTGGGTGCCAGCCGCTCCGGGCGCAATTTTTATCGCTCTTATTGCGAAGTCTGTTGAGAGGTGAGATAGTTGGGTCGGGCTTCGAGGGCTGCATGAGATGGATGCCGCGGCGTTTGCGACTTGGCTTGGCGGGATTGGGCTTTTGGACCCGGCGCAACGCGCCGAGGCGTTCCGGGAGTTGGCGCTGGCCGAAGCGGACGATCCGATCGACCCTTCGGCTCACCCTGTCGATGCCGCCGTGCGGCCTTCTGAGGCTGCTGTTGCGCCCTCGCTCCCGGTCGCGGAGACGGACGATGCCGCGACTGAGGAAGACCTGTTGTCGAAGGTCGGGCGGGATCGGATTGCGCGCTTTGGCTGTCCGCACTGCGGTCGGGATGACGTTCGTCCCTGGGGCAAGGCTGGCGGCAAGCCTCGGTACCGCTGCACGAGTTGCCGGAAGACATTCAACCCGCTGACCGGGACGCCGTTGGCCGGCTTGCATCACCAGGATCGCTGGCCTGACCAGGCGCAGGCGCTGATCGCCGGCGAGACGATCGCGAAAGCCGCGGAACGTTGCAAGGTGGCCTACACCACCGCGTTCCGGTGGAGACATCGGTTCCTGTCCGCGCTCAATCTCGACAAGCCGCGGTGCCTGTCCGGGATCGTCGAGGCGGACGAGACCTTCATCCTCAAATCCTTCAAGGGCAAACGCCGCGATCTGCCGAGAGCATCGCGCAAGCGGGGCGGCAAGGCCGCCAAGCGGGGTCTGTCGGCGGAGCAGATCCCAGTCATCGTCGCCCGCGACCGCACCGGCGCGACCATCGATGCCGTCCTGCCGCGGCTCGACGCCGCCAGCATCACGGCCGCGCTCGGGCAGGTCATCACTCGGCCAGCGGAACTGTGCTGCGATGGAGGTGCGGCGATCACCGCATTCGCTCGGCGCGCCCGGGTCAAGTTCCATGCCTTGCCCGCACCCGGCACGCCAAAGCCGGAGGCGCCAGATCTCCACATCAACAACGTGAACGCTTACCACGGCCGGCTGAAGGAGTGGATGCGGCGCTTCCATGGCGTCGCCACCAAGAACCTCCCGAGCTATCTGAGCTGGCGGCGAACGATCGAGGCCCTCTCAACAAACTCGGCCCCGGACGCCTGGATCATGGGCGCCGCCGGATTGGGTCCATATCAACAGAACTCGATATAAGAGCGATTTTTATCGGGATCGAATAACTGCTGCTACCCGATAGTGTGACGTTAAAGCTTCCCGGGATCGCACCTACAGCGAGACTGGCGGCCTCTGGACGACCGCCGCTAACACAGGGCAGCAACCAACAGACAGTACCAAGAGCCACTTGCAAAACGGCTCGGACGGCCGGAATTTTCGAATTTTCGGGTGATTTCTCAAGCGTCGCGAACCGTCGGCGGCCGGTTTCTGGTATGTTGATTCTGCGAGGAAAAACAAGCAGAAAGCCAGGAACCGCCGACGATGTCGCTACGAGAGACCCTATCCGTATACTGGCAGAAGTTTCAAGGAGAACTTTTCCCGTTTCTCGAGGAGACGGTCGGGTTCTTGACGGAGTTGCATCGAGCGCTGGTGACGGTTCTGGACATGACGCGGCTTGAGGCTTTCGCGCCTGACTGGGGTGGTTTTCCCGGACGGCCGGCAGCCGAGCGGGCCGCATTGGCGAGGGCCTTCGTGGCCAAGGCGGTTCTCAACTTGCCGACCACGCGGATGTTGATCGAACGCGTCGAGGCCGACACGACGTTGCGGCGCTTGTGCGGTTGGTCGCGTCTGTCCGAGGTTCCCAGCGAGGCGACGTTCTCGCGCGCCTTCGCCGAGTTCGCCGACAGCGCCTTGCCGTCGCGGTTGCATGAAGCCTTGATCCGCAAGACCCACGGGGATCGGCTGGTTGGTCACATCGCGCGCGATTCGACGGCGATCGAAGGCCATGAAAAGCCGCAACGCGCAGAGAAGCCCGAGCCGTCTGCGCTCGAGCAGAAGCCCCGCAAGCGCGGGCGTCCGCGCAAGGGCGAGCGGCCCGCGCCCAAGCCGCCCAGCCGGCTGGAACGCCAGGCCGGCATGACGCTGAGCCAGATGCTCGCCGATCTGCCCCAGCACTGTGACGTCGGCGTCAAACGCAACGCCAAGGGACATCAGGAGACATGGATCGGCTATAAGCTGCATATCGACACCGCGGACGGCGACATTCCCGTCAGTTGCGTTCTCACCTCGGCTTCCGTCCACGACAGTCAGGTCGCCATCCCCCTGGCGACGATGACGGCGGGGCGTCTGGTCAATCTCTACGATCTCATGGACAGCGCCTACGATGCGGCCGAGATCAGGGCGCATAGCCGCGCGCTCGGCCACGTGCCGATCATCGATGTCAACCCGCGCCGCGACGCCTGCCTCAAGAAGGAATTGGCCGAGGAAGACAAGCGTCGAGCGCTCGTCGGCCATCGCGCCGCCGAGGATATCCGCTACAACGAGCGCAGCGGCGCCGAACGGGTCAACGCCAACCTCAAAGACAACCACGGCGGCAGAACCGTCCAGGTGCGTGGCCCCGCGAAGGTGATGTGCCATCTGATGTTCGGCATTCTGGTCATCACCGTTTCTCAGATCATCCGTCTCATCGCATAGCGAGCCGCATCGCGGCGCGAAAACGGGTCCGGAGCCTCCCAAAAAATCGGGAGGTCGACGAAACATGGCCAAAATCCACGCCAAAATGTCCGCGAAGGCAAAAAAACGGCGGAAGCGGCGTTGCAACCGTCAAAAACAACTCAAGCCAACACGTCTCAGCTATGTTCATTCGTGCGCGAGCCGACGCGCTCAGACGTTCTGCAAGTGGCTGCTATGAAAATAGCCGCAGGGGTGCTGAAGGCTCCGACAAATCGGCCCGCGCCGCCACCATTTTCACCGATAATGGCGCGCCACAGGCGCTGGTTGCCTCCCAAGTCACTCCTTTCATGTTCCCCCCAGCCCAAATCCGTAGCGCGCCGAGCGCGGTTACCAATTTCACAACTATATCGATATGGCATTCTTGTTTCAGGCAAAATCGTGATCGGCTGTGATCTCGATCACAGTTTATTTACATCGTGCGCTTGAAATTTGGTTCGGATGACCGGTCACTGGCGCAACCTTACCGTAGCGCTTTCGTCCGTATTTTCACGCTAATCGGTCGTCCCCATCGCGCCCCTGAATGTCAAAACGGAGTGAGAGCGGGTCAACGAATTAAATCCTATCTGCACGCCATTGTATCCCAGACGCCAAACGACTTTTCTCCGTTATTGAAGTCGGTGCCAGAAGCGGTCCTGATCTTTGGTCGCCATGAACGCGACCAAGATCCTCTGGGGGCAGGTGCTCCTCGTTAGCGCCGTCGCCCTCGCCTTCGTTTGGGCGGCGACGGAGTGGGTCGCCTGGCGCCTGGAATTCCAGTCCCAGCTCGGCCACCCGTGGTTCAATGTCTTTGGCTGGCCGCTCTATCAACCGCCGGCCTTCTTCTGGTGGTGGTTCGCCTACGATGCCTATGCGCGAGACATTTTCGTCGAGGGCGCATACATCGCCGCCTCCGGCGGGATCGCCGCCGTCGTCGTGGCGATCGCCATGTCGGTTTGGCGCGCACGGGAGGCGAAGCGCGTTACAAAGTATGGCTCTGCGCGGTGGGCGGAGACCCGGGAAGTTCGAGAGGCCGGCCTTCTAGGCCATGATGGAGCGCTGCTTGGCCGATGGCGCGACCAGTATCTGCGCCACGATGGCCCGGAGCATGTCTTATGCTTCGCGCCAACCCGATCCGGTAAGGGGGTGGGTCTTGTCGTACCCACGCTGTTGACCTGGTCGGGTTCGGCAATCGTCCACGACATCAAGGGCGAAAACTGGACGTTGACCGCGGGCTGGCGAACGAAGTTCGGCCGCGTGCTGCTGTTCGATCCGACCAACGCGGCGAGCGCCGCCTACAATCCGCTACTGGAGGTCCGCCGCGGCGAGTGGGAGGTCCGCGACGTCCAGAACATTGCCGACGTCCTGGTCGATCCCGAGGGCGCTTTGGAGCGGCGGAACCACTGGGAAAAGACCAGCCACTCGCTGCTGGTCGGCGCCATCCTACATGTGCTCTACGCCGAGCCGGACAAGACGCTCGCCGGCGTCGCCAATTTCCTCTCCGATCCGCGACGCCGGATCGAGACGACGCTGCGAGCGATGATGACCACGCCGCACCTGGGCGAACGCGGCGTGCACCCGGTCATCGCCAGCTCGGCCCGCGAGCTCTTGAACAAAAGCGACAACGAACGCTCGGGCGTGCTCTCGACCGCGATGTCGTTCCTCGGCCTATACCGCGATCCGGTCGTGGCGGCGGTGACGCGCCGGTGCGATTGGCGGATCCGCGACCTAGTGGAAGGAGCGGCGCCGGCCACGTTGTATCTGGTCGTGCCGCCATCGGACATCAGCCGAACCAAGCCGCTCGTCCGATTGATCCTCAACCAGATCGGCCGGCGTCTGACCGAGGAGCTCGAGCCGAAGCGACGACGGCATCGGCTGTTGCTGATGCTCGACGAATTCCCGGCGCTGGGCCGGCTCGACTTCTTCGAGAGCGCACTCGCGTTTATGGCCGGCTATGGCCTGAAGAGCTTCTTGATCGCTCAGTCGCTGAACCAGATCGAGAAAGCCTACGGCCAGAACAACGCGATCCTCGACAATTGCCACGTGCGCGTGAGCTTCGCGACCAACGACGAGCGGACAGCCAAGCGCGTGTCGGACGCACTTGGCACCGCGACCGAAATGCGCGCGATGAGGAACTACGCGGGCCATCGGCTCAGTCCCTGGCTCGGTCACCTGATGGTGTCGCGGCAGGAGACAGCGAGGCCGTTGCTGACGCCGGGCGAGGTGATGCAGCTCCCGCATGATGACGAACTCGTGTTGGTTTCCGGTTGCCAGCCGATCCGCGCGAAGAAGGCACGCTATTACGAGGATCCGGAAATGAAGACGAAATCTTCCCGCCGCCGACGCTGTCCAGCCGCGACGTCCCGGGCGGCCTGGAAGGTCTCAAAGCCGCGGCTGAAGGCGACTGGACCCGCTCCATCGTGGCGGCGCCGCCAACGACGCCCGTCGAGGACCCGGCAAACGCCGGCATCAGACGAGAGCCGGAGCTGCCCGAGCATGAGGAGATAGCGCCGGAACCGCGCAAGGCGGTCAACGAGTTCGAGCCGATCGAAGAGGACGGTGACGACGAACCCCAGCGTCGGCGGATGATGCAGCGGACGATGGGCGCGGTCGCTCGGCAGATTTCGCTCGATCCCGCTGACGATATGCAGATGTGACGCCGATGCGGACCAAGCACACGTTTCGCCTGCCTCCCGACCTCATGACCAAGCTGGCCGACTACGCCGCGCGCAAGGGCGTAACACAGTCACTGGTTGTCGAGGCGGCGCTGGCGTCCCATCTCTCCCCGGACGGCGCTGATCGGCTGGAGGCCGCGCTCGCTCGGCGGCTCGATCGTATGACGCGGCAGATGGAACGCATTGAACGGCATGTCGACATCTCGAACGAGGCGCTGGCCGTTTTCGTGCGCTTCTGGCTGACCAGCACGCCGCCATTGCCGGACACTGCTCTGGCCGCAGCTCAAACCAAGGGTCGTGAACGCTACGAAGGTTTCATCGAAGCGCTCGGCCGGCGTCTCGCGCGTGGGCGCAAACTCGCTGACGAGATCGTCCGAGATTTTGGCGGAGAGGAGGGGCAGCGGAATTCGGGCCGCGATATGTCCTGACCAGGCAGCGCGCCATCCCTGCAGCCTGTATTTCTATCCTGCGCCTCTACGCCCGCTTCGACGGTGTTGCCTCGCCCCAGTTATGGCTCTTTCTAATCAACCCCGCTGACATCCGCCTCCGATCGAGGCGGCGTAGCGGGGCTCGACGTGACGACGATCTCTTTCCGATCCGAAGCTTTCGCCCGTGGCGCGCGCATGCTGCGCACCGCGCTGGGACCATCGATTTCCGGCTATCTGGAAGATCCCAACATCGTCGCGGTGATGCTCAATCCCGACGGCCGGCTCTGGATCGACCGGCTATCGGGCGGCCTCGAGGACACTCGCCTCCACGTCGCGCCCGCCGACGCCGAACGCATCGTGCGGCTCGTCGCCCATCACGTCGAAGTCGAGGTCCATGCCGGCCGCCCGCGCGTCTCCGCCGAACTTTCGGAAAGCGGGGAGCGTTTTGAGGGACTCGTTCCGCCGGTAGTCGCGGCGCCGTGCTTCGCCATTCGCCGCCAGGCCGTCGCGGTCTTCACTCTCGACGATTATGTCGCGGCCCGCATCATGTCCGCGCTTCAGGCCGACCTCATGCGGGCGGCGGTCCGGGAACGGAAGAACATCCTGGTCGCTGGCGGCACTTCGACCGGCAAGACGACGCTAGTCAATGCGCTCCTCGCCGAAGTCGCCGGGAGCGGTGACCGCGTGGTTCTGATCGAGGACACCCGCGAGCTGCAATGCGCCGCGCCAAACCTCGTCGCGCTGCGCACCAAGGACGGCGCGGCCTCGCTCTCGGATCTGGTCCGCTCAGCGCTTCGGCTGCGCCCGGATCGAATCCCGATCGGCGAGGTGCGCGGCGCGGAGGCCCTCGATCTCCTCAAGGCCTGGGGAACCGGCCATCCCGGCGGCGTCGGCACGCTGCACGCGGGATCGGCTCTCGGCGCGCTGCGTCGGCTCGAGCAGCTCATCCAGGAAGCTGTCGTCACGGTCCCGCGCGCGCTGATCGCCGAGACCATTGACGTCATCGCCGTTCTCGCCGGGCGCGGTTCCGCCCGCCGGCTCGCCGAACTCGCCGTGGTCAGGGGCCTAAGCCCAGCTGGCGACTACGTCCTCACCTCCGCAGGAGACTCGATGATGCCGCTCAACAATATCCGCCGCCGCATCGCCGCAGCGACAGCCCTCGCCGTCTTCGCCCTTGTCACTTCGTCAGCCTATGCCGCCGGCTCCAACATGCCCTGGGAACAGCCGCTCAACCAGATCCTGGAATCCGTCCAGGGCCCGGTGGCCAAGGTCGTGTCGGTGATCATCATTGTCATTACCGGCCTCACCCTGGCGTTCGGCGAAACCTCGGGCGGATTTCGGCGGCTGATCCAGATCGTCTTCGGCCTCTCGATCGCCTTCGCCGCCTCGAGCTTCTTCCTCACCTTCTTCCAGTTCGGCGGCGGAGTCCTAGTCTGATGGATCAGGCGGACGCCATCGCCGGATTCTGTGCCCCCGTCCACCGCGCCCTGACCGAGCCGATCCTGCTCGGCGGCGCGCCCAGGGCGGTCGCGATCGTCAACGGCACCCTCGCCGCGGCGGTGGGCTTGGGCTTGCGTCTCTGGATCGTCGGCGGCGCGATCTGGCTGCTCGCGCATCTCGCAGCGGTGTGGGCCGCCAAGCGCGACCCGGCCTTCGTCGATGTGGTCCGCCGGCACCTCCGCTATCCGCAGCACCTGGTCGGGTGAGGGCGCGATCCATGATGAACCTCGCCGAATACCGTCGCCGCTCGCAAAGCCTCGCCGACTTCCTGCCCTGGGCGGCGCTCGTACGCGAGGGCGTCATCCTCAACAAGGACGGCTCATTTAGCGCACCGCGAAATTCCGCGGTCCTGACCTCGATTGCTCGACCCCCGCAGAGCTGGTCGCGATCACCTCGCGGCTCAATAACGCGCTGCGGCGCCTCGGCACTGGCTGGGCGATCTTCATCGAGGCCGGGCGCCAACCGGCCCACGGCTATCCGCTCAGCGACTTCCCCGAAGCCGCCTCGAAGCTTGTCGATACCGAACGTCGGGCCCAGTTCGAGGAGGAAGGCGCGCATTTCGAGAGCTGCTATTTCCTGACGCCGCTCTGGCTGCCGCCGGCGGACGATTCCGCCCGCGCCGAAGCCTGGCTCTATGAGAATCGCGCCCACGACGGCGCCAACTGGCGGGTCGCCCTGGACGGTTTTGTCGACCGCACCGACCGTGTGCTCGCTCTCGTCGAAGATTTCATGCCCGAGGCCGAATGGCTCGATGACGGCGAGACCCTGACCTACCTGCATTCCTGCGTCTCGACGCGCCGCCAGCGTGTCCGCGTGCCCGAGACGCCGATCTATCTCGACGCCATCCTGGTCGACGAGGATTTGACCGGCGGGCTCGAGCCCCGACTTGGCACGGCGCACCTGCGCACCCTCACGATAATGGGCTTTCCGTCGCAGACCTGGCCCGGCCTGCTCGACGACCTCCGCTCCTCTTCCCGAGCGGACCATCACGGGCCTCTCGGTTCTCCTGCAATCGAACGCGCTGAAACAAGCCTTGCAGCCGTACACCGTCGGTGGACCCTGGGGACGGCTGCTCGATGCCGAGACGGAACGCCTCGGCGAGGCCGACGTTCAGGCGTTCGAGACCGAGGGCCTTATCGGCGCCGGCGCCGCGCTTGCGGTTCTCTCCTACCTCTTCCACCGCATCAGCGATCGGCTCGACGGGCGTCCGACCCTGCTCATCATCGACGAAGGCTGGCTCGCCCTTGACGACCGCGGCTTTGCCGAACAGCTTCGCGAATTGCTGAAGACACTGCGCAAGAAGAATGCGAGCGTCGTCTTCGCCACCCAGTCGCTCGCCGACATCGACGGCTCGGCGATCGCGCCTGCGATCATCGAGAGCTGCCCTACCCGGCTGTTTCTGCCGAATGAGCGGGCGCTCGAGCCGCAGATCGCGGCTATCTATCGCCGCTTTGGATTGAACCTAAAAACCGCAGTTGGTCGGCTTGAGGTAGCGGCGTTCTGCGATTTTGCGCGCTCTGGTTGCGTCAGCTTGGCGCGAGACGCGGCGGCGGGCGCAACAATCGACCTTTGAGGAACGCCTTGAAGGCGCGCGAGAGGATCGCCCGCCATTTTTGCAGGCGCGTCAACTGCTCCGCATTTTCAGCCAAGCCTCGTAGGAACTCGGCTACAGCCGCGAGCGCCTTGGCGGCTGGCTTGGCCCTGGCGTGCGAGCTCGTCACGCGGATCGTCGTTTGGCGCGCGTGCCGCGTGCGCGTCGCGATGGCGGAAAGAAACAGGGGCCGGCTGGTGATCGCCTCGCGGTGCAGACCCGGTTCGGCGAGACGCACAAAAATGTTCCACCAGTCGTAAAACAGCGCGAGCAGCCGCGCCGCAAGGCGGCAGCGCGCGAGATCATGCATCGTGAAGCCGCCCCAGCCCCATTGGTTCTTCATTTCATCGAAAATATTTTCTCCATCGCCGCGATCGCGATAGAGCTGGCCGAACGCTTCAGTTTCTTCCTCGAGCGAGGTGACCAGAACCGAATATTCGTAGACTTCTGTCGCCTCGCCGATCTCGGTGAAGGAAAGCTGCGGCGTCCCGTCTTCGTCGCTTTGCGCAAGCCCCAAAGCGCCTTTGAGACGCCGACGCAGCACGATCACCCGCCGCTCCCGGCTCCAGCCCGTCAAGCGAACGGCGCTCTCCTTGGCCTCGAAGCCTTGGCCGGCGCAAACCCATTCGCGCGCGCCGGCGAGCTTCTCGATCATACGCTTGACGTTGGCGGTCAGGCGCAGCTTGAACAGATACGGCAAGCCGCGCGCCTCGGCCTCGCGCATGATCCCCTCGTTGCCGAAGCCCGAGTCTCCGCGCAACAGCGCCGGCCACAAGTCGCGCGGCAAGCGATCGAGCAGCGCCCATAAGCTCGGCGCGCTATGTTTGGATGCATGCTCGTCGCCGGGACAGACGTCGACATCGAGAACGAGACGCGTCGAAGCCATCGAGTAGGTGTGGTAGCAATGGCTCGGACGCCCGGGCTTCTTGGGGTTGTAGCCCAAGACCGCCCCTTCCTGATGGCCATAGAGCGGCTTGATCGTCGTATCGACGTCCAGGATCCAGGGCTCGGCGAGCAGCGGCTCGACGCAAAATGCAAGATGCTGGCGCAGCCATGTCGCGCCTTCCTTCTCGTCGATCGCCTTGAAAGCGCGCCTTACCGCATCCTCGCTGACGATCTTTTCCATGCCGAGCAGCTCGGGCAAGACGGCGTCGCAGCGCAGCGCCGCGATATGGGCGTAACGCTTGTGGCCAGCGAGCATGGAGAACATCGCCGTGCCGAGAATGTCGCGCTTCTTCGGGGCGTTGGGACTGCCGTAGCGCAGCGGACAGTCGACGACGAAGGCGTCGAACAACCCGGTCGCTTTGAGGAAATGGATGAAGAACGGGAGCTGGCCGAGCGGCGTCATCGCCGCCTCATGGTCCCATTCGACACGGACCGGCCCAAAGAAGCTGTCGATGTCGACGCCTCCGGGCGGCTCGCTCCCGACAACCAAGGATTGTTCACCGGGTGGGTGAGCCGATGAGCGGGAAGAATCGCGCGTCATACCCTTGAGAATGCGCGATTCGAATCCACTCGCAAAATCTCAACTGCGGTATTTAGGTTGAACGACCGGCAGATCGAGATCCTCAGCCGGTCGACGCCCAAGCGCGACTATTACTGCCAGTCCCGCCGCGGCAATCGCCTGTTCGAACTCGGTCTCTCCGAGGTCGCGCTCGCCTTCACGGCCGCCTCTTCGAAGTCCGACCAGAAGGCGATCGCCGAGATCGTCGCCGCCCAGCCCCGTGAAGGCTTCGCCGCCGCGTGGCTGCGGCGCAAGGGCCTCGATTGGGCAGCGGACATGATCCGCACGCAGACTAAGGAGACCGCGCAATGACTGGCGTACGAGCCACTTGCAGAACGTCTGAGCGCGTCGGCTCGCGCACGAATGAACATAGCTGAGACGTGTTGGCTTGAGTTGTTTTTGACGGTTGCAACGCCGCTTCCGCCGTTTTTTTGCCTTCGCGGACATTTTGGCGTGGATTTTGGCCATGTTTCGTCGACCTCCCGATTTTTTGGGAGGCTCCGGACCCGTTTTCGCGAGCGATGCGGCTCGCTATGCGATGAGACGGATGATCTGAGAAACGGTGATGACCAGAATGCCGAACATCAGATGGCACATCACCTTCGCGGGGCCACGCACCTGGACGGTTCTGCCGCCGTGGTTGTCTTTGAGGTTGGCGTTGACCCGTTCGGCGCCGCTGCGCTCGTTGTAGCGGATATCCTCGGCGGCGCGATGGCCGACGAGCGCTCGACGCTTGTCTTCCTCGGCCAATTCCTTCTTGAGGCAGGCGTCGCGGCGCGGGTTGACATCGATGATCGGCACGTGGCCGAGCGCGCGGCTATGCGCCCTGATCTCGGCCGCATCGTAGGCGCTGTCCATGAGATCGTAGAGATTGACCAGACGCCCCGCCGTCATCGTCGCCAGGGGGATGGCGACCTGACTGTCGTGGACGGAAGCCGAGGTGAGAACGCAACTGACGGGAATGTCGCCGTCCGCGGTGTCGATATGCAGCTTATAGCCGATCCATGTCTCCTGATGTCCCTTGGCGTTGCGTTTGACGCCGACGTCACAGTGCTGGGGCAGATCGGCGAGCATCTGGCTCAGCGTCATGCCGGCCTGGCGTTCCAGCCGGCTGGGCGGCTTGGGCGCGGGCCGCTCGCCCTTGCGCGGACGCCCGCGCTTGCGGGGCTTCTGCTTCGAGCGCAGACGGCTCGGGCTTCTCTGCGCGTTGCGGCTTTTCATGGCCTTCGATCGCCGTCGAATCGCGCGCGATGTGACCAACCAGCCGATCCCCGTGGGTCTTGCGGATCAAGGCTTCATGCAACCGCGACGGCAAGGCGCGGTCGGCGAACTCGGCGAAGGCGCGCGAGAACGTCGCCTCGCTGGGAACCTCGGACAGACGCGACCAACCGCACAAGCGCCGCAACGTCGTGTCGGCCTCGACGCGTTCGATCAACATCCGCGTGGTCGGCAAGTTGAGAACCGCCTTGGCCACGAAGGCCCTCGCCAATGCGGCCCGCTCGGCTGCCGGCCGTCCGGGAAAACCACCCCAGTCAGGCGCGAAAGCCTCAAGCCGCGTCATGTCCAGAACCGTCACCAGCGCTCGATGCGACTCCGTCAAGAACCCGACCGTCTCCTCGAGAAACGGGAAAAGTTCTCCTTGAAACTTCTGCCAGTATACGGATAGGGTCTCTCGTAGCGACATCGTCGGCGGTTCCTGGCTTTCTGCTTGTTTTTCCTCGCAGAATCAACATACCAGAAACCGGCCGCCGACGGTTCGCGACGCTTGAGAAATCACCCGAAAATTCGAAAATTCCGGCCGTCCGAGCCGTTTTGCAAGTGGCTCGTACGTATTCAATTGGCCCTCGCGGCCGTCGTCGCCGCGCTCACTCTCGCCGACGCGCCAGCCCGTGCGCAGTGGATCGTCTTCGACCCCACCAACTATGCCCAGAACGTGCTGACCGCGGCGCGTGAGCTCCAGCAGGTCAACAATGAGATCCAGAGCCTGCAAAACCAGGCGACCTCCCTCATCAACCAGGCCAAGAATTTCGCGAGCCTGCCCTATTCCTCGCTCACCCAGCTCCAGCAGTCGATTACCCAGACGCAGCAACTCCTGACACAGGCGCAACGGATCGCTTACAGCGTCACCGCCGTCAATCAGGCGTTCACCCAGACCTATCCGCAGGCCTATTCGAGTGCGACCTCCTCACAGAGTTTGCTGGCAGGGGCGCAGACCCGCTGGCAGAACGCGCTCGCCGGATTCCAGGACGCCATGCGCGTCCAGGCCGGCGTGGTACAGAACCTCTCGACCACCCGCACCCAGATTGCCGGGCTCGTTTCTTCGAGCCAAGGGGCCTCAGGCGCGCTCCAGGCCGCGCAATCGGGCAACCAGCTTGTCGCCCTTCAGACAACGCAGCTCGCCGACCTCACGGCGGTGATGGCGGCGATCGCGCGCGCCCAGAGCCTGGAGGGCGCGCGCAATGTGGCAAACCAAGCGCAGGCGCAGCAGCAGCTGACCAATTTCCTGAGTTACGGGCCGGGCTACCAGCCCGGCGCCGCGCAGATGTTCCACTGATGCGCGCGGACCCGCTCAACTTCAGCGCCTGGGCTCGCGCGCTTGGCCTCGTCGCGGCGACGATCGCGATGATCATGGCGAGTGTTCACTTTCGCGACAATGACTTCGGCATCGTTGCGGCCACAAAACTGGGCTTCCCGCTCCATGAGACCGACCCGCTAGCCGATGAGCTTGCTCGCTGCCGTGCGATCGGCATGGCGGCGCTAGAGGACGCTGCATGCAAGGCTGCCTGGGCCGAGAACCGGCGCCGCTTCTTCGCCGCCGGATCGACTGCCGATCGCAGGACCGCTCCGACCGCGGCGCTTGAAGGCCGATAGACAAAATGGGCGGCACAGGCGTCATCGATGTTTTCTGGGCGTCTTCACCCAGTACATCGACTCCGGCTTTGGCCTCGTGCAGGGCGACGTCCGCTGGCTCGCCGGCGTGCTCATCGCCATCGACATCACCCTCGCCGGTCTCTTCTGGGCTTTGGCGCCCGACGAGGACGTGATCGCCCGGCTGATCAGGAAGACGCTCTACATCGGCGTCTTCGCCTACATCATCGCCAACTACAACAATCTCGCTCAGATCATCTACAACTCGTTCGCCGGACTGGGCATCAAGGCCGGAGGCGGCACGCTGAGCCAGGCGCAGCTCCTGCAGCCGGGTCGCGTGGCCCAGGTCGGCATTGACGCCGGACAACCCATCCTGACCTCGATCTCCGGCCTTATGGGTTTCGTCAGCTTCTTCGACAATTTCATCCAGATCACCATCCTGCTGATCGCCTGGCTCATCGTCGTCATCAGCTTCTTCGTCATGGCGATCCAGCTCTTTGTCAGCCTGATCGAATTCAAGCTGACGACCTTGGCCGGATTCGTCCTGGTTCCGTTCGGACTTTTTGGCCGCACCGCCTTCCTCGCCGAGAAGGTGCTCGGCAATGTCGTCTCGTCGGGGGTGAAGATCCTCGTGCTCGCCGTCATCATCGGCATCGGCTCGACGATCTTCGGCCAATTCACTGGCGGCTTCAACAATCCGCCGACCATCAACGACGCCCTCACTCTGATCCTCGCCGCGCTCGCCATGCTTGCGCTTTCGATCTTCGGGCCGGGCATCGCCAACGGCTTGATCGCCGGCGGCCCCCAGCTCGGCGCGGGCGCGGCTGTCGGGACTGGCCTCGCGGTCGCCGGCATCGGCGCGGCCGGCGCCGGTCTTGCCGCGGGCGGGCTCGGCGCAGCTGGCGGCTTGATCGGCGGGACGGCGCGTGGGGCCGCGAGCGTCGCCGGCGGCGCGAGCGCGGCCTTCCGCGCCGGCGGGCCGGCAGGAGTAGCGGAAGCTGCCGCCGCGGCTGTCTCGAGCCCCCTGCGTCGCGCCGCGTCCAGTCTCCAAGACAGCTTCGCGGCCGGCGCCAGCGCCGTGTCGGGAGGGGCGAGCGCGTCGGCTCAGGCCGCCTCGGGGCCGCCGGCTCCTGCACCCCGGACGAATCGTAGCCCGATCATCAGTCGAGCCGCCTCCGTCGCCGATCACGCCATCCGCTCCGGCGATCGTCCTAGCGGCGGCGCCTCCATCGATCTCTCGGAAGGAGAATAGCGCATGTTCCGGCGGCCAGCAGTCCGTTACGGAAAGATGCCCGAGCCTGAGACGCCCTATCAACGGGCGGGCCAGGTCTGGGACGAGCGGATCGGATCCGCCCGCATCCAGGCACGGAACTGGCGGTTTGCCTTCTTCGGGATGCTTGCGCTGAGCGGCGGCCTCGCGGGCGGCCTCGTCTGGCATTCCGCCCGCGGCACGATCACGCCCTGGGTGGTGCAGGTCGACAAGCTCGGCCAGGCGCAGGCGACTGCGCCGGCTCTGGCCGACTATCGGCCGACGGACCCGCAGATCGCGTAGCACCTCGCACGGTTCATTGACGAAGTGCGGGGCATTCCCGCTGATCCGATCGTGCTGCGGCAGAACTGGCTCGAGGCGTACAACTACGTCACCGACAAGGGCGCGCTGGCCCTGAATGACTATGCGCGCGCCAGCGATCCCTTCTCCAAGGTTGGCAAGACGTAGGTCTCCGTCGAGGTATCGAGCGTCATCCGCGCCTCCGAGGATAGCTTCCGCGTCTCCTGGACTGAGCGCCGCTACGTCGATGAGGCGCTCGCCGCGACCGAGCGCTGGAGCGCCATCCTCACCATCGTCCTTGAGACGCCGACCGACGCCGATCGGCTGAAGAAGAACCCCCTCGGCGTCTACATCCATGCCCTCAACTGGTCGAAGGAGCTCGGCTGATGCGCGTCCTCGCCCCTACAGCCCTTTTGCTCGCCTCAGTCTCTCTCGGGGCATGCGCGACCGCGTGGAAGCCGCCGGAGATCAGCTACGATGATACGCCTCGCAAGGCTGTCCTTTCGCCAGACCCCCTAAGCCCGTTCGGATCGTCGAGATTCCAAAGCTCCTGCCCCTGCCCGGCCAGCTCAAACCGATCCCTGGCGCGAAGACCGAAGAGGCGGAGGCGGCCGATCCCCGCGCTCGCGTCGAGCAGGCGAATGGCGACGCGCGTGTGCAGCCGACACGGGCGGGATACATCAACGCCATCCAGGTCTATCCCTTCTCGGACGGCGCGCTCTACCAGGTCTATGCCGCGCCAGGCGAGATCACCGACATCGCACTCGAAGCCGGAGAGCAGCTTGTCGGCTCGGGTCCGGTCGCCGCCGGCGACACCGTGCGATGGGTGAACGGCGACACCGAGAGCGGAACGGGCGCGGTCCAAGCAGGTCCATATCCTGTTCAAGCCGACACGGCCGGATCTGGTCACCAACCTCGTCGTCAACCCCGACCGGCGGACCTATCACCTCGAACTGCGCTCGGCCGAAAAGACCTACATGGCGACGTGTCCTGGGCCTACGCCAGGATCAGCTCATCGCTTCGCCACAGAACGCGATGCCGACGCCTGCAGAACATGATTGCCGAAGCCGGAGCGCCCGTGGCGTCCGGCGTCGACCTCGAAGCGCTGAACTTCCGCTATTCGATCGAAGGGGACAATGCGGCCTGGCGGCCGCTGCGCGCTCTCGATGATGGGCGGCAAGTGTTCATCGAGTTCCCACGCGGGATCAGCCGGGGCGAGATGCCGCCGCTCTGGGTGATCGGCGCGGAGGGCGGCGCCGAGCTGGTCAACTATCGCGTCCAGGGCAATCACATGATCGTGGATCGGCTCTTCGCGGCGGCCGAGCTACGTCTCGGCGGCGAACATCAGAAGAAGGTGCGCATCGTCCGCACTGACGGAAGGCCGCAGTCGTGACCGACGCGCCTGAAGAGGAAGCAGCCAAGCCTGAGAGCAACGCCCGCCCTCCCCACGAGATGCAATTGCGGCCAAGGCGCGCTCCGGTGATGCGTTTATCCCGCAGGGTGCTCATTGGTCTTGGCGTCGTCGCAGCTGCCGGGATCAGCGTCGCCCTGTTCTTCGCCTTGCAGCCGCAGCGGCGGACGACCGGCCCCGAACTCTACAACACCAACAACCGAACGACGCCGGACGGGCTCGCCAACCTGCCACGTAATTATGGCGAACTGCCGCGGAGCGTTCCACAGCTTGGCCCGCCGCTGCCGGGCGACCTCGGCAGGCCGATCCTCAATGCCGGGGCGCCAGCGCCGGGAATGGCGATGTCAGCATCGTCCAATGCAGAAGAACAGCGCACTGCCCAGGAACAAGAGGCGGCGCTCACAAGCCATCTCTTCGTGACGACCAACCTCCGACAGGACATTGGCGCCGCGGCCCCACGCCTTCGGCCGTTGCTGCTGGATCAACTCCGTCCGCCACAGCGGCGGCAGCGACGGATCCGGTCTCGCAGGACCACAAACTCGCATTCGTGAATGGAAGCGTCGATCGCCGGACAGTCAGTCCCGATCGCGTGCAGCCGCCCGCGAGCCCCTATGTTCTGCAAGCCGGCTCGGTAATCCCCGCGGCGCTGATCACCGGATTGCGTTCCGATCTTCCCGGCGAGGTCACTGCCCAGGTGACCGAAGATGTCTACGACAGTCCGACCGGCAAGATCCTTCTGATCCCGCAGGGCGCGCGTCTCATCGGGCAGTATGATGCGCAGGTCGCCTTCGGCCAGTCACGCGCTCTCCTGATCTGGAATCGCTTGATCATGCCGAACGGACGCTCGATCGTCCTCGAGCGCCAGCCGGGCACGGACCCCGAGGGCTACGCCGGCCTTGAAGACCAAGTCGACAATCATTGGGGCATGCTGTTCGAGGCCGCGATCCTCACGACGCTTCTCAGCATCGGGTCCGAAGCCGGGGCCAACAACAACGAGAATGCGCTGGTGCAGGCCCTTCGTCAGGGCTCGTCGCAAGGATTCAGCCAGGTCGGCGAACAGGTCGTTGGACGCTCCTTGAACGTTCAGCCGACCATTAACATTCGGCCAGGCTTCCCGGTTCGCGTTCTGGTCACCCATGACCTTGTGCTTGAACCCTACCCGAGTTGAAGAGGCGGTCATGGCGAAGCTGAAGCTCGGCGCGATTGAAGACGACAAGCCGGTTAGGCTGACGATCGAGCTGCCGGCGGCGCTGCATCGCGATCTCGTCGCCTATGCCCAGGCGCTCGCGCGCGAAACGGCGCGGGAAGCTTCGAGCCCGCCAAGCTCATCGCGCCGATGCTCGCGCGATTCATGGCGACGGACCGGGTGTTCGCGAAGACGCGGCACGCAGATCAACCGCCGATGGTCGGCAAGGGATAGCGCTCTCCCAAAACCTTGAGGAAACTCGCCAGGGCGGGATTTTCGTTGTCGGCTCTCCAATGGGGAATAGCCGAGCCGAGCTGGCTCCGCGCCATCGCGTACTTCCCGATACACCACGCCGGCGATATTGGCGCCGGCGCTCGCTTCGGTCAGCAGCGTGACGCCGAATCCGGCGCCAACGAGGCTTACGAGACTCCCCCGGCTCACGTCGTGGCGAATGATGTTGGGACGATCCCCCGGAGAAGCCAACTTCGCGACCAGCAGATCCTGAAGCTCCGGTCCGGGATCGCGCCAGCTTAGGAGGAGGCGCTCGTCCTTAAGATCGATCCAGTAGACGGCTTCCTTGGCGCCGAGCGGGTTGCTCTCCGGAATCTGCGACCATGATCCGCTCGCTCCAAAGCGACATTGTGTTGGTCTCGGGCAGAGACGCGGCGCCGGGGACAATCACAATGTCCACTGCGCCATTGCGGAGCGCTGTCGCGAGGCGTGTTCGCGAACTCTTCGAGCATCTTGATTTCGATCTGCGGAAAGCGTTGCCCAACATCCATCAGCGACGCGCGAAGATTCCCAGCCAACAATGACATCGTGTAGAAGCCAATTGCCAGCCGTCCGGCTTCGCCTCGGCCTGTGCTCTGCGCTGTCGTCATGAGCGCGTCCACTTGCTCCAGAATTGACCGAGCGGTTCGAAGGAAATCGTGCCCGGCCGGAGTTGCTCGCACCCCGCCGCTCGATCGCTCGAACACGATCATTCCGATCAATTCTTCAAGTTGCCGGATGCAGCGACCGAGCGTGGACTGCCGAAGAAGCAGCGCCTCGGCGGCGCGGCGAAGAATTCGGTGCTCCGCCGCCGACACCGCATACCGCAGATGCTGAAGGACAATCGCCGATGATTTGGATTTGAGGGCGCGCGTCTCCGCTTCTTCTGTCGTTCATCATGCAAGAAATTTCCCCTTCCTCGCGAAGTGCGACTAGCATCGCTTTGCGTTCTGGTTTGCGGTTTCACTAACTACTACACGCGCCCTAAATCGCGCTCTGTAGAACTCGGTACTATCGTGCGTCGGCGATTGCGACCCGCAGGGAACTCCGCATTCGGCCAACACGTTGTCGCCGTTGTGCGCGCACATGGTGAGGTCGGCTACGAGCAGCGCCAAAAACAGCATGGCCGCGGTTTCGGTATAGGGCAGGACGGTCTGGGTCTTGATATGGCGCTTGAACTCCTCATGCAGGCGCTCGATCGCGTTTGGGGTCCTTATGAACTCCATTGGCTTGGCGGGATTCCCATTAAGGTCGAGGGCCTGTCGCCGGCCTGCTCTAGGCTGTCGGCGACGGCGCGGCATTTCAAGCGCCATTTGCGGAGGAAAGCCTTGCGGCGGCCTTCGACGCCCTGTCTCGTTGCGGCGTAGATCATATAGCGAGGTCGTTGAAGAAGCCGTTCGGGCACGGGCGAGGAGATTGCGGTGCAGCGTCGGGCCGACGCGTCTGACCGGAGCGCCGGCAGCGCTCTTTTCAGGCCCGGCGTACGGCGTCGCGCCGCCAATGGCCGCGTCGTCGAAAACCAACAGATATTCGGAGACCGTGCGGTTGGACGTCGGATCCAGACCGTCGACCTTGGCGACACCCTCCGACGATTCCGCTTCGCAGTCATGCCGAATGACGGCGCGCGCCCTCTGTCGACTGTGGCACTTTCCCCGCCGATTTCCCGACCCAACCCTCCAATTATTGGTGAGTTCTTGGTGAGTTGCAATTTACCAAACTGGTCGCGAATCTAATAAGCTATTGAATTCAATGGCGCGCCCGACAGGATTCGAACCTGTGGCCTCTGCCTTCGGAGGATAAAGGTCAACAGTTTCCGAGAGTCCGTCAACGTTCGCCATTTTGCGATATAGCCCTAACAATCAGAGCTTTGGGAATTGTAAAGTCGAGGAAGGGCGCGGTGGCTTGAGGCTTGGCCAATCGCCCCGTTTCCCGTTCCCCGCTCATCAGTAGGGTCGGGGACTGGCGCGCCGGTTTAGGCCGAAGTTTGTGTTCCCTGTTGGCTCGCTCTTTCGTCTGCGAGTGTCACACCATCTCGGCCATGCCACGTTTCCAGCCCCCGCCTCGTCGAACGCAGCATGCGGATTTCCCGCACTGCGCTCTCCTGTTTGCTTCGCCTCAAGGTTTATGGGGCCTATCCTGCCGAAGCGGCTTTCGGCGCTGGTCAACCACTCGGTAGCCGTTGAACAGCCCCAGAGTTTGGTACAGCCAGCCCCTACTCCACTGCGTCCAGCCGAAGCCCTTCCGGTTCCGGGCTCGCAGCATATGGCGCCGGATCTTCTTCTCCACCCAGTCTTTCACGAAGCCGAAGCACTCGCTGGCGTGTCCCACCGCAAAGTAGTTCACCCAACCGCGCAACACCGGGTTGATCAACTTGACGACCCGATCAACCGGTTGCGATTGGTGGCGGCGGAACACATCCTTGAGCTTGCGTAGCAGCGCCGTCCGCTTTTTGAGCTTGGGCGTGTAGTGGGCGCGCCATGCGCCCCGCAGACTACGTATTCGGCGGAAGTCGAACCCCAGAAAGCCGAAGCTCTCGCCTCGGCGGAGGTCTACGATTCGAACTCTTCTCTTCGTTGATTTCGACCTGCAGCTCGGCGAGCTCCTCGCGCAGCCGCTTCTCCACCGCCGCCATCAGCCAGTCATGTCGCGGGTGGGCGTCGATCAAGATCACCAGGTCGTCAGCGAACCTCGCATATTCGACATAGGTGTACTTGCCGTAGCGCGTGGCCTCCTTCGCCCGCTCCAGCATCCTGTCAACCTCGGTGAGGTAGATGTTGCTGAGCAGCGGCGAGATCACCCCGCCCTGCGGAACGCCCTGTTTGCCGTTGGCTTTGAGCATCACCTTCAGCAGGTGCATCACGTCGCCATCGTCCACCCGCTCGGCCACCTTCGCCAACAGCCGATCGTGTCGGACATTGTCGAAATAGCTACGCAAGTCGATGTCGATGACGCGCGTCTTGTGCTGAACGATCGCCCGCGCCACACGGTTTACTGCTTCATGAGCTGTCCGTTGCGGTCGGTATCCGAACGACCCCGGTTGGAAGTCCGCCTCGAAGATCGGTTCCAAGATGAGCTTGAGCGCGCCCTGCACCACCCGGTCGCGGATCGCCGGAATCGAAAGGACGCGGACCTCGCCGCCATCCTTCGGGATTTCCTGCCTCCGGGCCGGCAATGGCGCATAGGAACGCCCGACCAGTTCGTCCACGATCTGCTCGAGGAAAGCCTCTACGCCCTGCGCCTCGATGGCCTCGAAGGTCACCCCGTCACTTCCCGGAAGCCCCATCGTTCTTCTTGGCCAGCGCATACGCCTCGCGTAGCGTTTCCAGCTTGCAGACATGGACGTACAATCCCCAGAACTTCCAGGTCGTCTCAGCCTTCGCCTTGACGTATATTCTCCGCCTCAGGTCCTGCAAATCGATGGACGCCTTTGTCATCTCGTCCTTGCCTTCCTTGCGGTCGGAGACATTACAAACAGCAGGGCTCCTTCGCTCCACGGGCGTTACCCCGCCTCAACGCTACTACGAACCCATCCGCCACCCTCTCGCCTTCGATCGACTTCCCGGTTGAGCCGGTTATACGATCTACCCTGCTCCGGCGATTTCTCGCCGGGACGAGGAGGGCTTCTCCAGTTGCTCGGCATGTCCATGCCACCGTGCTGTCGCTTCCACCCCGCCGAAGTGAAGGAGCCGCATCGGTCAGATTTCGGCTCCCCATGCAGCCTTCGCCCTCCGGTTGAGGACTCGGCCTTCGGGGCTAGCACTTTCGAGGCCACTTTTGCGTTCAATGTCGTTACGGCCCGGTGACTCGTCGTCTTCCCGAGGGAGACGTTGTCGATAGGCTTCAGGGTCTTGGTTTCCCGCCACCCTGCTATCCAAACTACGGGGCCTCTTAGTCTTGCCCCGGCAGGCCTTTCTCCTGCTGAACATGCCAGCCTTCGCTGGACACACAACCGGACGTGCGGATTTCCGGCATCCGGCTTTCCGACAGACTTCATGGCAGGCCCACGGCGTCGGGCTTTAGGGGTTGAACGAGTTGGGTCACGCCGTATTTTCCGTGGATTTCGCTCCAGGAAAACCGGCGTGCGCCTCGCCCGGGCTCCTTGTGCCGTTTGGCGAGGAAGCGGCGAACGCTCTCGCTGACATGGTGATCGACGGCTCGATAGGCCGACGCGCGGGTTCCGTAGCTGAAGTACGCCGACCAGCCCGCCAGCAGGCGGTTCAGTCTGTCGCGCACGCTCGGCCACGAGCCCTTCTCGCCTGGCTTCAGGAGATCGCCAATCTTGTCCTTGATGCGTTGCACGCTTTTCCGGGAAGGACTCGCGCCCAGGTATTTCTGTCCGCCCCAGGGAGCGAACGTCGGCCCCAGCGTGTAGCCGAGGAAGTCGAAGCTTTCCGCTCTGGCGTTCTTCACCGAGGTCTTGGCCTCGTTGAGGCTGAGCCCCAATTTGGCCATCACCCCTCTCGTCCGCGTCAGCGCCTCCTCCGCGTGTCCGCAGCTGAGAATGACGAAGTCGTCGGCGTAGTTCACCAGATGGGCGCGGAACGCCGCGTCGCATCCTCGCGTCCGCCAATGCTTCAGAAAGCGGTTCATGTAGAGGTTGGCCAGCATCGAGCTGATCACGCCGCCTTGCGGCGTGCCCCGCCTGCGCCGCTTGCCCCCGACCAGTCGCCGTCTTCCCTTGCCGTCCCGCTCTTCGACCGGGACACTCAGCCACAGCTTGATCAAGCGCAGCACGTGAGGGTCGCAGATTTGCCGAGCCACGCTCTGCATGAGCTCGCGATGCGGGATGGTGTCGAAGTATTTGGACAGATCGGCGTCGACGACGTCCGCATAGCCCCGGCGGATCAGCCGGTGCGTCGCCTGGACGGCGTCGAGCGCGCTTCGTTCGGGCCTGTATCCATAGGCGCAATCTTCCAGGTCCGCCTCGAAGATCGGCTCCAACACCAGTTTGGCGGCGGTTTGAACGACCCTGTCCCGGACAGTGGGAATGCCCAGAGGCCTCTCCCCGCCGCCCGGTTTGGGAATTTTCACCCGCCGCACCGGCATCGGCCGATAGCTCTTCGACACGAGTTCCTCGCGCAAAGCCGCCAGCCAGCCTTCCACACCCCACGCATCGATCGCCTCGAACGTCACTCCGTCCACGCCCGGCGCGCCGTCGTTCTGACGGGCGAGCGCATAGGCGTATTCGAGAATGTCGGGCCGATGGATCTTGTCGTAGAGCAGGTAGAACCGGTAGGCGGGCTCCGCCTTCGCCTTGCCTTAGAGCTTCCGCTGAAGGTTGCTGATCTTATCCGGCGTTGTAAGGCTCATCGCCAATCACCCTCGATCCCAACCCTTCCTTGGCCAGCTTGTCTGAAGTCAGGGGCCTTTGCTCCGCCGGCGTTACCCGGCCTCGACGCTCTTACGCCCCGTCCGACTCCCGCCCGTAGCCGCCACCCCGAGGATGGCGTCGAGGCTCGCGCCTCGCCAGGGCGGGTCTCCCCTGTCAGCCTTCGTCGTTCCCTTCCGACGTGCCGTTCCCAATACCCCGGCGGATCGAGACGGTGCATCTGTCGATGTCTTCCCGCCCCATGCTGCCTTCCCCGTCACCGTGGCGGGTCGGCATCCGCATTGGCACTTTCGAGGCCTGCTCGGGCTTCACCATATTACGGCCCATCGGATCGCTCAGCCGCCCAAGGCGACCTTTGTCACGAGGCTCCGATCCAGCCAGTCACCCGGCCAAACCGCTCGTCAGCTACCGGACTCATCGACATCTATCCGGGTGGAACCTTCCTCCACTGGAACTACGCACTCGCAGGGTGCACACGGTGACGGCTGCATATTTATCTTATTCATTCCGATTTCATACCCACGCGTGGGCCGTCTCTGGAGTGGTCCAGTCCGCCTTAAACTATGAATTATGCAAGATCGCGGTAGGGACGCCCATTACTGGGCGCCCCCCGCACAGAACCGGACGGGCCCGATTAAGGCATCCGGCTCCCACCTTGGATATCTGACGGCAAAGCGGGCGCGCGGCCACGGATGGAGAATGCGCGGCGTTGGCAGCCACCGGTCGAGGATCGAACGCATATTCCGCCAAGAGGTGCGATCCTTCTGGCTTCGGCGGCGAAGCGCCCGAATCCAGAGTTCGCCCACAAGATGCTGGAAGCTGCTCAGGGCGGCGATGTTGGTGGGCACGGCATGGTAGTTGTACCAGCCGACGACCACCCGCTTCAGCCAACTTCCCTGTTCAGGGATGGACGCGTGCCGATGCCGCCGGAGTTCCTCCTTGATCGCACGCAGATTGGCGCGCATCCGGTCGCGCCGCGATTTTCGCCGAAGCAAAAAGCCGCCACGTCGAGTGCGCCCGCAGATATGCGTAAATCCGAGGAAGTCGAATGTCTCCGGTTTGCCCGCGCCGCGCCGCTTTCGGTTCGCCGCAGCGAAGCGGCCGAACTCGATGAGACGCGTCTTGTCGGGATGCACCGTCAGCGCGAACCGCGCCATGCGCTCTTTCATATCCGCCCAGAACCGCTCGGCGTCGGCTTTGTGCTCGAAGCCTGCGACAATGTCGTCGGCGTAGCGCACGAGGATGACCTGCCCCCGGGCGTGGCGTCGCCGCCATTGATGCGCCCAGAGGTCGAAGGCGTAGTGCAGGTAGATGTTGGCCAAGAGAGGCGAAATCACCGCACCTTGCGGGGTTCCACCCTCTGTCGCCGTCACCTGCGCTTCGTCGCTCACCCCGGCCTTCAGCCATTTGCGGATCAGTCGGATCACTCGCCGGTCGCCGATCCGGTGTTCGACGAAGCGGATCAACCACTCGTGGTCGACCGCATCGAAGAACCCTTGGATGTCGGCGTCCAGCACCCAGCCCACCTTCGTGCTGTCGATTCCGACCCATAGGGCGTCCAGCGCATCGTGCTGGCCGCGTCCGGGCCGGAAGCCGTACGAGAACCCGAGGAAGTCCTCCTCGTAGATCGCGTTCAGCACCTCGGCCAATGCGCGCTGGACGATCTTGTCCTCCAGCGCGGCGATGCCGAGCGGGCGCAGCCTTCCATCCGGCTTCGGAATGAACCGACGCCGCGAGGGTTGCGCCCGATAAGCTCCGCTGTGAACCCGGCGACGCAAGTCTTCGAGGCGCGCCTCGAGTCCCTGCCCGTAGTCCTCCCATGTCACGCCGTCCACACCCGGCGCGGCTTCCCGCTTCAACGCGTGATAGGCTTGGCCGAGCGCGTCGGCGTCGACATGGTGCAGGAGCGCGGTGAACCGCTCCTCCTTCTTCAGCCTCGCGGCTTGCCGTACGCGGCTGAGGCCGTGGGACGCGCCTTCCCGGCCCGGTGTCCGGAGCGTGCCGTCCTCATCCGCGTTCTCCTTGGCCCCCGCCCTTGGCTCCACCGGCTCCTCGGCCGGTCGCCCGGCCTCGTTCGTCGGCTTCACGGCTACTATGGCGGGACCTGACCTCTCACGCCCGTGCATCATCGGCTTCGGCTCGTCGCCTTCCCGACGCGGACCAGAGCGGCACAAGGCCTGTGGTCAGGCCTGAGATCTCCCGGTTCCCGGACAAGGAGCGTCTGCACATGCCAGGGTCTGCGACCTCGCGGGACCGGCGATGCGCTCGCGTTGACGCGCACCCCCGTGTTGCCTTCCGCCGTGACAAAAGCGTCGGCGTCCCGATTGATAATTTCGCGGCTCAATGGCTGGCCTATGCATTCCCCTGCCGACGCTTCGTCTCCGGCCTCGCGACCGAAAACGCACGGCTCGGGGCCGGTGCGGATCGCTACTCCTTCACTGCAGTGGACTTGCACCACTTACTCCTTGCCGGTCTCCCGGCGCACTGTCACCGTAACTCTCGGACGGGGCAATGGCCGCGTTGCGCGGAGCGGAAACGATCGGCCGCCCGCTCGGCTCGCCCGCCTTCCGGGACCGCCTCGCCGCCCTCACCGGGCACGACCCGAGGCCGCGACAACGAGGTCCGAAGGCAGGCGCTAATAAAGGGTTGGCTCAGTTCGCATTAGCTATGCAATTTGTCTGACCGGCAGGATTCCTGCGGCTGCGGCGAGGACGGCGCGTGGTGTGGGCTGTCGTGGAAGCACTGCAAGGTGAAACCATCTGAGATAGCTGTCGAGATACTTGGTGGCTACGCCGCGATGGCGACGCAGGAAGGTCTTGAGCCGCTCATGGCGGCTGTTGACGGTCTGGATGTGCAATTCGCCCCGGACGCGCTCGCCGGCAGTTTGGTTGAGCGCCTCATGGCTGACGCCCAGCGCGGCGGCGCAGGGCGGATAACTGGTGCAGCCGTCGGTGACCAGCAGAGCGTCCTGATCAAGGACTGGCTGCAAAACCGCTTGCAAATGAGCGGCAGACACCACCGGCAACACGGCGCTGACGGTGACGCCGGAGCGGTCGGCGGCCACCAGGACCGGAACCTGCTCATCCGACAATCCCCGTTTGGACGCCTTTCCGCCGCGCTTGCGGGCCTTGCGATCGAGATTCCGTTCGCCTTTACGACTGCTCAAGACAAACGTCTCGTCGGCCTCGACGATGCCGCGCAGTTTGATCGCGCCAGCCGTCACCGCGCGCAGGAAGCGGTGACGCCAGCGAAAAGCAGTGCTGCCGGCCACCCCACAGCGCTCGGCCGAGGTCTTCACCGTGTCGCCATCGCTTAACGACGCGGCGAATTCCGTCCAACAATCCTTGCGTCGCAGCCGGGCTAACGGCGTCCCAGTCAGGGCGTTGAAGGTTTTGCCGCAGATCTTGCAAAAATACCGGTTCAGCCCGTTGGAGCGACCTCGGATCACAGCTCCACCCGTCGCACAGTGCGGACAGCTTCGCGCTGCCCCGATCCGCTCCTCCAGCAGGCCGATCACGGCTTCCAGCGACGGCTGACCAGCCAAGAGCCGAACCGTTGCAATCCGCTGCTCCGGGGAGAGATCATCAATCTCAGACAGCCAAGCCAGATATTCTTGATGGTCCATGCGTGCCTCCTGCGTTCACTTTATGTTCTATCACATGAGAGACTGCATAGCTAATGCGAATTGAGCCAAAGGGTTTGGTACACTGTCACCGTAACCCCCGAGGCCGCGAAAACGGGGTCCGAAGCCAGCCTCCAATTAGGGATTTGGTAAACTGTCACCGTAATCCAAATCGCCTTCGCTATTCTCTACCGTCAGGGCTATCGACGCGACACGGTTTCGAACGTCAGGATGGCTGCGCAAAAAGGCAAACAGCGCTTCATCGCTCAAATCCGCGCCCGTCATCAGCTTCGTCCTCCCAAATCACCTCCGACAAAGCTTACTCCGCATCGAGTTGAATCGCACCCCACCCAGTGACGCAAGGTGCGAGTATAGTCGCGAGAATCGCGCCAGTCGTCGCCGGAGAAGCTGAAGCAAATGAAACCGTCCGGCGGGGTCGCGCTCAGCTTGACGCTCAGCGACGATCGCGTGGTCTGTGATGATTGGGTCCGGATCGCGGGATGGAACTTGCGGGCGACTTCGGGCTTGTCGCGCCAGACCGGATCGAGAACCGCCTCGACGTCCAGCGTGGTGATCTCGTTGACCGGGCGATCGAGGAGCGGTCCGCAGTAGACCGGGCCGAGATGGCGGGTGGATTCCCTTGCGGATCATTCTTCGGGGCGTCGAGGGCGTCGTCTCGCGCCTCGGCTAGTCCGACCTCTGGATACGGGCCAAGGCCCATGTCCCATTTCCTGGGTGTTACGACTGTTACGGCTGTTACGGTGGCGATGGCCGCGTTGCCCGGGGCGGAAACGATCGGCCGCCCGCTCGGATCGCCCGCCTTCCTGGGCAGAATCGCCGCCCTCACCGGGCGCGACCCGAGGCCGCGCAAACGAGGCCCGAAGCCGGCAGCTAAACAAATAGGGGATTTAGTAATGTGTCACCGTAACAGCCGTAACAGCGCTCGTCAGCTACCGGACTCATCGACATCTATCCGGGTGGAACCTTCCTCCACTGGAACTACGCACTGCGCAGGGTGCACACGGTGACGGTTGCATTTTTTCTGATTATGGCGCGTCGCCAGCAACGCCTGGAACACGGCTCGGGGGCGAGGACGCCTCAGAAATCAGGAAATATGCAAGATCGCGGTAGGGACGCCCATTACTGGGCGCCCCCGCACAGAACCGGACGGGCCCGATTAAGGCATCCGGCTCCCACCTTGGGTGTGACGGCGAAGCCTTGCGGCTTGCCGTATGCGCTCCAGCGCTTGTGACGCGGCGACCCGGCACTGTGTCCGGAACGCGCTTTGCTGGCTCGCATTCCCTTCGGCCCCGCCCTTGGCTGCACTGGCTCCTCGGCCGGTCGCCCGGCCTCGTTCGTCGGCTTCACCACTACTATGGCGGGGCCTGACTTCTCACACCCGTGCGTCATCGGCTTCGGCTCGTCGCCTTCCCGACGCGGACCAGAGCGGCACAAGGCCTGTGGTCAGGCGTGAGATCTCCCGGTTCCCGGACAAGGACCGTCTGCACATGCCAGGGTCTGCGACCTCGCGGGACCGGCGATGCGCTCGCGTTGACGCGCACCCCCGTGTTGCCTTCCGCCGTGACAAAAGCGTCGGCGTCCCGATTGATAATTTCGCGGCTCAATGGCTGGCCTATGCATTCCCCTGCCGACGCTCCGTCTCCGGCCTCGCGACCGAAAACGCACGGCTCGGGGCCGGTGCGGATCGCTACTCCTTCACCGCAGTGGACTTGCACCACCTACTCCTTGCCGGTCTCCCGGCGCACTGTCACCGTAATACGGTAATACGGTAATATGGTAATACGCGTAATACGCGTAATCCGTAATATTCGCGTAATACTCGGTAATACTCGCGTAATACTAGTAATACTGTGGAGACGGATATGTCGCACGGCCAGTTTCGCAAAAATCACTCTGGAGGGGCCGAGGCTATGGCTCACTCTCATTGCATTTCCCGTTGATCCGAGAGATTTCGAGAGAAAGGCCGGAAAGGTGGCGCGCCGATGGACACTTTAGCTCGACGTATTAGGGCCTTCGCCGAGTGTTCCAATTTGGGTCATTTCCCTTGCCCCCCCCCTGACCAGCTGCAATGATGGGAAAGGAAGACGAAACCATCGGAATTGGTTTTCACGCTGAGGCATTTGTCGCGTTTCTTTCTGCGAAGGTGTGAGCGTCTCGGGCATCGGTAGAGCCGCGTCCCAGGCGTATTGCCAGGATAACAGCCGACGGTTGCGAGTTCGGACAAATAGTCGCTTGATGACATGGTAGATCATAGTGGGGTGCTCCATATGGGCCGGCTTTTTCCTCAGCGTCTCAGCGCGGAATCCCGGGGCGGGCGCGGGCCCCTAGTCCGCACGGCGCATCGTCCAAACCTGGCCCCTCATATGAACTAGATGAAATCCACGTCGCACCAATTTGCTAAAGGTCACGACGTCATTGCACTGCACCCAGGCGTTAGGCGGCGCATCTCGGATTTTATCAAGGTTTCTCCTATGGAAATGATGCATCGGGTTCTCCCTCGAACCTGTTGGCGTCGTCCCTTGGTAGGAAGCGCCCTTCCCTTATAGCACAAATTGCTGCAACGCACAATAAGATGCTGCAATGCACAATTCGCAGTGCGAAAGCCCCTGGCCCATGCGCGTCCAAGAGCCGTTTCCCGATTAGATGTCGCAGTTTGCGGGCGAAGCACACAAATAACCGACCTCACGCGCGACCCGGCGCTTGCGTCGCTGCGACGTCATGACGCATTCGATCGCACTCCCTCCTTGTCCGGCTTGAGGAATATTACAGCGAGAGGCGGGAGCGTAAGCAAGACCGAATGCTGTTGGCCTTGCCAGGGCAATGGTTCGGAGGGAAGGCCGGCCGTGTTTCCCATATTACCGCCGCCATAACAGGTCGAGTCACTGTTCAGCAACTCTCGGTAAAATCCTGGCGCGGGCACACCCAAGCGATAGCCTTCACGCGGCACAGGCGTGAAATTAGCCACCGTCACCACGAAATCGTTGGGATCCTTGGCCCGGCGGACGAACGAAACAACACCGTTGTCAACATCGTGAAAGTCGATCCACTGAAAGCCTTCCCAACTAAAATCTACCTCATGCAGCGCGGGCTGCTCGACGTAAAGCTTGTTGAGTGCCCTTACGTACTCCTGAATTTTGCGGTGGAAGTCGTGTTCAAGAAGACTCCAGTCGAGCTCCCAATCGTGGTTCCACTCACTCCACTGACCGATCTCGCCCCCCATGAAGAGCAGTTTCTTGCCGGGATGGGCATACATGTACCCGTACAGGGCTCGCAGGTTTGCGAACTTCTGCCAATAGTCGCCTGGCATCTTACTGATCATGGCGCCTTTGCCGTGCACCACCTCGTCGTGCGAGAAGGGCAGAACAAAGTTCTCAGTGAAAGCATAGAGCAGCGAGAAAGTCAGGTTGCCGTGGTGATAACGGCGGTGGATGGGGTCTTTCGACATGTATTCGAGCATGTCATGCATCCAGCCCATGTTCCATTTGAGATCAAAGCCCAAGCCGCCGAGATAGGTTGGGCGCGAGACCTGGGGCCAAGCGGTCGACTCCTCGGCGAAGGTCAACACATCCGGAAACTCGAGGTGAACCACCTCATTGAACTGCTTGATGAAGGCGACGGCCTCCAGGTTTTCGTTCCCCCCGAACTCATTGGGGATCCACTCGCCCGGCTGCCGCGAGTAGTCCAGGTAGAGCATCGAGGCGACGGCATCCACACGCAGGCCGTCAATATGGTACTTGTCCAGCCAAAACACTACGCTGGAAAGCAGAAAGGCGCGGACTTCATTGCGCCCGAAGTTGTAAATCAACGTGCCCCAGTCCTGGTGTTCGCCCTTGCGCGGGTCCTCATGCTCGTAAAGGCAGGTGCCGTCGAAGTAAGAAAGTCCGAAGCCATCCTTGGGGAAATGTCCGCCGGCCCAATCCAGGATGACGCCGAGGCCGGCCTGGTGAGCCTTGTCCACAAAATAGCGAAAGTCGTCCGGCGAGCCATAACGCGAGGTTGACGCAAAGTATCCGATCGACTGATACCCCCAGGAACCGTCAAAGGGGTGCTCGGTGATGGGCAGCAACTCGATATGAGTGTAGCCCATCTCCCGGACGTAGGGCACCAGGTCTTCGGCCATCTCACGATAGCTCAGCCAGCGCATGCCGATAGCGTCGTCTTTACGCTTCCAGGAGCCGGGATGGACTTCGTAGATCGCAATGGGGGCGTCTAGTCTTTGCCGCTGCTTCCGCGTGGCCATCCACTCCTGATCGTGCCATTCGTGACGGTTGAGATCCCAGACGACCGAGGACGTGTTGGGACGCATTTCCGATAGGTGAGCAAAGGGGTCTGATTTGACCGCGAGATAACCATGGTATCGCGACTTGACTTCGAACTTATAGAGGTCCCCCTGCTGCAATCCAGGGATGAAGATCTCCCACACCCCGGAAGCGCCGCGCGGCCTCATCGGATGGCGGCGCCCGTCCCATTGGTTAAAGTTCCCGACGACGCTTACCCGCTCGGCATTCGGAGCCCAAACTGAAAAACTGACGCCTTTCGCACCCGCGTGCTCGATGACGCGCGCGCCGAGCTTTTCGTACAGCCGGAAGTGGGTGCCCTCTGCGAGCAAATGCAGATCAAAATCGGTGAGGACAGGTGGATAGCGGTACGGATCCTCAATCTCATAGGTTTGCTGCGGGCTGCCGTCCAAGCCGGGCAGGGTGATGGCGAGCCGGTAGGGAAAGAACTCGGTTTGATTTTCGATGACGGCCTCGAAGAAGCCGTCCCGATGAACACGGTGCATAGGATACGCTTGGTCACCGCGGACAACCGAGACTGCGAGAGCCTGAGGTTGGAACGTACGGATGACAAGAGACGGCTTGCCATCCACAGCGTGCCGATGAATGCCCAGGATGTCGAAAGGCGTGCCGTGGTAGCCGCCAACAATCGCCGCCACCGCACCAGGTTCAGCAGAGCCTGCCGAACCGGTCTCAAGCTGAATGGATTTGATCGGTTCCATAAAGATATTCCTTTTCCCACACTCAGTCCCGGTCCTCTGCGGAAAACCAGCTTTCTCCGGAGACATCTCAATTACATCAATTACCAAGTTGGCGGCGCGGCGTGACGGCGGCAAGGGCCAGAAAGCCATCCACGCATCGCCGTGTGGGGCGAATCTTAGGCGAGGGCCTCCCGCCAGCCCGCGCTTTCTAAGTCCATTGGCGATGCGCACCTGGCGATGCGCACGGGCTCACGGGACGCTACGCTCGCACCGCGCGCCAATTTTGAACTACTTTCGCGCCAAGAAGCAACTATCGAGCGGTGTGGTCGAGGGTCTGAGGCGTGCTCTCTATTTGGGCAAACGTGCAATCGTCACCGTAATCCCTGGAAGGAGGGGCCGCCCAGAGTTCGACCCCTCCCGCCGCGCCGGGCATTCTCAGGAGGGAAGCGCCCGCCGCGTCGCCGGCGGAGTAGACGGCTGTCTGGGAGGAACGCCAGAACTCCGCCAACGATTTTGATATGGGGATCGCGGGAGCAAATGTTAACTCCCCTAAACCGCAAGGCAGGGCTGCGATATGAGCATGAACGATGACGCGGCTGATCCGGAAAGGAAGGAGGTAAAGCATGAACCGCAGCGAGTTGATCGAGCGGCTCAGGTGTCTGCCGCTGGACGTGCCGGCCGAGTTCACTGCCGTCAAGGACGCTGTCATCGTTCCCCGCAAATGGCGGTGCGGGCGGGAGAAACGCTTCCGCTGGAGACGTCTGCGCTGGGAGTGGGGCAGCCAGACCTTCGAGTTCCTGCCTGACGGCATGGCGGTCACCTTCTGGGAATGGGAGGAGCCAAAGCCATGAGTTCCCCCGACCACGGCTTTCGTGGGGACCAGCACCTCGACGATCCGCATCGACGATCCGCACCGGACCTAGCTAGCTAACCATCATGACGGCGAGCTGTCGCCCCCAATGATGAAAGGGGCTTGCGGCGGCGTTTCGGGTAGAGTGCCGGTGCGGGAGACTTCGAGTGAGAGGTCGCTCTTAGTTTGGCGGTCACACCCCGACAGCTAACCGGACCCATCTGGGCAGTCCGTACCCCAAATTGTCGCGCAAGCGGAGCTTGCAGCACGCACGGTAAATTGGCCCATGTCGCGCAAGCGGCACGGGCAATCCTGCCCAGACCCTCGAAGCCTCTCGCACCCTGAGTTTAGCCGAGGGAGGACGACTGTGGAACCTATGCATCAGCGGGTTGCCGGCATCGACGTGCATCGCATGAAGCACGTCGTCACCATCTTGATCGGCCGAGAGGACGGCGCGGTGTCGAGCGAGACGCGCGAGTTCGGCGGGTTCAAGCGGGACATGCGCGCTTTGGTCGCCTGGCTGCAAACACATCGCATCCAGCAGGTGGTGATGGAGAGCACCGGGATTTATTGGAAGAGCGTGTTTGGGCATCTTGAAGCGGCCGGCATTCCCGCCCTGGTCGTCAATGCCTTCCATGTCAAGAATGTGCCCGGCCGCAAGACCGATGTGGGCGATTCGGAATGGCTGGCGCAACTGGCCCGCTTCGGGCTGCTGCGCGGGAGCTTCATTCCACCCAAGGACTTGCGCGAACTGCGCATCGTCTCACGCTATCGACGCAAGCTGACCGGGATGCTGGCCGGGGAAAAGAACCGCTTGCACAAGCTCCTGGACGACGCAGGGATCAAGCTCGGCGGGGTTGTCGCCGATATCGACGGCGTGTGCGCCTCCAAAATGGTCGAAGGCTTGATCGCCGGTGGCAAGCCGGGCGAACTTGCGGCTCTCGGCCGGGGCAAGGTCAGGGCCACAACCGACATCTTGGAAGCGGCCATGGACGGAGAACTATCGGCGCGCCACCGCCTGGTTCTCGATATGGCCTACGATCACTTGCGCTATCTCGAAGGAAAGCTGGCCGCATTGGACCGTTATCTCCTCGCGGCGATGCAGCCCTACGCCTGGGCTTGGCGTCTGCTCCAAACCATTCCGGGCATCGACGCGGTCAGCGCCGCCATGATCCTGATCGAGATCGGCGACGATCCTCATCGGTTCGGATCCCCGGCGCGCTTGGCGTCCTGGAGCGCCCTGTGTCCCGGCAACAACAAGTCGGCCGGCAAGCGTAAGAGCGGTAAGACCCGCCACGGCAATCCCATCGTTCGTTATCTTCTGTGCGAGGCCGCCAACGCCGCAAGGCGAACCAAGACCGTCTTCCGCGCCAAGTACGAGAGCCTGGTCATTCGCCGCGGCCACAAGAAAACGATCATCGCCCTCGCCCACAAACTGGTGCGGACCATCTACTTCGTCCTTGTCCGGCGGAAGCCCTTTCGCAACTCGACTGTCGATTACGAAGCTGCGAGCGTCGCCAAGAACGCCCCACGCTGGATCCGAGCCCTCAAGAAATATGGGTATTGGCCACAGGTCGCCGCTCCAAACCCGCTAACCGCGGCGACCGCAAGCTGATCCTTCCTGCACGCCGCACAGCGGGATTTGGGGCCCGTCAATACACGGTTGCAGCGCGGAAGGGCTTGCCCGTCACCACCTCGGTAATCCGGATCGCCGAACGCGACGAAGCCGCGGTGCTATCGCTCGCCTACTTCCTCACCCCTTTCACGGTAAGCTAGGGCCTGTCCTCAGTTGAGCTGGATGACGACGGCGCCGAGGCGGATTGCGCCGAGGAAGTTTCTCGCGAGCTTGTCGTAGCGTGTCGCAATCGCACGAAATTGCTTGAGTTTTTCGAAGAGACGTTCAATCAAGTTGCGCTCTTTGTAGAGAGTGAAGTCGCATTCCCTTTTCTGCTTGCGCTTGCTCCTTGGCGGCGCGATAGCCCGCAGCCTCACGGCGCAGCGCCTCGATCTGAGCCGACTTGTCGCCTGTCATCCTGCTCGGCCACTCCCGGGTCGTGTCACGAAGGCAAGTCCCGAGGCTCGCTCCGGTTCCATTCCGCAACCCGGCAAGAGGAACAATTATCGCGCAGCCCCGTTGGCGGACGGGCGGAAGTCAAGGAGCCTCTCCATGCAGAAGATTCAGGACGCCCAAATCCTCATCATCTGCACCGACGGCGTCGAGCAGTTCGAGCTGCTCGAGCTGCTCGACGAACTGCGCAAGAAGGGCGCGCGGGTCGAGGTCGCGACGCCGACCGGCAGAGCCATCCGCGCTTGGAATTTCACCGACTGGGGCGAGACCCTGCCGGCGGACCTCAAGATTGCGGACGCCAAGCTCGACGCTTACGACGCGCTCGTGATCCCCGGCGGCGTCATCAATCCGGACAAGCTGCGGATCGACCCCGAGGCAATGCGCGTCGTCAGGGCCTTCGTCGACAGCGACAAGCTTGTCGCCGCCGTGTGCCACGGCCCCTGGCTCCTCGTTCAAGCCGACGCCGTCGAGGGCCGCCAGATGACGTCGTTCAAGTCGATCCGCAAGGACGTCGAGAACGCAGGCGCGAACTGGGTCGACGAGCAGGCCGTCGTTGACGGCAGGTTTATCACCAGCCGCAACCCCGACGATCTGCGTGCATTTGTCGCCACGATCGCCGAGCAAATCGAGAAGGCGGGCGCCGAACGGCGCGCCGCCGAGTAGCGATCACGGCTTGCGCGACGGGTTCGGCTCGTCGCGCTTGCCCTTTTTCCTCCGGCGGCGAATGACGCCGGCCCCGGAAGGGTCCTCGTGCGCCTTGCCGTAAGGCGGCCGCTTGTCGCGATCCGGCTCGTGCGGCTGGGGCTTCGTGGCGCCCTCGTTGACGGGTTGGCGATATCGGCTCATGCGGAGGTTTCCGATCGGCTGAAGCCTGACTACTGGCTTGCGCTTTCCATGATCGACGCGCGTTCCCCCGTGACCTCGTCCGCCGTGACCGCCGGCGCGGAGGCGCCCCACGGCCGATGAAACTGGGCACTACTCGGTCGCTGTGGCGCTATGATGCCGCGCCGCGCGGCGCGTCCCAATCGGCAAATCTGTGATGTTCTGCGACTTTGCTCTACGCCTGGTGGGCGGCCGGAAAGTTGTTTAACAATTAGTTATCAAAAGCTTAAGCTTGATAGCTTTGCTTTAAGCTTGGCCCAACAAGTCGCGTATGCCGATTGAAAGTTTGGAACAACTCTGACTTGCCGTCGGTTCAGTTCCGGTCAGTCTTAAAACGAAACTGGGGACGGTTCCCCCACACTTGGGAGATTGAGGCAATGTTGGTCCGCGACGTGATGAGAAAACCGATTTCCGTGCACGCGGAAGAAACTCTGGAAGTAGCGACGTTGCGGCTGAAAAAGGAGAATGTTGGCGCTTTGCCGGTTGTTGAAGACGATCAGGTGGTCGGCATGATCACAGACCGTGACGTTTTGCTGAGGGGATTCCCTGAGGGACGGAATATTCACACCAAGACTCGGGAATCAATGTCGGTTGGGCCAGTCCTATGCCATGAAGAAGACGCGCTCGAGCACGCCTTGGAGTTAATGAGCCACAACCACGTGCGGCGGCTACCGGTTTTAGACCACAATGAAAAGCTCGTCGGCATCCTCTCTGTCAACGATTTGATGGCTCCGTCGTCCAAGCCGGCGGCGCTGGAGGTCCTGTTCTACAAGCGGTTGCCCGATAGTACCGGGCACGTTCACAATGTTCAGCTGACCCGGGTTGCAGTTGCACGCGGACAACACTCAAGATCCGAAGCCGTACAAGCGGCCATTGAAGAGTTCGAAAGAGAGCGCAACGTCACTCACTGGTCTCTAATCGCTGACGGCTACGACATTCTCCAGGCCGGCGAAGTGCAGGACCGGTAAGAATGCGTGCGCCAGCGCACGGCGCATCCCATATGGCGCGTGATCGAAATTGTCGCCGTTGAACTCGTCGATGCACCTGCCGATCGCCCCGGAGGCGATGAACTTGTCCTTGTCGAAAAAGCCGATCGCTTGAGAAATCGTCTGATGGGTGAAGTTGCGGCCGATCACGGCGTAGTGGCGACCGGGTCGTACGGCTGGACGACCAGGGAGGGGCACACGGCGACAAATGCATATTTTTTGTATCTTTTCATATCCTCCCAGAACCGCTCGGCGTCGGCGTTGTGCTCGAAGCCTGCGACAATGTCGTCGGCGTAGCGCACGAGGATGACCTGCCCCCGGGCGTGGCGTCGCCGCCATTGATGCGCCCAGAGGTCGAAGGCGTAGTGCAGGTAGATGTTAGCCAAGAGAGGCGAAATCACCGCACCTTGCGGGGTTCCACCCTCTGTCGCCGTCACCTGCGCTTCGTCGCTCACCCCGGCCTTCGGTTGCGCCCGATAAGCTCCGCTGTGAACCCGGCGACGCAAGTCTTCGAGGCGCGCCTCGAGTCCCTGCCCGTAGTCCTCCCATGTCACCCCGTCCACACCCGGCGCGGCTTCCCGCTTCAACGCGCGGTAGGCTTGGCCGAGCGCGTCGGCGTCGACATGGTGCAGGAGCGCGGTGAACCGCTCCTCCTTCTTCAGCCTCGCGGCTTGCCGTACGCGGCTGAGGCCGTGGGACGCGCCTTCCCGGCCCGGTATCCGGAGCGTGCCGTTCTCATCCGCGTTCTCCTTGGCCCCCGCCCTTGGCTCCACCGGCTCCTCGCCCGGTCGCCCGGCCTCGTTCGTCGGCTTCACGGCTACTATGGCGGGGCCTGACCTCTCACGCCCGTGCATCATCGGCTTCGGCTCGTCGCCTTCCCGACGCGGACCAGAGTGGCGCAAGGCCTGTGGTCAGGCGTGAGATCTCCCGGTTCCCGCACAAGGACCGTCTGCACATGCCAGGGTCTGCGACCTCGCGGGACCGGCGATGCGCTCGCATTGACGCGCACCCCCCGTGTTGCCTTCCGCCGTGACAAAAGCGTCGGCGTCCCGATTGATAATTTCGCGGCTCAATGGCTGGCCTATGCATTCCCCTGCCGACGCTCCGTCTCCGGCCTCGCGACCGAAAACGCACGGCTCGGGGCCGGTGCGGATCGCTACTCCTTCACCGCAGTGGACTCGCACCACCTACTCCTTGCCGGTCTCCCGGCGCACCGTCACCGTAATCCCGTAACTATGCATTCCCGTGCCGACGCTTCGTCTCCGGCCTCGCGACCGAAAACGCACGGGCTCGGGGCCGGCGTGGTTCGCTACTCCTTCACCGCAGTGGACTTGCACCACCTACTCCTCGCAGGCCTCCCGGCGCACTGTCACCGTAACCCCCCGCCCATGGACGGCCTCCCTCAGATAGGTTTGTGACAACGACCATCTTGGCGCCTCAGATGCCGCTCGGGGCGCCGTCCACCCATCACTCTACTTAAACACCTACTTTATTCAAGCGGTTGATTTCGCAAGCAATTCGGCGAAATTCGCGCGACGTGACACTACGCCTCCGAAAATCGAATATTTGCGCTTTACATTGGCTTTTGTACGCTTTTGCCACGCGTTTCAATTCATGAACGCAAATAGCGCGGCGCGAAAAGGGAGAGAACGACCGACCCCTGAGCCAACATCACCACAAAATCATAGATTTCTCCTGCAATCAAGGCCTGCAATTACAAAACACGCGGCACTACATTTTGCGGAAGGTGCTCATTGGCATCAATAAAATCAATACGTTACAGGCGCGAGGCCTCGTTTACTGTT
Organism: uncultured Alphaproteobacteria bacterium; assembly: GCA_963768555.1. Lineage (GTDB taxonomy): Bacteria > Pseudomonadota > Alphaproteobacteria > Rhizobiales > Beijerinckiaceae > Roseiarcus. Next base: position 45,375 of record CAVYIZ010000066.1, read on the forward strand.
CAAGTAGGGCATCACAGTAACGCTATTTGAGACGAGCGCGACAGCGGGTCGGCGAAGCGATCGGCGCAGGACTATTCGTTTGCGCGTCAGATTGCGCAAACCACCCTCATACCGATCCGGCCCTGCCAGCCTGGAGAGTCAGGTGAGATCCTATCGCGGTACGCCGAACGGCAGATCGCCGGATTGTGCGACCAAGAGCCGCCCCGGAGAATTTTGTCGCCACCCGGCGGTCCGGTCAGGTAGGCGCTGCCGTCTGTCGGGGCGTCAACATAGGTCGTGGTCGCGGCGTCGAGGCAATATTCCCAGACATTGCCGTGCATATCGTACAAGCCAAATCGGTTGGGGGGGAATGTCCCCGGCGGCGTCGTCGTCCCGCGGAATATGCCGGTGGGACCCTGGTCATAAGCGCCCGATCCATAGGTCACCCCGTCATACGCGTCGGAGACGACGCTCCGCCCGTCGCTCTTGCCGCATACGGCCCCGCCCTCACCGCAATAATTCGCCAAATCGGTCGTGATCGTGGGGCCAACATTGAACGGGCCGGTCGATCCCGCGCGACAGGCGTATTCCCACTCTGCTTCGCTGGGCAGGCGATAGTCCCGGCTGGTTAGCTTGGCGAGGCGGCGGCAAAACTCATCCGCCTGGTTCCACGATATGGTTTCGACCGGGAGATTGTCACCTTTGAAGAATGACGGAAACGGATCAAGTCCGTAAGAGAGTCTGGCGGGGCGCTCCGTCACCACTGCCGCCCACTGGGCCTGCGTTACCGGCCACGCGCTCATAAAGAACGGACCGAGAGTGACCGAGTGTTGCGGACCCTCGTTGGAACGACGTTCCGGCTCGTATTTCGGCGAGCCCATGGTGAACACCCCTGCGGGGATCGACACCATATCCATGCCGACGCCAGGACTCAGCGTCTCGGTGAAGACCGACGCGCTTGCTCTGTCCGTCGGCATCCGCACTCCCTTTTCGTCGACGATCGCGAAATCGAAGAGGACCGTTTTCAATGCCGGCCTCCCCGGCTTCGACGCCCATCGGCGAACGAAGGGCGCGGAGATTGCCGAGGCCGCCGCGGCGGCGGCAACCGCGGAAGCGCCCAACGCTCTCCGCCGGGTCAGCCAGCGAGAGCTCCCCTCCGCCTCGGCATGACCCATCGGCGACGCGCCAGGAGGAATCGCCGTCGTCCGGCCGAGCGACGGCTGCCTGGCGGCGCTCTTCGCCTGCGCATCAGCCAGAGAAGCATCGCCGTTACCCAGCCCCAGTCGCAGCGCCATTTCCCGAACATCGGAATGCCACCGCGTATGGCTCAGTTCGAACCCGTTCCGGAACGCCAAGTCCTTAAGGTCGTCGGGCAAGACCTGCTCGGCCGGCATCGACGCGCCCTGCAACAGCACCGGCGTAACTGGAATGTTTCGTTTGAGTGCGGTCGCGATTTCCAGACGCACGAAATCGCGAGGGTCGTCCAGCCGGCGTCCACCCGCGGCGTCCTTACTGTCGAGCCAGTTCGGCCCTATCAGCGCCAGCACGGCGTCGCACAATTCCAGGCTTTTATAGAGACTCTGTCGAAAGTCGCGTCCGAGGGCGACGCTGTCGACGTCCATGAACACCCCCTTGTCGCCAACATAATCCGCCAGTTCGAGCGACAAGGCTCTGGCCTGTCCTTCGGAATCTCCCCGCCTGTAGCTGATGAAAATCCCGCCCACTTCTGGCGCCTCCAGGGCATCGAGACAGATTCAAGCTTAGAATAAGCTTAAAATCTTGTATCGCACCGCGAAAGCCGTGGGGTTACCGGACGCCTGGAGTTTTTCGACTTCGAGGATTGTGCCGGATGTATGCCCGAGGAGGACCGGTCCCATCGGCCAAGCCGCCCCGTCGCCGTCCCCGGCGCGTATCCCGCCGCCGACCGGAAGCATCCCGCCGCCCATGAGAGGCATCCCGCCGCCCATGGGAGACATCCCGCCGCCCATGGGAGACATCCCACCGCCCATGGGAGACATCCCACCGCCCATGGAGACATCCCCCCGCCCACGGGCCCTCCCCCCATACCGTTGAGCATCGCGCCTCCGGCGACAACGACGCCGGTGTGAGCGCCAGCCTTGTTCTCGCATGACGGACAGAGCGGCCAATCTGCGGCCCCTGCGCATTGAATTGTCGCGGCCAGCGCCGCGGTCGCGAATAGCTTTCGCATATAAGCCTCCGCTAGAACAATTGGCGCCCGCTAGAGCAGCTCGCCATTTTCCGACTTAGCGCGGTCCGGCACGCCACACCTACACTCGGAGCGGAATATTACTCCTCGACCGGGCCAAGGAGACGTTCGAACGATCTCAGAGCAACAGCGCCCATAGCAATTCTGTTGTCCGATTTTGAGGCTCGCCTCGCGACCGTCGGCGTAGGAAGGAATTGCCGACCGCCTCATGGCCGAAATCGCCGGCCTGACCCAGAATGCTTCGCATGTTAGCATCTCCTTTTGGTCGATGCCGAACCTGGATGCCGCGCCTCGCATATCCTGCGCAACTTTTAAACATATGCCCACAAAATTCAACGCGTGTCTGTGATCCTCGTCACATGACATTGCAGCAACGAAAGGCGGGCAGTTTTGGGCCGCGCGGGCGCGCGCCCTGGTGCAGGATCCGGAGGACCTTTCGCCAGAATGAATATTGCCGTGCGACGGCCGCCGTGGATGGTCGATCCAGATCCGCCCCCGATGGCGCCGAGCACAAAGGCGCAGCGATCTGAACCACTCACCATTGCATACGAAGAGTGGCTTGCCCGCCTGCGCCGAAAATGCCGCGAGCGCCGTAGACATCGCCCTGAACGGATGCCGAAAGGCCGTGGCCGAAATCGACATTGATCGACGCGATCGCCTCCGCTTGCACTTTACCCTGATCGCTCAGGATGTCGCCGCTCTGCCCAAAGCCTTGGCCCTCAATATTAAAGCCGTGCACAATTGGATCCCCAAACAGCAGGCCAGTCAGAACGGTCGTCACGTGATTGGCGGCGATAACCGAGTCCATCCCAACCCTTGCGCCACCCTGAATCCTGAAGGTGTACCCGTTCGAAAGTCCCAACGCTGCCGCACTCGACGAAAAACTCGAATTCACATAACTGGCGCCGACGGTCGGCTGGATCCACATCCGATCATACCACCTTATAGTATAGCTAAGGTCATCGGAAATCGTCAGCTGATTTAGATTTGTAGACCCGGAGCCAGACTGGGCGGAGACGAATGATGGGGCGGAGGGAACGAAACAGGAGCACGCTCCGAACCCGAGTATTTGCGATTGATTTTCACTCAGCGACAGAAAATCAAACTTGATCAAAGAAGTGTTCGACAACTGCTGATTGAAATACGTAGCGTACAAACCCACACCTGGCCCATTGATATACGCTGTGCTTGAGCTCGACCCGCTTGCCGTCTGACTCTGGAACGGTCGACAAAACAGTCGTCCCGAGGGAAACTTTCGTCCACGTATAGCCTCCGAGCAATCCGAGAATCACGCCGTCCTGCGCCGACGACAAGCCCCGCTTGGTGGCGTCAATTCCGCCGACGAAGCCTCCAGACGAAGTCGTGCTGCTGGCGTCAAGAACCAGGGGAGCGACGTTGGTGTTCGAAGGCACGGCGGTGCAACAGTCGATTACGCTGTTTTGATCTCCAGTTCGATGATCGTAGCCGCCGAACCCTTGAACCCAAGAGCCGATGCGAAACGACTGATCGTAGATAGCCGAAGAGGGGGATGCGGAAGCAAGAGCCGTGGCAGCGCTGAGCCCAGGCAGCGTCGGCGTCACGTTGAGCGTAGGCGCCAGAGCGGGAACGATGCTGGCCGCAGGCGCAGGTCGCGCCCTGCAAATCCCGTCGACCAGAATTTCGTCGGATGGACAGGCCTCTGGCGGCGTTTCGCGGCGCTCTTCAATGGCTTTTACGGCCACAGAGGTCTCCTGGTTCGCTGACGAACCCGCGAGGTCGCCAATCGCCTGGGACGCCAACGCCGACCCGGAAGCAGCGCCCGCTATCTTTGGATTCGTGCAATTGCCGGAAATCTGCGTAACGTTCGGCACCGAGTTGACGGGATACGGAGCCGAGGGGACTGTCGCCGGGCAAAACACGCTCTGCGCGCTTGCCAATTCCCCAGAGAAAACAATTGCGCCCAAGAAGACAACAAGCGCGAGAACTGCGCCGCCGCCGCTGTTCACGCACGAAAATTCCCTCGTTCGCCCCATCACGATTCGCCCCATCATGACGCTCGAAGTCGAAGCAAAAGACGATTCCAAGTTGCATGGTAACATGGCGCTTGAAACGGGCGAGTCGTAGCACCGCGCTTGAGATCCGCATGTGCTTTTTTTGCCACATTTCCCTAAAAAGCGCGAAAGCTTAGGTTTGCTCTCGGCTGTTCTGAAGCAGAAGCTCCAGACAACCGCGAATTGTCATTTCTCCGGATTGCGGCGACACACCCGTCTTTACCCTTTTCTGTCTGAGGGCGATCCGCCACCCCTTGGCTTGCGTCCCTCGCGGGGCGTGACGGGGCGCCGCGCGATCCGCCGCGCATCACCCGAGCACGCTCTCCGCGCTCACATATTTCAGCCCATGGGCCTCGGCGACCGGCTCGCACGTCACCTTGCCGTCGCAGACGTTGAGCCCGGCGCGCAGATATGGATCGTCCCTCAGCGCGCCGCGCCAGCCCTTTTCGGCGAGCGCCAGGGTGAAGGGAAGCGTCGCATGGTTGAGGGCGAAGGTCGAGGTGCGCGAGACCGCCCCCGGCATGTTCGCGACGCAATAATGAACGATGCCGTCGACGACGTAGGTCGGGTGCGAATGCGTCGTCGGCTTCGAGGTCTCGCAGCAGCCGCCCTGGTCGATCGCGACGTCGACGATGACCGCGCCGGGACGCATCGTCGCGAGCATCGCACGGCTGATCAGCTTCGGCGCCGCCGCGCCGGGCAAGAGGATCGCGCCGATGACGAGGTCGGCCCGCGTCAAGAGGTCGGCGATCGAGGCGCGGGTCGAATAGACGGTGCGCAACGCCGAGCCGAACTGCGCCGAGAGGCGGCGCAGGGCCTCGTGCGAGCGGTCGACGACCGTGACGGAGGCGCCCATCCCGACCGCGATCGTCGCGGCGTGGGTTCCCGACACGCCGCCGCCGAGGATCAGCACATTGGCCGCAGCCACGCCGGGCACGCCGCCGAGCAGCACGCCTCGTCCGCCTTGCGCCTTCTCCAGAGCGTGCGCGCCGACCTGCGGCGCGAGCCGCCCCGCAACTTCCGACATCGGGGTCAGCAGCGGCAGGCGGCCTTGCGGGTCGGTCACGGTTTCATAGGCGATGCAGACCGCGCCCGAGGCGACGAGATCCTGCGTCTGCGGGAGATCGGGGGCGAGATGCAGGTAGGTGAAGAGGATCTGCCCCGGCCGCAGGAGCTTCCGTTCCTCGGCGAGCGGCTCCTTCACCTTCACGACCATGTCGGCGCGGGCGAAGATTTCGGCGGGCGTATCGACGAGTTCGGCCCCGGCGCGGGCGTATTCCTCGTCGGACGAACCCGAACCGACGCCGGCGCCCTTCTCCACGATCGCGCTGTGGCCGTGATGGACGAGCTCGGCGACCGCAGCTGGCGTCATGCCGACTCGGAATTCGTTGTCTTTGATTTCCTTTGGAACCCCGACGAGCATGGCGACGCCTCCTTGTCCCCGGTGGCGCGATCATGGCGCCTTCCCGCCGCGCCGTGAAGGCGGGGATATGAGGACGATCCGCGCGCCGGTCGGCCGCCTGAGCCTTTTGGCTTGGCGTCGGGAGTCTGGTAAGCACGGGGCCGACGGCTGCGCCGAGGTTCGATTTCGCTCGGCGAACCGGCGCCGGAGGGAGGCGCGAGCGACGGAGCGTGGGCGCCGGGCGTCTGAGGTTCGAGGGATTTGGAGACAGTCGTGACCGAAGTCGATTCGGACATAGCCGCCATGCCGTTCGAGAAGGCGCTGGCCGAGCTCGAAGGCATCGTCGATCAGCTCGAGAAGGGCGCGGTGTCCCTCGATGATTCCGTTAGGCTTTACGAACGCGGCGAAGCGCTGAAGAGCCGCTGCGACGAACTTCTGAAGAACGCCGAAATGCGGATCGAAAAGATCACGCTCGCCGCGGACGGGAAGCCCAAAGGGTTAACGCCCCTCGACGGCGATTGACTCTCGATCGTTTCTGACGCGCACGGCGGACGGCGGAAACGCCGATCGAGCGCCAATCGACGGGGTCAGCCAATTCCTCCGCCCGTTTGAAATTGCGCCAGATTTTTTGCAAAGGCGCCGTTTTGCTAAAGCTTTGTTAACGCAGCGACCGCAATTTGAAAGGGTTCGTTGACTCGAGCCCTCGATGCCAGCCGCGGCCTGGGCGCAAGACGTATGCTGAGGCGGAAAGACATGCGGACGATTGCGTTTGTCACCCAGAAAGGCGGTTCCGGCAAGAGCACTATTGCTTCGTCTCTTGCGGTCGCAGCGCAGGAAATGAAGGAGAAAGTCGGCGTCGTCGACATGGACCCGCAAGGGTCATTGATCAATTGGGTCAAGACCCGCGGCGCGGACGACATCGAAGTCGTCGCCTCGGGGGCCGCGCGGCTGCCCGCCGTTCTGGCTCAACTGAAGGCCAAGGGCTGCACGCTCGGGATCATCGACACGCCCGGCGCGGAGGGTCCGGCCTCGGCCGCAGCGATGGCGGTCGCGGATCTCAACATCATCCCGTCCCGGCCGAGCATGTTCGATCTTTGGGCGAGCGCAAAAACCCGCGCCGCACTCACCGAGGTTGGCGGCGAGTTCGTGTTCCTGCTCAACCAGTGTCCTCCGGCCCAGCAGACCGCGCGCGTGCGGGATGGCGTGGAGACGCTCGAGGAAATGGGCGGACTCATCTCGCCGCTCGTTCTCGCCCGCGTCGACTATCAGGAAGCCGCGCGCCACGGCCTCGGGGTCACCGAACTCAATCCAGCCGGCGCCGCGGCCGAGGAAATGCGCGCCCTCTGGCTCTCGATCCGCCGCCGCCTCGCGAGGACCAAGCCCCGAACGGCCCCCCGCAAGGCGGCATAGGACAAAGCGCGAGGCCCCTCCCCACTCGCGCGCCTAGGCAGGACGCTCCCATGCGCCCTGCCTTTTTTTGTCCCGACTTCACTCGCCGAGGCGGGTGCGGATCGTCTCGCCGCCACGCTGGATCGTCAGATCCCACCACCGCGCCCGCTCCCCGCAGGCCTTCTCGAGATCGCGAGTGGTCCCGATCCGCTGCCCGTTCACCGAGACGACGACGTCGCCCTTCTGCAGGCCGACCTGAGCGGCGGTCGAGCTATCGGCGACGGCGGCGACGACGACGCCCTCGCTCACCCCCTGGAGCGACAGCTCCTCCGTCACCGCCGGCGACAGGTTCATCACCTCGGCGCCGTCGAAGGGGGAGCGGCCGTGGATGGTCAGCGCGTCGCGCGGCGGAATTTCGGGGCGCGGAGACGAGCTTCAGCGGCAGGTCGAGGGTTTTGCCGTTCCTGAGGACCGCGAGCCGCGCCGTACCGCCGAGCGGTTTGACGCCGAGCCGGAAGCCGACGCTCTCGGCGTCGTCGACGGCCTGATTGTCGATCGCGGCGATCACGTCGCCGCGCTTCAGGCCCGCGGCCGCCGCGGGGCCATGCTCGACGACGTCGACGACCAGCGCGCCCGCCGGGCGCTCGAGCCCGAGATTTTCGGCGATGTCCTTCGACACGTTCTGCAGCGTCGCGCCGAGCCATGGCCTTTTGACGGTCGTGCCGCCGTGCAGCGCCGCGGCGACCACGCCCTTGACCATGTTGACCGGAATGGCGAAGCCGAGCCCCATGCTGCCGCCGGACCGCGAATAGATCATCGAATTGATGCCGATCAGCTCGCCCGTCGAGATCGACCAGCGCGCCGCCCGAATTGCCGGGGTTGATCGCCGCGTCCGTCTGGATGAAGAAGCCGTAGTCGCTGGCTCCGATCTGGGTGCGCGCGAGCGCGGAGACGATCCCCTGCGTCACCGTCTGGCCGACGCCGAACGGATCGCCGATCGCGATGACGAAATCGCCGACCTCGAGCGCGTCGGAATCGCCCATCTCGAGCACCGGAAAATTGTCGCCGCCCTTGATGCGCAGCACGGCGAGATCGGTGCGCGGATCGCGCAGCGCGATCTCGGCGTCGAACTCGCGCTTGTCCGCCAGCGCGACCCGCACGTCGGTCATGTTTTCGATCACGTGATAGTTGGTCACGACCAGGCCCGACGGATCGACGAGGACGCCAGACCCGAGCGCCTTCTGCACCCGCTGGCCCTCGTCCCCGCCGCCGCCGAAGAACCGCTGGAAAATCGGATCGTCGAACAAGGGATTGCGCGGCGCCGTCTCGACCCGCGACGCGTAGACGTTGACGACCGCGGGCGCGGCCTTCTTCACGACCGGCGCGAAGGAGAGACGCACCTCGGCCGGGCTCTGCGGCGCGGCCTTCTGGACCGTGTCGGCCAAGGCGGGGGCGCCGAGGAGCGTGAAGACGATGGCGAGCGCGAAGCGGATCAAACCGAACCTCCAGGGGGGACGAGAGCGGCGCTGATATAGGCGGCGGCCGGGGCGGTGGGAAGCGCGGGCGGCGGGTCCCGACCATTCGGGAGCCTCGCGGAGCGCCTCGGTTTCGGCCCGCGCGGGGCGAAGCGCGGCCTGAGACCAGTTTGGCGCCAACTTAACGGCGGGCCTCTTGCTTTTCAAAGGCTTGCGACCCCGCTTAGCGTCGCCCTGCATATCCGGCAATTTTGCGTCCGCGACGTGCGGATTATAAGGGCCTCTTGAGTACTATACAGTATTATTTTGTAATATGCGGAGCCCTAGCGGATCTGGTCCGGAATTCCGGAAATTTCGTCGCGTGCTCTTACAGCGTCAGCGACGCTGGCGCTTCCGAATTCCTCCGGCGATCGCTCACTCATAGGCCTCACTTCGTGGTCTCCTCATCCGGAAGCCGCCACTGGCCGGACGAGCGCCGCCGCCCTATGTAATACCTGCGAAACGAAGGTACTACGGAGTCCGCACATGGCGGTGACAGTCACGCGCAAGGGCCAGGTGACGATCCCGAAGCCGGTTCGCGACCGGCTCGGCATCAATCCAGGCAGCAAGGTCGTTTTTGAGGTCGCCGAGGATGGTCGCGCTTTCTTGCGGCGGGTCGCCAAGACCGCGATCAAGCCAAGCCGCTTCGAGCGGATGCGAGGCACGGCGACGAGCGGGCTCACGACGGAAAAGATCATGGCGTTGACTCGCGGCGAGAGCCGATGACGCTCGTCGATACGAATGTTCTCCTCGACATCGCGACAAACGACCCGAAATGGGCGGCCTGGTCATTGCGTCAACTGGACGCCGCAGTGATTCGCGGCCCGGTGCGCGCTTGTCGAGTTTAAGCGTGGTCGACGCGGTGCGCTGCGCGATCGAAGTGCAAAACGGCATGGTCGAGCGGAACGCCGGGCTGCCGATGGAAGAAATCAACCCCTTCGTCCAATGGACCCACGTATCGTCAGGCTCAAGGGCCAAGGCCGCATTGAGCAGTTCTTCCGCGCGCGTTAGCTGGCTCGCGGGGTCTTCGCTATAGTGATTCTGTACGCGCCGAGCCAAAACAATCGCAAGCATCGGCATAGCCGGCTCATACTTCGGATCGAGAGCAAGCGCGCGCTCCAACTGCTTGGCGTCGTTCGATGTGGATTTATTGAAATTGTTTGACGCCAATGGTGCTGTGCCACGCAACATGAGATCGACCGCGTCCGGGTTGTTGGGCCGTTCCCGAGCCGCGCGCAAGGCTTCAGCCTTGAGAAGCTCCTGCCCGAGCGAATGGGCGAGCCACGCGACGATCTCGAACTGCAACTGGCCGAGCTTGCTTTTCTCGCCCTCGAACCGGTCGGCCCAGACATGCGCCCCCGTTTCCGTCGAGATGAGCTGGGCATTGACCTCGACCGCCTCACCGGCGCGGCGCACGCTGCCTTCCAGCACATAGCGCACGCCGAGTTCGCGGCCGATCTCCTTCGCATCGACCGGCTTGCCCTAGTAAGTGAAAGCGGCGTTGCGGGCGATGACGAAGCTCTCCGGAAATTGCGAGAGGTCGGTCGTCAGGTCGTCGGTGATCCCGTCGACGAGATAGTCCTGCTCGGGATCGCCGCTCAGGTTCTCGAACGGCAGCACGACAATGGAATACGGCGGCGCGTTGGCGAGCTTGTCCTCGGCGACCGAGGCGCCGAGCAGGCGCGGCGCGAACCCGGAATGCCAAGCGTAAGCGCCCGCTGCAAGAACCGCGATGATGAGCGCGGCGGCGAGCGCGCGCACTCGCGCCGAGACGCCGCGCGCCTCCGGCGGAGCAGGAGGTGCCTGACCTGCGGAGCCTTCGCGGTCTCGGGCGTCTGAACCTTTGCGTCCGCGAGCGCCTCCGGGGACAGCCCACAGGCGCGCACGGGCTTCGCGATGTTCTTAAGACTCTGCTCGCCGAGATCGCAAAAATCCGCGTCGATCCTGCCTCGCACATTGTCGAAGGCGGAAGCCGAGAGTGAGACGCCGCCGGGCTCGCAGATTCCTTCGAGCCGCGCGGCGACATTGACGCCGTCGCCGAGAATGTCGTCGCCCTCGACCAGCACGTCGCCGAGATGGACACCGACGCGGTAGACGACACGCTTCGTCTCATTTAGCCCCGCGTTGCGCTCCTCCATCATTTTCCGGATGAGGATCGCGCAATGACCGCCGCCACGACGGACGGGAATTCCAGGAGCACGCCGTCGCCCATCGTCTTGACCAGGCGCCCACGATCGGCGTCGCGGCGTCGCGCCGCTCGCGCACAATTTTTGCCCGTGCTAGGGGCTGTCCTCAGTTAGCGCCGAGTTAGAAAGGGGATTCCCAAATCAGCAAATCTCTAACTCATGGGTGGTCGGCTTTTTGAGGGGCTGACCATGGATCGGGATGGATTGCGGGATGATGAGTGGGATCGGATCAAGGATTTTCTTCCTGGGCGTAGGGGCCATGTCGGCGGTACTGCGCCAGACAATCGGCTCTTCGTCGAGGCGGTGCTCTACCGCTATCGGACAGGCGTTCCATGGCGCGATTTGCCGGCGCATTTTGGTTCCTGGAAGAGCACGCACCAACGCTTCAGCCGGTGGTGCAAGAGCGGGGTTTTCGAGCGTGTTCTGAATCACTTGGCCAGTGACGCCGACACCGAATACGTGATGATCGACGCCACCATCGTCCGCGCCCATCAGCACAGCGCCGGGGCGCGAAAAAAAACGGCGAGGACCAAGCCATTGGACGCTCCCGGGGCGGCCTGACAACCAAAATCCATGCGCTCGCGGACGCCTTGGGCAATCCGGTCAGACTTGTTCTGACGGCGGGTCACGTCCACGATGTTCGCGCTGCGGGGCAACTGCTCCAAGGCGTCGCTTGCGGCGCGCTGCTTGGCGACAAAGGGTACGATGCTGACGGCCTGATCGAACAGCTGCGGGACGCGCGAATCGCAGCCGTCATTCCGCCAAGGAGCAATCGCAAGCAGAAAAGGGAATGCGACTTCACTCTCTACAAAGAGCGCAACTTGATTGAACGTCTCTTCGAAAAACTCAAGCAATTTCGTGCGATTGCGACACGCTACGACAAGCTCGCGAGAAACTTCCTCGGCGCAATCCGCCTCGTCGCCGTCGTCATCCAGCTCAACTGAGCACAGGCCCTAGCCTCGTCCTCGCCCATCAGGCGCGAATAGCCGACGACGTCGGCGGCGAGGCGGCGCGCGGCGGTCATGATTTGCGGCCTCCCCTTCGTGGGTCTTTATGCGCTTGGCAGTGAAACTATTTACCACAAAGTCCCCGAAGATGCACGAAGGAGCGCGGCCTCAATGGCTGCTCGCCTCTCCCTCCGGCGACCCGGCCTTGCGCAAGTCTTCGACCATCCACCGCCCATATTCCCAGCCCGCCCATCTGGCGAGGGTGACGGCGTCGCGTTCCGGCGACATGTAAGTTGGACAAAGGAGCACAACCATGTCCGACCCTTCCAGCCCGTCCCCCCTGAACGCCTTCTCCGCCGCCGTCGCCGATCTCGTCCGCGGCGCCGCGCCCAGCGTCGTCTCCGTGAAGTCCCAGCGCTCGGTTTCGAGCGGTTTCGTCTGGCGGCCAAATCTCATCGTCGCCGCTGAGGAGGCGCTCGCCGACGACGGGGAAATCGAGATCATCGCCCACGACGGCGCCTCCGCGCGGGCCGAGCTCGTCGGCCGCGATCCGTCGACCGACGTCGCGCTCCTTCGCGTTCAGCGCACGGACCTGCCCCAGGCGCCCCCGTCTGCCGGCGCCCCGGCGGCCGGCGCGTTCGCGCTTGTCGTCGCCGCGCGTGAAAGCGCTTCCGCCGCGTCGCTCGGAGTCGTCTCCTATGCCGGGCCGCAATGGCGCAGCATGCGCGGCGGGCTCATCGACGCGAGGATCGAGCTCAGCGCGGCCTTGAGACGATCGAGCGAGGGCGGGCTCGCGCTCGACGCCGAGGGCCGCGCCTTCGGCATGGCGGTGTTTGGCCCGAGACGGCGCACCCTCGTCATTCCCTTAGCGACAATCGACCGTGTCGCCGCGACGCTCGTCGCCAAGGGCAGGATCGCGCGCGGCTATCTGGGTCTCGGCCTGCAGGCGGTGAAGCTCGAAGGCGGCGGCGTCGGACTGATCGCGATCAGCGTCGACGCCAAGGGGCCGGGCGCGGCGGCAGGCGTCAAGCAGGGCGACGTGATCGTCGCTTGGAACGGCGAGCCGCTGCGCGGCATGTATCACTCATGCGCCTCCTGGGGCCCGACAGCGTGGGCAAGACGGTCAAGCTTTCGCTGCGGCGGGCCGGCGAGCCGCTGGAGCTCGACGTGACGATCGCCGAAAGGCCGCAAGCGCAATGACGGAGCCGCCGTCCGCCCCGATCGTCGTCGCGATCGAGATCAGCGAGGGAGCGCTCGCCGACCGGCTGGCGGCGCTTCTGGGGGATGTCCCCGGCCTGCGTCTTGCGGCGCCCGGCGAGCCGGCGGACGTAAGCCTCGTCGCCGCGCGCGACCTGCCTCGCGAGCCCGACGTGGCGCTCACGCCGCGCGAGCTCGACGTGCTGGCGCTGATCGCCGAAGGCGCGTCCAACAAGGCGATCGCCCGTAAACTCGCGATCTCGGTCCACACGGTAAAGTTCCATATCGCGTCCCTGCTCGACAAGCTCGACGCAGAGGGGCGGACGGAGGCTCGTGGCGCAGGCGGCGCGGATCGGCGCGATCAGGTTTTAGGCTCGAACCCCCGTTGATCCGGCCCGCCGGCGGGCTTGCGAGCTGTTACATAATGATGTATGTAAGCGCCATGGCGTCCATCGGCATCCGCGATTTGCAAAAGATATCCGGCGAGGCGATCGGCGCGCTCGAGGGACCGACCGCGATCAAGTCGGGCGCTCGGACGGTCGGACTTCTGATCCCCCTCAAGAGCGCCGATCCCGACCGCCTCGCCGCAGTGCTGGCGCGGGCCGAGGAGCTCGCGCGAACGCGCGATCCCGCGGCCGACGACGCGGCGCTGGCGGCTTACGGGCCGGTCGATCCCGTCGATTGGTCGATTGAGGCCGTCCGCGCGCTGATCGCCAAGCCCATGATACCGTGAAGGCGCCCACGAGCGCGCTCGTCGTCGACACGGGCGCCCTCATCGCCGCAGCGCGGGGACGAAGCTCGGGCGCCGTCCTGGCGGCGGCGCGGGCCTCGGCATTGGTGACGACGGACCGCGCCGTGGCCGAGGCGCGACGGCGCATCGACCTCGGGCTGAAACGGCCGGAACTGCACGCGATCGTCGATGGGCTCATCGCCGAGATGACGGTAGTGCCTGTCGCCGCGCTTTCGGCGCTCCTGCCTGAAGCGGAGATCGCGCTTCGCGACGCCTCTGCCAGCCGAAACGGCTCGATCAACGACGCCCATGTGCTGGCGCTCGCCTGGAGTGTCGACGCCGACGTCTGGGCGACCGATCGCGATTTCGCCGGGACCGGGGTCGCGAGCTGGTCGACGCCGAATCTGATCCGCGGGCTTGCGCGGGCGGCAGAGGGCAGCGCCCTCCTGTAGCCACGCGCGGCGACGCGGCCAGCGGCTGCGTCTACAATTGCGCGCTAAACCCCGTAGATGGCGAGCAGCCCGCCGAACACGGGAATGGCGACGAGGCACACTCCGAGGCTCAGTCTCAGGTACAGCGTCTTCCAGTAGAGGATGCGCGAGAGGAGCGCGATCCGGTGCTTGCTCTCCTCGAGTTCGACCGCCAGATCGTGGATAAAGACGAAGTGGTGGGCGGACGCAGTGCGCGACAGATGAAAATTGCTCTTTTCCGTCCGGAGATACCCGGGAAAGATCGCCAGTGATCAGAAAGAAATAGGCGATCAAAAACGGCGCGAGGACAGGCCAGAGCAGAATCTGCTGGAAGTTCTTCTCGTGCGCGCCGAGGATCGGCGCCATCAGGAGCGGCAGGAAAAGGAGCGCGATGTTGGCCTTGAAGTCGCTGAAGCGGATGGCGTCGGAGTAGACCGCGGCGAAATCGCGGAAGTACTTGATCTGCCGCTGGACGTGCTCCTCGTGGATCGGCTTCGCCGGATGCGAAGCGACCGCACTGGCGTCCCCCTCCGAAATGCTGTCGGCCTGTGGCATGCCGGTCAGCCTGTGAGACCGTCCCGAGCCTGTCAAGGCTCTTGGCCAGCGGGGCGTCCGCGCCAGCGAAGGGCGCGACGAAAAAGGCGGAGCGTCGCCCCGCCGCTTTTCAGAATTCCGCTGATGTTCGCCTCTCAGCCCTCGGCCTGCGGCGCGGGACCGGAATCCTTGCCCTTGGCCTCGACGTCGCGGTCGACGAATTCGATCACCGCCATCGCGGCGTTGTCGCCGGGGCGGAAGCCCGCCTTCATGATGCGGGTGTAGCCGCCGTTGCGGTTCTTGTAGCGGGGACCGAGGACGTCGATCAGCTTCTTGACCAGGTCGGCGTCGCGCAGCCGCGAGATCGCGATGCGGCGGGCGTGCAGGTCGCCGCGCTTGCCGAGCGTCACCAGCTTCTCGACGACCGGGCGAAGGTCCTTGGCCTTCGGCAGCGTGGTCGTGATCTGCTCGTGCTTGATCAGCGCCTGGGCCATGTTGGCGAACATCGCCTGGCGATGCTCGGCGGTGCGGTTGAAGCGCCGCTTGGCGTGTCCGTGATACATGTCGGCTCTCTCCTTCTCGGGTCTGCGGCCGCCGTGCCAAGGAACGGCCGCTCGTTATCCCCCTCTCCCGCTGTGCGGGAGAGGGCCGGGGTGAGGGCAAGCAGAAAGACCCTCATCCGGCGCTTCGCGCCACCTTCTCCCGTAAACGGGAGAAGGGATTTTTCAGTAATGCTCCTCGAACCGCTTGGCGAGGTCCTCGATGTTCTCCGGCGGCCAGCCCGTGACCTCCATGCCGAGGTGCAGGCCCATCTGCGCCAGCACTTCCTTGATCTCGTTGAGCGACTTGCGGCCGAAGTTCGGCGTGCGCAGCATCTCGCCCTCGGTCTTCTGGATGAGGTCGCCGATGTAGGTGATGTTGTCGTTCTTGAGGCAGTTGGCGGAACGGACGGACAGCTCGAGCTCGTCGACCTTCTTGAGCAGGGCCGGGTTGAAGGCGAGCTCGGGGATCGCGTGCGCGGCCTCTTCGCGGCGCGGCTCCTCGAAGTTGACGAACACCGCGAGCTGGTCCTGCAGGATCCGGGCGGCGTAGGCGAGCGCGTCCTCGGGCGACATGGCGCCGTTGGTCTCGATCGTCATCGTCAGCTTGTCCTTGTCGAGGTCCTGGCCCTCGCGCGTGGCCTCGACGCGATAGCTCACCTTCTTGACCGGCGAGAACATGCTGTCGATCGGCAGGAGGCCGATCGGCGAATCCTCCGCGCGGTTGCGGTCGGCCGGGACATAGCCCTTGCCGGTCGTCACCGTGAACTCGATGCGCAGGTCCGCGCCCTCGTCGAGCGTGCAGATGACGAGGCTCGGGTTGAGGATCTGGATGTCGCCGGTCGTCTGGATGTCGCCGGCGGTGACGGCGCCGGGGCCGCGGCGCTTGAGGACGAGACGCTTGACGCCCTCGCCCTGCATCTTGACGGCGATGTCCTTGACGTTGAGCACGATGTCGACGACGTCCTCGCGGACGCCGGGGATCGACGAGAACTCGTGCAGCACGCCGTCGATGTGAATCGAGGTGATCGCGGCGCCCTGCAGCGAGGAGAGCAGCACGCGGCGCAGCGAGTTGCCGAGGGTCTGGCCGAAGCCGCGCTCGAGCGGCTCGGCGACGACCGTCGCGACGCGGCGGGGATCATCGCTCTGAGCGACTTCGAGCTTCTTCGGCTTGATGAGTTCTTGCCAGTTCTTCTGGATCACGGGCGTGAGCCTTCCATTCGACGGATGAACGGCCCGAAACGCGCCGTCGCGCGCTTCGAGCCGCATGCGCGCGCCGGACCGGTCGGCGCGCTTATGGGGTTCAGACGCGGCGGCGCTTGCGCGGACGGCAGCCGTTGTGCGGGATCGGGGTCACGTCGCGGATCGAGGTCACGGTGAAGCCCGCCGCCTGGATCGCGCGCAGCGCGGATTCGCGGCCCGAGCCGGGGCCGGAAACCTCGACCTCGAGCGTGCGCATGCCGTGCTCGGCCGCCTTGCGCACGGCGTCTTCGGCGGCGATCTGCGCCGCGAACGGCGTCGACTTGCGGGAGCCCTTGAACCCCATCGTCCCGGCGGAGGACCACGAGATCGTATTGCCCTGCGCGTCGGTGATGGTGATCATCGTGTTGTTGAACGTCGAGTTCACGTGGGCGACGCCCGTTGCAATGTTCTTGCGTTCGCGGCGACGGACGCGGGTTGTTTCTTTTGCCATCAGCAGATCCTTCAAGCGCGCCTTAGCGCGTCAATTAATGCATTGAACGAGAGCGTGATCACTTCTTCTTGCCGGCGATCGGCTTGGCCTTGCCCTTGCGGGTGCGCGCGTTGGTGTGCGTGCGCTGGCCGCGCACCGGCAGCTGCTTGCGGTGGCGCAGGCCCCGATAGGCCCCGAGATCCATCAGGCGCTTGATGTTGATCGCCACTTCGCGGCGAAGATCGCCCTCGACGAGATAGTCGCGGTCGATCGTCTCGCGGATCTGCAGCACTTCCGCGTCCGACAGCTGGGAGACGCGGCGCTCGGAGGGGATATGCACCTTCTCGCAAATCTCTTCGGCCTTCTTCGGCCCGATCCCGTGAATATACTGAAGCGCGATGACGACGCGCTTGTTGGTTGGAATATTGACGCCTGCTATGCGAGCCATTCGCTCAATTCTCCATTTCGGCGGCGCATGAGCACAGGCGCTGAAGCGCCGCGGGACTGACAACTCGGCGTCCGGTGGAGGCCGGCCCTTGCCGAGACCCTTCAAACGCAAAAAGTCCCACGCGCTCGCAATGGCGCCGGGATCCAGAACGCATTCGGGATTGCGGGCGTTTAATGGCTTCCGGGCAATTGTCAAGCGAAATCGCGGACAGCGAACAACATCGCTCGCGGCCTGAACGATGCGCGCTGGCTCCTGCGTCTCGACGCGAATCCCCTGAGGGCCTTCCGCACGGCTTTCGCTCTTACGCCCGTATCCGGTTCCGCACGGCGCCCCGGAGGCGTAGCGGTCAGCTTGGCCCTCCCGCTGTACGCCGTTGTCGGCCTGCCGACCTGCCCCGCCGCCAAACGCGCCGGAAGGCTTGGCTTCTCCGTCATGGCGCGCACTTCGTCGGCGGGGCGCCTCGAACTTCGCCAACGCGACGTTCGCATAACGGTTTTTGTCGCTTTTCGGGGCCGCTTTTCCCTCGCAAATTCGCCGGAATCCCTTTATAGCGCCTCCGCCCGCCTCGCCGGCGACCGAAAAACGGCGCTCACAATCCGGCAAACGACGCTCAAGGAGCCATGATGACAAGCAAGTTTTCCGCACATCTGCGCTCGACCGCCGCCGCCCTGGCGCTCGGGCTCGGCGCGACCCTGACCCTCGCCGGCGCCGCCTCGGCCGATCCCAAAGTGGTGGCCAAAGTCGACGGCTCGCCGATCACCGATCAGGACGTCGCCATCGCGATGGCCGACATCGGCCCCGGCCTGCCGCAGAAGCTCGAAGGAGCAGCCCGGCAGAAATACGTGCTCGACTACCTGATCGACCTCAAACTCGCCGCCAAGAAGGCCGAGGCCGACAAGCTCGACCAGACCCCCGACTTCGCCAAGAAGCTCGCCTATTACCGCGACAAGCTGGCGATGGAGGAGCTCCTGGGCTCGGTCGCCAAGGCGGCGACGACCGAGGAGGCCGAGCGCAAGGCGTATGAGGAAGCCGCCAAGGCCGAGCCGCCGCAGGAAGAAATCCACGCGCGCCACATCCTGCTGCCGACCGAGGACGAGGCGAAGAAGGCGCTCGCGCGGGTCAAGGGCGGCGAGGACTTCCCCAAGGTCGCCAACGAACTCTCCAAGGACACGTCCGGCGACGGCGGCGATCTCGGCTGGTTCACCAAGGACCGGATGGTGCCGGAGTTCTCCGACGCCGCCTTCAAGCTGAAGAAGGGCGAGATTTCCGACCCGGTCCACACCCAGTTCGGCTGGCACATCATCCAGGTCGAGGACACGCGCACCAAGACCTTCCCGCCCTTCGATCAGGTGAAGGACCAGGCCGCCCGCTACGTCGGCCAGAAGGCGGAAAGCGAGACGGTCGCGCAACTGCACGGCGCGGCGAAGATCGAGATGTTCGACGCCGACGGCAAGCCGCTGCCGCCCGCGGCCCAGGCCCCGGCCGCCGCTCCGGGCGCGGACGCCTCTTCCGCCGACAAGCCGAAGCCCTGACGAGAGACGCTCATGAGCGGGGGCGGAAGCGCCCGCTCCCGTCCTTCTGACCGGAACGATCCATGGCCGCTCCTGCTTCGCTCTCCCCGCTTGCGCCGAAGAAATATCCGTCCTTGCCGCCGATTGCGGGGGTGCGCTTCGCCACCATCGCGGCCGGCGTGCGCTATCCGGACCGGACCGACGTGATGATGGCGCTGTTCGACAGGCCGACCGCGGTCGCGGGCGTGTTCACCCGGTCGAAGTGCCCCTCGGCGCCGGTCGACTGGTGCCGGGAGCAACTCAAGAACGGCAAGGCGCGGGCGCTCATCGTCAATTCGGGCAACGCCAACGCCTTCACCGGCCGCGCCGGAATCGACGCGGTTCAGGTCGTGGCCGACGCCGCGGCGAAGACGATCGGGGCCAGCCCGAGCGAAATCTTCATGGCCTCGACCGGGGTGATCGGCGAACCGCTCGACGGGATGAAGATCGCCCGCGTGCTCGCCGACCTCGCCGGGCAGGCGCGGGAGGACCGGTTGATGGACGCCGCCAAGGCGATCATGA
Organism: uncultured Alphaproteobacteria bacterium; assembly: GCA_963768555.1. Lineage (GTDB taxonomy): Bacteria > Pseudomonadota > Alphaproteobacteria > Rhizobiales > Beijerinckiaceae > Roseiarcus. Next base: position 64,711 of record CAVYIZ010000066.1, read on the forward strand.
CGACCGACACCTATCCGAAGGTCGCCACCGCCTTCGCGCAGATCGGCGACTCGATCGTAAAAATCAACGGCATCGCCAAGGGCGCAGGGATGATCGCGCCCGACATGGCGACGCTGCTCGCCTACGTCTTCACCGACGCGCCGATCGCCTCCGGCGCACTGCAGACGATGCTGTCGAAATCGGTCGAGCGCTCGTTCAATTCGATCACGGTCGACAGCGACACCTCGACGTCGGACACGCTGATGGCGTTCGCCACCGGCGCGGCGAAAACCGCGCCCCGCATCGAGGACGCCTCGGATCCGCTCGCCGCCCCCTTCCGGCGCGCGCTCGACAAGCTCTTGCGCAATCTCGCCCATCAGGTCGTGCGCGACGGCGAGGGCGCGCGCAAGTTCGTCGAGGTCAATGTCGAGGGCGCGGCGACCCGCAAGGCCGCCAAGCGCATCGCGATGTCGATCGCCAATTCGCCGCTCGTCAAGACCGCCGTCGCCGGCGAGGACGCGAACTGGGGCCGCGTCGTCATGGCGGTCGGCAAGGCCGGGCGAGAAGGCCGAGCGCGACAAGCTCGACGTCTTTTTCGGCAAGATCCGCGTCGCCCATCAGGGCCTGCGCGATCCGAACTACGACGAGGCCGAGACCTCGGCCTACATGAAGAAGGATTCGATCGTCATCACCGCCGACCTCGGCATCGGCCGCGGCCGCGCCACCGTCTGGACCTGCGACCTCACCAAGGAATACGTGGCGATCAACGGCGACTATCGCTCGTGAAGCTCCTGCTGGTCGTCGCGGCGGCGCTCGTCGACACGGACGGCCGCGTCCTCATCGCCCGGCGGCCGAAGGGCAAGGAGCTCGAGGGCCTGTGGGAGTTTCCCGGCGGCAAGATCGATACGGACGAGCGGCCGGAGGACGCGCTCATCCGCGAGCTCGGCGAAGAGCTCGGCATCACGGTCAAGGCGCCCTGCCTCGCGCCGCTCACCTTCGCAAGCCACGGCTACGAGGATTTTCATTTGCTGATGCCGCTCTACGTCTGCCGCAAATGGGAGGGCTTCGTGCAGCCGCTCGACGGCCAGACGCTCAAATGGGTGTGGCCGAAGGACCTGAGACACTACCCCATGCCGCCCGCCGACGCGCCGCTGATCCCGCACCTGGTCGACCTGCTGGCTTGAGGCGGCGGGGCGAACACCGCTGGTAACAGCGGAAAAAACAGCGGATCTCGAATTTCGCCGGCCGTTCCGGCCGCGAAGCGCCGCAAAAAGCTGCCTGACTTCAGGCGCTTGGGCAAGAACTCGCTTCGCAAGCGGAACAGCGGATCAATTCGCGATAACAGCGGATTTGTTTGCGCGGTTCGCGCGAACAGGGAATTTCTCGCGAAGAGGCCGGCGGCGCTGTCCTCTGGAATTATCCTAAAAACCGCAGTTGGTCGGCTTGAGGTAGCGGCGTTCTGCGATTTTGCGCGCTCTGGTTGCGTCAGCTTGGCGCGAGATGCGGCGGCGGGCGCAACAATCGACCTTTGAGGAACGCCTTGAAGGCGCGCGAGAGGATCGCCCGCCATTTTTGCAGGCGCGTCAACTGCTCCGCATTTTCAGCCAAGCCTCGTAGGAACTCGGCTACAGCCGCGAGCGCCTTGGCGGCTGGCTTGGCCCTGGCGTGCGAGCTCGTCACGCGGATCGTCGTTTGGCGCGCGTGCCGCGTGCGCGTCGCGATGGCGGAAAGAAACAGGGGCCGGCTGGTGATCGCCTCGCGGTGCAGACCCGGTTCGGCCAGACGCACAAAAATGTTCCACCAGTCGTAAAACAGCGCGAGCAGCCGCGCCGCAAGGCGGCAGCGCGCGAGATCATGCGTCGTGAAGCCGCCCCAGCCCCATTGGTTCTTCATTTCATCGAAAATATTTTCTCCATCGCCGCGATCGCGATAGAGCTGGCCGAACGCTTCAGTTTCTTCCTCGAGCGAGGTGACCAGAACCGAATATTCGTAGACTTCTGTCGCCTCGCCGATCTCGGTGAAGGAAAGCTGCGGCGTCCCGTCTTCGTCGCTTTGCGCAAGCCCCAAAGCGCCTTTGAGACGCCGACGCAGCACGATCACCCGCCGCTCCCGGCTCCAGCCCGTCAAGCGAACGGCGCTCTCCTTGGCCTCGAAGCCTTGGCCGGCGCAAACCCATTCGCGCGCGCCGGCGAGCTTCTCGATCATACGCTTGACGTTGGCGGTCAGGCGCAGCTTGAACAGATACGGCAAGCCGCGCGCCTCGGCCTCGCGCATGATCCCCTCGTTGCCGAAGCCCGAGTCTCCGCGCAACAGCGCCGGCCACAAGTCGCGCGGCAAGCGATCGAGCAGCGCCCATAAGCTCGGCGCGCTATGTTTGGATGCATGCTCGTCGCCGGGACAGACGTCGACATCGAGAACGAGACGCGTCGAAGCCATCGAGTAGGTGTGGTAGCAATGGCTCGGACGCCCGGGCTTCTTGGGGTTGTAGCCCAAGACCGCCCCTTCCTGATGGCCATAGAGCGGCTTGATCGTCGTATCGACGTCCAGGATCCAGGGCTCGGCGAGCAGCGGCTCGACGCAAAATGCAAGATGCTGGCGCAGCCATGTCGCGCCTTCCTTCTCGTCGATCGCCTTGAAAGCGCGCCTTACCGCATCCTCGCTGACGATCTTTTCCATGCCAAGCAGCTCGGGCAAGACGGCGTCGCAGCGCAGCGCCGCGATATGGGCGTAACGCTTGTGGCCAGCGAGCATGGAGAACATCGCCGTGCCGAGAATGTCGCGCTTCTTCGGGGCGTTGGGACTGCCGTAGCGCAGCGGACAGTCGACGACGAAGGCGTCGAACAACCCGGTCGCTTTGAGGAAATGGATGAAGAACGGGAGCTGGCCGAGCGGCGTCATCGCCGCCTCATGGTCCCATTCGACACGGACCGGCCCAAAGAAGCTGTCGATGTCGACGCCTCCGGGCGGCTCGCTCCCGACAACCAAGGATTGTTCACCGGGTGGGTGAGCCGATGAGCGGGAAGAATCGCGCGTCATACCCTTGAGAATGCGCGATTCGAATCCACTCGCAAAATCTCAACTGCGGTATTTAGGATTATGGCTGTTCAGCGACAGGGCTTCGTGCTTTCGCGGTTGGCTTTCGGGTTTTCGGCCACGGCTCGGAATCCAGGTTAATAAAATGGGGTCGCCACGTGTGAAATGGGTCAGAGAGGTTGCATCCGACGCCCCGAGGACTCGGAACTCGGGCATCTTCAGCTACGTCCAGACGTCCTTGAAGCTTCGATATCGCAGAGCAAGGCTCTCGGGCCTTGCCACGACATCATTTGTTAACCTGGCTTCCGAGCCGTGGGTTTTCGGCCGAGCGTGCTTGACACGCTGCGCCCAACTCCGCACCGTCGCCGTTGATCGGCCATAAGGCGGGAACACGCCGTGCCGAAGAAGCCCATCGTTTTCATCAGCTACGCGCATGCGGACGAGCCGGAAAAGCCCTCCGGCGGCGAAATACGGTGGTACAGCCTCGTGCGCAAACTCCTTCGCGCGGGAGAGCGTCGAGGTTTCTTCGAAGTTTGGGGTGATGTCGAGATGATGGTCGGGGACGACTGGGACGGCGCGATCAAGGAAAAACTGCTTGCCTGCAACATTTTCGTCTTGCTGGTCACTGCCGACTCGATGGCCTCCCCGTACATTCTCGACACAGAGATCGACATCATTCGCAAGCGCCTGGCGGCTCGAGAGGCGATCCAGTTCTATCCCTTGTTGATTTCGCCCACTCCTTTGGCCGGATTGGACGATATCAAGGACAAGAACATTCGACCTCGGAACATGAAGCCCCTCTCCGCCTATGACGATCACGGGCGGCGCGAGAAGCTGGTCGAATTTGCCAATGAAATTCAAACTCTCGCCAAAAAGTCGGCGGGCGAAGGCAGATATCCCGCGTCTGACAATGTGGGTTTGCAGTTCGCTTCCCCCGAGCTCGTCCACATCACGCACTTGCCCGAGACCAGCTACAAGTCTCTTGTCGGACGCGAGGTGGAACTCGCTCTGCTCGACGCAGAATGGGAGGATCCGAACGTCAACATCTTCTCGCTGATTGCCGAGGGTGGGGCGGGAAAGTCGGCGCTGGTCAACGAATGGCTCACTCGGCTGAGGCGCGACAACTATCGTGGCGCGGAGGCGGTTCTCGGCTGGTCGTTCTACAGCCAGGGCTCCCACGAGCGCGCGACTTCCTCGGACACGTTTCTCGATTGGGCGTTGCAGCAGCTTGGCGGTTCGACGAAGTCGAACAGCGCCGTCGCCAAGGGCGAGGCGATCGCTGAAGCGATGGCGCGGCGCCGCGTGCTGCTGGTCCTCGACGGCGTCGAGCCGCTGCAATATGGGCCCGCGACTGGACCTAAGACAGCGCAAATTGGCCATCTAAGCCCGCTTAATGCAGCGCTTTGAGGATTTCGCCGTCGCGGGTGTCGTGTTTTGGGCGATTTCTTTGGATTTCCCCTGGGCTTGGACGCGCCGCGTCGGCTCCGGCTTGGAGCCAGAGTTTGGGGCGGGGAGGGTTTGCGGGTTGAAGGGACGCTTGTGAATATTCGGGGCGCGCTCGAGCCCCGCCCGTCAGGTGACGAGGCGCGGTATGCGTCCGAGAGCGAAGCGCAGAATATCCTGCGCGGGGCAGGAGGTCGGCAAGTGCACTCGGATCATCGTCTTCATCTCGACGACGCGGGCGGCGATCTTGATGAGGCGCAGGCGCAGCGTATCGAACTGGGCGACGCGCCACATCGAACGTTTCGGCATCGACACGCGCAGATCCCACATCAGCCAGTACGCGCCGGCGTGGAGGAACAGCCGAAGCTGATTGGCCGTGGCCTTCGTGCATGAGGTGCGATCCGCCGCCAGATGCGTCTTGAAGGATTTGATGTGGTTTTCGGCCTGGCCACGCCGACAATAGACCTCTTCATAGAGCACGCGAGCGTTTCTCTTTTTCAGATTGGTGACAATGAAGCGCGTGTCGGGCCCTTCGGCGCCAACCTCGACGCGGGCGATGATGCGCTCGACGCGGCTCCAGCTTTTGGCGCCGTCGAAGAACTCCTTGAAGCGGCGGATTAAAGGACCCGGGCTTACGCGCGCTATTGCGCCGCTTCGCCGCAGAGCCGCCTGCGTCCAACCATGGACTGGTCGTCCTGACCACCCGCGTCGATATCGCTGATATCGCACGCTGGAAGGACTCTTCGGCGGTGGTTGAGCGCATCGAGCGCCTGTCGGACGAGGCAAGCGCAAAGCTGCTCAAGGACAACGGCGTGAAGGGGTCGGGCAAGGACTTGCGCGCCGCCGCGCGCGATTTCGGAGGCCACCCGCTCGCTCTTTCACTGCTTGCAAGTTATCTCCGCGAGACGCAGAACGGCGACGTCCGCCGCCGCGACCATATCCGCAGCCTGCTCGCCGACGCCGGCAATCCCGGTCACGATCATGCACGCAGGGTGATGGAGTTGTACGAGAAGGAATGGCTCGCGGGGCAGCCTTTGCTGCCGGCAATCATGTTCCTCGTCGGCCTGTTCGACCGGCCTGCGACCGCGGATTGTCTTGCGGCGCTGCGCGCCGCGCCTGCGATCGATGGTCTAACCGCCCAAATCGTCGTGCTCGACGACGCGGATTGGAACCGCGCGATTTCGCGGCTGCGCGACGCGCGCCTGCTGTCGCCTGAAGACCCCAGCGCGCCCGGCGCGCTCGACGCGCATCCATTGGTGCGCGAATGGTTTGGCGAGCGGCTGCGGCAGACGAACGAAGCGGCGTGGAAAGATGCCCACGGCCGCGTCTACGAGCATCTGCGCAATACAACCCATGAGGGTGACGCGCCGACGCTGGAAGCACTGGCGCCGCTCTTTCACGCGATCACCCACGGATGCCGCGGCGGCCGTCACCAGAAGGCGTACAACGTATTGGTTGAAAGGCTTATTCGCCGCCACCCCGACGGACATTTGCGGCATTACAATACGCTACAACTCGGAGCGTGGAGCAGCGCTCTAGCCGTAATCTCATGGTTCTTTGACCCACCCTTCGAGTCGCCGGCCGCAACGCTTCCCGCCGCGAACCGTGCGTTTTTGCTGGGCAATGCCGGATATTGGTTGAGGACGCAAGGAAGGCTGCGGGAGGCCTTGCAGGCAATGCGGGCCGCGCTTCCGATGGCAGAGGAGGCGGCGGATTGGATGAACGCCGTCGTCCGCGCATCGAATACTAGCGAGACGGAGCTGTTGCGCGGCGAGGTTTCGTCTGCGGTTGCGACTGCACAGCGAGGGGTCGAGTTTGCGGACCACCTTGACCATGACCATACCTCAGAATACCGCAGGATGGTAAGCCGCACGTCCCTTGCTGACGCGCTGGCGACGGCCGGCAATGGCGGTGCGGCCGAAGCACTCTTTGCCGAGGCCAGTTCGCTGCAGCGAACGTTGTCACCTGGCTTTTTCAACGCCAGGCGCGGCCAGCAATACTGTGACTTTCTTATATCGAGAGGCAAATTCTCTGACGCCCGCTACTGCGCCGCGCGGCGCTTGGAAGCCGTGACGGACCAAGGGTGGCGACAATTCCTCTCACTGGACATGCTGCTCTAGGCCGAGCCCATCTCGGGCTCTCGCTCTTAGCGAAAGACGGAGAGACCTCTGCGGACGAAATCCGAGTTGATGCAAATCGCTCCAACAGTTTCCTTCACGAAGCCGTAGAAGGCCTGAGAGTTTTTGGCCAGTTTGATGATCTCCCCCGCGGCCTACTCGCCCGCGCCGCCTTGCGCCGCAGCCTCGGCGAATGGGCCGCCGCCGCGCGCGATCTCGACGAAGTCGAGGAGATCGCCGAGCCCGGCCCGATGCGGCTCTTCGTCTGCGACATCGCGCTCGAACGCGCGCGCCTCGCGCTCGCCCGGCACGAGGCGTTCGCGCCGCTCAACGGCCTCGTCGAGAAGGGCCCGCCGAATCCCTCGCCGCCCGACGCCGCAAAGGCGGCAGCGCTTGCGGAAGAGGCGCGGATGCAACTGGCGACTGCGCGCAAGCTCGTCCAAGAGTGCGGCTACCACAAGCGCGACGAAGAACTCGCCGAACTCGAGGCCGTCCTCAAGAGCGAGCGCCGGTTCGCCGACCTCCCGCCGCGGGTGTGACGCTGCGCCTCGGGCGCGGTCTGCGCTTCTGGCCTTCGCATACGTTCGCCGGCGCCTCGTCCAGCGGCGCGCTTTGCCGACCCGATCCCGCAGCTCGTCGATCGGCCGAGAAGGCCTGCCCTAAGGCGCAGCGGTCCAGGTCTTGTAGTCCGCATCCGACATGGCCGGCAGATTCTTGATGAAAGCCACGATCGTCCAGATTTGCTGGTCGGACGCTCCTGCCAGGGCGAAGCTCGGCATGCCGGTCATCTTGATGCCGTTCTTGATGACCCAGAAGAGTTCCGGCGCCGTCCGCTCTTTCGCCATCACCTTGAGATCGGCGGGCACTGGCTTCAGGCCTTCGGACCACTTGGCCCAATTGGCGTCCGGCGGTCCCCCGTGACAATTTACGCAGCCGATCGTGGCGTAGGCGCGCGCGCCGGCCTTCACCGTCGCGGGATCGTCGAGAGCAGACGGCGGCGCCTCGGTCGCGTGCCGCGCGACCGAGGCCGCACGCACGGTGGCGAACGCCCAATTGACGATCGCCGGATTGTCCTCGTTTTCGGCGACGCTGTAGAAGCCGCCGAAGAAGAAGATCGCCGCGCCAATGGCGAAGAGGATCGCGAGCGCGCCGATGAGGGCCAGGAGTCGCATGGGCCTGCTCCAGTCGATGTTGAACCCGAACGCAGAACGGGACGCGCCATCCTTCACTGATCGCTTCGCTCAATTCAACGGATTTTACTGTCCCGCGGGCCTTCGGGTTCGAGGCCGAGCGCTTGGGCGCCGAAGAGCGCGACGCCCTCGGCGGCAGCCGCCTTCTCCAACGCGCGATCGAGGGTCGCCAGCGGCAGTCGTTCGCGCATGGCGAGCTCCAGATAGGCGGCGTCGTAGACTGTCAGGTTTCGCTGGCGCGCGAGCGACATCAGCGCCCCGTCGGCCGGCGACGGAACGATCCGCACCGGCAGGCTCTCGAGATCGCGCAGGAAGTCGGCGGATTTCTCCGCGGTGCTCCTGCCGCGTCTCTTGCCGACAATGAGCGCATTGCGAACCTCGAAGAAGAAGAGGCACGGCGCCAAGGCCTCGGTCATCTTCAACTCTTCGATCGCCATCAGCACTCTCGCGTCGTCCGGTTCTCCGAACGCAAAAGCGGCGACGATCGATGCGTCGATCACGAAAGCCATCAGTATTTGTGGCGCTCATGGATGGAAGCCAGAACTCCGTCGAGCGGCGCCTTGCCAAGCTCTTGGCGCAGCGCTTTTAGCCGCTCGATCGCCTCGGCCACTTCGGCTCGCCGCACCTCCTCCTTCGGCGCAATTCGAGCGATTGCTTTGCCGTGACGGGTGACGCGAACGGTCCGGCCTCGCTCCACCTGATCCAGAGGCTCCGCGAATTTCGCTTTGGCGTCCGAAGCCGGGAGTTCGAGAATGTCAGCCATTTTCTTGACCAGTCACTGTCACCGGTCAAGCATACGGCGATTTTCGCCGTTAGGCTAAACTCCCAACTGCCGCAACCTACCCTTAAGCCATACCCGCTATCCTATCTCCCATGTCTTCGCCCGATCTCCTTGCCTTCCCCGCCGCGCCCGACCTCGCGGCGGCGGTCGCCTCGTGGCTTCGCCGTCTTGCGGCGGAGCGGCGAATGTCGCTGCTGACGATCGAGGCTTATGCCCGCGATACGCGTCAGTTCCTGGCGTTCCTGGCCGAGCGGTACAGCGCGCCGCCTTCGATCTCCGATTTTGCCGACTGCCCAACTCAGGATCTGCGCGCCTTTCTCGCGCGGCGGCGGGCGGAGGGCATCGAGGGGCGGTCGTTGCAGCGCGCTTTGTCGTCGTTGCGCTCGCTCGCGCGCCACATCGCGCGTGAAGGCGGCGGCGCGACGGCGGCGCTCGGCGCCGTCCGCGCGCCAAAAGCCGCGCGGCGCCTGCCGCGCCCGTTGAGCCCGCCCGACGCAAAGGTCGTCGCGACGACCGCCCCTCGCGAAGGCGAGGCGCGCGAGCAATGGATTCTGGCGCGCGACGCGGCGGTGCTGGCGCTCTGCTACGGCGCGGGCCTGCGCATTTCCGAGGCGCTGTCGATCCGCCGGGCCGATGCGCCGTTCGGCGCCATCGAGACGATCACGGTCGTCGGCAAGGGCAAGAAGACGCGCGTCGCGCCGGTCATCGCGCCCGTGCGCAAGGCGGTCGAGGACTATCTCGCGCTCTGCCCCTATGCCCTGAAACCCGACGGCCCGTTGTTCGTCGGCGCCAAAGGCGGGCGGCTGTCCCCGCGCATCGTGCAACTGGCGATGCAGGTTATGCGCGGCGCGCTCGGCCTGCCCGACAGCGCGACCCCGCACGCGCTGCGCCACTCCTTCGCCACCCATCTCCTGGCGCGCGGCGGAGACTTGCGCACCATCCAGGATCTGCTCGGCCACGCCTCGCTTTCCTCTACCCAGGTCTATACGAACGTTGACGGGGCGCGGCTGCTCGCGGCGTACCGGAACGCGCATCCGCGGGCCGGATAAGCGTCCGGATATCGACGGCTCCGTTCGCGCGGCGCTATGAAGGCCTCGGGCTCACCCCGGAAGGGCGGCATCTCGCCGCCCCAAAAGGCGCGCGGGGACGCGCGCCCTCCGATTCGAGGAGGCAAGACATGTCCGGCAAGCGCATCGTCTTCACCGGCGGCTCGGGCAAGGCCGGGCGCCACGCCGTGGCGCATCTCGTCGCGCTCGGCTATTGCGTGCTCAACGTCGATCTGAAGCCGCTCGAGGCGCACTTCGCTCCGACCCTGATCGCGGATCTCACCGACGGCGGGCAGGCGTTCAACGCGCTCACGACGCACCCGACCTTCGCCGGCTTTCAAACCGGCGAGCCGCCGCGCCCGCCGGACGCGGTCGTCCATTTCGCGGCGGTGCCGCGCGTGCTGATCGAGCCCGACAATGTGACCTTCGCCAAGAATGTGATGGGCGCCTACAACGTCATCGAAGCGGCGATGAAGCTCGGGGTCCGGAAGATCGTGATTGCCTCGAGCGAGACGACCTACGGCGTCTGTTTCGCCGAAGGCGACAGGGACTTCCATTCCTTCCCGCTCGAAGAGGATTACGACGTCGATCCGATGGACTCCTACGGCCTCTCCAAGGTCTGCAACGAGAAGACCGCGCGCGCCTTCGCCATGCGCTACGGAGCCGACATCTACGCTTTGCGCATCGGCAACGTGATCGAGCCGCACGAATACGGCCAGTTCAGGCGGTTCCTCGCCGACCCGCCGATGCGCAAGCGCAACGCCTGGAGCTATGTCGACGCGCGCGACCTCGGCGAGATCGTGCGGCTCTGCCTCATGAAGGACGGCCTCGGCTTCCAGGTGTTCAACGCGGTCAACGACACGATCACGCTCGACACGCCGACCCGCGAGGCGTTGGCAAAACTCTGCCCCAACGTGCCGATCACCCGCGAAATGGGCGAATTCGAAGCGCCGCTGTCGAACCGCAAGGCGCACGAAGTGCTCGGCTTCAAGGAGGAGCACGACTGGCGGAAGTATGTCCATTCCGCCGACGATGGGGCGTGAGGGGCGCAGACGCGCCGCCCGCTGTCAGGTCGTGTCTCAGTTTGAAAGTCGGCATCGGTGAAGGGTTTCGGACGCCGGCCCCTTGCGGGACGGTCGTGCGGGTTGTGGGGCCGGCGTTCGAAAGCCTGCTATGAAAATAGCCGCAGGGGTGCTGAAGGCTCCGACAAATCGGCCCGCGCCGCCACCATTTTCACCGATAATGGCGCGCCACAGGCGCTGGTTGCCTCCCAAGGAGGAAACCGCGGGCAGGAAGGGGCGCTGTTTGGTCGGGCGCGACCTATGGAGATTTTAGGATCGCGGACGGCTGGTGTGTGTCGGGGCGGGGCCGGTGGCGCGCAATCTTGGCGGCGGAAACGATGATGACGAGCGCGTTCGGTCGCGAGGATGGGCGGGCGTGGCGCGGGTACGGCGGTCGGAGGAGGACTGACGACTTGATGAGGACATCGGCTTGCTGCTCCGGCGCGCGGGTGGGGGCGAAGGCGATAGGTGGTTCAAGGCCGATGCCTGCGCCGTCTCAGCGCCTCTCCTCGAAGTCGTTGCGCTGGTCCTTCAGTTCGTCCTTGTCGACCGTCAGCCACAGGAGCGGCGTCGCCCGGCCGTGACGCGTGATCAGGCTCAAAGCCAGCGTCGCCTGATTGTCGGCGTCGAAATCGGTCCAGTCCATCGCCACGACGATCGCCTTGCGCTGGCCCACGACCTCGCGAACCCACGGCGCGAACAGGTCCCAGACGACGACCCCGGCGTTGCTCAGCAGACGATCGACCTGTTTGATCGCGTGTCTGTCCGAAAGACCGCGCGCTTGCGCCAGCGCATGCCCGATGAGCGAAACGGCCAACGACGCCCCCGTCAGAACCCCCAACGTCCCATTGGCCAGCGAAAGAATGCGCTTGGCGTGCAAGCTCCCCGAAAACGTGCGCTCTACAAACTCATGAACCAATCCCACCCGCTCGATCGACCTGCGCATGAGCCCCCGCCCGGCTGATTTGCGAACCGGCCACGGGCTGACTTGCCAATCCAGGCAATTTCGAGTTGATCAAGAATGAGGGGATTCGTGAGCTGCGCAAGAAAAGAAAAAGAAACCAGAATTGACATCGATGCGGCGTGAACTGGACCTCGGTTTTGGGACCATTGGCTAAGGTGTGAAATGTCCTGCTCTGTCGCAACCGATGGAGCGAGGAATGACGAAGTCACGCAAGAAGTTTGATGCGGCGTTCAAGGCGAAGATTGCGCTTGAGGCGCTGCGCGAGGATGCGACGGTTCCGGAACTGGCGAAGCGGCACGGGGTGCATCCGAACCAGATTTATGCCTGGAAGAAGCAGGTTCTCGACAATGTCGCGAGCCTGTTCGCGCGAGGGGCGAGCGGTTCGGGGGATGGCGAGGAGGAGCGCGAGCGCGAGACGGCCAAGCTTTACGCCAAGATCGGCCAACTGACGGTCGAACGGGATTTCTTGGCCGGGAGGCCAGGGCGATGAGCGCGCCCGATCGAAGAGCGATGGTCGAACGGCCTGGCAAGGACCTGTCGGTGCGCCGCCAATGCGCGCTGTTGAGCTTGACGCGCTCGGGGGTCTACCGCTCAAAGCCTGTCACCGAGGCGGACGATCTGGCCGTGATGCGCCGGATCGACGAACTGCATCTCGAGCTTCCGTTCTACGGCTCGCGGCGAATGACTTTCGAGCTCAACAAGGAAGGCCGTGGGGTCAACCGCAAGCGAGTGCGGCGGCTGATGCGGGTGATGGGGATCGAGGCGCTGGTTCCGCGCCCCGGCACGAGCAAAGCCGCGCCCAGGCACAAGATATACCCCTACCTGCTGCGCGGCCTGAAGATTGTCGAGCCGAACCACGTGTGGGCGGCCGACGTGACCTACATCCCGATGGCGTGCGGCTTCCTCTATCTGGTGGCGATCATCGACTGGGCCAGCCGGGCGGTTCTGGCATGGCGGCTGTCGAACACCAACGATGCGAGCTTCTGCGCGGCGGCGCTGGAGGAGGCGCTGCTTCGGTTCGGAAAGCCGCAGATTTTCAATACCGACCAGGGCTCCACTTTCACCGCCGAGGCTTTCACCAGCAAGCTTGTGACGGCCGGCGTCGAGATTTCGATGGACGGACGCGGCCGCTTCATGGACAACATTTTCATCGAACGGCTGTGGCGCTCGATCAAGTACGAAGAAGTGCATCTGAAAGCCTACGCCGATGGCTGCGAGGCGCGGTCCGGCATCGGCTCCTGGATGACCTTTTACAATTTTCGGCGCCCTCACCAGGCGATGAACAACCAGATGCCGATGGCGGTGTGGCGCGCCGGCATGGACAAAATCGAGGCGGCGGCGAGGGCTGTGGATATGCCGCTTCGCTTGGACAACGCAAACGCGTTGCCCACATACCCACAGCAGAGACAGAAGCAGCAAGAAGCGGTTTGATTCTTGAAGGACAGGAGCAGGCGAGATTACACCTTAAATCCAACCCCCCGTGGTCCCACCAATGGGGTCCAGTTCACAGCACTCCAAATTTAATCAAGGTCATGCAGCCGCTCGCATCAATCCTTTCGTGGAAGCTCTTACGTAGTCCCGCCCTGGAATTGGCCGGTGAGAAATACGAAACCATAGACGACCCACTCGAAATTTTAGTTGAGCCTCCCCGCTTGTCCGTCACACCCTTTGTTCCGCCCCCTGAGAAACCATCACTGTATCAATTATCAAATGCAGCCTTCCCCACAAAGTGGATTAAGAGAAAAGGGCCGTGGACGGAAGAAGATCTCCGGGCATCCGAATTTGATGAGGTAGATGGCAAGAAGCTTAGTGGTTCCGGTACGGCTGCCGTTTATCCAAGCAAGAGATTGACCAGCTTAGAGGCACATAAGGCGGCCTCTGTCGATTGCAGGGAACCCGACCATGTCATTGGTCTTGATTTCGGTCTCCGCCGCGGGCCGCCACCCACCCCGGTGGCTGAGGCTTTTATGGGAACGTCGGAAAGCTGAACCTCAACCTCCGCCTCGTTGGAAAGAAGTTCCCATAGCGGTTTGTCCTCGCCGACGCCGTCGAGACCGGCGACGTTAAATACATCGCAAACGCGCTGGGAACCATCGCGCGTGCGAGAGGAATGACAAGGGTCGCGCAGGAGACCGGACTTACGCGACAGGCGCTCTACCGCTCTTTGAGCAAGACGGGCGATCCGCGCCTGACAACGCTTCTCGGTGTCGCCAAATCGCTTGGTCTGAAACTGACGTTCAAGGCGGCGTAAGCCGCTTTACCCTGCGCTGCGCCCTCACAAATCGGCATGCTCACGTGCCCCGCGGCTTCGCGCGGGTCGTCGGGGCGGCGCTCGCCGGATCCTCGGGCCAGAAGTGGCGCGGATAGCGGCCGCGGAGTTCTGAGCGGACGGCGGCCCAGGAGCCGCGCCAGAAGCCAGGCAGGTCGCGGGTGATCTGGATCGGCCGGTGGGCCGGCGACAGGAGATGCAGGGTCAGCGGAATGCGCCCGCCCGCGACGGACGGGTGCTCGTCGAGGCCGAACAGCTCCTGCACGCGCAACGCGATCGCAGGTCCGCCCTCGGCCTCGTAGTCGATCGGCGCGGCCGTTCCCGTCGGGGCGAGGAAATGGGTCGGCGCCTCGTCGTCGAGCCGCCGCGACAGCTCGAAAGGGAGCATCGCGCGCAGCGCCTCGGAAAATTCGTCCGCGCCGATTTCGTCGAGACGCGACTTGCCGAACAGAAAGGGCGCGAGCCAGTCCGGGTCCTTGGCCAGCTGCTCGTCCGACAGATCAGGCCAGGCCTCGCCCTCGGCGCGGCGCAGGAACATGATTCTGTCGCGCCATTGCCTGAGCGATTTGCTCCACGGCAGGCGCGCGACCCCCAGCGAGAGCACGCCGCGCGCGAGCGCGAGCGCGCTCTGCTCGTCGGGCGGAACCGCGAGCGTTTGCTCGGCAAGGACGAGCGCGCCGAGCCGTCGGCGGCGGCGGGCTCTCAGCGAAGCGGAGGCCCGGTCGAAGGTCAGCTCCTCCGCCGTCTCGGTCGAGGCGCCGGCGACCGTTTCGATGTCGTCGAGCGTCAGCGGCGCGGCGAGAAGGATGCGCGCCGCGGCCGCCCGGCCCGCGACCTCGCCGATGGCCAGGAACGGCTCGCCCGCCAGCGTGTCGTGTGGGTCGAGCGAGGCGGCGCGGCCGTTGGCCATCAGAACCTCGCCGCGTTTTCCCCGCGCGATCGCGATGCGCTCCGGATAGGCGGAGGCGAGGAGCCTTGCCCTCACCCCAGCCCTCTCCCGCAAGCGGGAGAGGGGGCGCGCCCTTCTCCCGCTCGCTGGAGAAGGCGGCCGACGAAGTCGGCCGGATGAGGGCCTGCGCCGCCTTCCGCGCCAATCCCCGCGCCAGCCGCCGCCCGTCCTCCGCCCGCGGCGATCGGTCGCGGCGGAAGGCCTCGAGCCGGGTCGTCAGATCGACGGCGTCGCCGCCGAGCCCGCGCTCGGTCAAAACGACGGCGGCTTCGCAGGCCGTTTGCGCGTCGCCCGCGCGCGCCGCATCGATCGCCATGCGCGCGAGCCGGGGCGGCAGCGCGAGGCAGGAGATCGCGCGGCCTTCCTCGGTGATGCGGCCATCTGCGTCGATCGCGCCGATCGACGTCAGAAGCGCGCGGGCTTCGGCGAGCGCGCCGCGCGGCGGCGGATCGAGGAAGGCGAGACGCGTCGGATCGACCTCGCCCCAGGCGGCGCAGTCGAGCACAAGCCCGGAAAGGTCGGCCGACAGGATTTCAGGCTCGGCGTAGGGCTTGAGGCCGGCGGTCGCCGCCTCCTCCCACAGGCGGAGGCAGACGCCGGGCTCGACGCGCCCAGCGCGGCCGCGCCGCTGGTCAGCGTTGGCGCGGGAGACGCGCACGGTCTCGAGCCGCGCGAGGCCGACGTCCGGCTCGTAGCGCGGCACGCGCATCAGGCCGCTGTCGACGACCACGCGGACGCCCTCGATGGTGAGCGACGTCTCGGCGATCGAGGTGGCGAGCACGATCTTGCGTCGCCCCGGCGGCGCGGGCTGCAATCGCGAGATCCTGCGCCCGCGCGTCCATCGCGCCATAGAGCGGCGCGATGTCGACATCCGGCCGCCTGACGCGCGCCTCGAGGGTTTCGGCGACGCGGCGGATCTCGCCCTGCCCCGGCAGGAAGACGAGCATCGAGCCGCTCTCGTTGGCGAGCGCCTCCAGCACGACGCGCGCGACATCGTCCTCGATCCGCGTGCTTGGGTTCCGTCCGACATAGCGGGTCGCGACCGGAAAGGCGCGGCCGGCGCTTTCGATCAGCGGCGCGTCGCCGATCAGCGCGCGCACCCGCGCGCCCTCGAGCGTCGCCGACATCACTAGGAGCCGCAAATCCTCGCGCAAGGCGCCTTGCGCGTCGAGCGCCAGCGCGAGCCCGAGATCCGCGTCGAGCGAGCGCTCGTGAAACTCGTCGAACAGCACCGCGGCGACGCCCTCGAGCGCGGGATCGTCGAGGATCATGCGCGTGAACACGCCCTCGGTGACGACCTCGATCCGGGTACGCGCCGAGACGAGGCTCTGCAGGCGCACGCTGAGGCCGATCGTCTCCCCGACCTTCTCGCCGAGCGTCGCCGCCATGCGCGCAGCCGCGGCGCGGGCGGCGAGGCGGCGCGGCTCGAGCAGCAGCAGGCGTTTGCCGGCGGCCCAAGGTTCGTCAAGCAGGGCGAGCGGCGCGCGGGTCGTCTTGCCGGCGCCCGGAGGCGCGACGAGCACGCCGCACGCATGGCTCCCGAGCGCGGCGCGAAGCGCGCCGAGCACGTCGTCGATCGGCAGAGGCGCGGCGAGGCCGGTCATTCGCTTCCTTCGCAGCCCCGGCCGCGAAGGGCAAGATTCCCCCTTCGCGATCGGCGGAATTCCTCGGATTCGCCCGCCATACCGGCGCCAAAGCGTCGGCGCCGTGCTCGGCCGCGTCGCCCTTCCAGGTGTCGCCGTTCGGCTGATCTTTGCTCGGAACCGTGTAGGTCTTCCAGACAAATGCCCGCCTATGTCGAGATGTTCGAGAAGGCGTTTCCGAACGAGCCTTCGCCGGTGAGCTTCGACAATTTCGCCAAGGCGGTGGAAGCGTTCGAGGCGACGCTGATCACGCCCGCCTCGCCGTTCGAC
Source organism: uncultured Alphaproteobacteria bacterium (assembly GCA_963768555.1). Lineage (GTDB taxonomy): Bacteria > Pseudomonadota > Alphaproteobacteria > Rhizobiales > Beijerinckiaceae > Roseiarcus. The sequence continues at coordinate 81,456 of CAVYIZ010000066.1, forward strand.
CAGTATCTCGAAGGCGACGGGAATGCGCTGAACCAGCAGCAAAAAACGGGGCTGAAGACCTTCATGGAAAAGGGCTGGGTCGCCTGCCACAACGGGATCAACGTCGGCGGCCAGGGCTACTTCCCGTTCGGCGTCGTCGAGAACCCGGGCGCCGAAGTTCTGCCGACCGACGACAAGGGCCGTTTCAACGTGAGCCGGGCGGCGAGCGACGAATATGTGTTCCCGCGCCAGGTCTGGAAGTCTCAAGCAGGCGGTCGGCGTGATGGGCTCGTCCCAGCTCGGGGCCGACCGACAAGGAGGAGGACGACATCGTCGCCTTCCTCGGCGCGCTGACTGGCGAACTGCCGAACGTCGAGTACCCTATCCTGCCGACGCGAACCGATTCGACGCCGACGCCGTCGTTGGCGAAGTAGATCGTTTTCTGTCACCCCCGCGAACGGGGTCCGCTTACGCGGGGGTGACATCGCAATTGGTCCGAAGCCGCGCCTATGCGCCGACCGAAGTCGCCGTGGTCAGCGTCGAGAGCTCGAGCCGGACGCCCGGGCCCATAGTGGAAGACACCGCCGCGCGCAGCAGGTAGTGGCCCTTTGCGCCTGCGGGCTTCGCCCGGTTCACCGCGTCGACGAAGGCGCGGATGTTCTCGGCGAGCTTCTCCTCGCCGAACGAGGCCTTGCCGACCGAGCCCTGCACAATGCCGGCCTTCTCGGCGCGGAACTCGACCGCGCCGCCCTTGGAGGCGCCGACCGCCGCCTTGACGTCCATCGTCACCGTGCCGACCTTCGGGTTCGGCATCAGGCCGCGAGGGCCCAAAACCTTGCCGAGACGGCCGACGAGCGGCATCATGTCGGGGGTCGCGATGCAGCGGTCGAAGTTGATCTCGCCGCCCTGGACGGCGGCGACGAGGTCTTCCGCCCCGACCACGTCGGCGCCGGCCTCGCGGGCTTCGTCGGCCTTGGCCCCGCGAGCGAAGACCGCGACGCGCAGCGTGCGCCCGGTGCCGTTCGGCAGGTTGACGACGCCGCGCACCATCTGGTCGGCGTGCTTCGGATCGACGCCGAGGTTGAGCGAGAGCTCGACCGTCTCGTCGAACTTGACCTTGGCGTTCGCCTTGACGAGCTTGAGCGCCTCATCGAGCTTGTAGAGCTTCGTGCGCTCGATCGCCTCGCGCGCGTTCTTGATTCTCTTGCCGTGCTTGGACATGGGGCTTACTCCACCACCTGCAGGCCCATCGAGCGGGCGGAGCCTTCGATCATCCTCATCGCGGATTCGATCGAGTCGCAATTGAGGTCGACGATCTTCTTCTCGGCGATCTCGCGCACCTGCTCCTTCGTCACCTTGCCGACGAAGCCGCGGCCGGGCGTCTTGGCGCCGGAAGCCGGCTTCTTGCCGAGCTTGAGGTCCGCCGCCTTCTTCAGCCAGAAGGTCACCGGCGGCTGGCGCATCTCGAAGGTGAACGAGCGGTCCTGATAGGCGGTGATGACGACCGGGATCGGCGAGCCCTTCTCCATCTGCGCGGTGCGCGCGTTGAAGGCCTTGCAGAACTCCATGATGTTGAGGCCGCGCTGGCCGAGCGCGGGACCGATCGGCGGCGACGGATTGGCCGCCCCCGCCGGCACTTGCAGTTTGATGTAGCCGGCAATTTTCTTTGCCATGCAGCTGCTCCATGCACGGACGCGGGCCTGCGGGGCTTGCGCTCCGAAGGACTCGCGCCAGGTTGCAGTTTCGTGGTGCGAACGGAAGCTCCCGGCTGGCGACCGGGCGTTCTCCCACGGGTGAAGGCGCGCGCGATAGCAGGTTTGCGGGCGGGGGGCAACATAATCCGATCCCTCACTTGTCATAACCAGCGAGCGGAGCCAGGATACACACTGCGGCCGTGCGTCTGCCAATTCAGCTTGTAATATTGCGCAAAAGAAAGCACGATTCACTCCCGTTCCGGTCACCCAATTCCTACCTTCACGGCAGCGTGCCTGACAAAGTTAAGAAACAGCGATGCAGACAATAAGCTTTGTCAATATGAAGGGCGGAGTTGGAAAAACAACTCTAGCACTAAATGTCGCAGACTGCCTCGCAAGAAAGCATCAGAAGAAGGTTGCGATACTGGATGTCGACCCGCAATTCAATGTGACACAATGCCTGTTTACCGGATCGGAATACGTAAAACTTTTGAAAGACCGAGTTGATACCATCGTTGATGTATTCGATACAGAAGTTCATCCTACGGCGAGCTCCGTTCGAGGGCCAAGCACGACAGAGCAAAAGGAATATAAGGATATTTGTTTGCAAAAGGCGCACAACCTTTGGACGCTCCCAGGCAATATCGACTTGTACAGACTCGAAATGGTAAGTGGAGAGGGAAGGGAGTTCTCCCTCAAACGGTTCATTGAGGAACGGCTTGAGGCCGAGAATTTCGACTACGCTATAATTGATACCCCTCCCACACCATCAGTTTGGATGACTAGCGCCCTGATCGCTTCTGACTATTTTGTAATACCGGTAAAGCCTGACCCTCTTTCCATGATTGGAATTGATTTGCTTCGCTCAATTATCGAGAGAAGAAGAAAGAGTTACGGCTTATCAATCCGTTGTCTAGGTATCGTATTTACAATGGTCGATCGACCAGATAGTTTGATGTTTGCTGAAGCTAAAGCTAATCTTACGAATAATTCTTATCGCTCTTATATCGAATTCTGTTGATATGGACCCAATCCGGCGGCGCCCATGATCCAGGCGTCCGGGGCCGAGTCTGTTGAGAGGGCCTCGATCGTTCGCCGCCAGCTCAGATAGCTCGGGAGGTTCTTGGTGGCGACGCCATGGAAGCGCCGCATCCACTCCTTCAGCCGGCCGTGGTAAGCGTTCACGTTGTTGATGTGGAGATCTGGCGCCTCCGGCTTTGGCGTGCCGGGTGCGGGCAAGGCATGGAACTTGACCCGGGCGCGCCGAGCGAATGCGGTGATCGCCGCACCTCCATCGCAGCACAGTTCCGCTGGCCGGGTAATGACCTGCCCGAGCGCGGCTGTGATGCTGGCGGCGTCGAGCCGCGGCAGGACGGCATCGATGGTCGCGCCGGTGCGGTCGCGGGCGACGATGACTGGGATCTGCTCCGCCGACAGACCCCGCTTGGCGGCCTTGCCGCCCCGCTTGCGCGATGCTCTCGGCAGATCGCGGCGTTTGCCCTTGAAGGATTCGAGGATGAAGGTCTCGTCCGCCTCGACGATCCCGGACAGGCGCCGCGGCTTGTCGAGATTGAGCGCGGACAGGAACCGATGTCTCCACCGGAATGCGGTGGTGTAGGCCACCTTGCAACGTTCCGCAGCTTTCGCGATCGTCTCGCCGGCGATCAGCGCCTGCGCCTGGTCAGGCCAGCGATCCTGGTGATGCAAGCCGGCCAACGGCGTCCCGGTCAGCGGGTTGAATGTCTTCCGGCAACTCGTGCAGCGGTACCGAGGCTTGCCGCCAGCCTTGCCCCAGGGACGAACGTCATCCCGACCGCAGTGCGGACAGCCAAAGCGCGCAATCCGATCCCGCCCGACCTTCGACAACAGGTCTTCCTCAGTCGCGGCATCGTCCGTCTCTGCGACCGGGAGCGAGGGCGCAACAGCAGCCTCAGAAGGCCGCACGGCGGCATCGACAGGGTGAGCCGAAAGGTCGATCGGATCGTCCGCTTCGGCCAGCGCCAACTCCCGGAACGCCTCGGCGCGTTGCGCCGGGTCCAAAAGCCCAATCCCGCCAAGCCAAGTCGCAAACGCCGCGGTATCCATCCTCATGCAGCCCTCGAAGCCCGACCCAACTCTCTCATCTCTCAACAGACTTTGATATAAGAGCGAATTCTTATTGGAAGGACTACCTACTTTCTGAGTATTTGCCAAAGCGAACGAAGCTGGCTCGGAGCCAATTGAGCCAACCTTTTATCCTGAAGATGGACGATTTCGAACTGAGAAACCGTCTGATGGACATTGTTAATCAGATACTTCGCGGGGTTGGAGATGCCTAGGCGCCGTGAGGCTGGCCCATCGACCGTCCAAGATCGAACAAAGCGCGCTTCGATGGCTCTCGACGAGCTAGTGTGGTCATTGCAAGGAATAAAACTGGACCAGATCCGGGATGCGGCAAATGCTCTGAGAGAGGCCATAAACCAGACCACTCCTGCGTCCGCCGTTGCACGGGGATATCAATCTGTCGATCCCAATAAACATTTTCTCATTGGCGTCCTCCCTAGATTATTTCAAGACCGCTCACTGTTTCCTCAAAACGACGATATTGCGGATTTTGCTGCAACCGCTTTAGAATTACCGATTAATCGCGCAGAGAAGCGCTCTCGTTACGAAATAATCGGAAAAGTTGTTTGCGAGACCGATCAATTGGACGAACGTCGGCTTACTACACTTGTCACAGCACTGGAGAAACTTGTTGGCGATAAGGATCGGCTAGCGGAGATGGCTGAAAAGAAGAAATCGGGCAATTTTTCATGGAACGAAACAATTCAAGAATTGCTGAAGTCGTAGAAGATGCCAAGAGCGATAGACGATGATTTTCTGGCGCTCGGGGAATTCATAAATTCGTATTCCCTTAGGGCAGCAATGACCGATCAGGACTTTGCGGCATGCCTGAAGTATGGACACCGAGCCTATTTTTGTCTATTATATTTTTGGTCTCATATGCAATTTCTCGTTTCCAAAGGCAAGCTGAATATAAGTGGTGTACAAGTAAGTCCTGAAAACACGATTATCGTTTATATGAAAGAGTGCGTCTCTGATATTGGAAGTGGTCTCTTTTGTTGCTTCCACGGAGCCTACAAACCGGCCAGCATGTCACTGCGAAGCAGTGTTGAAAACTTTTTGAGGTTTTCCGCGGGGCTCTCCGACCCGCAAGCACTAAAGACGAGTAGCGTTTTCGAACTTTTCGATCTCGCAGCGAAGACGCCGCAATTCACCGGAGCCGGTAGGAAATTCCACTCTAAACTTCGGGGAGTTTACTCGGAGCTTTGCAAGGATACTCACACCGCGTCGCTCGACCATATGGCGGGAATACACGCCCTTAATCACTTCCCAAAATTCGAACCAATTCAATTTAAACATTGGACGAAGCAAGCGAACCAGGTAGTAGTTTCAGTCGCCACGGTCCTTACATTGGCAGGCCCGGAGCTACTGCTGAAAGCTCATTTTAAAACACAAGAAAACATTGAGCCAATTATCGCCACAAAGGAGCGTAAAGCTTTGTTGGCTGGGCATAAGAATTAGAAGCCGAGCTCAGCGAGCGCGGCTACAGACGGCGGCGTGGAGAACTCTTATGCGCGAATCCAAGACCGGCACCGCTTCGGCGCGCCGGCCGGGAGGAAAAAACGGCAGGACGACGACCTACGACAAGGACGTGATCCTGTGGTCGCAGGAGCAGGCTCGCCTGCTGCGCGCCGGCCGGTTTTCCGAACTCGACATCGAACATCTGGCCGACGAGATCGAAGACGTGGGCAAAAGCGAAAAGCGCGAGCTGGCCAGCCGCATGGCGGTGCTGCTGGCGCATCTCCTGAAATGGAGCCGCCAGCCGGAGCATAGAACCAACAGCTGGCGGGCCACGATCAACGACCAGCGCAAACGCATCGCCCTCGCGATCAAGGCGACGCCGAGCCTGAAGACGGTGATGCGCGATCGGGATTGGCAGGAGGACATGTGGCTCGACGCGCGCGCCCAGGCCCGCAAGGATACGGGCCTGGCGGAGGACGATTTGCCGGAAACGTGCCCGTGGACGATGGTTCAGGCAGCCGACCCTGAGTTTTGGCCGGAGTGAAGGTGGCGCCGTTGGCGCGGCCGCTCACTGCGTCAGCTCGGAGGACAACAGCATGACGAACGTCGGCGGCGCCAATCGAACTCACGAATACGAACTCGGCCATACCGATCGAGAGCTGAAGCGCTTGGGGACCCAGGCCAAGCTTGTCGATCCAATGACGAGGCACTTCTTCATGAGTGCAGGCATCGGCGCGGGAATGCGAGTGCTGGATATTGGAAGTGGCGCTGGCGACGTTGCGTTCCTGGCGGCGAAGTTGGTCGGAACATCGGGCGAAGTCGTCGGCGCCGACCGATCCCCGACCGCGGTGGAGGCGGCGCAGACCGGCGCGAAGGCCCGCGGGCTGAGCAACGTTTCGTTCCGCTTGGGCGATCCGTCGGCGTTGGCGTTTGACCGGCCCTTCGACGCCATTGTGGGACGATATGTCCTGATGTTTTCCCCGGACCTGGTGTCGATGCTGAAACAAATCGCGCGCCATCTGCGGCCAGGCGGAATCATTGTGTTCCATGAACCGGATTGGGCTGGCGCACTCTCTTTTCCGCGCGCGCCGACCTATGATCGCTGCATCCACTGGATCGTGCAGACGTTCAATAAAGTCGGCACCAATCCGCGTATGGGCCTTGGTCTCTATTCTGCGTTTCTCGCGGCAGGACTCCCCGCTCCGACGATGGGTCTGGAGGCGCTCGTCGGCGGCGAAGCTGGCGAGGCGAACGGCCTCGATCTGATCGCGGACCTTGCCATAACCATGGCCCCCGTCATGGAGCAAATGGGAGTGGCGACAGCCGCTGAGGTCGACGCGGCGACTTTGTACGCGCGCATGCGCGCCGAGGTTAAAGCCAAAGGAAGCGTGGTGGTCGGGCGCAGCGAAGTCGGCGCCTGGTCCGTCGTCACCTGAAACGGGCTCTTCCAGGAATCGACGGCGGACTGCCGCGGAGTTCGCCGTCCTGCCGCCGTTCCCGGGTCAAGCGATCGCGTCGAGCCCTTTTGCACGCACCAGCGCCAACAGTTTGAGCGAAGGGCCGCTTGGGCGCTTGACGCCGCGTTCCCAGTCGCTCACCAGTTTCGTGCGCACGTTGAGATGATGCGCAAGTACGGCTTGGCTAACACGCTCGCGCCGTCGCAACTCCTGAATCTCTGCGCCGGACATGGCTTCAATTCTGGTCAGGCAGAAGGCGTCGATGTCACGCATCGTGGCCTTGTCGAGCGCGCCGACGCCATGCAGCGCCGCAGCGGTCTTGTGAAGCGCCTCCAGGCGTCGCATGCGGTACTCAGTCTTTTGCCATGGCTTGCTCATCGCGAACGATCAATCAGGCCAGAAGCTTTCGTCCGCAGCTTCCCCGAACGTCCATGGCGCGTGCGCGGGAAAAGTCTCCTCCGCCTTCTCCGTCTCGATCGCCGCCTCTCGGCGGGCGTCGCGGTAGGCCGACGCCATCGCGCTGTCGAGGTTGGCCTTGAGGCTCGGACTGTCTTCGAGCAGGTCGGCGATTTCGTCGCGGACCTCGGCGATCGACAGCCTCCATAAGTCACCTCGGCCGGACGGCTGGTAGCGCCATTTCAGGAGATGCAGCATGAGAACCGTCAGGCTATCGACGAACTCGCGCTTCTCCGCCTTGCCCATGCTCTCCAGTTCCTCGGCGAGTTTTCGAGGTCCGCCTCGGCGACGCGGCCCTCGCGCAAGAGCGCCGCCTGTTCGACGCTCCAGGCGTAGAAGTCGCGATCGTATAAGGAACTCTTGGCCGGCATGGCGTCATCCTAAGGCGGCGCGCATGTCCTGTCGACGTGTTCGTCTCTGCGACCTGCCGCGTCAGAAGGCATAGACGGCGTCACGCTCGGCGTTCGGTCTGACATGCGGCTTCGTCGCTGTGCGGTTCGAGACGTCGACGCGTTCAGCGAA
>CAVYIZ010000067.1:0-134602 GCA_963768555.1 uncultured Alphaproteobacteria bacterium
ATATTCCTCGAAGCCGGCGATCAGCGGCTGCGTCTTAGCCACGGGCACGAGCCGCGAGGACCATGGCCCTTCGGCCGCGACCATGCGCATCAAGGCATGCGAGGATTCGCGGGCGGCCGAGGGCATCTGCACCGCGAAGACTCCGCCGGACACGAGCGTCGCGGCGAGGCGCGGAAACAGCTTGTGGTGATCGGGCAAGAAATGGAGAGATGCGTTGGCGAATATGAGGTGCGGACGATCGGCGGACGTCCAGTCCGCGATATTCTGCTTGAGGAAGTGCGCGCCGACGCGTAGGCGCCCATGGGCGAGCATCGCCTCGGAGGGGTCGATACCTGTGATCTCGGCGTCGGGAAAACGGCGCGACAGCAGTTCGGCACTGTTGCCGGGGCCGCAGCCCAGATCATAGACGATGCCGGCCGAGGAGAGCGGCACGCGGGCGAGGAGATCGCCCGCCGCGAGCGTCCGCTCGTCATCGAACTTCACGTAGAGGCTTGGATTCCAGTCGCTCGAGGACGGCGGCTGGACGACTTCCTGCGAATTCATGGTTGGGAGGACAATCGTTCTGGGTTCGGGGGGAGCGCTAATCCCGGGCATGGACGGACAGCCAGGCTTCGCCGAACAATAACCAAATCGCGGTACGAGGGCGTGCGACAGCGTGACTCAGGGCGTCATGATTCCGGATCGAGGCGAACGCTTGTATCCCGGATGGGATGATCGATGAAGACGCGATTCGCTATCGCTGGGACATGGTCGGCTCGAAGCTCGACGAACGCGGGCGGCGAATGTTCGCGGCGGGCGAGGTGAGAACTGCCGGCCGGGGCGGGCTTGCGGTGGTCTCTCGGATCACCGGGCTTGCCCGTTCGACCATCAATCGCGGCGAGGACGATCTCGACGGCGAGGAACTGCCGAAAGGTCAGGTGCGGCGTGCCGGCGCCGGCCGCAAGGCGGTCGCCGCAAGAGACCCCGGTCTCGTGCCCGCATTGAAGCGCCTCCTCGAACCGGCCACGCTCGGCGATCCCATGCGCCCGCTATTGTGGGTGTCACTGGTGAAGCTCGGCTTCTCGCGCCAGTACAATCGCAAGGCCGAGGAAGGCTCGAAGCATCCGGACCGTAACGCGCAATTCGAGCACATCAATGCGAAAGTCGTGGCCGCTCAGGCAAAATGCCAGCCCGTCATCTCCGTCGATACGAAGAAGAAAGAGCGGGTCGGCAACTTCAAGAATGGTGGCTCCGACTATCGGCCGAAGGGCGATCCGTTGCGCGTCAACGTGCACGACTTCGAGGACAAGGACCTGGGCAAGGTGGCGCCTTACGGCGTCTACGACGTGACGGCCAACACCGGCTTCGTCAGCGTCGGCATCACCAGCGATACCGCGGAGTTCGCGGTCCAATCCATCCGCGCGTGGCTTGCGCGCATGGGCCGCGAACGCTATCCGGACACGAAAGAACTGACGATCACGGCCGATTGCGGCGGCTCGAATGGCGCGCGCGTGCGTCTGTGGAAGCTCGAACTGCAGAAGCTCGCCGATGAGACGAACCTCATGCTCAGCGTCCACCATTATCCGCCGGGAACGTCGAAGTGGAACAGGATCGAGCACCGCCTGTTCTGCCATATCACGCAGAACTGGCGCGGCCGGCCCCTGACGGATCGCATCGCCGTCGTCGAACTCATCGGCGCGACGACGACCAAGGCGGCCCTCAAGGTCGAGTGCGCGCTCGATGAGCGAACCTATGAAAAAGGCATCAAGGTCCCCGATGCCGAAATGGACGCCCTCGACCTCACTGGCGATGCGTTCCATCCGGAATGGAACTACACAATCAAACCCCGCCGGTTCGCAAAATCGTAGCAGTTATTGTTATGGGTGTCCTTAGCAAGTCAAGGTCGTGCAGACGCCTGCAGTCAGGACCCGGCCAAGGTGGCCAAGGAGGTCCGTCAGCTGTGGGACGAGGGGATGTTGAAGCTGGTCTCTTGGCTCAAGGAGGTCGGCAAGATCAGGAAGCTTCTCCTGCCTCGCACTTCGAGGTCGGGCTGCAACAACTCGCGTGTCGAGGGGGGTCGTCACTGCGCCGGAGCCGACAGCAGACGCCATCTTCGGCAAGATGCAGGCTCTCACGCCAATGGGCAGTGGGACGTGATCCACCTCCCGACCGGCTATCAGGCCTGCCGGCTGACGACGGAGCATTGGGCGAAGCGCGTGCCTGACCGCGACGCACGGCGGTAGCGATCAGTAGCGATTTGTCGACCCTCTCACCGGGGCCAGCGCGCGCCGATCCGAGGAAGAGAGCTATCGCCAGGCTCGTAGCTGCAGAGATCGCCAATGCGGTCTTGCCCACCGTGTCCCCCTGAGCGGGATGTTGCTACGGCGTTCCGCCCATATCCGTGTGCATTCGCCCTGGGGCGATGATCGCGAAACCTCGGCGATCACCGGCAGGCTTGCGGCGAAACTGCGCATCAGCGGCCTTGCTTGCGCGATAGACCTCCCAGCCACCGCTCTCGTTCGGACGTCATCCACTTCCTGCCGCGACGGTTTCGGCTTATCGTTGCTATGGCGCAGTCTATCGGTCCAACCGGCGGCCATCTGGGGAATGTCGGTTCAAACGAGGGCTGGGCCGTTCAGGCGGAGGAGGACCCCATGGCTAACGTCGAGTTTCGATACGCTTCTGGGCCGGTGGCCCGCTATCTGGACGTCTCGCCGATGATTTCGGCGCTTCGCTTCCAGCCGGACGATTTCGAGTTCAAGCACGGCTGGCTCCGTTACGTGCCGAGCCGCCACCACTTCCAGTTCGACAAGCTGGGACGGGTGACTATCGACGCGCTGTGCGCCTGCGCCAGCCTGTCGGTCAGGCCCAGAACAGACCGACGAACTGGTCTCGATGTTCAAGACCTGGCGCAGGGAATACTGGAGGCCGCTGGAGACGAACCGCGAGTTCGCTTCGCACTTCCGCAAACCCAACGCCTGGGTGCGGCTGTACTGGGACGTGCGGATGGCATTCCGGCGGTTCCTGCGCCGCGAAGAGCCGGCCAGCATTCCAGTCGACGACCTGGCGACAGCGCGCGCCACGCCGGCGGAATAGCAAACGATATCGGCCTGTCTGTCGGCCGTGCTGCTCGTGTGGCCACGAGGCGGCGCGGCGTCTCTTGCGTCCTCTCCCCGCCCCTTCCGCCGGGAGGCGGATCACCACCGAACCTCGCCGCCTGTGCGGTCGAGAAACCGAAGACCGGACCCTCCGGCTTGGCTCTCGATCGCGTCGACACCCCGGGGATGCTGTCCTCGAAGCCAAGCGGGGCGTTGGGGCCGCCCATGTCGGTGCGCACCCAACCCGGCGCGATATTACGAAGCCCCTGGTGTCGCCCCGACCTTCGGGCCGCGAAGCTGCGCTTCATCATGTTGAGCGCGGCCTTGCTCGCGCGGTAGACCTGCCAGCCGCCGCTGACGTTTTTGGCGATGCTGCCGAGATCAGTGGGTGTTAGGCAAAAACGAAAGAGGAAACCAAATGTCGACGATTTTTATCGGAAACCGCCATTTTGACCTTCAGGGTCGTCTGACCGGTTTTGACTTCGCTGTGCAATATGGCGGACAACAGATTGAGGTATCAATGCTGGGAATTCCGCCGCTATCCGATCAAGAGCAAGAAGACGGGATTCGGGTTGAACTTCTTCGGTTAGGAGAGGCAATAGCGCGAGCGGCACAATCCCCGAGAGGGATAGTTTCACGCCCGGGTCCACCACACGGACAGTGATTTCGGTGAATGTGACATAGGGGCGGTGGTTGAAACCGCCAAACGTTAGCCGCAGGGGCCGCTATCGCGATCCAGGACCGCTATAGAGCAATAGGAGAGCGGGCGAACGAGAGCGACGTGAATTGGCTTTGACAGCCGGACTGGGTTCAGCCTGCCACCCTTCTCGCTTTGCCGGAATGCCCCTAGACCACGCTTTTGAGGCAATCTATGAGGCTCCAAGCGGTCGCCCCGACGACCTACGTGCTTCTCGGGCACCAATCCTCAACCGGCGCTGTCGGCCATCCAGAGAGCCCTGACGGCCACAGACCGGGCGGGCAATCCCATGCCTACGCGACGTCGTACGACATGTCGGGGCCGACATGTCGGGAGCAGAACTTCAATGCAGCTAGGAGCCTGTCCGAGTAATGCAAAAGTTGAGCTTCGGGCACAAGATATAGTATTACGGAGCGATAACGTGTACTGTTTATAGTACACTTCCTTCAAAAATCCGTTTACTCGGACAGGCTCCTAGCTGCATTGACGGCTCTTCGCCTGTCACGCCTTGCCCCCATTGATCACCCGGAGGCGCTTTCCCGCCGCTGCAGGCAAGTCAGGCGGCCTGGGTCCACCAGGTCGGGCATATAGGCTTGGCAGCGCCGGCCAGGATGCTTTTCCCGGTTCCGCAGGCAGCTTGACGACATCGCCTCCAGGACATCGACGAGGAGCGCGTCAGCGCCGAACCCTTCGGCCAGCACCGCGAGCCGATACCGCCCGATCCGAGGGCAGTCGCGGCAGGCGAAGCGGACGACAACGTAGGAGTAGTCCCGAAGGCGGAGGTCCCGGTCCATGGGAACAGAATGCGAACAACCGCGCCGGCGTCAAGGATGCGCTCAAAAGGAAACCGCCCCGTCCCCGAGCTTCCCGGAGCAGGGCTCAGTTATTGAGCTCCTCGCGCGTCACTCCGTCGAAATTGAGAATGTAATCCGCGCCAAACGCCAAACTCGGGGTCTGAAACCCCGGCTTGACCTCTCCGGCGGCGACGCGCCTGACCAGTTCGAAAGCAGTGGCGGCGGTCAGCGAATAGCCTTCCGGCGTCCTCAGGCGCGAGCGAACCGTTTGACCCGTCTTGTTGCGCGCCTGGCCAACCAGGACAGCTCGTCCGACCCGCCGTGCCGCTTCGCTTGGACCCTCCGGCATCCTATCAACCTGGAACTTGAGGAGACTTTGCATGAAGTCTAGCCCAAGGAACGACTTGACGAACCAGGGCGTGCGGGTAAACGCCATCATCCCCGGCGACGCCGCGATATGGACCTCGATGTTGGGAATGCCGGTCGAATGAAACGCGGTCGCGACGTCGCCCCAGCTGACCTGGATCGTGGGCTTTTCGCCCTGCCCGAAATCGCATGATCCCGCCTCCGCGTGATCGCGGAATACAATTCGGCCGTTGCCGAACGCGCGTGCCGGCGGCGATCGCCTCGACCATGGTCTTGGCCGTCCCGCGTGACATGCTCGGGCCGAAGGACAGATAGAGTTTGAGATCGCTGGCGTCCGGCAGTCGGCGCTTCAAATGCGCCGCAATGCAGTCGCTCGGCACGACGTCGAAGCCGACGCCGGGCAACAGCGTCACCCCTCGCGCCTTCGCCTCGGCGTCCCGCGCGGCGAGGGCCTCGAAGACGTCAATTTCGCCGGTGATATCGAGGTAGTGAACACGATTGCGGAGACAGGCGTGCGCCATCGGTCGCGACGTCGCCGAAAACGGACCGGCGACATTGAGCACCACGGAAACGTCCTTGATCGCGGCATCAATCCGGGCGGGGTCGCCAAGATCAAACGCCCGTGCCTTAAGGCCGAGCGGCCTTGCGACCGCATTGACTTTCGCGAGATTGCGTCCAGCCAGGATTGGGCGTGCGCCTTGGGCGGCCGCCTTGGCGATCAGCTTTCCGGTGTAGCCGGTCGCCCCGTAGATCAGGATGGTTCCGTTCAAGTAGCCGGATCTCCTCGGCAAGAATGGGCGGCTAGCTAGGATGCCACAACGGCCGTCAGTGGTCAGGACCTAGTGGTGCAAGTCAAACGACTGGTACGGAATCTGGAAGGCCGGGACACAACATCCTGCGCTGCCGGCGGTCGTCCCGCGCAGTGCAGAAACCTGTGGTCATGATGGACAGCGCCTCCGCGTCGCCCACATGCCCAAAGCAGCAATAGCAGACGCAGCCTCTCGCTGCAGTTCCAACTTAGAGCGGTATCCGAACGGACGGAATCGACTGGGGGATTCCCGAATCGATTGAATTCTGATTCATGATCCCCGCCGCGGGAAGGAGGCGGCGGGGATGGCGCTTTCCGATGATCTTCGCGAGCGGGTGGTGGAGGCGGTCGTATTGGGCGGGCTGTCGCGCAATGCGGCCGCCAGGCGTTTCGGTGTGAGCATCGCAAGCGCGGTGCGCTGGGTGACGCGTTACAAGACCACGGGGCAGATTTCGCCTTCGCCTTCTGGGGGCGACCGCCGCTCCGGCCGGATCGAGGCGCATCGCGACTATCTCTTGGGCCTGATCCGGCGCATGCCCGACCTCACGCTGCTCGAGATCCAGGAGCGGCTGATCGCCAATTGCGGCGAGCGCTTTGCGGTCTCCGTGCTGTGGCGTTTCTTCGACCGTCACGAGATCACCTTTAAAAAAAACAGCGCATGCCGAGGAACAACAACGCGAGGACGTGCACAGTCGACGCCGGCAATGGTTCGCAGGGCAGCTCGATCTCGATCCGACGAAACTCGTTTTCATTGACGAGACGGGAGCTTCCACAAATCTCGCGCGCAAAAGCGGACGTTGCCGGCGCGGGCGCCGGTTGCGGGCGGCCGTCCCGCACAGCCACTACAAAACGGTGACTTTGGTCGCCGGCCTTCGCCTTCGCGGCCTGACGGCGGCAAGGACTTTCGACGGACCGATCAACGCCGCCCTGTTCGAGGATTGGCTGGAGACATGCCTCGTCCCCACGCTCTCGCCCGGCGAGACCGTGGTCATGGACAATCTCCCCGCTCACAAGGGGGCGCGGGTCGAGCAACTCATCAAGGCGGCGGGCGCGGAGTTGCGATATCTGCCGGCCTACAGTCCTGATATGAACCCCATCGAAAAAGCCTTCTCCAAGCTCAAAGCCTTCCTGCGCAAAATCGCCGAACGGACCATCGCGGGTCTGATGCGCGCCCTCGAAACCTGCGCCGAAATCTTCAAGCCCTCGCAATGTACAAATTACTTCAAATCCTGTGGTTATGAGCACGATACAGGATGATCGGATTCCGCTCTAGCCAAGCGCTTCGCCCTTGATATCCCTGCGGCTCCTGGACGGTAGAGGCGTGCTCATGATAGAAGGAAATATCGAGCGGTCCGGTCCTGACCCGTCCAAACGCGAACAAAATTCTCGTTACGAGCCCTATAACGGTCTAACAAACCGCCTCAAGCGGTCTCCGCTGCGCGGGTCCAGTTCAAGGCTGGACGTCCAAGATCAGCGGGATAGGAAACGGCGCGGCAACCCGAAGAGTCTCATCCAACGTGAATAGCGCTTCCAAGGGACAGAACGGCGAGGTCTTCGGCTTGACCTTGAAACGGATCTGTCGCGGCTCCGTCTTGCCACCCGGAAACTCCAACACTTCCTTAACGGGATTCTTAATGACTTCGAACGGCGCGTGTACATACAGGCAGACACGCCCCAGCGGTTCCTCCGAAGTCATAGCTTACCTCAAGCACAACCTCGGAGTCGGCGCCCCGCTTTGGCTTTGTCGCCCCGCTCACGATCCTACAACTGAGTTTCGCCGAAGGTGCAGTAATCTCGTTCCGGTGCGTTTCCAGATACTCTGGCGCAACACCGACTACCCGCCCTAATTCCGTGAAATCGGGCGTCTTAATCTTCCGAACCAGCATGTGACGCTTGCACAGCTTGGTTAAATCGGTCCGGAGCTGGTCCGCCACCTGGCGAATTCCGTCCTCGACCAAGTCAAGATGCTGAAAGTCGGCTAGGACCACTCCTTCCAAATCGCGCGGCTTCACGAACCAAGCGAATACCCGCGACTTTTCAAACGCATCGCTGACTTCGTGCGGCATCATCACCATGCGGCCCATGATGGCGACGGCGGGAAAAACGGACTTCAGGGAGGTGTGAAACACCTCCAGCACATAAGGGTAACGCTCCTCACGATGGGCCCCCCGCCCGCGTAAAGCCATCTGCCGCCGCCATCCAGGACCACGATGGCGAAGTCGTCCACCCGGATCATGGAAGCCTTGAACAGGCTAACGAAATCGCGGAAGCGCTCATGCTCTTTCTGGCCAGAGAACTTGTTATAGTGGTCGCTGAACTCCAAAGTGTCAACTCTCATTTCTTCAAAGATGTGCTTCCTGAGTAGCGCCGCGATCTTCCTAGCAATGGCTTCCTGATTTGTCAGATAAAATATTTGACCATTCATAGCGGAACCTTATTGAACAAGTTACCCAACAGGTTTCTCCAGTCGCCCTTGTCCTTTTCTAAGGCTTCTTTCCGGATTTGGTAGATGTACTCATCCGCCTTTTCTGGCTTGACTCTTTTTTTGAAGCCCTCTCTGGCTTCGAGGTATAGTTTGTTGACGTTCTCGGCGACACTCGGCCAGGTATACCCTTGGGCGGACACCCTCCCGTACCCGGCCTCGCCCATGCGATTCCGTAACTCGCTATCCGAAAGCAGAGTCATGATCCATTGAGCCAGATCCAGGTGATCCTTAGGCTGCACGAGAAAGCCCGTCTTGCCGTCCCGGACAATTTCCATCAGACCTCCGAACCTGCTTGCGACCACCGCTCGCTTGCACGCCATGGCTTCCAGCGCGACCATCCCGAACGGTTCGTATACGCTCGGAACCACCACCAGCAGGGCCCGCTGGTACAGCTCGGCCAACCTGTCGTGCTGGACCCACGGCACGAACTCGACGTGTTCGGAAAGCATGAGGTTGATCGAGAGCCGCTCCAGCCATTCCTTGTACTCCCCATCGCCGACAATCTTGAGCCGGACGTTGAACTTTTGGCGCACATAGCTGAAAGCGCGGAGCAGGTATTCCACACCCTTCTGCTCTACCAACCGCCCTACGAACAGGATATACCCGCCGTCGATAGGCTGGCGAGCGCGGTGGTCAGCTTCTGGACATGAATGCCGAGCCCTCCAACGATGCTTGGCGGGTATTCGGACGAGATGAAGCACACCTTCCGGAGGTGCAGGAGGTGCCGGAGGGGCCGGAGTTGCCGGAGTTGTGCTAACAACTTCTTCACCCCGGCGTCGAACTTCGCCTCATCGCGGAAATCAACAAGCTGATGCGACGACAGGGTTCCGGGCAACTCCGCGGTCCGCAGAAGCAAGGGGATGAGTGGCAACTTGATGCCGCTCTTGTTGCTCAGTTCCAGTGCCCAGTCTAACTCTTCCTCCACCCATTTGGACGAAATGCTCTCCGGGGAAACCACTACCGCCACCGCTGCGCAGGTTTCCATGCCGCGCCGGATGGCGGTGGGAAAGCGCTGGCCCGGCCCGATTTCATCGCAGGCCAGCCACGATTTGAAGCCACGCTCGACGAGCGCGGACTTCACCCGTTTCACCCAGCTTTCGTCGACCTGGTCATGGCTGAAAAAAACGTCGAACTGCTTGTCTATCGACTTTTTCATATCTTCGGCGCTCAGCTGGTCGCCAATCCAATTTTGCTGCGTCGCTTGGTCACGATCGCACTAATCGGCTCCATTCCGACCTGCAGTGTCATCCAATCACATTTGGTTAGTTTTGTCGATGTGACACTGCGTCCCACAAATGTGGTTCGATCGCGAAAACATCGTTCTCGCCGAGGCGGCGGCGCCAACGTAACCCTCCGGCGAAGGCCGCGGTTAGTTAGGCGGCTTTTTGGCGGAGCGGTTCGGCGGCCCAGTTCCACGGGAGCAGGTCGGCGATTTTCGTCTGCGGCGTGTCGGCGATGCGGGCGAGGACGTCGGCGAGCCAGGCCTGCGGATCGACGTCGTTGAGTTCGCGGTCTGGATGAGCGTGTACATGAGGGCGGCGCGCTCGGCGCCACGCTCCGATCCGGCGAACAACCACGACTTCCTGCCGAGAGCCAAACCGCGCAGCGCGCGTTCGGCCGCGTTATTGGTCAGGCAGATGCGGCCATCGTCGAGGAAGCGGGCGAAGGCTCCCCACCGCGTGAGCATGTAGTCCATCGCCTTGGCGACCGCGGCATGGCGCGAGAGCTTTGCGCGCTCGGCGCGCATCCAGGCTTCGAGGTCGGCGACCAGGCTGGCGCTCCTCTCCTGGCGCGCGGCCAACCGCTTCTCGACCGGAAGGCCGTTGATCTCGCGCTCGACGTCGAAGATCGCGTCGATGCGTTTGACGGCCTCCAACGCATCGGCGAGATCGGCGCAGCCTGCTTCCCCCGCCGGAGGTTGGCGGCGATGTCGGCCAGCTCGAAGAACTTGCGCCGCGCATGGCTCCAGCACAGCGCCTCGACGATCGGGCCGGGCTTGCGGTCGGCAAGATAGAGGCGATTGTAGCCGGCGAACGGGGTGCGATTCTAACTCGATGCGGAGTCCACGATCCCCGAACAAATGACGGGCCGCGCTTGATCCTGATCGATTTTGCGGTCTCGGGCGGGTTCGAGCGTCAGTATCGCGTGTTGCCGGTCACCTTGTCATGTTCGGGTTCGCGCATGGCGAGTCTCGGGGAATTGCATGCAACCGGCGCGAGTTCGCTGGTCGTGATCGCGCGCGGACCGTCGTCGCCGCGCCAAGGGACGCGGCCGATCATGTCGTTTTGGCGCGGAAACGGGCGGTTCGGGCTCATCCGGCCGGTCCATGCGCCAGCGCCCTTATCTTCTGGCGGGCGTCGAGGATCGTCGCCAGCGCTTGCGTCCCCCCGCCCAGGCGAATGATCCATCGCCGGGCGTGGCTGATCACCCGCCCGGGCAGGCCGATCAGGTGGAACCGCAGCGCCTTCATGCGCTTGGCGGCCCAGCTCTCGCCCAGCGCCAAGCGCTTCATCGCCGCGTTCAGATTGAACGCCAGGATCGCCAGCGCCCACCACGCGGCATTGGCCCCGAACAGCCCGGACGGCAGCTGTCCCCCGGCCAGATCGGATTTCATCGCCGAATGCGCCTCCTCGCTCTTGCCACAACGCTCTCGCAGCCACCAGATGACGCCGTCGCCGGGACCCTTCCGGTTGGTCACCACGCCAAACAGCTTGTGCAGGCCCTTGCCGGCGAACGCCTGGGTGGGAAACGGCAGCTCCTGCTCGTCCCCCAGTTCCAGTTGCCGCAGCGGCTCGCGGATCGCCAGGAAGCGGTAATCGGCGCGCTGGCGGCTGTGTCCGGCCCAGTTGGGGACGTAGACGACCTCGGCCCATTCCTGGTCGGTGACGTACGACTTGCCGTCGACCCGCCGGATCAGCGGCTTCCACTCGCTCTCCGGCGTCGCAAGCACGGCCGCGCGGAAAGCTTCGGTCACATCGGCGCCGATCGCGAACTCGATCACGCCGAAACGCGGATCTTTCCCCTCGCCGCAATAGAGCAGCAATTCGGCCTGATAGCCCGCCGTGTCGGAGCGCAGCGCGACCTTCTTCACGCTCTCCGGCAGATGGCGCAGGCTCTCCTTCAGCACGCGCAACTGCTCGTGACCGGCGGGCACGTTGCCGTCGCGGAACTCCGAATACAGCATCGCGCCCTGTTCCGCCCACCAGCAGTTCAGCGGCTGATACGCCTTGAACTTCTTGTAGCAATGCAGCGCGTCGCGCTTGTGCGTCTCGATCAGCGTCGCGTCCATGTCCAGCGTCGCCGACTTCGCGGGCTGGTGTTCGTGCAAGAACTCCAGCAGCGCCTGGTTCACCCGCCAAAGGCCGCGCAGCGCCTCGGTCACCGCCGGAATGAACGCTTTTCCCGCGACCGCCTTGGGCGAGTTCGGATCGTGGAACC
Organism: uncultured Alphaproteobacteria bacterium; assembly: GCA_963768555.1. Taxonomy (GTDB): domain Bacteria; phylum Pseudomonadota; class Alphaproteobacteria; order Rhizobiales; family Beijerinckiaceae; genus Roseiarcus. The sequence goes on from CAVYIZ010000067.1 coordinate 11,666, forward strand.
GCTCCAGCCAGCCCGACAGCGCCGACGGCGAGGGCGTCGCCCGTTCGCGCTCGCGCCGCCAGCGGCTCTTCAGCGACCGCCGTTCGGCGCGCGATAGCAAATCCTTCTCGATTGCGCGCAGGATCGCCGAAAAGCCGCCGTCGCGCTCCAACCGCTCGATGTCCTCCACGCAATCCCCGCCCGCAAGGTTCAGGAAGATCACCGCCAGAACCATCTGGATGTCGAGCCAGCCCTGGCCGCCGGCCGCCCGCACATGCCGCCGGATCGCCGCGCCCAGGCCACTGGCCTTGATCAGATCAAAATACAAGGGAAGACCGCCTAAAGAGGTCAGGCCATGGCTCGACGGGTCGGCCTCGTACTGGAAATCGAGCAGCCCTTGTGCCACCATCGCGCACCCCGTTGGTGATGGTTTTCGAATCGCAATCCAAGACTATCTGCCTGATAAATCAGGGCCAACAGGGAACCTCAATTTTCTTGATGCCGAATTCAGGTGGGTGCGATTCAACTCGATGCGGAGTAAGCTTTGTCGGAGGTGATTTGGGAGGACGAAGCTGATGACGGGCGCGGATTTGAGCGATGAAGCGCTGTTTGCCTTTTTGCGCAGCCATCCTGATGTTCGAAACCGTGTCGCGTCGATAGCCCTGACGGTAGAGAATAGCGAAGGCGATTTGAAGGAGGCGGACGCTGCGGAAGAGCGGTTGGTCGAGGAGACGCGGCGTTTGGGACGCGAAGCGCTGCTGGGCTGGGCGGAGAGGCAGGCGGAGGTGACGGAGAGGGAAATTCGTCAGCAACCTCAGATGCATCGCCAAGGTGAAAAAAAGTCCGCTGGCATACGAAATTCGGCGAGATAGAGGTCCAGGAGCCGCAATATCGGTTCAAGAACGAGCGTGTGCGCCCGTTTCTGCGCAGCGCGAAAGTCAGCCCCTCGGGCTGTTCGCGCCCCTTGCAACGCGTCATCGTCGACTTCGCCGCCGATCAACCCTTCGCGCAAGTTCGAAGCAAGCTGCGGGAGCATTACGGCTTCGAGATTGGGGAGAGCACGATCCAGCGGATCACGTTCGCCCATGCCCAGTCGATGTTCGAAGCCGGTCGAGCGGATTTGGAATTTCCGGAAGGTCCAGGCCTCAGTAAGCCGATCGTCGTGGAAACTGACGGCGGCATGGTTCCGATCGTCGAGCCGGGTCGGGATGAGAAAGACAAACGCAAGGGCAAGAACCTGTCGTGGCGAGAGGCGAAGCTTTCGCTGGCGCACGCCCAGGGGAGCCGGACGCCGGTCTACGCCGGCTCGATCGAGGGCGGCGCGGAGGCGGCCGGGCGGCAACTGCTGGCCTGCGCGGTTCGCGCCGGCTTCGGGGCGAACTCGCGGGTCCACGCGGTCGGCGATGGCGCGCCATGGATTGTGGGCCAAGTCGAGGAGCAATTTGGCGATCAAGGCAGCTACCTGATCGATTTCTATCATGTTTGCGAGTATTTGAGCGCCGCCGCCGAAGCGATCGCGCCCGACGCCGCCGCGCGGGAAACCTGGATCGAGGCGCAGAAGGACGCGCTCAGAGACGGGCGTCTCGAGATGACATTGCGGTCGCTCGTCGGTCATTGCGAAGCGCCTGAAGTCGACGACGAACAAGCGCCGGTGCGCCGATGCCATCGTTATTTGAGCAGCCGCAAGAACCAGTTGAACTATCGACAGGCGCTGGCCGAGGGACTGCCGATCGGATCGGGCGAAATCGAAAGCGCGCATCGCTACGTCGCCCAACAACGTCTCAAGCGGCCCGGCGCCTGGTGGCGCGTCGAGCACGCGGAATACATGCTCGCTTTGCGGATAACCCGAATAAACGGCGACTGGGACGCCTATTGGAAAAACCTCGGCCGAACCGCCGTCCCCGTAGCCAACCAGAACAGCCCCCAAAACTCACAAAATCTCGCCGCCTAATTGCACCACTTTGGTTCGCACCCCGGCGAACGCGTCGGCTTGCAGGATGCCGGCCCAGCCTGTCAAATGTCGTTCGGGATGTTCGCCCGTCCGGTCGCGCGAGGCGTAGAACAAGGCGGCCGGCGGATCGGTCCCGCCGAACGGGCGGTCGTCGCGGACATACACCCAAACCCGGCCCGTCTTGGTCCGGCCCTTGGCGAGGATGGGAACCGTCGTGTCGTCGCCGTGCAGCCGCTCGGCCGAAAGCACATGGGCCTCGATCAACGCATGCAGCGGCCGCAACGCCGCGGCGCAGGCGCCCACCTGGTCGGCGAGCGTCGACAGGCTCAGGTCGACCCCTTCGCAGGCGTAGCGCTCGCTCTGACGGTTCAGCGGCTGATGCTGGCCGAACTTCTCGAACAGGATCATCGCCAGAAGACTCGGGCCGGCGAAGCCGCGCGGCGTGACATGGAACGGCGCTGGCGGCTGGGCGATCGCCTCGCACTGCCGGCAGGAGAAGCGCTCGCGCACCGTCTGGATCACCTTCCACCGGCGGGGCACGACTTCGAGCGTCTCGGTCACGTCCTCGCCGAGCTTCGACAGCTTCGCCGAACCGCAGCACGGGCAGCTCTGCGGCGCGGCGATCACGACCCGCTCGCGCGGCAGATGGTCCGGGAACGGCTTTCGGACCGGCCGCTTGCGCTCGAAGGATTTGACGGTGGTCGAGAGCGAGGCGCGCTCAGCCGCCAGCTCGTCCTCGGTCGCGTCGGCCTCCGCGTCCTCCAACTGCATTTCCAGTTGGTCGAGCAATCGCTCCTTGCGTTCCGAGCGCACGCCATAGAGCGTGCGACGCAGCTTCTCGATCTCCAGCTTCAGCCGCGCGATCAGGGCGACGGCGCTGGAGGCGGTCGCTTGGGCGTGAGTCAGGTCGGTTTCCGCCTGCGCCGCGCGCGCCTCGCTCTCCATCCGCACAGCCCTCTCGGCGAGGATCAGCGCATGCGCGGCGATGAGATCGGAGGGGAGCGAATCAACCGTGTTCGTCACCTCCTAAGGCAACCATAGTCGCGTGAATTTGTAAGCAAAAATCGTCAGCCGACCGCCGTCGGACGCCAGGTTTTCCGCGGCATTCGCCAATCGATGCCTTCCAGCAGATAGCCCAGTTGCGCGGGCGAGATCGTCACCGCTCCGTCGACCGTCGACGGCCACAGGAACCGTCCCTGTTCGAGCCGTTTGGCGAACAGGCACAGGCCCTGGCCGTCGCTCCAAAGGCACTTGACGAGATCGCCCCTGCGTCCGCGGAAGACGAACAAGGGGCCGCAATGCGGATCGCGCTTCAGCGTCTCCTGGACGATCAGCGCCAGCCCGTCGAAGCCCTTGCGCATGTCGGTGTGGCCGGTCGCCAGCCACACCCGAACGCCCGCCGGGATCGGGATCATCGCCGCGACAGCGCGTTGACGACACGCGCGAGCGCGGCTGCGTCCACGTCGGCGCCGACGACAATCCGCTCGCCGCCGACGAGCGCGATCTCCATCCGGCCGGCCGCCGCCGGCAGCGCAATCGGAGCGGCGGGCATCCCCTCGTCCGCCACCGTCACCGGCAACAGCTGCAGCGGTTCCAACTTACCGCCCGCGCAGCTTCTCGCCACCTGACGCCGCCAGGTGAACAACAGATTGGCGTTGACGCCGTAGCGCTGGGCCACCTTCGACACGGACGCGCCCGGAGCCAGAACTCTCGCCGACCATCCGCCGCTTCTCATCCGCGGACCAAAAACGCCGTCGATGTCTCTCTTTCGGGTTCGTTCCTTGATCCACCAGACCCGGCTTCATCGATAGTGTCCATGATCGCGTTGATGGGCACTATCTCGTGCCACTCTTCGCCCACTATCGCTCCCCGAAGCCAGCCGTCCAGGCGGCCCTCGCCGGAGGATTACCTTTGTTTGAGGAAGGGTGCGGGCCGCGCACCACTTCGCAGAGGCCGCCCGCAATGGCGTGGCTATCGGAGCGGGCTTAGTCGGCAGTGGTTGAAGTCGAAAAATCCGGAGTTTTCACATTAGCACTCAAACCCCCGCCCGAGCGCGGCGCCGCCGCCGATCGGCTCCCGCTTCATCACAACGAAGCCGGCGCGCTCCAAGTGCTCGACGAGGCGCTTCGCAACGATCTCCGCCATCATCTCATCGGCGTTGTGGACGCGCTTGCGGCCATGAAAGCGCAGCGCAAACGCGAGCGCGGCGGCGAGGTCGTCGGGCGTCGCGGGCGTCATTTTGTCAGCGGGCGCGGGCATGGGCGTACGATAGCCGCAACCCATGAACAAAGAAAGAACAAAACTTCATGAGACGCGAAGGGGCCGCTCCGGACACCGCAACCGAAAAGCCGGAAAGCTAGCAGGCGCGCCGGCCGCCGCGCTCGCGCGCCCGCCCCTAAGCCCGAAACTAGCCCGGACGCATCCCTCGTTTGCCGCCCGCTAAGGGCCGGGGCGCGGTGGCTACCGGAATTTTGATTTACAATTCGACCTTATTTGACTGTTTGAATTAGTCTGATGCTCATGAATGGGGGGGCATCTGATGCTCATGAATGGGGGGGCATATGCGTGGCCTGCCGATTGTTCTGATGCTACTGGCGAATGGCGCTTCAGCGACTGCGCAGACGCGACCGCAAACTGAAGCCCAAAAACGCCACCTCCATGTCCCCTACGTACGCGCGGCGACGGAATGCATCGCTATGGCAACTCGGCAGGATGAGCAATTCCCACTTGCCGTCTCGACCGACAATTTTCGCCCTCTAATTGCTCGCGCAATCAACTCATGCAAGCAGCCGCTCGCGACTATGGTCCAGATGCACGATGCGATCTATGGCGGCGGCGGGGCAACCTTCCTGACCGGCGCATATTTCAACGACCTGGAGCGCGCCGTCCGGAAGGTATTGGCGACTGACATCGCAACGGCGCGAAGCATAGCCGAAAAGCAGGAAAACGATCGCAAGGCGGCGGAAGCGCGCGCTCTCGCCGAACGACTTGAGGCAGAGTCCAAGGCGAAGGCGGCGCAAGTTGAGAAGGTTGCGCTGCTGGAGAAGTCGCGCGACTTGATCAGAGAGAAGATGCTCGCTTGCATCGGACGCGAAGGCGCATCGATGGTGCTCACAGATGAAAAGGCTGAAGTGGTCGCCAAGGCGTCCATGATCTTCTGCCAGGGTGACGTTGACGCGCTGTTGCGCTCGTCAATGGAGATCGCGGAAACCGAGGGCGAAACGGCTTCGAACCCGCAGGCCTTACGTGAAGCCATGGAAAAGCGAGTTCTTGACGTCGTGACCGCCTACGTCGTGAAGGCGCGTGGCGAATTGATCGAAAAGACTCTCAAACGGCCCCCTGCGCCCCCCGCAAGCCCGCCGCAGGGTCCGCCCGCCTGATGCTACGTAACAGCGGCGGTGATGGGCTAGAACAGAGGCCGAAAAGTTTTTTGCGCATGTCACATCGTCGCGGACAGTCGTCGCGCTTCCAGCAATACCGGAGCCCGCGAGGTCCTGCTGCGCAGCCGATCGGCGCGCTTATCCCTGCCCTAAAGAACGCATTCGTCAAGGGCGTTTGCCGTGTTTCTGGGATTCGGCGGCGACAATTTTACAGAAAGCCTCAGACGGATCTGACGGCCGATTGGGCGGGGTGTGGCATGGGGGGTAGGTCGACTTCCATCGGCTGCGCCGATGGATACAATCCATCGCCGCTCGTGATTGATGGCGCAGCCGGGGCCATTCTCGCCTAAGTAAGGCGGGAACTTCCCAAACATATCAATGGTTCGCTGGCTGCGCCGCGCGTCAATTGCGGGGCTACCTACCCTCTTTTTCGGTCGGCCGCCTTGCAACGAGCCCGATGGCGACGGTGGATCGCGCACGCTGCGCCAGCGCGGGCGACTCCGGCGGCCCAAAGCATCCTCGCCGCATTGCGTGATCGAGGCGCGACCCGCCCGCGCTGCACCGTCGCGCTCCCCCTTGCCCCGTCGCTCCAATTCGAGGGGGTCAACGGGTTGGCTTTTGCCAAGGCTTTGCCAAAGCGCCGCCAAGATAGCAGGAAAGAAACTAAGGCGACGGACTAGCCGCCAACAGCAAGTCTGTTATTTTGTTGGAGTTTTTAAGTGGTGAGCGCGCCGGGTCTCGAACCCGGAACCCTCTGATTAAAAGTCTGTTTTCTACTCGCGTTCGCGCCGCGTCCTTCGATCCCGAAAACCCCAGGGATTGCTAAGGCGATTGCGGGTGAAGCTGCTGCGATACTGAACCTATTTCTGCGTTGGTTGCCCACAGACAGTTGCAAAGAAGCCTGACATAGTGTAGCAACCAATGACAGGCTACGCCAATGCGAGATGCCCCGCGGTTGCCCACTGAGTTGCCCACGAAAGGTTGACCATGGATTATCGAGCCGCAGACCTCATGCTTCAAAACGCCAAGCCGAAGGCCCTTGCCTATGAGCTCGCTTTGGGGGGCGGTCTGTCCGCTCGGATCGCCGCGGACGGGGTTACGAAGACGCTCTATTGGCGTGGCAAGAAAGACCGCCGCGTCATTCGCGTTCGGCTCGGAAACTATCCGGACATGACCATCCGGCAGGCGGCGGACGCCGCGCTAAAGGTTCACTCTTCCGTTCGCAATGGCGTCGACCCGAACTTGAAGGCCCGGCGCGTCGCCGCGGGCGCCAGCGCTCCCGTCACCGTTCGCGAAGCGGCTGAGCGGTTCATGGCTGAGCATTTGGACGTGAAGGTTGGCGCAAGATGGCGCGACGAAGCGAAGCGCATCCTGCAAGTCGATATCCTGCCCTCGATCGGAACGTACCGTCTGAGCGATATCAGCCGGACGGACCTCACTTCCGTGGTCGACAAGAAGGCCGCGGCCCTGAAGAAGCAAAGCCGCTCGGGCGTAGCAGCCAACCGCATGGTAGCATTGCTCGGGCGCTTCTCCGGTTTCTGCGCTGACAAGGGATGGCTTCCGACGAACCCCGCCGTACGCCTTCCCAAGCCGGTTGTGGAGGTCAAGCGAAAGCGAGTGCTGAGCTCCGTCGAGATTGGCGAGGCTTGGACCGCGCTTCAGGATATCGTCTGCGGCGAAGACGAATGCCGCTCGCGTACGGCCAATCCTGGCGCTGTTGATGCTCACCGGTTGCCGCGCGTCCGAGATCACGGGCTTGCGCCGTCAGGATATCGACCTCAAGGCCGGCTCGCTCTCGATTGTTGCGCAAACAGCCGCGTCGCGGCGCGTCCTGCCCGTCGGCCCGATGGCGCGAGCGATCCTTGTGGACGCGTGCGAAGCGCGAACCGGCGCGGCGCCGGACGCGCTGCTCTTCCCAATGCCCCGGGCGGGCGGCCAATCCCGTCGCTCGATATCAGCAAGGCCGCGCGACGGTTGGTCGCCGACTGGGACACACGCGCTATACGCCGCACGATTTGCGCCGATCGCTCATAACCCAAGCGCACGAAATGGGGGTCGACGGCGACGTTGTGCGCCGCATCGCGGGGCACGTCGGCGCCGACATTCACGCCGCCGTCTATGGTCGATCGCGCCAACTCGACAAGGTCCGCGACGCTTTGGCTGAATACGAGAAATATATCTTGGGGTGTGCGGCAAAATTGACACACAGCGGAAGCAATGTGGTTTCTCTAGGCGCAAGAGCATAACCAATCGCGAGAGCGCGTCGAATTTCAGTGATCGGACTACTGTGTAACCGCGATTCGACATGTCGGGCAATTGCATTTCCTTGGCGCTTATGCTAAGGATTTGCAGCAAAGTGGACTAATCGCTATCCGAAGCGGCGAGTCCAATTAGGCGCTTCGACGGCGGGGCAATTTAAGAGATCATAGCACGGTTAGCCCGCTTGTTCGGTCGATAGAGAGACTGAAGAAATAGAGAATGAAGGACCTGAAGCGCTCGCGCCCCTCAAACACGCGAGTTAAAAATGCTTCCTGCTTCTCACTCCGCGACTTCGCTATCTAAACAGCCAAAGACCGAACCGCCTCCGCCCTCCCGACGTTTGATCGACATACCAACCGCCGCTTCGACTCTAAGTATCAGCGGGCGGGGGATGTATCGACTACTGCGCGAAGGCAAGTTGCCCTGCGTCAGAATTGGTGGCCGCACGTTGGTCAACGTGGCGGACATTGACGCTTTCATCGCGAAGCGGACTGGCGCGTTCCTCGACCGGCCGGTGACGCCATGAAGCCCCCGTTAAAGCGCCGAATGGCGCAGAGCGGAGGGGCGTGAACACGCCCTTCATTCTCCGTACCTATCACGAGGAATTTCTTGCGACGCTTGCCGCGGAGCCGCGCGACGCGACTCCCGCCGAGCGCGAGGATCTGGAAATCCCGGCGCGGGCCGCAAGGCCCGCTGAAACGCCGTGCTTTTTCGACATGTCCGCCGAAGTCCCCGAACGAAAAGGGGGGCCGATCATGAGTGACCGACCCCCGACTTGGGATGCTCGCGGAATGGACGCCGCGGGCGAAGAACAAAAGGCTTGCGAAGGAAACAATACCACAAACCGGGCGCTCGAATCGAGTGATTCTGCGTCTCGGGCTGCGCTCTCTTCGCGCGATTATGCCCTTGACCTAGCAAAGCGGGGTCTAAGACCTTTCCGAACAAGGTCAGACACTTTGACCCCGAAGAAAGCAGGATGGACGGAATTCGCCAGTAGCGATGAGACGGCGGTCAACGCCGACTTTTCCGACGCCGTCGGCGACTCGGTCATTGACAATATCGGCGTCGCGACGGAAGGAATTCTTGGCATCGATGTGGACGTCAAGGACAGGCCGCGCGCAATCGTGTCTTTGGAGTCGTTGGGACGCGAAGGGCTGACGCGCGACACATTCACCGTCGAAACACCGTCAGGCGGCCTGCATCTCTAGTATCGAACGCCGACGGACTACGAGTTCCCAACGACGTTGAATGGCGCCCGGTATCGATCTTCGCGGCCACCATGGATACTTGAACGCGCCGGGTTCGATCAAACCGGACGTGTTCGACGTCCGCGGCGAGCTCCTAAAAAAAAGCGGCGTCTACAGGATCATTCGCGACTTGCCGATCGCGCCTCTGCCGCAACAGTTTGTCGACGAGCTCAAGCGGCCGAAAGGAACGGCGCGGGCGAAACTCGCTTCAATCGAAACAAAATATGAAGACGATTGGAGCATAGCCGAGGCGGTCAAGCTCTTGAAGTCGTCGACGGACATAGGCCTCGGGCAGCGCCACGACGACATGATCGTCAAGGCGCACGAGGTCTTTGACTACGAAGGTGGGATTTGAGAGCACGCACTTTCTGTTCCAAGAGCATTGGCCGCCGTACTACGACCTCGCTGAAGATGAAGACATTGAATATCAACTGACCAATCTCGCCAACACGCGAATCCGCGCCGGCAAGCAATGGGGCATAAATCATCCTCGCGCGCGGCCGAGCGTCTATCTGACGTTCGAGCGCGTGCAGCTTGATCCGGCTGCAATGGGGCCGCGCTCTTCGAACGACAACGCGAGCGGAGCGGACCTCGCGCCGAGCTACTTCATAAACCCCAGCCAAGTGCGCGTACCCCCGCGGAAATGGCTGGTCGACGGCTATGTTGCGCGAAAATTTGTGGCCGGACTTATCAGCCCGGCTGGCATGGGGAAAACCTCATTCATCGCCGCCTTCGCGGCCGCGGTCGCTACCGGCCGCGCCGACGTCCTTGACCTGGCGATAAAGCAACGATCGCGCGTCTGGTCCTGGAACCAAGAGGACGATCCCGACGAGTTGGCGCGCCGGGTCAAAGCGGTGCTGATGCATCACAAGATCGATGACGCCGAGCTTCTCGACGAGCGCGGGCGCCCGATGCTCGCCTTCAACTCTGGCGTGGAACACCCGTTGATGTTGGCCCGGCAAAACCGCAACGGCCTGCTTGTGCCTTCGCCTGACGTCGAAAAGGTCATAGCCCATATCCGCGCTCACGATATCGGGCTGTTCATGATGGACCCTATGGTTGAATTCCACGAGGGCGAAGAAAACGACAACCCGCAAATGAAGACCGTATGGGCGCAAGCGCGCAAGATTGCCGTGAAGGCGAATTGCGCCGTCGTGGTCGCCGCGCACTCCCGCAAGCCGTCCGGCGCCTCTTCTGATGGGCATGCGGGTGAACAGGACTCGCTACGCGGCGCGTCTTCGCAAGGCGGCGTGGTTCGGATGTCCTTCACTCTCTTCGACATGCCTTCGAAGGACGCCGCAAATTGCGGTGTGGCGGATGACGAGCGGCATATGTTTGTGAGGCTGAACGACGCCAAGGCCAACCTGAAGCTGAAGACGAACGAGGCAAAATGGCTTCGTCGCGTCTCTGTCGACATAGACGAGGACCAAATCCCTTACGAGGGGCCGCAATACATAGGCGTGCTGGCGCCCGTTTCGTTCGCCGGTCGGGTCCGCGTCGAAAAGCAAGACCTCGCCTCCCTCATCGCCCGGACACTCGCTGACAATTTCGACCCGGGCGAAACGGTCAAAATCAGAACGATAGTCGGCAAAATGGAGCCCAGTGACCGGGCCGCGTTCGGCGCGAACGGGAATACGGCGGCGACGATCAAGACGCTGATACGAAAGTCGACGGGGGCCAAAGAGGGAGCGGCATTTGCCCGCGGCAAGGCCGAGGTCCGCCTGTCCGGCGGGGTCTTGGTCTTTCACAAGGGCAAAGGAACGACGGGGGCCATTCAAGCGCAATGGATTCCCGCTTCGTAGGCGTGGCGCTTCGTAGCGCCGAAAGGCGCACGAAGCGATTACGAAGGAAGCTCGGAAACAGGCAGTCTTGCTGGCTTTTTGGGTCCTCGACGTCGCCACTTCGTAGGGTACGAAGGAAGCGATTACGAAGCCCCCCGGAAACACCAGCAAAACCGGGCGACTCCTAACTTCGTAGCTTCGTATCCCTATAGGGACGCTTTCGCTGAACGAAGCGCCCGCACGGGACCGGCTCTTCAATTGGCCGGGGCCCGGCATCGCTCCGGTCGGAACCCATAAAACTGAAAGGAACAATCAATGCGCCGCGATCCAACAAAGCGATTTCGAACCGGCGATATCTTCGCCGCCGTCGAAGTCATCAAACGCCGTCGCCCCAAAGCTGAGCCCGACCCTCGTGCGCTATCGGGCGCCGCCAAAGACGGTCGACCCGGCGGGCCGTGCAAAAATGCCGCCGGCGCGCGCCCGTAACAAAGAGGCCGACCAAATGCCCAATCGATTTGACCCGCCTCGCCCCGCCGCCGAAAAGCCCTTCCCGCCACGCCAAGAAGTACCGTACCTCATGCGGCGGGCCTTTGAGGGGCCGCCGCGCCGCAATGCTCCGCACTGCGAGCATTGCCCGAACTGCGGAACCTTCGATGACCCCGAGCGCCCCTCGTCTCATTGCGCGGAGTGCGGCGCATCCCTGTTGCGCACGCTTCGAGAAATCGACGTTTGGGAGAGCGAGTGCGCCGACTGCGGCGCGACCTTCGAAGTCTGTAGCCTGGTCGGATCACTATCGCCGCGGCCGGCGCACTCGAAGTGCCGCGAGTGCCGAATGAAAGCGAGGGAGGCGAAATACCTTGCCGATGGGGCAGCGCCGGCCGTGGCGGCGGAGAGGCGCGGCGGCGGGCCGATGAGACCTACCGAGAAGAAAGCCGCTCAGCGCGCCTCTTGCAGGCGCAGGAGTGAGGCCCGCGCCCTTCGCAAGGCGGGTCGATTGGATGGCCCGCGCATCCCGCGCGCGCTCCGTTGGCTTTCCCCTGAAGCGCAGCAAGAACAGATCGCCTATTATCGTCAAAGAGACGCTCGCCGGGAGGCCAAGCGCCTGGCGCGAGTTGCGGCCGTTGCGGCGGCGAAGACCAAGGCGCGCGAGGCCGCGGCGGCGGCGGCGAAAGCGCTTGAGGCGGCGAGGGCGCGCGAGGACGCGGCCAGGAAGAGGGCGGAGGCGGCGCAGCGCGCGGCGGCTCTTGCGCTCCGCATGGGCCTTGGCCCTGACGATTTCAGCTAGCCCCCTTGCGGCAAGACCGATCGCTCGGGGCGGTCGTTTTTTGCGCCCTTGTCGGGCCGCGACCGGCCGTCGACCCGTGAGCGCATAAAACGCCCGGCGGGCGCTAGATCAAATGCACACATGCATATATCTGCATGTACAAAATTAACTCGGCGGGCTCGCATCGACGGAAAGCGCGTCAGTCAATTCGCCTGCCGCGCTTAGTCATTTTCCCGCGGAAATCCCGCGAATCTTCGCGCCTCAGAGAATCGGTCCGAAATACACCCCGGAATCGGATCGACTAAGCGTATTTCCGTGTTAACATGGCGGCGGCAAGGGGCTACCATGTACAGAGTTTTGTCGACGTGCGCGCTCGCCATGGCGTTGGGCGGCTGCGCCACCATCACGCGCGGAACCACAGACCAAGTGCAAATCCGCTCGACGCCCGACGGCGCGCGCGCGACGACTTCGATGGCGCAAAGTTGCGTGACCCCTTGCACGCTCACTGTCGGCCGCAAGGATGAATTCACGGTCCACTATGAAAAGGACGGCTTCACCCCCCAGGACGTTGACGTGAAGACGCAGATTGCGGGCGCGGGCGCGGGCGCCGCGGGCTTTGCCGGAAACATTCTGTTGGGGGGCGTAGTCGGCATGGGGGCCGACGCTGCTACCGGCGCGACCCTCAAGCATGTCCCGAACCCCGTCAATGTATACCTTGCGCCAGTGCGGCCACAGGCGGCGAGCCCGCGAACTCGTGCAAAGCGAACGCCGAAGCCGGCGCCGACCGAGTCGGACAAGGTGAGCTAAGGCGCATCATTCCCAATGCGCTACGCCGTGATAATGCGAGCACGTTCCGCCACGATGCTCCGAAAACGACACGCTACCGCCGCGGCAATTTGTGGCGAGCTGATGGGCGCGCCCTGTCGCGTCGCGATGCCGGCGCGCTGTCGTCGGGCCCCTCTGAGGATTCGGCACAGCTCCTCAAGCTGGTCGATCTCCCATGGCGGCTCCGCCCGATCGATGACGATCCGGCCTTCGGGCCGCTCGCGCCAACGGCGAAACCATCGCAGCATCGTCTGTCCCTTTGCCTTCAGGCCCTATCGCTGCAAAGTCAGTCGGGATGTGCTACCTGGGAAGGGTTCACGATGGCCCGTAGAGCTTTGCTGCACCCTTGAAGCTTCGCCGCGAAGCTCACGCCCGTGCTCCTTCAGGAAGCTTGCGATCGACGTTTGTCTGACCAGCGCCACAGCCAGACGTCTGTCGATCTCATCGAGTTGTCGACGAATAAGGGGATCATCCCCCGCGCCGTCGCACAGCACACAACAATTGATCTCAGCTCCCTGGTTGTTTGCTCCAGGGTGGATATTTCGTCCCGCGCAACGTCGAGAACGTCGCACAGCCCTTCCAGTGTGAAGGTCAGAGCCGTCATTCAGCGTCCCCCGACAGCGCAGACCCCGTTGCTACACACCTGCAGATCACAAGCCGGCGAAGGACGCGATTGCAATCATTGCGACGCCAATCAGGAGCGTGGCCGTCGCCATGCTGAACGCGGAGGGTTTCGTCAGCGTTACCAAGACCATCAAGATGCCAAGGATGATGAGGACCACTGCGGAGCGGAAAACGGCTTTACTCGTCAGTCGGCTCATATTGTTCTCGAATGGCACACTGGGGCGGAGCTATTGCCCTGACTCGGCAAGAGTTGGGCCACCTGGCGCAGCGCTCAAACGGGGCGGCGCGCCGCTGCCTAACCTCAATCCTGTGAATAGCTGTCCGCCCGCCCATTGCGACTCCCCCAATCGCCGCATAGTCCGCCTTGGAATGTGCAACTTGTACAGCCTCACCAAAGGCCTCTCAGGCGATCCGCGACTTCGTCCGGGCGACGCGGGAGCGACGTCGGCAACATGCCGCCCATGCCTGGCAATCTTCCCCGATCAGCTCGCCGCCGATCGTCCGCGACGGCACCGACGGCGGGGGCGGGCCGTCATGGCGCGTTGGGGCAGCCCTCCCTTGTCTTTCGCGCTAAAGGGACGCAACAGCGATCCGGGTGTGACGAACATCCGCAACGTGGCATCGCCGCACTGGCGATGTTGGCTGGGCGTCGACAACCGGTGCGTCGTCCCGTTCTCATCGTTTTCAGAGAATGAGGCCCTGCCGGACGGCTCACGCCCGCCTGTGTGGTTTGCCTTTGACGAGAGCCGTCCTCTGGCCTTCTTTGCCGGCTTGTGGACGCGCTGGACGTCGGTTCGCAAGGTCAAGAAAGGCGAGACGACAAACGACTTGTTCGGGTTCCTGACGACGGAGCCGAACGGCGAGGTCAAGGCAATTCACCCCAAGGCCATGCCGGTCATTCTGACGACACAGGCCGAAGTCGAGATTTGGCTGACCGCGCCGACTAAGGATAGCGGGCCACTTCCCGACGGGGCCCTGAGGATTGTTGCGCGCGGCCTTAAAACGGATGCTGCGCTAGGAATGACAACGGGTGCGCCGGCAGAGTTCGCCTAGCTTGGCGGCTTTTGTGATCCGACCTACGAACGACTGCCGTCGACTTCAAGCGGACGGTCGATATGGTGCAGAAATCAAGACATTGCGCCTAGAGCCTAACCGAAAGGGGCGCGCCAACACTTCCGCGTGTCGCCGCCATGGGTCGCGGCCAGCCGGCGATCATCCTTCGCGCGAGAGAGGGTACAAACCCTTCTGGAAGATCGACTATTACGACGACGCTTGCGAATTCGGCTCCGAAATCCGGCTGATCCCGAGCGAACAACCCATGTTCCTCACGATCGGTATTGAGCGACCGGGAGCGTCGCCCGCAAGGGGCGGTGCCATGGTGCGTCTCAAGATATTCGGAACAAGAAGAATGCGTTAAAGGCGGCGCCGTGCTACTCCCGACGCGAGGTTTGGAGAGCCTGCGGGGATACCAACTTTGGACATTGTGCTGAAGGTATTAGGGATTGCGCTGGTGATACTCGGCGTGGGCTTCGCAAGCTGGCGAGTTACAGTTGAAAAGGGGAAGGCAAATCAACCCCGCCATGGCCCGGTGTTCGTGGGCGTCCTAACCGTTTTTCCGGCTTGGCACTGATTTTAGTGGATAGAATAACCGTGCTTACGGTGCCAGGGGTCGGCACGATTTCAGGCAGTGACGGAACAGGCCGTTATCGACGCGCGAGCCGTGGCTGACATAAGAACGCAAGTAGAAAAGGTGCAGACACAAGTAGAAAATGGACGTGATACAATAGACCTTGTAGCATCCGAAGCGAAAAAAGCTAAGGAGCTTTCTGAATTGGTAAAATCACAAAGCAACGATGCCACGAAAAAGTTGGCACACTGAGTTCTGAAATCATAACAGCCAATGATGCGCTACAGCAATTACAAGGCGAGGCGGAGTTTCAAGAGCTCATTCTCGCAGCTCAAAATGATGATCGCCCAAGCTTCGATAATTTGCAAAATATTGCTGCGAATAAAAATAACAAATTCGCTAAGTTCGCTGGACAAGCGTGGATGACGATATTTGAGTTGCATAATGGTCCGATATCTCTTGCTGGATTGACTGTGCCGTGGGTCCCTGGAGCTGATCCATCAAAGCTGTCAATCTCGGACTTGTCAGTGGTATATAAGTCAACACCATCGCCATTAAAGCCAGCCGTTTTGGAATACATTTGGAAGCGTGAAGATATTCCGAAATTAACCCGCTTAGATTTCATGATGGAGGTCATGAACGAGGACACAAGCCTGACGGCAGAAGAATACGCTGGTCGGTATTTCACACAAGGAACGGATCAGAAAATTAAGCCAATGGCCCTAGATTACTTGTCAAATTGGTGGAATGAACATCGACACGAATTTGTAGGCAAGTGACCCCTCACGTTCTGTGCAAAACTCAAGTAGACTGTGCGAAAAGTCGGCCGCGACCGCCCGAATTTCGAGGTCTATAACCGGCAACGTGGCCATTTTACCGCCCAATGCCAAGCGTAGAGCGCCATCTAAGATTTTTGCACCAAAGATCGACACGAACGAAATCAACGGGTTACGCGGTGCAGAAATCTGGTGCAAAACGCCCGCTTCCCGCCCGAAGCGGGCTGAGCACCGTCAGCGATCGAAGCCCCGCCCAAGCGCCGCGCCGCCGCCGATCGGCGGGCGCTTCATTATGACGAAGCCGGCGCGCTCCAAATGCTCCACAAGCCGCTTAGCGACGATCTCAGCCATGATCTCGTCGGCGTTGTGCGTCCGCTTGCGGCCGTGGAAGCGCAGCGCGAAGGCTAGCGCGGCGGCGAGGTCTTCGGGCGTGGCAGGCGTAAGTCTGTCGATGGGCTCGGGCATCCACGTACGATAGACCGGCATGGTGAACAAAGGAAGAACGAATTTCAAGACGCGACAATCCGCGCGGTCGGATGCCGCGCCGCCGGCATTGGACCTGGACAGCGTTGCGTTGAAGGAGATTTAAAGTGTACTTCGGGCACTCGCTTCTATGATCCGGCCAGAAAGAATGAAATCTGGAATTTTTCTGATTGAAATGCCGTTCCAGAGCGGCAACCTTACCTTATTCTCAGATTTATCCTTGCGACTGACGAGGATGTTTAAGTCGTTCATTCCCAAATTGACTAACTCCCCAGTGTTAATCGCCTGGGCCATGCTCTCGGCGATGGGGCGCGGTACCCGCTGCTCTAGTACAATATGAAATTCGGCTGCGGGCCGAATTGATGTCACGGGGAATACCTCTTCCCTAATCCGGGAACAGGCAACTTCCCGACCTCGGCGACCGAGCCTCCCTTGGCGGGGCTTGAGCCCACCGTGATAGAGCCCTGCATTCCCGTGACCGCAATCGACGTCCTCGTTCCATTGAAGGCTTGTATGTGAACCTCCATAAAGAATTCCGTCGCTAAAGACGCCGTATTAGCTTGTATATTGCCGACATAGAGCGCGTCGGATGAAATGGTTATTTCGTCACTCGCGGCTGGTTGCTCCAAGTCAATTATAACACGCTTTGGATAGATGCGCGGCCAGAGCGCCGCTACTACGGCGACCATGATCAACACGAACCAAGCGACGGGATTTCTTGTTATATCAGAGAGATATGCATGTAGCTTAGGTAGCTGAGGCCCCAAAAGCCACCATGTTCCTCCCGCGAGCGCCAACATAGCCGAGCCGGCAAATAGCGCCCAAATTAGATACGGATGTCGCCAGCCTGCCGCGCTCATGGCAGCCACCGCCAGAGTAACTGCGGTCCCAACAAGGAACAGGGTAATCGCGAGAGTATCGCCGGACATAGATCAACTCCGGCGATGTTGTAGCCCCGCTCAGCGATCATGCCGAGTCTCCATTGGCATGAGAGCGTCCGGCCGGCTTCTATCACTGGCTCCCCGACCGGGTGCGCGCCCATGTCTTCCTCTGCATGCTCGGCTATTATCTCGAATGGCACATGCGCCAGCGCCTGGCGCCCATGCTCTACGACGATGCCGACAAGCAAGCCGCCGAGGCGCTCCGCGCCAGCGTGGTCGCCAAGGCGCAACGCTCCCCCGCCGCCGTCACCAAGCAGACCACCGGCCGGACCGAGGACGGTCTCCCCGTCCATAGCTTCCAGACCCTCCTCGCCGACCTCGCGACCCTCACCCGAAACACCGTCGCCACCGCCATCGCGCCAGACCATCCCTTCACCATCACTGCACGGCCCACCCCCATCCAGAAAAAGGCCTTCGACCTCCTCGGCGTCGCCCGTACCCAGTAGAGACCCCCGCTGACAGGAACTTATCCCGTCAGGTCAAAGACATGCGTTTAACGAAAGAGGAAGCTCCGGTTAGGCGTGGCGCAGGACTATGCTGAGGCCGCGAAATGGTGCCGCCTCGCTGCTGATCAGGGTGTTGCCTACGCGCAGTACGCTCTCGGCGAAATGTACGCCAAGGGCCAAGGCGTGGCGCAGGACTATGCCGAGGCCCTGAAATGGTTTCGCAAGGCCGCCGATCAGGGCAATGCCGCCGCGCAGAATAATCTCGGCGTCATGTACAAGACTGGCCGGGGCACGGCGCAAGATGACGCCGAGGCCGCCAGATGGTACCGGCTCGCCGCCGATCAGGGCGTTGCCGTCGCGCAGTTCAATCTCGGCACCATATATGCCAACGGACAAGGGGTGATTCAGGATTACGTTCAAGCGCACATGTGGTTCAATCTGGCCGCAGCGGGGGGCGACGCTGACGCACTCAAAGACCGCGATCTCACCGCAGCCAAGATGACCCCCGAGCAGATCGCTGAGGCGCAGCGGTTGGCGCGCGCGTGGAAGCCGACGAAATAATGGCGTTTGCCGCGGCGCGCGCCGCGCTTTGCACGGCGTTCGGCGGGACGGCGATAGCCGAGGGGAGGCCTTGTGTTTCTGGGATTTGGCGGCGACAATTTTACTACAGGTCCCACACGGAAAAGACGGCGGCTTGGGCGGGGGGTGGCCGGAGGGGTAGGCGCGGCGGCCATCGGCCGCGCCGATGGATTGGAGCACAAGGCATCGCTGATCGTGATTGATGGCGCAGCCGGGACCGTTCCCGCCCTCTGGAAGGCGGAAACTATTCAAACATATCAACACTTCGTTCGCTGCGCCGCGCTTCGATTGCCGCGCTATCGGACGCCTTCGTCTGCCGCCGTATTCGCAGCGAACCCGTTGGCGGGAGGATGCGCGCGCTGCGCCCGCGTTCCGCCGCCCCTGCCCCATCGCTCCGATTCGAGAAGGCCTTGGCGACGGTCACTCCAGCGGCCCAAAGCGCCCGGGTTGCCCGCCAGGTTGCCCACGGACAAAAGCGCCGAGCGAGACCTACCAATAAGCCTTTGTTTTTGTTGGTGAGCGCGCCGGGTCTCGAACCCGGAACCCTCTGATTAAAAGTCAGATGCTCTACCTATTGAGCTACGCGCTCGCCCGGTCGCGCCGAGGCGGCCTCGTGCCTACAACTTCGTGCGCGCAGGGTCAATTGCAAGCGGGCCGTGCGCGGCCTCGTCCGGCGCGGCTCGCCTTTCGAGGCCGAGCGAAAAAAGAGGGCCGCCTCGCGGCGGCCCTCCCTTCCCCGCCCGCGCGATCTTCCGCTTCAATCGAACGCCGTCCGACAGTCCCGACGCGAGGATCGTCCGCCGGCCGCGCCGAGCGCGGCGAAGCCGAGCCCCATCATCAGCCAGGTCGCGGGCTCAGGCATGTTCATGACCGAGAGCCGGCCGAGGGTTTCGCCCGGGTCATAGTTTCCGGCCGGATTGAACGACGAGAGATAATAGATCCATCGCTCGCTGTAGAGGTTGTAGTCGTGGCCTCCAGCCGCGAACAGGAGCCCCGAAGCGTCGACCCAGGGACCCGAGGGGAACACGACATTGTCGTAAACCCACGAGCCGTCGTCGTCTGCGGAGGGCGCGCTGGGGTTCGTCACAAGGCTCGTGATCGCGCCGCCGTTCGGACCGCTCACGGTCCCGCTGATCCCGGTCACGTCGTATCCGCCGGCGGAACCGAGCGCATCCGAGATCGTGAGCTCGCCGGTTACGGTGAACGGCGCGTTTTGTGTCTCAAAACGGAACGCGAGGGTCGTCGCCTGCGCCTCGAAAGGGGCCAGCGCCAGGACTGCGGCGGCGGCCCACATCAGTTTGCGAGACATCTTCATCCCCTGATCGCACATCCTGATGTTTGCGCGGCAAGGAACATGCCAAAGTCGCGTTATCATCGTTAACTTCTTAGCGCGACCTGTTAGAATCTGCAACCTAATGCAACCTTTGATTGACGATGTTCTTTAGCTAAAAGTTAACGCTGCCCGCGCATCCGCGGTCCGTCGGCCCTGCTTTCCCCGCTGTGGGGGTCCGTGAAGGACAACGAATGGAAGAGCGTTTTTTTGCCGCTGTCGCAACCGCTTCAGCCCGCCTTCAAATGCAGTGCTTCGCATCGCGTCCGATAGCGCGAGAAACCGCCTTCGGCCGGTCGAGCCGTCGGCGCGGATCAGCCTCGGCGCGCCAGGCTCGCGGCCCGGGCGGCCGTGAGGCGGACGAAGTCGTCGCCGGCGTGATGGGAGGAGCGGGTCAGCGGCGACGAGGCCACCAGCAGGAAGCCCTTCGCCGCGCCGATCGCGGCATATTCGGCGAATTCCTCCGGCGGGACGAAGCGCTCGACCGGATGGTGCTTCGGCGTCGGCTGCAGATACTGGCCTATGGTGAGGAAATCGACGTCGGCCGAGCGCATGTCGTCCATCATCTGCAAGATTTCGTTGCGCGTCTCGCCGAGGCCCACCATCACGCCCGACTTGGTGAAGAGGGCGGGATCGAGCTCTTTTGCGCGCTGCAACAGCCTCAGCGAATGGAAGTAGCGCGCGCCGGGGCGGACGGCGAGGTATTTCGACGGAACCGTCTCGAGATTGTGGTTGAACACGTCGGGCTTCGCCGCGACCACCGCCTCGAGCGCGCCTGCCTTGCGCAGAAAATCGGGCGTCAGCACCTCGATCGTCGTTCCGGGCGCGGCGGCGCGGATGGCGGCGATCGTGCGGGCGAAATGCTCCGCCCCGCCGTCGGCCAGGTCGTCGCGGTCGACCGAGGTCACCACCACATGGTTGAGTCCGAGCTTGGCGACGGCGTCGGCGACGCGGGCGGGCTCGTCGCGTCGAGCGCGTCCGGCAGGCCGGTGCGCACGTTGCAGAAGGCGCAGGCGCGGGTGCAGGTCTCGCCCATGATCATGAAGGTCGCATGGCGCTTGTCCCAGCACTCGCCGATGTTGGGACAGTTCGCCTCCTCGCAGACGGTTGTCAGCTTGTGCTCGCGCACCAGCGCGCGCGTCTCGGCATAGACCGGCGAGCCCGGCGCCTTCACCCGGATCCAGGCCGGCTTGCGGGCGACCGGCTGGTCCGGCCGATGCGCCTTCTCGGGATGGCGGGGGCGGGCGGGCTTCAGGTCTTCCGCGACCATGTCGATGAGGCGGGTCATGCGACGGTATCTAGGACCGGGGCGGGCGGCGGTCAAACGAGGCGGCAGGCAAGTTGAGGCCCTCCCTCAAAATCCCCGGAAGGGAAAGCACAGGAACTTTAAACAGTGA
This sequence comes from uncultured Alphaproteobacteria bacterium, assembly GCA_963768555.1. Lineage (GTDB taxonomy): Bacteria > Pseudomonadota > Alphaproteobacteria > Rhizobiales > Beijerinckiaceae > Roseiarcus. Next base: position 32,555 of record CAVYIZ010000067.1, read on the forward strand.
CCTGGCTCACATCGGGACGGCGCCAAATTTGATATCAAATCTTCCGATCACCCGCTCTAACGCGGATATGCGATCAAATGGGGACACCATGATCATGGATGCGAAGCATGGCAAATCAGTCGACGTCTGGACGTTCCGGGCGGGCGACACCGTGCGGTGCCTGTACAACGACGAAACCTGCGTCGTCATTTGGACCTGCGACGATTGGCTTTGGCTCAATCCGCTCGACTTGATCGACGCCGCGCCGTTCACCGGCCGCGCCGCCGACTATGCCCTCGTCGGTCGGGGGCTGTTGTAGGAGCTGATCACGCTTTGACGGTTCAGAGCGCCCCGTCCTAGTGGTTCGAATCTGACATTTGGCGCCCGTTTGGATCGGTAAGTCGAGGGCCGGAATCGACCCTTTGCGGACATTCCCGTCCGGCTTAATGGGCGGTGAACCTCAGAAGGCTGCCGTAGGCCGAACACGACAGACGCGCCAGGAGAGATCGATCCGACAAAAGCTGCGAACGCGTCGGTTCGAGCCGAAGCGGTCTTGTAGGCGCGCGGCGCGAAATCGCGCGCAGGCGATCGGGCTATTCGGGGTGGCCCTCGCCCATGTCGTGAGCGAGGCACGCCGGATGGGTGGCGAGCTGCGTCATGAGACGAGTGTCGAGCATCGGCCGCGTAATGACGGTCACGCCTTTGGCCGTGCATCGGAAGCGTCCGGCGTCAAGTTCGGGATCCTCGCATACTACAAGCCCGTCGGGAATCGTCGCGTTGCGGCGGACGACGGCGCGGGTCAGCCGGGCGTGGCGGCCGACACGGGCGTTGGGCAGGATGATTGGACTCGCGAACCGCCGAATACGAGTTGACCACGCGTCGGTAAACAGCAACGAGCGGCTGATCGAGGCGCCGGCTCAGGAGCCTTTCCTTTCCCTCGCTTTTTTATCTAGCCGATAAGTTTAGAATGATCCGCCTAGAGCATTAGGGGGCGAATTCTAAAATCCAAAGCTTTGACGCAACTATAGAAAGGCGGGTTGGCCGCGCGCCGTCGAAGAGGTCGTCATGTCGGATAGCGTTGATCGTCGCACGGTCCTCAAGGGGGTCGCCGCGTCCGCGGCGGTGATGAGCCCGGTCGGCGGGGCTTTCGCCGCCGCGCCCGACGGCCTCCAGTTCGAGCCGCCGGTCCCGTTCTCCTACGAGCTCTTCAAGCAGCAGGCCCGCGAGCGCACACATCAGCCCTATCAGCCGCCGCCGCGGCCCTCGCCCGAGGTGCTGCAGAAGATCAACTACGAGGAATGGGGCAAGATCCGCTACAAGGACGCCTACGCCCTGTTCGCCGACGGGCCCGGCCCGTTCCCGGTCACCTTCTTCCATTTCGGCCTGTTTTTCGAGAAGGCGGTCGGGATGCACGTGGTCGAGGGCGGCCAGTCGCGCAAGATCATCTACGAGCAGGCCTATTTCGACATGCCGGCCGATTCCCCCGCGCGCGACCTGCCGCCGGGCGCGGGCTTCGCCGGCTTGCGCGTTCAGGAATCGCGCGACGGGCCCCTCGACTGGCGCAAGAACGACTGGGTCGCCTTTCTCGGCGCCGCCTATTTCCGCGCGATCGGCGAACTGAGGCAATATGGCCTCTCGGCCCGCGGGGTGGCGCTCGACGTCGCCGTCGCCGACCGGCCGGAGGAATTCCCCGACTTCACCCAATTCTACATCGACGCCGCTCCGGACGGGCGACACGCTGACGCTCTACGCGCTGATGGAGGGCCCCTCGATCGTCGGCGCCTATCGCTTCCTGATGACGCGCGGCAAGGGCGTCGTCATGGACATCGAAGTCCTCGCTCTACGTGCGGGCGCAGGTTTCGCGCTTCGGCATCGCGCCGGCCACTTCGATGTACTGGTATTCCGAGACCAAGAAGGAAACCGCGATCGACTGGCGCCCGGAAGTGCACGATTCGGACGGGCTCGAGATGTGGTCCGGAAACGGCGAGCGGCTGTGGCGCGCGCTCAACAATCCGCCGCGCATCATGGTGTCGTCGTTCCTCGACGACAATCCGCGCGGCTTCGGCCTCATGCAGCGCGACCGCGTCTTCGACCACTATCTCGACGGCGTCTATTACGACCGGCGCCCGAGCCTGTGGGTCGAGCCGCTGCCCGGCCCGGACGGGCAGGGCTGGGGCAAGGGGTCGATCCAGCTCTGCGAGATCCCGACCGACGACGAGATCCACGACAATGTGGTGGCGATGTGGGTGCCGGCCGAGCCGGTGCCGGCGGGCGCCGAGCTGCACCTCAACTACCGTCTCTACTGGCTCGCCAATTCCCCTGTCCCGTCGAATCTCGGCATCGTGGTCGCGACCCGGCTCGGGCGTGGCGGCCAGCCCGGCCAGCCGCGGCCGAAGGGCGTGCGGAAGTTCATGGTGGAGTTCCTCGGCGGCCCGCTGGCGGACCTTCCCTACGGCGTCAAGCCGGAGCTCGTGCGTCACGGCCTCGCGCGGAACCTTCGGCCGCTATCAGCTGATCGAGGCGGTCCCCGACGGGGTCCCCGGCCACTGGCGCGCCCAGTTCGACCTCATCGTCGAGGGGACCGACCCGGTGGAGCTGCGCGCCTTCATGAAGTCGGGCGACAAGACCCTGACCGAGACGTGGCTCTTCCAGTACCACCGTTCGCCGCGTAGCGGGACGTATCATAAGAGATTGCTTTTGCTCGAAATCAACTTAATATGGAGCGTCAGGATGTTCATCCCGTTCCATGGCGTTGAAGCACCGTTGGAGCGCCGTTGGAGGGTGAGCTAGTTTTGGAGGGCGAAGATGCCTAAGCGTGTGGCGCCGCCACGCTCGAAGCGCTGACCCGGTGCATGGCGCAGGATCCGCATAATGTGATCGCGCAATACGGAGAAATGGCGGCGTGGTTCGGCTCCTTCGACCGTTACAACTCGGGAAACGGCGGCGACAGGGCGACGTGGCTCACCTTCTACGATGCGGGTCGACACGTGGCCGACCGCGTGAAGTTCGATGGCAAACCGCTTGCGTGGAGCGAGCGGCCTGCTCGCTCCACGGGGCGATAAGACCTCAGTGCGGAGCAGATCGAAGCCATAAGCGAAAGAGGGAGAGTTTTGGTAAAAACTGCCCTCGCCGCATAGGCCCGCTACCCATCTAGCCAAAACGCACCCAAGGCCGTTCTGGTGGCCGTAATCGCGGTCTATCGTGCGACCGTGTGGCAGGCGCCTCTGGCGCGCTCGCGCTGGCACCGATCTCTGTCATTCGGCGTCCAATGATCAGCGCTCGCCTCAGCGACACCTCGAGCCGCGAACGCCATCGATGGTGAGTCTCCTGCGCGACCTGACGGGCTGCCGAAAGTGGGACGCGATCAGCCTCTACGATTGGCGCAAGGGCGACCTCTAGTTCATCGAATCCGTGAAACCAATCATATGCATAGGATTTATTTTCCGTGACCTCGCTTGTAGCCTTTCCGTTTGATTCGGAAAGCGAGGATGAAAGCGATGGCGGGTAGGTGGCGTGTGATCGAATTGGCGATCGGCGAGGAGGATTTGGCGGCATTGCGTGCAATAGCGCGGTCGCGAACGGAACCGGCGAGTCGGGTCGAGCGGGCGCGGATGCTGCTGGCCTACCGGGAGGACCCATCGTTTTTTGCGGTGGGGCGGACCTGGGGGTGCATCATCAGACTGTTCAGCGCTGCGTTGAGCGGGCGTTGGCCTGTGGTCCGCTGGCGGCGCTCGACGATCTGCCGCGGCCCGGCAGGGAGCCGCAGATCACCGCCGAGGCCAAGGCATGGGTTACGGATCTCGCCTGTCGCAAGGCCAAGGAACTCGGCTATCCTCACGAATTGTGGACGACGCGACTTCTCGCCCGTCATGCGCGTGAGCACGGGCCGGCGGAGGGGCATCCCTGCCTTGCCAAACTGGCTCAGGGCACGTTGTGCAACATCCTCAACGCGCAGGAGATAAAGCCGCACAAAGTGCGCTATTACCTGGAACGCCGCGACCCGGAGTTCAAGCAGAAGATGGCGGAGGTTCTGGGCGTCTACCGCGAGGTGAAGCTCATCAAGGAGGCGGCCGCCGCCGCAAAACAACAGCTGAGCGATGCAGTCGCGATCGTCTCCTACGACGAGAAGCCCGGTATCCAGGCGATCGCGACCACGGCCCCGGACCTGCCGCCCGAGCCCGGCGTGCACCCGACCTTCGCGCGCGATCATGAGTATCAGCGCCACGGCACGGTCAGTCTGCTGGCCGGCATCGATCTGCTGACCGGCCAGGTTCACGCCCTCGTCAAGGACCGCCACCGCAGCTGCGAATTCATCGAATTTCTCCAGCTTCTCGACGCCGCCTATCCGGCCCATACGGCAATCAAGCTGATCCTCGACAATCATTCCGCCCACATTTCCAAGGAGACAAAGGCTTGGCTCGCCAATCAGCCGGTCGGCCGTTTCGAATTCACCTTCACCCCCAAGCACGGCTCCTGGCTCAACCTCGTCGAGGGCTTCTTCTCCAAGCTCGCTCGCTCGGTCCTGCGCCACATCCGCGTCGCATCAAAGAGGAGCTCAAAGACCGCATCATGGCCGCCATGGATGAATTCAATCGCCACCCCGTCGTTCACACCTGGTCCAATAAGCTCGACCAAGCCACATGATCTGATTCGAATTTGAAATCGACGAACTATTTCCATGTAAGGCACTTGTCGGCAAGCCTCAGTCCCGGCCCGCCACGCCCTGGTCCGGCGTCTACGATGGCCCTCAGCGGCGACTGCGTGGCGCCATGAAATTACCGCTTGGCCGGGATCAAGTGCCCGAAGAGGATTCGCATCGCCCTTACTGATGCGGCCTATGACGCCATCGTCTCGACGCTGCCCAAGGGCGCAGCACGGTGGCCCATGCAGCGCGATCGGGGGAAATGCTTCATCCAAGTCGAGGCGGCCGTGGTTGACCGCATGAGAGCCATGCGCAGGCCCGGCGAGAGCTACAGCCACGTCATCTTGCGGCTCGTCGAACTGGAGACGAGCGACCTAAAATGAGCTGTGCGAGCAGCCCGGAAGGGGGGAGCGGCTCGGCTAGCTAACTCGTCCTGGCAACTCGACCGGGACTTGCGCTGATCCATCAGAAAACGATAACAACGGCCGAACTAGAATTATTACCGGACTGGGCGGGACTCTGCGCCTACGGGATCGGGCTTGTATGCCCGCTATCCCGCCCGTTCCCGCCGTTCAGCCGACGGTCGCAATCCGCCCATTTGCGGCGTACCCCGACGGACGCCAAGCGTCAGATTTGAACCACTGGGCCGGAGGTCGACTTCGAGGCGGCGTCACCAGGTTGACCGCATCGCCTCTCGATGGACCCGCGCTAACCGTCGAACCGTATGGCCCGATCGTTGTCGCGTCGGACGGCGGTCAAACGCGGCCGAGCCCCGGGAGCTCAGGCGTATTTGCCGCCCTCGTATCGCTTGAGCCATTCGCCCAATTCGTGCTCGATCCAGGCGACGGCCTCCGCCCGCTTGTAGAACCCGTCGATCTGGGGTTGAGGCCCGTGTGGGAGCAGCACGCGCACGCACCATCCCTTTCCCTTCTTCACCTGGACGGGTTCGAAAATCACTTTGGGCTTGGTGTTCGGCATTCTGGAAATATGGGCCGCTGACCACCGGATTGCCAGAGCGAAATTTCGCCGGCGCGTTCAAACGCGTGCAAATCCTTCCATGCGGCCGAGGGCGCCGAACTGTAGCCGTGGTCGCTGACCGCTCTAGAGGCGCCTGCACTGTAGACGCGGCCGCTGGCCGCGTCCGCCGCGCTCAGCGAGCGCGGCTACAACCGCGCCGGCGACAATGCGCTCCTCGGAGGCCGCGACATCGAGCCAACTTTTGCGTTATGCTCGAGGCCCCATGCGAGACAGGGCGTCGCTCCTGCGGCGCGGCGATTGAAGGAGCGGCCCCCTTGGCGACGAGCGTTCATCAGTTCCTCTGTCTGACCGACAATTACGGCGTGCTGCTGCACGATTCGTCGACCGGGTCGACCGCCTCGATCGACGCGCCCGAGGCCGGACCCATCCTCGCGGCGCTCAAAGAAAAGGGGTGGACGCTGACCCATCTCCTGATCACCCATCACCACGCCGACCACGTACAGGGCGCGCCGGAGCTCAAGGCGCGGTTTCCCTCGCTGAAGATCGTCGGTCCCGCAAAGGACGCGGCGCGCATCGGCTTTCTCGACACGCTCGTCAGCGAAGGGGACGATGTTCGGGTCGGCTCTCTCGGGGCCAGGGTGATCGAGACGCCGGGCCATACGCTCGGCCATATCGCCTATCATTTCGACGAGGACGCGCTCGCGTTCTGCGGCGACACGCTCTTCTCGCTCGGCTGCGGGCGGGCATTCGAAGCGCCCTACGCCGTGCTGTGGAGCTCGCTCCTCAAGCTCGCCGCGCTGCCGGGCGAGACGGAGGTCTATTGCGGGCATGAATACACGCAGCCCAACGCGCGATTCGCGCTGACCATCGAGCCGGACAATCCGGCCCTGAAGGCGCGGGCCGAGGAGGTGGCGCGGCTGCGCGCCGAAAAGCGCCCGACCCTGCCGACGACGATCGCGGCCGAGCTCGCAGAGAACCCCTTTCTGCGGGCGGATAAACCCTCCGTCCAGGCCGCGGTCGGGATGGCCGGCGCGGACGCGGCCGACGTGTTCGCCGAAATCCGCGCCCGCAAGGACCGGTTTTAGGGCGCGGCGCTTATGTGATGGGAGGATTGCCGCTTCCCCGGCGCTGACGAAGGCGACGCTTAGGTACATAGTTATGATGTTCAATTTGCCTTGGAGTTGGGTCGACGCTAAACCGGGTCGCAACCCTTTGATTGGAAAGAGGCCCGACGCTAAAGTTGCGCTAAGCAGGTCGTTCGCCGCCCGTGGGGCGGGGCCTGCGCCCCCGTCCGCGACCCCTCCCCGCCGACAGGTCCGCGGTCGCTCATTCCGGAGTCCGCGTGGCCCTGGGCGCTGGCTACGGCATGACGTACGTCGCCCGCCCCTGCCCCATCAGGGCCGCGGGAATCGCGCCCGGCTCGTTGACCGAGAAGACGACGATCGGGATGCCGTTGTCGCGGCAGAGCGCGAAGGCGGCGGTGTCCATGATCTGCAGGTTGCGGGCGATCGCTTCGTCGTGGCTGAGCCGGTCGAAGCGGGTGGCCGTCCGGTCCTTCTTGGGGTCGGCGGTGTAGATGCCGTCGACCCCGGTCGCCTTCATCACCGCGTCGCAGGAGAGCTCGCAGGCGCGCAGCGCCGCCCCGGTGTCGGTGGTGAAGAAGGGGTTGCCGGTGCCGGCGGCCAGCATGATCACGCGATGCTTGACGAGATGGGCGAGCGCCGCCTGGCGCGAATAGGGCTGGCAGAGCGAGGGCATGGCGACCGCCGAGAGGACGCGCGCCGGCTGACCGATCTGCTCAAGCGCGCCTTCCATCGCCAGCGCGTTCATCACCGTCGCCAGCATGCCGATTGAATCGGCGCGGGCGCGCTCGATACCCTTGTCCGCGCCCTGCAGCCCGCGAAAGAAGTTGCCGCCGCCGACCACGACCGCGACCTGCACGCCGAGGTCGGCCGCAGCCTTGAGGTCGCCCGCCATTCGCGCGACCGTCGGCGCATGGAGGCCGAACGAATCCGGCCCCATCAGGGCTTCCCCCGAGAGCTTGACCACGACGCGGCCGAACAGGGGTTTCAACGTCATGGGGGCTCCCTCCGCACCTGTTTCGCGACGCGCGTCCAGGCAAAAAAAGCGGCCCGCGGGCCGCTTTGAAACGTCAGCTTTCTTCCGCCGGCTTTTCGACGCCCTCGCCGAGGGCGTAGCGCACGAAGCCGGCAATCGCGATCGGCGCGCCGACCGTCCTCTCGGCCTCCTTGATCGCCTGGCCGACGCTCTTCGCCGGATCGTGGACATAGGCCTGATCGAGCAGGCACACTTCCTTGTAGAAGGTCTTCAGGCCGAACTCGACGATCTTCTCGATCACGTTGGCGGGCTTGCCGGCGTTCTTCTCGGCGAGCACCGAGCGCTCGCGCGCCACCGTCGCCGGATCGACGCCCTCGGCGTTGAGAGCGACCGGGCTCGCTGCGGCGACATGCATCGCGACCTGCCGGCCGAGCGAAACGAGCGCGTCGCGGTTGCCCTTCGACTCGAGCCCGACGATGACGCCGATCCGCCCGAGACCCTCGACGACCTGGTTGTGCACGTACTGGCCGATCGCGCCCTCGGAGACGCGCAGGCCCTTGACGCGGCGCAAAGTCATGTTCTCACCGATGGTGGCTATGGCGTTGGCGATCGCCTCGGAGACCGTGGCGCCGCCCATGTAATGCGCGCCGAGCACGGTCTCGGCGTCGACCTGGGGCGCCTTGTCGAGCGCGACCGCGAGGATCCCGCGCACGAGCCCCTGGAAGTCATCGTTGCGGGCGACGAAATCAGTCTCGGAATTGACCTCGACGACGACGCCGACGTTGTCCTCGACCGCGACCCCGACGAGGCCGTCGGCGGCGATGCGCCCGCTCTTCTTCGCTGCTTTGGCGAGGCCCTTCTTGCGCAGCCAGTCGACGGCGGCCTCGATGTCGCCGTTCGTTTCGGTCAGCGCGTTCTTGCAATCCATCATGCCCGCGCCGGTCTTCTCGCGCAGGTCCTTGACCAGCCCAGCGGTGATCGCAGCCATCGAATTCCCTCACGCTCTCTTGAGCCTGCGCCCCGAAAGGCGGCGCGGCGTTTCTCTTTGGACGCGCGCTCGGCCCGGACGCCTTGCGCCCAGGCCGAACTGTTCGAACCTCCTGATGACCCGACGCTTACTCGGCGGCCATCAGCGCGCGCGCCTGCTCGCTCCACTTGTCGCGGGCAATGCGGCCGCTGAACCTCAGGTCGGCGTCGAGCTTGGCCGCTTCCTCTTCCGTCATCGCGGCGAGCTGCCAGTAGTGGAACACTCCATGCTCGTTGAGCTTCTTGACGATTTGCGGGCCAACGCCGGTGAGCTTGGCCAGATCGTCCGGCGCGCCGCGCGGCGCAGCCAGCAATTCGAAATGGTCGGTCGTCGAACTCGATCTCGGGCTCGGCCGGGGCCTCCGGCAGCGGCTCGGCGATCGGGGCCTCGGCCTCGCCGAGGTCCACGCCCGCCGCGCCCTGGCTGCGGCCGATGCCGTCGATGGCGGCGCGCGCCACGAGCTCGCAATAGAGCTGAATGGCCCGGCCGGCGTCGTCGTTGGCCGGGATGGGATAGGCGATGCCGTCGGGATCGCAGTTGGTGTCGAGGATCGCCGCCACCGGGATCTTGAGGCGGTTGGCCTCCTTGATCGCCAGGGCTTCCTTGTTCGTGTCGATGACGAACACGAGATCCGGAACGCCGCCCATGTCCTTGATGCCGCCGAGCGCCGTCTCGAGCTTGTCGCGCTCGCGCGACATCATCAGGCGCTCCTTCTTGGTGAGGCCCTTGGCGCCCTCGTTCAGCATCTCGTCGAGCTTGCGCAGGCGGGAGATCGAGGCGGAAATCGTCTTCCAGTTCGTCAGCATGCCGCCGAGCCAGCGCGCGTTGACGAAATACTGGGCCGACCGCTTGGCGGCGGCGGCGATCTCCTCGGACGCCTGGCGCTTGGTGCCGACGAACAGCACCCGTCCGCCCTTGGCGACGGTGTCGGACACGGCTTTCAGGGCCTGGTGCAGAAGGGGCACCGTCTGGGCGAGGTCGATGATGTGGATGGAGTTGCGCGTGCCGTAGATGAAGGGCGCCATCTTCGGGTTCCAGCGGTGCGACTGGTGACCGAAATGCGCGCCCGCCTCGAGCAGCTGGCGCATGGTGAAATCAGGCAATGCCATAGAAATTGTCCTTGTCCGGTTGAGCCTCGGCGGATCGTGAAACGGCGAAGGAGCCTCGCCACCGGAGCGGAACCTTGAACAGGAGCCGCAAAAAATCCGCCTGTGGAATACCCGGGCATATAAGCGAGCGAAGGCCGAAAGGCAAGCGGGCGATTGGCCAGGGCCGAAGCTGCGGTTGTGCGCCGGCGCGACGGAAAATAAAAAGCCCGGTGACCGAGTAAAACTCCGCACGGCTGAAGACTGGACGACGCGCCGCCGGCCGTCGTCATACTGTCATATCCTTTGGCAAGGGTCGGCCTGCGTCTCATTCGGGCGGGCGCTCAATTCGATTGCCTCGGCGTCGGGCGTGCGGCTAAGGGTCCGATTGGCCGCAATGCGTCTTCTCGAATCGCGCCGAACGGAAATCGCCCATGTTGAACACGATCGCCTCCGCCGGACGTCGGGTCCTGCCGAACCAATGGGACTTGATCGCCTTCGCAGCGATCATGGCCGTCCTGACGGCGATCGCGCACAGCTATCACGGCATTTCGGCGCCCTTGCCGGCGCCAAACCAGCCGGTCATCTCGCTCGACTATTCGAATCTGCCCTATTACGCGCTGCGCACGGCCTTGCGCATGTTCGCCGCGCTTTTCTTCTCGCTCGTCTTCACTTTCACCTATGCCACTCTCGCGGCGAAGAGCCGGCGATGGGAAATGGTGCTGATCCCGGTGCTCGACATTCTGCAGTCGGTGCCGATCCTGGGCTTCCTGTCCTTCACCGTGACGTTCTTTCTCGGCCTTTTTCCCGGCAATACGCTCGGCGCGGAACTGGCGGCGATCTTCGCGATCTTCACCAGCCAAGCCTGGAACATGGCCTTCGCCTTCTATCAGTCGCTGCGCACCGTGCCGCGCGATCTCGAAGAGGTCGCGCGCGGCTTTCGCCTGACCGGCTGGCAGAAATTCTGGCAGCTCGAGGCGCCCTTTGCGATGCCGGGCCTCATCTGGAACACGATGATGTCGATGTCGGGCGGCTGGTTCTTCGTCGTCGCCTCGGAAGCGATCACGGTCGGGGACACGACGATCACCCTGCCCGGCGTGGGCTCCTATATCGCCAAGGCGAATGACGAGGGAAACTGGTCGGCGATCGGCGCTGCGATCCTCACCATGGCCATCGTCATTCTCCTTTACGATCAGTTGCTGTTTCGGCCGATCGTGGCTTGGGCGGACAAGTTCAAGGTCGAACTGTCAGCCAGCCAGGAGGTTTCCAGCTCGTGGGTGCTGAACGTTCTGCAGCGCACCTATTGGGTGCGAATGGCGTCCGAGCCGGTTTTTGCGGGGTTGCGCAGCATCAGCCTTCTGCCGATCCGCTTTCCGCGGATTGTCCCGCTGCCGCCGAAAAGGTCGCCGGAGGGGCCGGCGTCCCGGATTCTCGACGCGGTCTGGATCGCCGTCGTCGTCGCCGTCGCCGTATGGGCAGGGTGGCTCACGGTTCAGTACATCGCGACCGAAGTCAGCTGGGATGAAGTCGGTCACGTTTTCGTGCTGACGGTCTACACGCTCATCCGCGTCTTCCTGCTCATCGTACTGGCGAGTCTGGTCTGGGTGCCGATCAGCGTCTGGATCGGTCTCAGACCGCGCTGGGCGGAGACGATCCAGCCGATCGCCCAGTTCCTCGCCGCCTTTCCGGTCAACCTGCTGTTCGGCGCCACGGTCAGCCTGATTCTCGCCTACAATCTCAATACCAACATCTGGCTGAGCTTCCTCATCATCTTCGGCACGCAGTGGTACATCGTGTTCAACACGATCGGCGGGGCCGCGGCCTTCCCCAACGACCTCGATGAGGCGGCGAAGAATTTCCATATCAGGGGCTGGCGATGGTGGACGCAGGTCATTCTGCCGGGCATCGCTCCCTATTACCTGACCGGCGCCATCACCGCCTCGGGCGGCTCCTGGAACGCCTCGATCGTGGCCGAATACGTCAAATGGAAGGACCATACGGTCGTCGCGCAGGGCGTCGGGTCCTATATCGCCGAGGCGACCAACAAGGGCGATTTCCCGAAGATCGTGCTCGGGGTCGCGATGATGTCGCTCTTCGTGACCTTGTTCAACCGATTGTTCTGGCGCCAGCTTTATGCTTATGCGGAGCGGCGGTTGCGCCTCTGACCCCACTGCCCATCGAGGAATTCGCCATGCTGGATCCTGCGACCACGACGCTGCTGAACGTCGAGAACGTCACCCAGGTCTTCGCCACAGGCTCGGGCGAGAGCCGCAAGCCGGTCCTCGACAACGTTTCGATGAGCCTCAAGACCGGCGAAATCGTCGCCCTGCTCGGCCGGTCCGGCTCGGGCAAGTCGACGCTCCTGCGCATCATCGCAGGCCTGACGCGCCCGACCGAGGGAAAGGTGACCATCTCCGGCGATCCGGTGACGGGTCCCGCCGAAGAGGTTGCGATGGTGTTCCAGAGCTTTGCGCTCTTCCCGTGGCTCGACGTGCTCGACAATGTCGAAATCGGCCCGCGCGCCAACGGCGTGCCGCTCGAAGAGACGCGGCAGCGGGCGCTGAAGGCGATCGACACGATCGGCCTCGACGGGTTCGAGTCCGCCTACCCCAAGGAGCTTTCGGGCGGCATGCGCCAGCGCGTCGGCTTCGCCCGCGCCCTCGTCATGCAGCCGAAAATCCTGCTGATGGATGAGCCATTTTCAGCGCTCGACGTCCTGACGGCCGAAACGCTGCGCACTGACCTCCTCGACCTCTGGCAAGAGGGCCGCATCCCAATCAAATCGATCCTCATGGTCACGCACAACATCGAGGAAGCGGTGCTGATGAGCGATCGCATCCTGGTGCTGTCCTCCAATCCCGGCCGGATCGCCTCGGAAATCCAAAACACGATCCCGCATCCACGCGACCGGCTCGACCCGCCGTTCCGCGCCCTCGTCGACAAGATCTACGCACTGATGACCCAGCGCCCCGATACGACGAGGCCGGCGGCGCGCGAGGCCGCGGCGGCCGGGCTCGCCCTCTCTCTGCCGACGGTTTCGACCAACTCCCTCGCCGGCATGCTCGAGGAGATCGCGGCGCCGCCCTACAACGGCAAAGCGGATCTGCCGCATCTCGCCGACTCGCTCGGCTTCGAGATCGACGATCTCTTCCCCCTCGGCGAGACGCTGCAGCTCCTGAAACTGGTCGATTTCGAAGAGGCCGACATCAAGTTGACGCCCCTCGGCAAGCGCTTCGTCGACATGGACGTCGACCAGCGAAAGAAGCTGATCGGCGAGCAGGCGCTGGCGAACATCCCGCTCGCTTCCCATATAAAACGGGTGCTCGACGAACGCCCGAGCCACCGTGCTCCCGCTTCCCGCTTCCGCGAGGAGCTCGAAGACTACATGTCCGAGGATTACGCCGATCGGACGTTGCGCACGGTGATCAATCTCGGACGTTACGGCGAGCTGTTCGCCTACGACGAGAATGCCCAAACCTTCAGCTATGAGAATCCGGAATAGGCAGGGTCTGCCCAAGCTGCTCCTTTGGTTTGACTTGTTCGCATCGCTGCGCTGCGGTACGGATTTTGCAGCGCAAATTTACGACTCGGCCGAAGGGAGACGCTAGATGACCCAGACGACCGCCACCCTCAAGGTCGGCGACAAGACGGTCGAGATGCCGGTGAAGGCCGGCACCATCGGCCCGTCGGTCGTGGACATCGGCAAACTCTACGCGCAGACCGGCATGTTCACCTTCGATCCGGGCTTCACCTCGACCGCGAGCACGGAATCGAAGATCACCTACATCGACGGCGACGCCGGGGTACTGCTCTATCGCGGGTATCCGATCGATCAGCTGGCCGAGCACGGCGACTTTCTCGAAACCTGCTATCTCCTGCTGTACGGAGAGCTGCCGACCGCCTCGCAAAAGGCCGACTTCGACTATCGCGTCACCCGGCACACTATGGTGCACGAGCAGATGACGCGGTTCTTCAACGGGTTCCGCCGCGACGCGCATCCGATGTCGGTGATGGTGGCCTGCGTCGGCGCGCTTGCGGCCTTCTATCACGACTCGACCGACATCAACGATCCGCTGCAGAGGCAGATCGCATCGATCCGCATGATCGCCAAGATGCCGACGATTGCGGCGATGGCCTACAAGTACTCGATCGGCCAGCCGTTCGTTTATCCGAAGAATGACCTCGATTACTGCTCGAACTTCCTGCGCATGTGCTTCTCGGTGCCGTGCGAGGAATACAAGGTCAATCCCGTGCTGTCGCGCGCGCTCGACCGCATCTTCATCCTCCACGCCGACCACGAGCAGAACGCCTCGACCTCGACGGTGCGCCTCGCCGGATCATCGGGCGCCAATCCGTTCGCCTGCATCGCCGCCGGCATCGCCTGCCTGTGGGGCCCCGCGCACGGCGGCGCCAACGAGGCGGCGCTCAAGATGCTCGGCGAGATCGGCAGGGTCGAAAACATCCCGAAATACATCGCCAGGGCCAAAGACAAGAACGACTCGTTCCGTCTGATGGGTTTCGGCCACCGGGTCTACAAGAACTACGATCCGCGCGCGAAAATCATGCAGAGGACGGCGCATGACGTTCTCAACGAGCTCGGCATCAAGGACGATCCGCTGCTCGACGTCGCAATGGAGCTCGAGCGGATCGCGCTGCACGACGAGTATTTCATCGAGAAGAAGCTCTACCCGAACATCGATTTCTATTCGGGCATCACCCTGAAGGCGATGGGCTTCCCGGTCGCGATGTTCACCGTGCTGTTTGCGGTCGCGCGCACCGTCGGCTGGATCGCGCAGTGGAAGGAAATGATCGACGAGCCGGACCAGAAGATCGGCCGTCCGCGCCAGCTTTACACCGGAGCGACGCCTCGCGAGTACAGGCCGATCGGCAACCGCTGAGCTTACACGCTCATCGCCGCTTGGCGCGTTCGGCGGCGATGGCGACCAATCCGCGGTCGCCGACCTCCCGCGTCATCGCGAAGGTCATCGCGGTCACCTTCCAGCGGCCGTCGATCCTGCTGAGCATCCAGCGATAGGCGCCGATCGGCCGCCACAAAGCGCCGCCGATCCAGTGCCAAGCGTCCACGAACGCAGTGGCGGTCGCCCGGTCGCCGTCGACCTGCGCCTCGACGTCCTTGAGCTCGTGCCGCGTCGCGTCGAACCCCGGCACGAGGCCGCGCCAGGCGTCCATCAGCGCGCCGGGCGTCGTGCGCTGCGGCTCGCCGCCCCAGAGACTCGTGTAATCGATCACGACCTCGGGCGCGAAGGCCGCTTCGGCGAGATCGTAGCGCGCGATGTCGACCGCGAGCGGGATCGACGACACGAGCGCGATGACTTTCGCGCTCTCGGGGTCTCCGGCAGGGGACATATCGTCCTGCATGGCGCGCTCCGCGGTGCTCGCCTCAATGATTGGGGTCGCCTGCAAAGAAAGCAAGGGGAAACCGTCGCCCGCCCGCCTTGGCGGTCAAGGCGGTGCCGCGGAGCAGGGAAAAATTCCCTGCGAGCGGGGGGGTAAGCAGGGAATTTCGGCCAAATCGTCAAATCTTGCGTCGAAAAGGCGCGGGATTTCAAAAGCTTCCACGTAAATTCCCTGCGCAGTCGCAGGGAATTTTTTGCGTGGATAGAGCAGGGAAATTTTCCACGCGATAGAGCAGAGAATTCGTGCCGCAATGCCCTTGCCCCTTCTCATGGCGCAGACGCCCCGATGATCCGCCGGCGTTCTTCGACGATCGGCCCAAGCCGTGAGCGGACAGCCCGCGCCGCGGCCTCGGGGGCGCTTTCGGGGTTGCCCAAGTCGAACGGCGGCGCGGGGGCGTATTCGAGATTGAGCTGGATCGCCTCGGCGATCTCCCGCCCGGCCAATTCCGCG
This sequence comes from uncultured Alphaproteobacteria bacterium, assembly GCA_963768555.1. Lineage (GTDB taxonomy): Bacteria > Pseudomonadota > Alphaproteobacteria > Rhizobiales > Beijerinckiaceae > Roseiarcus. The sequence goes on from CAVYIZ010000067.1 coordinate 48,192, forward strand.
ACGAGCGCCAGCGCAAAATCAATGCCGGCCGTGATCCCGCCGCCGGTCATCAGCTTGCCGTCGCGTACGACGCGCTGACGGACCGGAATTGCGTGCGACGCCCAGTGCGTCGCCGCGCCTGTGCAGACCGAAATCGTGAAACGCGCCGCCTCCGCCTGGCGGCGGACGAATTGCATCGTCTCTTCGTCGGTCAAGAGCGCGTTGATCCCGGCGCGCCAGGGACGCACAGCACGTCGAGTTGCGGACAAGACTCGAACGTTGCGTCCGGCGTGAGAACGAGCTTCGTCGAGGACACGACTGGATGGAGGGTTTTCCAGACGAGGCGGACCCGCGCCCGGGGCCAGGACGCGAACACCTTGTAGGGGCGGCCCCCCGTCAGGTCGAGCTGCTGAACGTTGGGAAAGATAAGAAGGCCGACTTCGATCGGCTGCGGGTTTTCAGACATCGGCTCTGTCCTCCTTTGCGGTCCCACGGAACTCTTGAGGCTCAACGATAATGGTCATCGAACCCCGGACCCCCGTTCTCCGGCTTATGGTCCCGACGCGTCGTCCCTGACGACGATCTCGGTGCGCTTGACGCCGATGGCGGCGGCGAGCCAGCGCAGCCGGTCGACGACGACTTCGCTGTCGGGCGCGCGGGCCGCAGCGGCGACCTCGAGCCGAACGCAATCCGCTTGCAGGCGCAGCCGGGCGCTGGCGAGCACGGAGGGGACGACGCCGGAAAACCTGTAGGCCAGCTGGATCGTTCGTCCGAGAATCTGCGCCCGCAATTGGCTGGCAGGGGAAAGCAGGCCGATCGCCGGGCTGAGCCACCGCGCATCCGGCCGGCCGGCATAGCAGGCATGAATTGAGGCGGCGATGAAAACTCTCTCCGGGTGGTCGACGCCGATGAAGGGCAAGGTCAGGAGGCGTCTGAAGCTCTCTTCGGCTCTCAGGTCCGGGGCGTCTCTCCATGCGATGTCGGACAGCGCGCAAACAGCCACGCGCAGGCGGGCCTCGGCCGGCGTCTCGCCTGGAAAGAGACCCGCCGTCCAGGCGGCCAGAGCGGGAGCAAAGTCGGGCACGCGGGCGAGCGGAAGACCAATCAGCTGTGCGCCCTCGACCAGCGGGTCGCGATATTGTTCCGGCTTGCTGAGCTGCGAGTAAAGGAGGCCTTCGCGCAACCCGAGCGCCGAGAAGACGACCCGCTCCGGCGCAAGGTATTTCAGCAGCCGATCCATCAGCAGCGCCGCAGACGGCAGGGTGCGCGCCCGACGCGCCGAGACGCCGGGCGTCGACGGCAAGCTTGGCAGGAGAAAGACGCGACAGCGTTTTCGCAAAGTCGCGCGCGACCGAAGCCTTCAGCGTGTAGCCGTGCACGACCTTGACCGCAGCGCCGACCGTCTCGATGTGGGCCTTGGCGAGCGCGCGCCAGCCACCGCCGACCGGATAGAAAACCGGGCGCGCCAGCTTTCGATCAAGGCCGCTTCGAAGGATCTCGTCAACCCGGCGCTTGGCCGCCGAATGCCCGTCCGTCAGCATCGCCTCGACCGGCAGCGCGCCGAGCGGCAGACTGACCCAGTCGTCTCCGACACGATCGTCGATCGCCTCGGCCACCTCGAGGCTGCCGCCGCCCATGTCGCCGACCGTTCCGACCGGGCGAAAGAATCCGGAGATGACGCCGAGCGCGGCGTATCGCGCCTCTTCGGCGCCCGACAGGATGCGAACCGTAAGTCCCGCCTCCGCGCCGATTGCAGCGGCGAGGGCGGGTCCATTGGCGGCGCGGCGCATCGCTTCGGTGGCGGTGACGTCGAGCCTGCTGACGCCCATCGCGTCGGCGATGGCGCGAAACCGTCGCATTGCTTCGACGGTTCGGCGGAATCCGTCGGGCGCAATGGCGCCGGTCTGCGGCAGGCCTTCGGCGAGCCGGCAGAGCGACTTCTCGTTGAACCGCGGCATCGGCGCGCGGCCGAGCTGGTCGTAGACCATGAGCCGCACCGAGTTCGATCCAATGTCGATGATGGCGTAATGCGGCCGTTCGGCGCGCAGGACGCGACCGGGATCAAGATCAAGCGGCCGCAGCGGCTCTTTGGGCGTATCCATCGCGCTTCCTCCCGCCGAACCCGGATCATGCGCAACGGCGCCGGTCTTGGCCAGGGGTTCGGGTCAGCCCCAGTAGGCTGGCAGATCCTGCGCTTCGGACAGGCGCGCCAGCTTCATCGCCAGTTCGGCGGCGAGATCGAATTGCAGCTCGATCAGGCGGCGGCTCATGAAGGTGCGAAAATAGTCGCCCCACATGAATTCCTGAAACGGCGTGTCGTGGTCTTCGAACGCCTTGCCGCGCAGGCGCCGCGCCAGCGTTCGCCAGACATTGTCGGTGAGGCCGGCGATGGATGGGGGAATGGCCGCATAGGGTCTGCGATTGCCGTCGGCGTCGATGGGCCAGCAATAGCCCTTCGACTCCATCATCCGCCAGAAGGCCTTCGTCTCCAGGCCGGACCAGTCCGCGAGTTGATCGCCGAGAACGACTTCCGGCATTTTCAGCGACCAAAGCGCCCGCGCCAGATGGTGGTGGTCGACGATGTAGATCTGCCTTCCGGGCCCCAGAACGTAGGGAAAGGGCTTGCGCGCGAGGTAAGCCTCGCGTTGGGGCGGCGTCATCGCGGCGATCTTCGCCGCGCGCTCCTCGACCTCGGCGAGCCCCAATGTCAGCTGGGTCTGCCTCAGGTCGGCGATCGAAACTTTGGCTCCGGCCATATCGGCGTCCCGGGTGTTGAACCAATAGAGGTCAGAATGACGGCTGACCCGCACTCCTGATTTCCGTGCAGACGAATCGGGCGTTCGGTCGTCCACTGTCGCACCGGGTGCGCCTCGTCCGCCATAGCGCTATGAAGAGAGGTCACAAAGGAGATCACATGACAATCCCGTTCGAAGGCTCAAGACACGTCTGCTCGCCGATCGAAAGGTCAAGGCCGAGTATGATGCGCTCGCTCCGGAATTCGAGATTGCCGCCGAGTTGCTCAGGGCTCGCCTCCGAGCAAGGCTCTCGCAAGCCGAGCTGGCTGCTCGCATGGGCGCCAGCCAGTCTACGATCGCCAGACTTGAAAGTGGTCAAACGCTGCCGAGCACCAAAACGCTCCTGCGCTATGCCGAGGCGACTGGCAGCAAGTTCCACGTGCGGCTATCGGCGGCTTGATGCGGCGTTTGCGCTCTCGACCGGCGACGATGTCGTGCAAAATGCTAAGACGACGCGCCGCGCTGCAGGCCCGGCCATGACCGCTGCGCTCGCCTCCCCTTCCCTCGTCGCGCTTCTCGCAACCGGATTTCTCCTCGGCTGGTCGGTCGCCTGGCCGCCCGGGCGGATCATCCCATCGAAAATGCGGATGCGTCGGACGTAACAGCCCCTGCGCTCAAGGGACGGCGGCCTCTAAGGACAACCACCATGACGCCTGAAGAATTTCGTCGCTATGGCCACCGCCTGATCGACTGGCTGGCAGACTACCATCAAAACATTGCCGATCGACCTGTAATGGCGGCGACCCGCCCGGGCGAGGTTCGCGACGCACTGCCGGCGGCCCCGCCGAACGATCCGGAAAACTTTGCCGAGGTCATTAGCGATCTGGACCGGATCGTCCTGCCCGGACTGTCGCTTTGGCAGCACCCGCGCTTCTTCGGCTATTTCCCCGCCAATGCGTCGCCGGCAGGCATACTCGGCGATCTCGTCAGCACCGGATTGGGGGTGCTCGGGCTGTCCTGGCAGTCGAGTCCAGCGATCACGGAAATCGAAGAGACGGTCACCGACTGGCTGCGGCAGATGCTCGGGCTGTCGGCGGCCTGGAGCGGAGTCATTCAGGATACCGCGTCGACCAGCACATTGGTGGCGCTGATATGCGCGCGCGAGCGGGCGACCGATTTTTCCCTGGCGCGCGGCGGGCTGCAGGGCGAGACACGCAGACCCTGCATTTACGTGTCGGCGCACGCCCACAGCTCCGTCGAAAAAGGGGCGCTGCTGGCCGGCTTCGGCCGAGACAACATGCGGCTGGTTCCGGTCGACGACAATCTCGCCATGCGCGCGGACGCGCTGGCGCAAATGGTGGCCGAAGACCTGGCCAAATGCTACCGGCCCTGTGCTGTCGTGGCCACGGTCGGCACGACAGCAACGACTGCGATCGATCCGGTTGCCGCCATCGCCGCAGTCGCAAGGCGATACGAAATCTGGCTCCACGTGGACGCTGCGATGGCTGGCAGCGCGATGATCCTGCCCGAGTGCCGGTGGATGTGGGAGGGGATCGAAGGCGCCGACAGTCTGGTGGTCAACACGCACAAATGGCTGGGGCGCCATTCGACTGCTCGCTCTACTATGTCCGCGATCCCGAGCATTTGATGCGGGTGATGTCGACCAACCCGAGCTACCTGCAATCCTCGGTGGACGGTCAAGTCAAGAACCTGCGCGACTGGGGCATTCCGCTGGGACGCCGCTTCCGAGCCCTGAAGCTTTGGTTCCTCGTCCGCGAACAGGGCGTGACCGGCCTGCAGAGGCGACTGCGGCGGGATATGGAGAACGCACGCCGCTTGGCCGAGGAAGTCGCTGCGACTCCTGGCTGGCGCGTCGTGGCCCCGGTCCATTTGCAAACCGTCTGCATTCGCCACGAACCGGCTGCACCCGACGGGACCCTCCCGGATGGCGAGGCGCTGGATGCGCACACGACGGCTTGGGTCGACGCGGTGAACCGCTCAGGGGCGACTTATCTCACCCCCGCGATCATCGATGGACGTTGGACAGCGCGCGTATCCGTCGGCGCTCTGTCGACGGAAGCCGCGGACGTCGCCGCGGTCTGGGCGTCGATTCAGTCGGCGGCCGAAGCATCGGCGCCTGCTGTCGGATCTCAGGCGTAATAAGGCCCGTGCCGTCCAGCGCTGGTGGACGATTTTCGTCGATCTCGCGACCGGCCTGCTGATGCTGCATTTTTGCCGTCGCGCCGGCGCAGAGGCTGATGGCGGGGTGAGGTTAAGTCCGCGCTTACGGGGATTCTAGCGGCGGCCGCGACGACGAGCACTATGTCTACGCCATGTCCCCCTGAATACCGACTACCAGTCAAGCAGACGCCCAATCAAGATAGCGACGTATGCGCTCCGGCATGAGCACACGCCATTCCTTCGCGAACCGAAGCAGCTGTTCTCGGCTAATGCACGTGACGTTTCCAGGGATCTTGCCAGCAGCGGTGCCATCAGCAGCGACAACAAATACCCGCGATGGTATGTCGGCGAGCGGTGCTAGATCGATCCAAGCATTGCCGCTTTTCACCTGCAATACTGCCTTTTCGCCTGTCTCCCGGTGAAACATCACCCATTCGTACGCGGCCGTGGAAGATTTGATCGTGCTCGGGACAAGCAAGTAACCCTCCTTTTGGAGGTACAGTGCTGCAAGGTCCTCATGGTCGAGAGGCGATAGAAGAGCGAAGATGTCCAGGCGACCCTTGGTGCCGGTCGTCGGATCGTCAGAGGGCTGGCCGTAAATGTAGCGGCTGTACGCCTCTTGCAGTCTCGTCATTGACGACTTGCACAGCTCGTGCCGGGCCAAAGCTGCGCTCTACAGCCCCGGGTACCGCATCGAGCAAGCCGACACGAAGCCAACTGCACGGCCGAACGCAATGGACATCAAAGTTATCGGCCTCATCACCGTTCAGGTATTGCCACTCGTCGCCGATCCGCCCGAGGTAGTAGACGCCATTCCAGTCGCGCGTCCAACAGAGGTCCCCGTTCTTCATTCGGTTGCCAATGGCGTTAACGGCTGGCCACCAGCCGTTGTCTCCTTTATCGGCATATTCGGCTTGGCCAAGCTTCAGATAATGATCGAAATCCTTCGGCGGGTGACCGTTCTCATCCTCGACGGGCCAGCCGAACTCCGGCCAATTTCTTCTCGAAACAGAATTGGCGCGGATCAAATCCATCTTTCGCGTCTGTCTTAATGTTCAGTCGCCACAAGGTCATATTGACATTCCTTGATTCAAATCGCGCCAGTCACCGGCACAAACCGGCTGCTTCAGACGCCTTGGGCTACACGTTCGCATGTCGAGATCTCCGTGTCAGATTGTTATCCCTTCTGATTTCCCCACCCGGCTTCGCGGGCGAGGCGAATAAGTAATTCGGCATCGTCGAGCGATGGTATGCGGGCTTGGCCCCGAGCGGCCTGGAGGGAACCGTCTTCACGGCGCCAGATGAAGCGATACCCGTTCTCCGGCTCCTTCCCTGTGTCGTACTGATACCGGACCCATTGGAGGCAAAGATGCCAATCATCCGCGGCATGATCGGGATGGACCACCTCGTTCAGCACAATGACGTGTGTCGCCACCGACTCCCTCCATCATGTATCTCATGTGTATTATCAATAACATGTTATCGATGAGTTGGCACGCCCAATTTTAGCAACTCACTCAGGACGGCAAGACGAAAAGGGGCCGCCATCCGTCGGTTAGTATGTCGTTGTATCGATCGAGCCATCCGCTTTCAGCCAAAAGCGCAGTGATATCAATCCTCCGAGCGACGGCGGCCCTTCCGATGACCGTCGAATGCCCTTCCGCCTATGTTGCTTCAGTATGATAACTCTCTAGCGTGACTGAGCGGCCCGACCCGTCCCTCGATGTGCTTCTGGACCTCGACGAGCAGGTTCTCGTGGTGGACCCTAACGGTGGTCACTGGGTCCGGTTCGTCGTGACACGCGTGCCGGCATCCCCCGAGAAGCCGCATGGCATCGACTACTCGCTCACGCTGCACGGGCCGGACGGCGAGCGGCTGGTCGGCTTCGATAATGCCCATCCGGCGGCAAACCAGAAGCGGGGCGAGCCGCAGGACCATCGTCACCGGCTGCGGGCCATTCGTCCGTACAGTATCGGGACGCGGCAACCTTGCTCGCCGACTTCTGGGAGGCGGTGGATGCGGTGTTGCACGAAAGAGGAGTGATCCCATGACGACGTTGAAAGTGGGCATCGCCAGCTACGAGGAGATGAAGGCGCGGACGATGGCCGTGGCTCGTGGCGAGCGTCGCGTCGCAGCGGATGAGCCGAAGGTCTGGTTCACCTCGACCGAGTCCTTCGCCAAGGTTTTGTCGGCCGGCAATCGCGAACTTCTGCGCATCATCGCCGAGAAGGCGCCCAGTTCGCTCGCCGAGCTGGCGCAGATCAGCGGCAAAGCCAAATCCAATCTTTCGCGCACATTGAGAACCATGGAAGGCTATGGCCTGGTCCGCCTCGAACGCGGCGAGCGCGGCCGGATCACGCCGAAGGTAATGCATGACCGCGTGGAACTCGACCTGCCGCTCGCCGGGTAGCGCAAGCCACGCTGTGTCGTTCGAGGCCTCAAATCGCGATCTTGGTTTCGATCACGTCGTAGTCGGCCCGCACGCCTCGGTCGGCGGTGTCGAGAAGGCCGGCCGCGGTGAGCGCCTGGACGTCTGCATGCACGTTGCTGTAGTCGCGCCCGAGCGCCTTCGCCAGCGCCCGCACGCTGGTTACGTCGTGCCGGCGGACGTAGTGCAGCAATTCCATTCGTTTTCCGGTCAGGACGCGGGCGAGAGCGTCCCAACTCTCGAACGCAAGATGCCGCTCATGGAAAGTCTCACCACGTTCGGCTCGATGCCACGCATTCACGAAGCGTCGAGAGGCTTCGTCTTCCATCGCCCCGCCGACTGTAATTTTCACGTTGCTCATTTGCTGCCTCGCAAGGCCCAGACGTCGGACCAGAAATCGGCCATCAACTGCTCCACGGTCGTGAATGTGTAGGCGGTCTCCGCGCCTCGAAAATGCCGATGATCGCCTTTGCCGCGTTCGTTGTCGTATCCAATTTCCCGGACGCCCGGACGCCCATAGAACAGCGAATACTTCAGTCCGTGGACCGAAGGCGGAACTGACGAAGGAACACGCCACAGCACCATTTCGACAATCGCGCCGTCGTCATAGTCGATGCGTTGGTGGAGGAGCAGTTCAGCCTTCGCCACGGCTGCATAATGGTTCTATTAGCCATATGGTGTCAAGAACCATATTCCTCGCTGTTTGGATCAAGCAGAAATGACGTGAGCGCGCACCCCGCCAGAGCTTGTGATGGGCAAACGCCCGTCCGATACAAATCCCTCTCCGCCTCGCATCCGCCTCGCAGAGGGGAGCATCCTGGGACAACTGGACCTGATTACGCAGAGCAGAACCCCGAGGTGATGGCGGGAGGGCGTCATTCGCGGCATAAGAGTCACGCGGCATAAGAGTCACGGTCGGATTGTCGGCCGGGTGGGCGCCCCGCGCGTCCCGCAAGAGAGTCTTTGGATCACGCTTCAAACACAGGCTCCCGGGACCGCTCGATGCTCGCTTTGAGATAGGGATTGCGCATTTCGCCGGGCTCAATGAGATCGACGGGTCGGCCAAAAAGCGCTTCGAGCAACTCTTTGAAATCGAAGTAGGCCTTCAACGTGAGCGGCTGCCGGCTGTCTCGGTCGAATTCAACGATAAAATCAATGTCGCTCCGCTCGGATCAAAATCGCCACGCGCGGCGGAGCCAAAAAGCTCTAGCCTCCGCACGCGATGGCCGCGACAGAGGGTCCGCAATTCCTCACGATGTCGGTCGATCTCGTCAATCATGGCGACGTGACATTACCGGAAATGTCTCTTTTCTGCGATGGCGCCGGCGCCATCTATTCGGCGCCCGCACCCAACGAGTGGCGCCGCGTCCGACGAAGTTCTCTCCCCGCGGGTACGAACCGCCGCCTGGGGACGCGGACGACGGCGGCCGTGGCAGGCAAGGCGAGCTGAGCCGCGATGCGGGCAGGCAGGGCCGCTGCCCAACGATCACCTGCTCGACGGGCCAACTCACTCGAACGCCGCTATCACCGTCTCGATGGGAAGAAACAGCGTGCGGCTATCCACCGGGTATTCGATGAACTCCGCGGATGCCAGATAGAATCGCTTGGCCTGGTCATCCTTGGCATGCACCAGCACGGCGCCGACGCCGATGCTCTTTGAAGCGACGGCGATACGGCGAAGGGCATCCGACAGCATAGCGGCGCCCACGCCGCGACCGGCACGGTCACGGCTGACCGCCAGACGTCCGATCACCGAAACCGGAATCATGGTGGTCGCATTGCGCCGCACCTTGCCAGGGGCAGCGGCTCGTTCCACAGAACCCGCGGAAATGCAGAAGTACGCGACGACCCGATTCCCATCGCAGACGACATAGGTGCGAGAGAACCTGCTCTCATTCCTCAAGGCGTGGCGCCTCAGCCATTCGTTGAGGACTGCCTCGCCGCAGTCGAAGTCGGAAAGGTCGTGATCCGCCGTCAAGGGAACCGGAGCCGAGAGCTTCGCTGGCTGGTGTTGCGGATCGGGCGTTACGTCTCCCACGCCGGGGCTCGACGCAACAAGGCACGCAGTTTAGGCCCCGGCGCCGGGGGATTGTCGAGCGCATGCAGGAAAGCGTCGTAGCGCTCCGGATCGAGCACAAACAGGCGCTGGTCCAGGAGAACGTCGATCGCGACCTTCCGAGCGCTTTCGATCATGAATTCGGTTCGCGTCTTGCCGAGGACGGCGGCCGCGTCGTCAATGAGTTGCCGGGTCCGCGTCTCGATGCGCAGATTGACGCTGCCCTTGGCGCCGACAGCCGGAAGGCGTTCCGCAACCGCCAATGCCCCGGCGACCGGTCTGTCCGAAGAAGTTGAGCGGCCCTTTGTCATGGGGTTAATATGGGGCGCTGTATCCACATTGTCAATACAAACCCACTGCCACAAACCGGCGACTCCCGATGTCTCGGAGCAACCCGACGCTTGCTTGGCCAAGGTGACAGTCCGGCGCGCCTGCCGCATGATCCGCCAAACTTCATCAAAGGGGAAACGCGGTCATGGGAAAAAGGCTGAAATTTTACGGCTGGGGCTTCGAGAACACGGGCCTAACTGGGCCCGAGCGGGACCATCTGTTCCGCTTCGTCGCCGATCATCTCGACGTGGAGCCTCGCCTCGCGCCGCCGCCGCGGGAGGCGGACATCGCCCTCGGCGCGCCGCGCGTCGCCCCGCCGGCGGCGCTCGCGGGCGTCCTGACGCACGATCCCTACGAGCGGCTTTTGCATACCTACGGCAAGTCCTATCCGGAAACGGTCCGCGCCTTCGCGCGCGACTTCGCCAACGCGCCCGACCTCGTCGCCCTGCCGTCAAGCGAAGCCGAGGTCGCCGCCGTGCTCGATTGGGCGAGCGGCGCGAAGGTCGCCGATCATTCCCTTCGGCTGCGGCTCCTCGGTCGTCGGCGGCGTCGAGCCGGCGGTCGGCGGCGCTTACGCAGGCGCCGTCAGCCTGGACCTGCGCCGTCTCGACCGGGTGCTGGAGATCGACGAGGCCAGCCGGGCGGCGCGCATCCAGAGCGGGATCCGCGGGCCGGCGATCGAGGCCGCGCTGAAGCCGCATGGTCTCGCCATCCGGCACTATCCGCAGAGTTTCGAGTTCTCGACCCTCGGCGGCTGGATCGCGACCCGCTCCGGCGGGCATTTCGCCACGCTCTACACCCACATCGACGATTTCGTCGAAAGCGTCCGCACCATCACGCCCGCGGGCGCGATGGAGTCGCGCCGCCTGCCCGGCTCCGGCGCCGGCCCCAGCCCGGACCGGATGATCATCGGCTCCGAGGGCGCGCTCGGAATCATCACCGAGGCGTGGATGCGGCTGCAAGGGCGGCCGCGCTTTCGCGGCGACGCCGTGTTCGGCTTCCCCGACTTCTTCGCCGCCGCGAGAGCCGTGCGCGCCGTCGCGCAGGCGGGGCTCTATCCCTCGAACCTGCGCGTCATCGACAATGACGAGGCCGGCGCCTATGGCGTGAACGCCTACGAGGAGAGCCTGCTGGTCCTTGCGTTCGAGTTCGGCCGATCATCCAGTGGACGCCTGGATGGCGCGCGCGGTCGAGCTCCTTCAGGACAACGGCGGCCGCCGCCATACGGAAGAAGGCGCGGCGCAGCGCTGGCGCACCGCCTTCATCCGCATGCCCTACGCGCGCGAACTGACCGTGCCGATGGGCGTGATCAACGACACGTTCGAGAGCGCGATCACCTGGGACCGGTTCGAGGCCTTTCACGCGCGCCGTGCGCAAGGCGACCGCCGATGCGCTGAGGGAGGCGACGGGAAACTCCGGAACCGTCTCGACCCGCTTCACCCATGTCTATCCGGACGGCCCGGCGGTCTATTACACGTTCAACGTCCGCGGCGCGTCCGGCCGGCTGATCGAGCAATGGCGCCACATCAAGACCCGCGCCTCCGACGCGCTGATCGCGGCCGGCGGCACGATCACCCACCACCACGCGGTCGGCCGCGATCACATGCCCTGGTATCGCGCCCAGCGGCCGGCCCTGTTCGGCGCGGCGCTGGAGGCGGCCAAGCGCGCGCTCGACCCGGCCGGCATCCTGAACCCAGGGGTGCTGGTCCCGTAAGCAGATTTGAACTTTTCGATCACGAGCGCTCAGCGCGCTCATTGGCGACCTACCTGTTGCTTTGAGTTTAAGGGGCGACCTAACAATTTGCCCTTGCCCGAGGTTTAAGCGAATTGGGCGTCCCACGCGCTAATCAAATGATGGAGCGCCGACTTTGGCTCTCATAGCCGACATCGATCAACTGAGCCAAGCGAGTTTCGCATCGCCACTGCGCTCGGCCTTCATGCTGGGCGCTGTCGCCAGCTTCTTGTCAATTCTCATCGCGCGCCTCGAGCGGGTGGCCGACAAGAGCAAATTGCTTTGCGAACGTGAGGCGCCGACCTCGATCCGACCGGCAAAGTCGCCGCCTCGTTCATGCGCCGGATGGAGCTTTTGAGCCGCGCCATCTATCTCGCGACGCTCAGCGCCCTTCCCACTGCGGGACTGCTGATTAGCGCTTTTCTTGCGGCGTTACTGGGAATTGGCCACGGCCAGATCGTGGCGATGCTGTTCGCCCGCGGCGCTCGCCCTGCTGATGGCCGCTACTGCTGGAGCTTACCCGAGAGATGCGCGTCTACATGGCGCACATGCACATCGAATGAAAACGGCCTCCAGGTCGCCGCCGTCGTTTCTCGCAGCGTTTACTGGCGTTTATGGAACGTCCGGAGGGATACCCCTTGGGGAAGTCGAGCCCCATCGCCCGGTAGCGCTCGGGGTCGTCGAGCCAGTTCTCCCGCACCTTCACGTGCAGGAAGAGATGCACGTTCGCGCCGTGCGCCTCGGCGATGTCCTTGCGCGCGGCCGTGCCGATCGCCTTGATCGTGCGCCCGCCCTCGCCGATGCACGATCTTGCGGTGGCTCTCGCGGGTGACGAAGATCGTCTGCTCGACGCGCGCCGATCCGTCGGGCAGGTCCTTCCAGCTGTCGGTCTCGACCGTCGCCTGATAGGGCAATTCGTCGTGCAGCCGCTCGAACAGTTTTTCGCGCGTGATCTCGGCGGCGAGCGAGCGGATCGGCGCTTCGGCGATCTGGTCTTCCGGATAGAGCCAGGGCCCTCGGGCGTCATCGCGGCGAGGCGGTCGAGAAGCCGGTCGAGTCCGTCGCCGGTCGACGCGCTGATCATGAAGGTCTCGTCGAAGGCGAGCGCCGCGTTGAGCCGCGCCGCAGAGCGCGAGCAGCTTCGGCGGTCGATCGGGTCGATCTTGTTGAGGACGAGGAACTTCGGCTTCCGGCTCTCCGCGAGCGTCGTTCAGGATCGCCTGCGTCTCTTCGCTCACGGCTCGGCGCCGCCGCCTCCTTGCGCGCGTCGATCAGGAGCGCCAGCGCGTCGGCGTCGGCCGCCGCGCCCCAGGCGGAGGCGACCATCGCGCGGTCGAGCCGGCGCTTCGGCGCGAACAGGCCCGGCGTGTCGACGAAGACGATCTGCGCCTCGCCTCGCGTCAGGACGCCGCGCACGGTCGAGCGGGTCGTCTGCGCCTTGCGGGTGACGATCGACACTTTCTCGCCGACGAGCGCGTTGATCAGGGTCGACTTGCCGGCGTTCGGCGCGCCGATGAGGGCGACGAAGCCGCAGCGGGTCGCGCTCATGTGGCGCCCCATCGGTCGAGAAAGGCCTGCGCGGCCGCCTGCTCGGCGGCGCGCTTCGAGCTCGCCTCGCCGGTTTCGGCTCGTAGCCCGGCAGCACGACCCGCATGACGAAATGGGGCGCGTGCGCCGGGCCGCTGCGCGCGACCTCCTCGTAGCGCGGCGCGGCGAGCGCGCGCGCCTGCGCCCATTCCTGCACCGCCGTCTTGGCGTCGCGCGCGGGCTCGGCGTCGGCGGTGAACCGGCCGCCCCAGGAGCGCAGGATGAGCGCGCGCGCCGCCGCGAAGCCGCCGTCGACATAGACGGCGCCGATCAGCGATTCGCAGACGTCGGAGAGGATCGCCGCCTTCTTGCGGCCCCCGCCCCGCGCTTCGCCGAGCCCCAGCACCACATGCGGGCCGACGTCCCATTCGGCGGCGATCGCGGCGCAGGTTTCGCGGCGCACGAGCTTGGCGAGCCGCATCGACAGCTCGCCTTCGCTCGCCTGCGGAAAGGCGCGATAGAGATGGTCGGCGACGACGACGCCGAGCACCCGGTCGCCGAGGAACTCGAGCCGCTGATAGGAGCGGCCGCCCGCGCCTGGGCCGAGAGATGGGTGAGCGCCAGCCGGCGAGCTCCGGATCGCGGAAGCGGTGGCCGAGCCTCGCCTCGAGATCGGCAAGTTCGACTTTCACGCGCTTGTTCATGGACGAACCGATCGACGGACGTGGCGCGGCCCCGCCGCGACGCGGCCTCGCTCGGGTGGGCGGAACTCCGATCGCCGATGCTGCCCCTCGCGGCGCGGCGCGAACCGTGCGTCAATGCACGCGCTGGAAGATGCGGCTCCAGCGCACGTCCCACGGCCAGCGCCAGATTTCCCAGGCGGGCGTGTCGCTCGCCGATCGAGAAGAAGATGATCTCGCCGCGGCCGATCAGGTTCTCGAACGGCACGTAGCCGACGCCGCCCTGGTCGCCGGCGAGGCGCGAATCGCTCGAATTGTCGCGGTTGTCGCCCATCATGAAATAATGGCCGGGCGGCACGTCGTAGACCTTGGTGTTGTCGAAGGTGCCTTCGTCGCCGTCGATCTGGATGATCTGGTGCTTGACGCCGTTCGGCAGCGTCTCGATATAGCTGCGGCGCCTCCTCGGGCTTGCCGAAGTGGTTGACCGTCGGATAGGGCGCGATCTGCTCGCGCGGGACCATCTCGCCGTTGATGATGAGCCGGCCGTGGTCGACCTGGATCTTGTCGCCCGGCAGGCCGATCAGCCGCTTGATGTAGTCGGTCTGGCCGTCGCTCGGCAGCTTGAAGACGATGATGTCGCCGCGCTTCGGCTGCGAGGCGAAGATGCGGCCCGGCATCGCCGGCGGGACGAGATCGAGGAAGCCCGGCAGCGAGAAATGCGAATAGCCGTAGGCGTATTTCGACACGAACAGGTAGTCGCCGACGAGCAGCGTCGGCACCAGCGAGCCCGAGGGGATGTTGAACGGCTGGAAGAGAAGCGTGCGCACGACGAGCGCGATCAGCAGCGCCTCGACGATGACCTTGACGGTCTCCCACCAGCCCTCTTCCTTCTTGACGGGCGTCGCGCCGGCTTCGCGCGGGCTTCACGCTCTTTTCGCTCATCTGCGTCACGACGCCTTCCTATTGTTCTCGCGGCCGGCCGGCGCCGCTTCCTATACAGACGCCGCCCGGCCGAGCCAAGCGGCGAGCGCTCATGGCCCGCGAACTTGGCTGAACGATGGCTGGCGGGACGCTCATGGCAGGAGGATCAGCGAGCCCGTCGTCTCGCGCGCCTCCAGCGCCCGGTGCGCCTCGGCGGCTTCAGCGAGCGGCAAGCGGCCGGCCGATGTGGATGGTGACGTCGCCGTTCCCGACCGCGCGGATGAGCTCGCGCGCCATCTTCTCGAGCCGCGCCCGGTCGGACAATAGGTGCCGAGCGTCGGCCGGGTGGCGAACAGCGAGCCCTTGCGCACGAGGAGCCCGAGGTCGAAGGCCTCGATGCCGCCCGAGGCCGAGCCGAAGCTCACGAACATGCCGAACGGCCTCAGGCAGTCGAGCGAAGCCGGAAAGGTCGCCTTGCCGACGCCGTCATAGACGACCGGCGCATTTCTGCCCCTTGGTGATCTCCTCGACGCGCTTGGCGAAATCCTCCTCGCGATAGAGGATCGTGTGCTGCGCCCCGGCCTTCTTGGCGATCTTGGCCTTCTCCGGCGAGCCGACGGTGCCGATCACCTTCGCGCCGAGCGCGCGGCCCCACTGGCAGAGGATCTGCCCGACGCCGCCGGCGGCCGCATGCACGAGGATCGAGTCGCCCTCCTTGACCCGATAGGTCTGGCGCAGAAGATATTGCGCGGTGAGGCCCTTGAGCATCATCGCGGCACCCGTGTCGTAAGAGATCGCGCGCGGCAGCTTGACGAGGAAGCGCGTCTCGATGTTGCGCTCCTCGGCGTAGGCGCCGAGCGACATCGCATAAGCGACGCGGTCGCCCGGCTTGAAGTCCTTGACCCCCGGCCCGACCTCGACGATCTCGCCCGCGCCTTCGGAGCCCGGCGTGAACGGCAGCGCGATCGGATAGAAGCCGGTGCGCTGATAGACGTCGATGAAGTTGACGCCGACCGCGTGCTGGCGAAGGCGGACCTCGCCCCTGCCCGGCTTCGGCAGCTCGACCTCCTCGAGCTTGAGGACCTCCGGTCCGCCAGTCTCATGAATGCGAATTGCGCGCATCGGCCTTCCTCAATATCCATCTTCGGCTGAGAATTGGCGCGGACGGCCCCGCTGCGCAAGCCTTTCTGGCTTGGGCGCGCCGCATTGACCCCGCAAAGAGGAGGCCCCCGAGATGTCCAAGAAGTTCGCTCTTATATCAAAGTCTGTTGAGAGATGAGAGAGTTGGGTCGGGCTTCGAGGGCTGCATGAGGATGGATACCGCGGCGTTTGCGACTTGGCTTGGCGGGATTGGGCTTTTGGACCCGGCGCAACGCGCCGAGGCGTTCCGGGAGTTGGCGCTGGCCGAAGCGGACGATCCGATCGACCTTTCGGCTCACCCTGTCGATGCCGCCGTGCGGCCTTCTGAGGCTGCTGTTGCGCCCTCGCTCCCGGTCGCGGAGACGGACGATGCCGCGACTGAGGAAGACCTGTTGTCGAAGGTCGGGCGGGATCGGATTGCGCGCTTTGGCTGTCCGCACTGCGGTCGGGATGACGTTCGTCCCTGGGGCAAGGCTGGCGGCAAGCCTCGGTACCGCTGCACGAGTTGCCGGAAGACATTCAACCCGCTGACCGGGACGCCGTTGGCCGGCTTGCATCACCAGGATCGCTGGCCTGACCAGGCGCAGGCGCTGATCGCCGGCGAGACGATCGCGAAAGCTGCGGAACGTTGCAAGGTGGCCTACACCACCGCGTTCCGGTGGAGACATCGGTTCCTGTCCGCGCTCAATCTCGACAAGCCGCGGCGCCTGTCCGGGATCGTCGAGGCGGACGAGACCTTCATCCTCGAATCCTTCAAGGGCAAACGCCGCGATCTGCCGAGAGCATCGCGCAAGCGGGGCGGCAAGGCCGCCAAGCGGGGTCTGTCGGCGGAGCAGATCCCAGTCATCGTCGCCCGCGACCGCACCGGCGCGACCATCGATGCCGTCCTGCCGCGGCTCGACGCCGCCAGCATCACAGCCGCGCTCGGGCAGGTCATTACTCGGCCAGCGGAACTGTGCTGCGATGGAGGTGCGGCGATCACCGCATTCGCTCGGCGCGCCCGGGTCAAGTTCCATGTCTTGCCCGCACCCGGCACGCCCAAGCCGGAGGCGCCAGATTTCCACATCAATAACGTGAACGCCTACCACGGCCGGCTGAAGGAGTGGATGCGGCGCTTCCATGGCGTCGCCACCAAGAACCTCCCGAGCTATCTGAGCTGGCGGCGAACGATCGAGGCCCTCTCAGCAGACTCGGTCCCGGACGCCTGGATCATGGGCGCCGCCGGATTGGGTCCATATCAACAGAATTCGATAAAAGAGCGAATTCTTTGGCCCTTCCCTTGCCGGCGCCACCCGCGAAATGGCGCCGGCAAGGGAAGGTTTGGGAGGCGACATGGAATCCGATTTCCACGAAGAGATCGTCTCATTTTTTCGGGCTCGCCGCCCCAGAGGGAAAAGGCCCTGAAAAGGCCCCCGAGGCCCTTGCGCCTTAGGACCGCGCCCCGTATAGCAACCGCGCGATCCGGAGCCGCCCGGAGTTCGCGGCCGACAGGCCTTGCGCCCATCGTCTAGCGGTCCAGGACGTCGCCCTTTCACGGCGAAAACACGGGTTCGAGTCCCGTTGGGCGCGCCAATGAAATCAATAACTTGAGGCTGAGTTGAGATACACAGGTCCAAAATGGGTCCAATATCTCGGGTGGATGACCGGCGGGCGGAGGGCGCGCCAATCCCCTAAATTCATCGCGCGCGCCAGAGCGCCCAGGAGGGCCGCAGGCGGCCGACCCGCCGAGGGGCATGAACGGGCCGCCGCGCTTGAGGCGCACGCTAATCGGCGAGGTCGCCGAGCTTGACGAAATCATGGCGCTCGCGGGGGTCGAGAACGATGCGGATGGCGACGCCGCGGCCCTGAGCGGCATTCAACGCATCGATGACGATGGGGTCGGTTAGAGCATAGGAAGCGAAGTCGATCGAGCGCTGAGCGCCGCCTATGAGGGCGGCGTCGATCGCGTCGAGTTGCTCTTCGGGGGAAAAGTGGACTTCCTGCGCCGCTGCGGGAAAGGCAGGACCGGGCGCCAGGAAGAGAAGCGCCAGGCCAAGGCATGATCTTGTGATTCGCATCGTCCCTTTGCCTCACAGCCCTATCGCTGCATAACCGGTCGCAATGGCAACCGTGCACGTTAACCGCTGCGCGCACTTGCACTTCACAAACCGGCGAAGGACGCGATTGCGATCATTAGGACGCCAATCAGGAGGGTGGCCGTCTCCATGCTGATGGCGGAGGGGCTCGTCAGCATGACCAAGACCATCAAGGCGCCAAGGAGGATGAGGACCACTGCGAAGTGGAAAACGGCTTTACTCGTCAGTCGGTTCATATTGCTCTCGAAATGGCACACTGTAGCGGAGCTATGTCCCGACTCGGCAAGAGTTGGGCCACCTGGCGCAGCGTTGAACGGGCCCGCTCCGCCGTGCGAAACCTCGATCCTGTGAGTTGCGTCCGTCCGCCCATTGCGCCCCGCCCTGATCGCTGCATATTCGGCCGCATGTGCAACTTGTACAGCCTCACCAAAGGGCCTCAGGCGATCCGTGACTTCATGCGGGCGACGCGAAGCGACGTCGGCAACATGCCGCCCATGCCGGGATTTTGCCGCGGCAGGAGCAGTCCACTTCATCGAAAGAACTCCCGAATGTCAGCGAGAGCATTTTCAGCATCGCTACGCAGGGACGCAATTGGCATGAACGGCGTTAGAGTTCGAAGAACGATAAGCGCTCGGCGGACTTTTTCGGCATTCTCGGCGGCGGTAGCTTCACCTGGGCGTTTGTGCGAGTAGCCACCGCGGGCTTTGGATGGTTCCCCTCCGTTACCGGTGATGTACTTATCAGCGGTTTGTTTCGCTAAAAGCAATTGAGAATTCCCATTCGCTGATTGATTTACCCCCATTCGCTTATTCTCCAAACACTGGTTGGTTTTATTTCCGCGTGGCTGGACGAGGCCGCGACCCCCATAAAACCGAAGTGTGCGGAGGCTAATGCCGCAGAGCCGCGACATCGGTCTGATCGTCAATTCCCCCTCTCTGAACCGGACTCGCAGTACACGTCCCCTTCCGGCGCGACGGCGGCTGCGCTGGCTGAATAACCGAGAGACGACATCCGGCTCATGACCTTCCCTTTCGTCGGCGCCGTTGCGTTCGCGCCCTGCAAATTCGCGCGCCCCTGCGCGATCCGCAATCGACAAATATGTGGAGGTTTTCGATCGTGACTGTCGTCGATCGCGGCCGCGTGGCATGCCCTCGCCAGTCTTTGCGCTCAAGGGCCGCAACAGCGATCCGGGCGTGACCAACATCCGCAACATGGCGTCACCGCACTGGCGGCGTTGGCTCGGCGTCGACAGTCGGTGCGTCATTCCGTTTTCGTCATTCTCAGAGAACGAGGTCCTGCCCGATGGCTCGCGCCCGCCCGTTTGGTTCGCGTTTGACGAGAGCCGCCCCGCTGGCCTTTTTCGCTGGCCTATGGACGCGCTGGACGTCTGTCCGCAAGGCCAAGGAAGGCGAGACGACGAACGACCTTTTCGGCTTCCTGACGACGGAGCCGAACGCCGAGGTCAAGGCGATCCACCCCAAGGCCATGCCGGTCATTCTGACGACACAGGCCGAGGTCGAGACTTGGCTGACCGCGCCGACGAAGGAAGCGATGGCCTTGCAAAGGCCGTTGCCCGACGGGGCGCTGCAGATAGTCGCCCGCGGCCTCAAAACGGATGCTGCGCTAGGAGTTGCAACAGGTGCGGCGGCAAAGTTCGCCTAATTAGCTTGGCGCCCCTTGTGATCCGACCTACGAACGACTGCTGTCGACCCAATGCTGCCGTTCCTGGTCGGTCCGGGTACGGGCGGGATGCGCCAGAGCACGAAGTCGCTGCGCTCCAGCCCGCTTCGCGGGGCAGCAAGCGGAGAGGCCGGTGAGAATTCGGGAAGCCAGTGAAGTCGAGATGACAGCCTAGTCGGTGGAGAGCCCCGTCCTGAGAATTGAGGTGTTGTGAACCTCACTCAGGATGGAGCTCTCCATGAGCAAGACCGACACTGTCAGTCCGCTGCGTCAGCGTATGATCGAAGACATGGCTGCGCGCAAGCTGAACCCGCACACGCAGCGCAGCCACATCTCTAGCTGCAAGCGGTTCGCCGCCTGGCTCAAACGCTCGCCCGATACGGCGACGGCGGAAGATGTGCGCCGCTTCCAGCTGCACCTCGTCGAGAGCGGCGCCAGCATCTGCAACCGCAACCGGATCATGACCGGGGTGCGCTTCTTGTTCCGCGTCACGCTGCGTCGCCACGATCTGGCGGCCGAGATCTGGCACATCAAGGAGCCGCAGAAGCTGCCGCCAGTGTTGAGCCCTGACGAGGTCAAGCGGGTTCTGACCATGGCGACGAGCCTCAAGGCGCGCGCGATGCTGACGCTCGCGTATGGTTGCGGGCTGCGGTCCAGCGAAGTGGCGCGGCTGCGAGCGTGCGACATCGACAGCGAGCAGATGATCATCCGCGTCGTGCAGGCGAAAGGCCGCAAGGACCGAAATGTGATGCTTCCGGCCGAGATCCTCGACCTGTTGCGGCAATGGTGGAAGGCGCGGCCGACCAGGCGTGACGCCGGCGTTGCGCCGGAACAACGCTGGTTGTTTCCCGGTCGCATGGATCGTCAACCGACGACTGCGCGCCAGTTCGGCCGGCTGTTCAAGGAGGCGGCGAAAGCCGCGGGGCTGCGCAAGGCGGTCTCTCTTCATTCGCTGCGTCATTCCTTCGCAACCCATCTGCTCGAGGACGGCACGGACATTCGGCTGATTCAGGCGTTGCTCGGACACGAAAAGCTCGACACGACGGCTCGCTACACCCGCGTGGCGACGGGAATAATCGCCAAGATCGAGAGCCCGCTCGCGCGCCTGAGCACGCCGCGCCACAGGCAAGCAAAGCGAGACGCTGAGAAGCCGCCGGCGCGATAGCGCCGTCGGTCATGGTTCGACCCGTTCTGGAGGTCGCGGACATCCTCCGCGAGCACGGTCCCGCTTGGCGCGAGGCCAACCGCGGCCATGTGAGCCTCGACCAGTTGAAGGTGATGAGCGCAATCGAGCGCTGCCGCACAGTGGCGCTCGGAGGCCACGTCGCACGCTGCGAGAACGCCGCGTGCGGCCATACGCTCATCGCTTACAACTCGTGCCGTAACAGGCATTGTCCGAAGTGCCAGGCCGCGGCCTCACGCCGATGGCTGGCCGACCGCGAAGCGGAGCTCCTGCCGGTCCCCTACTTTCACGTCGTGTACACGCTGCCGAGCAAGCTGCGCGACATCGCCTACCAGAACAAGCGCGTGGTCTACGACCTGCTGATGAAGGCGGCGGCCGAGACGACGCTCGCCATCGCCGCCGATCCCAATCGCCTCGGCGCCCGGATCGGCGTCACCGCCGTGCTGCACACCTGGGGCTCGACACTCACCCATCATCCGCACGTGCATATGATCGTCCCTGGTGGAGGGCTCTCGCTCGACGGCGCGCGATGGGTCGCCTGCCGCTCCAACTTCCTCGTGCACGTCAACCTGCTGGCGCGTCTATTCAGCGGCAAGATGCTGGCGATGCTCAACGATGCGCACGGCGCCGGCCAGTTGAAGTTCTTCAACACCCATGCCGGGCTCGCCGACCAGAAGACGTTCAAGCGCTTCATCGCCCCACTGCGGCGCATCAAGTGGGTCGTCTATTGCAAGGCGCCGTTCGCGGGACCGAAGCAAGTGTTGCGCTATCTTTCCCGTTACACCCACCGGGTCGCCATCTCGAACCGCCGCCTCATCGCAGCCGACGACGCCGGCGTCGCGTTTCGCTGGAAAGACTATCGCATCGACGGGCCGGGCCGCTGGAAGACGATGCGGCTTCACCCGCGCGAGTTCATCCGGCGCTTTCTGCTGCACGTGCTGCCCAAGGGCTTCCACCGCATCCGCCACTACGGGCTCTTCGCCAACGCCAACCGCGCCGACAACATCGCGACGGCCCGCGCATTCCTCGATGTCGCCCCGCCTGCTGTCGAGGCGCAACAGCCGCCGGATGTCACACCGGACGCGCCGCGTGCGCTGCACTGCCCATGCCCGCACTGCGGCGCCCGCATGATCGTGATCGAGGTGTTCGCAGCCGGCTGCGAGCCGAGGCGCCGGCCGACACCGGGCGGGTTCGACACCTCATGAGCCAGACCTCCTCCGAGCCCCGCCGCTTTCCCGTTTCGTTGCGCTGGATCCAAGCCGGCGGCGATCGCTCTCGACCCAATTCACGCCGTTTACTCCACCCAGCGCCCGTCGACACGCTCCAAGCGGCCGCCGAGGCGCCCTCCTCACGCTCTCGCCCGCCCTGCGTCCAAGCATCCAGGTCCCGACGCCCCAGTGTCGCGCCCACCAGCAAACTCGGCGCTAACCTGAAATCCCCATAACGCTCGCTGCCCAGCCGCTTCCCAACTCCCCGCGACTTCGTGCCCTGGCGCTTTTTGGACGCCGGCCGCCTGAGTGCGAGGCGCCTCTCGTCATCCCGGCGTCCAAAAACCTGCACATTATCAGTCCCTTGCGATGCGGCGTTTCGAGGGCGCTCAGGACGGCCTTGCAGGGCCCTGACAACTCCGTCGCGTTCGCTCACCTGTTGGATAGCTGTCGCCGGGGTGCAGGAAGTCGTGCCGTTTGCGCGGGTCGAGCACGATCCGGATGCCCCCGGCGCCTGTCCGCCGCGTTGAGGGCGAGCACGGCGCCGTCATCGACAGAATAGGAGACGAAAACGATGGACCGTTCGCGCCGTCGATCAGCCCCGGGTCGACGGCGTCGAGTTGCGTTTCCGGCGAGTAAACAATTTTCTTGCGCCAAAGCCGACAGGACCGGCTGGCGACCGGGCTGCCGGCGCTCGATCTCCAAATCAGCTTAACCGCCCCTTGTGCGGCGCGTCCCCTGGGCAGCGTCCCCGCTCGTCTCGCAGGGTTTTGACCAGGGCCCGGTCTCCCGCGCGCTCGGCGGCGGCCATCAGCGTCCGGTTGATGATGTCGCGCTGGGCATGGCTGCCGCCGATGCGGAAGGTCTCGAAGCGCACCGGGACAATGGCGTCGATCACGCGTCCCCAGTCGCCGGCCGCATAGGCGAGCACGCCGTCGATGAAGCGCCGGCCGACCTCTGTCGTGACCAGCCGGTTGTGCCCCGAGCCATGCCGCTCGTACGCGTCCAGCGACCGACGAAACCGGCCGAGGTCCTCTTCGTTCGGCGACCGCGCAGCGGCGAGGGCGCAATGCAGATCGTTGAAGGCGAGCACGTGATCGTCGACATGCGCCATCCACGCCTGCGCCACGGGCCCCCAGCGGTCCCCGACGTCCGCCCCGGCAAGTTCGAGCCGCCAAAGGAGCGAAGCCGCGTCGACCCGGTCGAGCGTCAAGTCGTCGGCGAGTTTCGGGACGGCGAGGCGATCGTAGTCGGCGAGCACCTCCTTGAAGCGGCCCTGCTCGATCAGGAACAGGGCGAGGTGCCAGCCGTTGTGGCCGGCCATGAAATGGGCCGGACTCCAGTCGGGCCGCGTCTGCTTGAGAAAGGCGATGCCATCCTCCCGGCGGCCCGCGGTCTCCATGACGTGAGCGACGGCGTGTGTCGCCCAGGCGTCGCGCGGATTGCGCGTGAGAGCCTCGCGGCCGACGTCTTCGGCAAGACCAAGTTCGCCAGTCTCCTCCAGCCCGAACGCATAGGCTCCCGAGGACGAAGCTCGTCAGGGGATTGTCGGGGTCCCAGGCGGGCAGGACGCGCGCCACCGAATTGCGGATCGACAGCGACCGGCCGAGGAACAGATAGGCGTCCTGACCGAAGCGGAGCGCGAGGGCGTCGGTCGGCCAGTCGGTCAATATGGCCTCCCAGACGAGCGTCGCGTCTGGCGACCGGCCCTCGGACCAGGCCTTGACGGCAGCGAGATGCCTCTTTTCCCGGGAGGAGGCGCCGCGGATCGCCGCTTCGGCGGCGGCTAGCGCGGCCGTCACCTCCGGATGGTCGCCGCGGAAGCCGCCGATCAGGAAGAGACCTGCAATCGCGACTCCGCCGAGGACAAAAGCCGCGTCGTCCGCCAGCGCCCGCTTGAGAATGCCGACCGGATCGCCAGTTAACGCAAAATAGTCGGCGACAGCGCGGTCGAATGCCTCGGCGGATTGCGGCGAGCCGGCGAGCGTCAAACCTTGTTGGTCCTTGGCCATCGCCGCAGTCTCCTCCCATATTGCAGCCAGCATCACGAAGTTGTGTCTTCGCCCAAACCAAGGCGCTTTTTGTCACAGAATTTGGCGACAACGCGGCGTTCAGGCTCTCTCACCTGCCGCGTCACGGCTCCCGGCCTAAGCCTCGACCGCGCAAAAAACGGTCGCTCGGCGGCGCAGTCTCGACGGTCAATGCAGCTAGACTTTGTTTCAACAATGATTTGGCGAGGCATTCAGTTCCGTTACTAGAATGTCAGGCCGCGCCGTCCTGCCGTTGAGCTCCTTTGTGTTCTCGACGAAATATGGCTAGGAGCGGCGAAAGAAAGCGTCGTTCGTTGTATGTTCTTCCGACTCGGCGCTCCCCAACCACAGTTTCAGCAGCCGGCGACCTCTTCATAACTATGTTCAGCGGACGACGGCTCGACGTTTCGAGCGAGAATGGCCGGCGTCCCAGCGTTCAGGCTCTCTCACCCGCCGCCGAGGCTGCGCGAGAACGACGCCAGGAGATCGCGCCGCCACTCGGCGTGACGGGCGAGGAACGCCATCTCGGGGATCCGTGCCGGGCGACGTGCTCCGCCGGCACGCGGTCCCAGCCGCTGTGCTCCACCGTCACCCGCGTCTCGGCGCCGGGCGGCTCGAACCGGACCTCGA
Source organism: uncultured Alphaproteobacteria bacterium (assembly GCA_963768555.1). Taxonomy (GTDB): domain Bacteria; phylum Pseudomonadota; class Alphaproteobacteria; order Rhizobiales; family Beijerinckiaceae; genus Roseiarcus. The sequence continues at coordinate 72,707 of CAVYIZ010000067.1, forward strand.
CCTCGATCCATTGATCCGCGGCGAAACTCGCTTGGCGCCAGGTGAAGGCGAGCTTTTCGCCGGGCGCCCATTGGGTGACGCGGCCGACCTCGAATGCTCGGCCTTGCGGGTCCGTCCCGGTCAGACGTCCGCCGAGCCACGGCTTGAAGGCCATGCGGTGAAGCGGAAGAGGTCGTTCGAGCGCTACCAGACGCCGATCTCGCGAACGAACGCGTCGAAGGCGCGCTCGCAGGAGGCGTTGACCCGCAGCGCGACGATCGTCTTCGAGGTCACGGGCCGCTGCGCTCGACATGCGCCTTGAAGGCGGCGAGCTCATCGCTCCACAAGCGCTCGGTCTCGCCGAGCCATGCTTTGAGCGCGGCCATCGACTCGGGCCTCAGGCTGAAAACGCGCACCCGCGCGTCTAACGCCGGATGCGCGTCTTCGACGACCCCGCCCCGCTTCAGGGCGCGCAGATGCCGCGTCAGCGCAGCCGGAGTGAGGCCGACCGCCTCCGCGAGTTCGCCCGCCCGGTGCGGGCGCTCGCGCAACAGCTCGATGACCTGTCTTCGGCGCGGATCGGCGACCGCGGCCAGCACAAGGTCGAGGTCGACCGCTGTGCTCACGGCCACCCCGTGATCGTGAGGCCGCTCGACTTCTCGGCCTCTTCGCGCGACACCGCCCGGACGGGCGGGGCAAGGGTCCAGTTGTGGCCTTCGAGATCGCGCGCGCGGTAGGTGCGGTCGCCGTAGAACTGCTCCTCCGGTTCGGCCACGATGACGGCCCCGGCGAGGCGTGCGCGTTCGCAATGGCCATCGATGTCATGCTGCACCCGCACATGCACGAGTTGGGTGTTCTTGCCGCCGGCCGAGGCGGGGCTCGCGGCGAAGTCCGCCCATTCCCCGCCGACATACATCGTCCCGTCGCCGAAGCGCATTTCCGCGTGGCCGAGCGCGCCGGAGGAGTTGGTGATGATCATGCTGCGCTCGAAGCCAAAGGCGCGCTCGAGCCAATCGAGAGCGGCGACCGGGTCCTTATAGAAGAGAGCTGGCGTGAAGGCGGAACGGCGGTAGGGATCGTCCATCAGGGGGCTCGATAGTTGCAAATACACCGTTGATCATCTACGTTATTGTAAACTAAACGTCAAGTCCGCGCCGGCTCGGATGTGGTTCCGCAATGCTCGCCATCGACTTCAAGCCGGACCTCGGCGAGGCCGCGCTCGCCACCCGGCTCGGTCGCAAACCCGGCCAGTCCGTTTCGACTTTGTTGCGCGCGCCTCCCAGTCGATCATCTCCCCGGCGACGAACATTCCGGGGCGCTTGATCAGCATGAAGTCGGCGTCGATCTCACTCCACATGACCATCTTGGCCTCCCGTCCCTGCGACTACGCGCAGCGGCGACCGTGCTACGCGCGCCGGGACGATCGGCCAAATTTTTGGCCCGTCCATCGCGCCGCTGAGCGCCCGGCCGCGGCGCCGGTCGCGAACGAGGCCTGCAACAAATAGCCGCCGGTCGGCGGTCGCGGTCGCACTTCTGCGCTAAGCCGGGCCTCTGCCCGAGCGCGGGGAGGCGCTCGCGCGCAGGGTCAAGCGTTGCGAACTCCGTCTCGACGCCGCGGCGCCGATCGCGCGCGCGATCTCGACCGCCGGCGGCGGGCGGTACGCGTTTCGAAAAGCTCAAGACGGTTCTGCGCGTCACCAGCGGCAACTTCCTCGAGATGTACGATTTCTTCCTGTTCGGCATCTATGCCCGGCCGATCGCGGATACGTTCTTCCCGAGCGACGACCCCTACGCGTCGCTGATGGCGACGTTCCTGAGCTTCGCCGCGGGCTTCGCCATGCGTCCGATCGGCGCCTTGGTGCTCAGGCTGCTGCATGAGCCAAATCCTCGCCTGCGCCTTGCCGAGGCTGCCGATCGCAGCCTGAGATGGCGTCCAGAACGATCCAGAGACGGTCGCGCCGACGTAACGCCGGTAGTGCAAATCGGAAGCGAGGGGAGAAAAGAACAGGGGGAATGGAGACGGAACAGGGACTGAACAGGGAGGTAACAGGTGCGTAACAGGGGAGGAAATCGGGAAAAAGCGCCTGTTTCGGTCTCTCCTCAGTCCGCTTTCCCGCGCCGGGCGCCGGCGCGTCGATCCGATCGCGACCTTGCTCCGTGCTGAAAAGACCGTGGACGCAAGGAGGCTCAAAAGAAGCGCGCGACCAGCGCCACCGCGAGGAGCACCGACAATGCGACCGCAACCACCGCGAGCCTGACCGTCGTGCGCCATGCGCGCTCCTCCGCGGCCGTTCGGCGCGTCGGTTTCTTCACGCGGCCATCTCGCTCCGTCATTGCGCGCCTTCCGCTGTCGCCCGCAGTCGACCTTAGCCTTTCGCGGCTTCGCTGGTAATTGCGAAAAAAGGCGAGCCCGCGAAGTTGGCCCGAGACGCGAAGAATAAGTGTCGTATTGCAAGGGCGTCCCGCCGCTTTCCACGCGCTGGATATGGCCAAAATCCAGGCTCGTTGGGTGCAAGACAACCACGTGACGCAGGTCGAGCCTTCATTGCAATCCGTCATCGTCGGTTCCAATGCGGCATCGCGAACGCCAGCGCGAAACCGAAGTCGGCGAGGCGATGATCGTGCCGGTTTGCGACTCGCGGGTTTTCGTGAGGCGCGGCGGCGCCCGCTGATCGTCTCGCACGTCGCCCTGCCCTTTCCGCGATGATCGCAAAAACCTGCGACCTTCGCGGATTTCCCGCTTCGAGCTGCGAACCCGGCGCGCTCTGAAATCAATTGCTTGCGGCTGCTCTTTCATTCTTTCATTCACCGCGAGAGCATGACCCGCGGCGCGAGGGGCTTAGCCGCCGCATTCCGTCAGAACGGATTCCACGTCGCCTGCTCAGTAAACTTCAGATAGTTGAGGTTGACTCCTAGCCGCCAGCCAAGACCCGTGCGAATGGGAACGACGACGACCCCCTTGGCGCCCAGCGCCGTGAAGCCGAAGCCCCCGACAAAATAGGCTGAACCGTCTATTCCGCCGAAGCGATCGAAAATCGCTTCCGTCGCCGGCAGATTGTAGACGAGCATCATCGTCCGGTCGCCGTCCGCCCCGGCGTCAAAGCCGACGGACGGCCCTTGCCAGTAGACGCGCGGGTTTCCGGCATTGCGGGTGGACATTGCGCCTTCGCCAAAGCGCAGCCCGCCGACGAATGCGCCGGAGGCCTCCTGCCCAAGAATATAGGCGTTCGGCAGGCCCCAACGCCGGCCCGCCTCCTGAACCGCCTCGGCCAGGCCACGCGACAGGCTGCCGAAGAACCGGTGGCCGGTAACCACGATTTCGTCCGGAGAAAACGTCTCGGGAGCGTCGGCGCGCGCGGGCGCCGCGAGCCCAAAGGCGCCAATCCCCGCGATCCACAAAAATTTCCGACGCGTCACGTCTGTCATCACGACACCTTCGAGGTCGCCAAGAGGCAGGCGTGGCCCAAAGTTCCGGCGGTCATGTGCAGGCGACAGCGCACGATTACCCAACGATCAGCCAATAATTGCTCGGTCGGCTTAACAGAGCGTTAACGTTGAGGAAGCGAAGGGCGTAGTTTTTGCGGTTATAAATAGGACCCGGAACAAGAGCCGCGGCATCGGCGCTCGAAGGCACAATCAATCACGAACAATTCGAGACTCATAAATCGTATAACTAAATACTGTATTTATGCAATATTCAAACGCGAACATTGACGTATCACAATCAATAACGCGCCAACTGCTTAAGAAATACAATCCGGCTTGTTTCTCACCCATTGCCAAAGTCGGGGGACGCAAGAATTCGGCGACCGCGCGCGACAGCCGATCCGACAATTGGCCGGGCGTGACTTGCGAGAAGAAATCGGCAAGCGCTCCATAATACCAGCGGGTTCCCTCGGCGCCGCCTTTGAAGCGCGGCCAGACCGCATCGCCCATGGCGCGCCAGTCGTATAGGATCGCCTCCACGTTGCAGGTCTTGTCCGCCAGCGACACGAGCAGCGACCGCTCGGGCTTCCCGGGCAGTTCGGCGAGATAAGCCGCCTTGCGCGGACGCCAGTCGGGCTTCGGATCCGTCCAGGCGTCCGTGCAGTCGGCGACGATCCGGGCGACCTCGGCGCCGTAGCGGCGCTCGATCTCGCGCAGCACCGGCAGGCCGCCCTGATCCTCGGGTGCGTCGTGCAGGAGGGCGGCGATCGCCTGGTCCTCGTCGCCGCCATGCTCGATGGCCAGCGCGGCGACGCCCATGAGGTGGGCGATGTAGGGGATGGAGGTCCCCTTGCGCAGCTGCGTCCGATGGAGCTCGTGGGCGTAGCGAAAGGCGTCGTCGAAACGGGCCGTCAGGGGCATGAAGCTCTTTTCCCCGATGCTCGAGCCAGCGCGGGCCCGCGTCCAGCGCCCAAAATCTTACGCTCGGCGTCCATCCACAGAAAGGCCGTTTGGGGCGGGGAGCGAGACCTTTTTGCAATTGATTTCTGCACCGCGTAACCCATTGTTTTTGTTAGTGTCGATCTTTGGTGCAAAAATCTTGGATGCCGCACTACTCGGATATTGTTGGGCTATTCGCCATGCGAGCGGCGGGCATGTAGCGATAGAGCGTCGCGGGCGACACGCCCAGCCGGTCGGCAATGTCGGCAACGGTGATGTCGGGATTGGCGAGCAACGTCCTTGCCGCGTCTAGATCGTCGTCAGAGAGCTTCGGCGGGCGTCCGCCTGTCCGTCCGAGGCGCCGCGCCGCTGCAAGTCCTGCTCGGGTGCGCTCGCGAATAAGCGCCCGCTCGAATTCAGCGAGCGCGCTGAACATATGAAAGACCAAGACGCCTTGCGCGGTCGTCGTATCGATAGCTTCCGTCAGGCTGCGAAGGCCGATGTTTCGTAGGCGCAACTGCTCCACGGTCTCGATGAGCTGCTTCATGGATCGCGCCAAGCGGTCGAGCTTCCAAACAATCAGGGTGTCACCGCTGCGGGCATATTCGAGGGCCTCACGAAGGGCGGGGCGGTCTGTGACCGCGCCGGACATTTGCTCGATGAATACTTTCTCGCATCCCGCCTCGGCGAGGCTTCGGTGACCATCCGCCGATGGCTCAGGATCGAGCCCGAGCAATAGCCGCCGCCATGGAAGAACATCAGCGTGCGGGAAGCGTCGGTGCCCGGGACGATCGACCATTCGCCGGGGACGCCGTCGCAGTCGACCGGTTCGAGCACGACATCCTCGGCGACAGGCCAGACTGCGCCGACCTCGTCCAGCCGGCTGCGACGCGCCTGCCAACCGACCGGCCGAGGCTTGGATGCCGGAAGGGCGCGAACGGAGTCGATATCGCTTACGGCCATGGGCAAACCTTTCGCGAGCATAGATCACGCCAAGGCAGGCCGCGGCAGGACCAAACCGACGCCCCCTGGCTTCGTCAAACGCGCCGTTTTTCCGGCGCAACCAATTCGGTTGTGTCCGTCTTGTGACAGTGTTAAGCCCATCGGGACGGCGGATTCGGTGGGGCCATTGTCCTGTTACCCCTTCGAGGCGAGGCCTCAAACGCGCGGTTCCCCCACCGCGAAGCCGTATCCGCCGTCGCCCATGCCTCCAAGGCTCCATTCCCTCCGTCAGGCGGCTCGGCCTGGAGGGCGAGGGCGACGCCCGTGGTGCTGCCGGTTCGGGGCGACGTAATAGCTCGCCTTCTGCGGCTCCTTCAGGAACCGGCCGAGATGCTCTTCGATCAGCTCGTCGGCCCTGGTCTCGCGGGCGCTGCGGTATTTGAGCTCGAGCAGCGAATGGATGAGGGACGTCTCGATGAACCTGCCCGGCTCGTCGGGATCGTGGAAAATGTTCCAGGCGTAGGCGCCGTCGCGCATCCGCTCATGGCCGATCTCCTGCATCAGCGCGAGAAACTCGGGCGTGTCGTTCGCATCGACCCGATATTCGACGACGGCGAGGATCGGCCCCTGGTCGTCCTCCAGCCGCTGCACGAAGGCGGGCGCCTGCCAGTGCATCGACGGCGCGAGATCCTGGGCCGCGCCGGTTTCGAGCTTCCAGCGCCAGGTCAGGGCCAACCCCAAGGCCGCGCCCGCCGCCGCGGCCAACAGCGCGAACGGCACCCCTTTCAAGTTTGCGACCTCGCCCCATAGCGCGCTGCCGACCGTCATCGCGCCGAAATAGACGGTGAGGAAGATCGCCAGCCCCCGGCCCCGCACCCAGTCCGGCAGCGCCACCTGCGCCGAGACGAACATCGTGGTGATGGCGACGATCCACGACGCGCCGGCGACAAAGCTCGCGATCATCGCGACCTCGGGGAGGCGGCCGACGCCGAACAGGGCGAGCGCGAGAATCGTCCCGAAGGTTCCGAGCGCGGCCGACCAGTCCGGCCCGAGCCGCGATTTCAACCGCTCGAGCGACAACGTTCCGACGATCGAGCCGAGGCCGATGAGGCCCATCAGGAGGCCGTACAGCTCCGCGCCGTCGTGCAATTGACTGCGGGCGATGAGCGGCATCAGCGCCCAATAGGCGCTGGCGAAGGGAAAGAACGCGACCGCCCGGATCAGCGTCGCGTCGAGGTCGCGGTTGTTCTTCGCGTAACGCAGGCCCGTGCTCATCGCGCTGACGAGCCGCTCGGCCGGCAGGGTCTCCGGCGCCTTGCGCGGCGCGCGCCACCAGACGAGCACGCCGAGCAGGATCAGATTGGTCCCGACATAGACCCAGAACGGCAGCATGATGCTGATGGCGGAGATCGAGACGCCGCCGAACGCCGGGCCGAGCGCGCGGCTTATGTTGTAGCTCGCGCTGCTGACGGCGATCGCGCTGTCGAGCTCGCTCTTTGGCACGAGCATCGGCGTGATGGTCTGCCAGGCCGGCGCCGCGAGCGCCCCGGCGGCGCCGAGCAGGAATACCGTGGCGAGCAGCGCCGGCGGGGTCGCCCAATGCACGGTGACGAAGCTCGCGAAGACGGCCCCGACCGCGACGACGCCGAACTGCGCGGCGATCAACAGCCGGCGCGGGTCGGCCACGTCGGTGAGCGCCCCGGCCGGGACGGTCAAAAGGAACATCGGCGCCATGGTCGCGACCTGGACCGCCGAAACCATCAGCGGGTTCGGGTTGAGACTGGTCATCAGCCAGCTCATCGATGTGTCGAACATCGCGATCCCGACGCTCGAGACCGCACTCGCGACGAGGATCGCCGTGAACGCGCATTGGCGAACACGCCCCAGCGCGAGGGCTGAGCGGGGCTTGGCGCGGAAGTCGACGGACTGCTCAAAAGCGGTGGCCGGATCTTGAAGAGCGGCCTCATTCCTATCGCCGGACGGGCAAGGTTCGCAACGGCGCGGTGAACCAGCTTGAATTGCGGGTGTGCGGCGGAGAGGAGGCGTTCCCGCGCGACGCCGGAAGCCCGGATTCCGCCCGAAGCAGGCATCGACCGAAGCCCCAACAGAACGTCGCGATGGCGGAGAGCGGACATTTGCTCTCCAGGGGTTCGCCCTGGCACACTGTTTTATTTGAACGATCATCCTTCTCGGAACGGTCAGGGCGGCGACGATGGACGTGGGCGACTGGCTGCGAGGCCTTGGGCTGAGCCAATATGAGGCCGCCTTTCGCGACAACGCGATCGACGCAGAGATCCTGCTCGAGCTGACGGCGGAGGATCTCAAGGACCTGGGCGTCACGATCGTCGGGCACCGGCGAAAGTTACTGACTGCGATCGAGGCGCTCTCGGCTTCGCCCGAACAATCCGCCAAAGCCCCGGACACGCCGTCTCCGCAGATCACGCCTCCGCCGCCAGCCTCGCCCCCAAGCGACGCCGAGCGCCGCCACCTCGCCGTCCTCTTCTGCGACCTCGTCGGCTCGACCGGCATTTCGGCCGCGCTCGATGCCGAGGACTGGCGCGATCTCGTCAGCGCCTATCTCGACGCGGCGTCCGAGTCGGTCACGCAGTTGGGCGGCCACGTCGCGAAAAAGCTCGGCGACGGCATCATGGCGCTGTTCGGACACCCGATCGCGCAGGAGAACGATTCCGAGCGCGCGGTTCGCGCGGCGCTGGCTATCCAGCGCGCGCTCGGCGAGCTGAACCGCAAGAACGTCGGTACCGGTCGTCCGGAGCTCGCCGCCCGCATCGGTGTGGAAACCGGCGCGGTGGTGGTGGATTCGGCCGGCGAGATTTTCGGCGACGCGCCCAATATCGCCGCGCGGGCGCAGGCGCTGGCCGAGCCCGGAACAATGCTGGTCACGGGCAAAGTGCAGCGCCAGGTCGCGGGACTGTTCGTCGCCGAGGCTCGTGGGCAGCACGCGCTCAAGGGCGCGCCCGAGCCGGTTACGCTCTTCCGCATCGTGCGCGCGAGCGGGGCGGGGCGCCGGTCCGGCCAGCGCGCGCTGACGCCGCTCGTCGGGCGCGAGGACGAGCTGGCGCTCCTGATGCGCCGCTGGGAGCGGGCGCGGGCCGGCGAGGGCCAGTTCGTCCAGATCATCGGCGAGCCGGGCCTCGGCAAGTCGCGCCTGATCGAGGAGTTCCGCACCCGGCTTGCGAATGCGCCGCACACCTGGGTCGAGTGGAACTCGTCGCAGCTTCTGCAGAACACGCCGCTGCATCCGATCGCGGAATGGGGCCGGCAGCGGTTCGGCGGCGCCGACGTAGGGCCGGAGCGGCGCCTCGCCGAGCTGGAGACGACGCTTGTGCAAGTGAGGCTCGACCCGGCCGAATATGTCCCATTGCTCGCCCCGCTCGTCGACGTCCCGCTGCCGGAGGACCGCGCGGCGAAATTTTCGCCGGAGGAATTGCGACGCCGGCAATTGGCGGCGATGACCGCCTGGGTTCTCGCCGGCGCGCGGTCGCAGCCTGTTGCGCTGGCCTTCGAGGACCTGCACTGGGCCGACCCGACCTCGCTCGATCTCATGCAGGCGCTCGCCGAACGCGGGAGCCAAGCGCCGCTGTTCGTCATCGCCACGACGCGGCCGGAGTTCCGCGCGCCCTGGGCCATGCGCTCGCATCACGGCGTCATTTCGCTCGCGCCGCTCGACCGCGCGCAGGTGCGTCGCATGGTCGGCGAGATCGCGAGCCGGCACGCTCTGTCCGACGACGTGATCGACGGGGTCGGCGAACGCACTGGCGGCGTGCCGCTGTTCGTCGAAGAGGTGACTCGCCTCCTCTTGAGCGCGGCGAACGAGGCGGCGCGCAGGCGATCCCGCCGACCTTGCAGCAGTCGCTCGCCGCGCGGCTCGACCGGCTCGGGCCTGCGCGGGAGATCGCGCAGTTCGGCGCGGTGCTGGGGCGCGATTTCACCTACACGCTGCTCCAAGCTTTATCCGGTCTCGACGACGCCGGGTTGCAATCCGCGCTGGAGCGGCTCGCCGAGGCCGACCTTCTGATCGCCCAGGGGGCCGGCCCCCAGGCGAGCTATCGTTTCAAGCACGCGCTGATCCAGGACGCCGCCTACGAGAGCCTGCTCAAGAGCCGCCGACAGGCGCTCCACCGCCGCGCGGCAGAAATTCTGCTCGGCCGCTGGAGCCGCGGAGGCCGAACCCGAAGCGATCGCACATCACTTCACCCAAGCCGGCCTCGACGATCCTCGCGATCGAATGGTGGGGCAAGGCCGGCGACCAGGCGCTTCGCCGCTCGGCCTTCCAGGAGGCGATTTCGCATCTCGGCAAGGCGATCGCGATGGCGGACAAGGCGGAGGCGAGCGGGCGGCGGGCGTCTCGGGCCAGCAGCTTCATATGCACGTGGCCTATGGCAACGCCCTGATAGCGGCGCGTGGCCATGGCGCGCCGGAGACGACGGCGGCTTTCGCCAACGCACATGATTCCGCGGTCTCCGACAAGGATGCGCCCGAGCGATTTGGGGTGATCTACGGCCTGTGGGTCGGCTGCTACGTCCGCGGCGATCTACCAGGGATGCGCGAGCACTCGGTCGCTTTCCTCCGCGAGGTCGAGGCGCGTCCGCAGGCGCCTGAAGCCGGCGTCGCGCATCGCCTCACCGGCGTCACCAAATGGGTTGAAGGCGACTTTGACGCTGCGCGAGGTCATTGCGAACAGGCGCTCGCCATATTCAATCCCGCGCGCGACAGCGATCTCGCGTTTCGTTTCGGGCAGGACCTCAGCGTCGCCGCCATGAGCTATCTCGCCCTTGCGCTGTGGCCACTTGGCGAAGTCGATCGCGCGTTTGATTTCATCGAACGCGTCAAGTCGCGAATTGCCGAGACCGCGCATATCGGGACGGTCGCCTACGGAAACGTTCACGTGATCGCGTTCGAGATGATGCGGGGAGAGTTCGTGCGCGCCGCGCCCCTCGCCGCCGCGCTCTCTCAGCTCGCGCGCGAGCATGATTTAAGGTTTTGGCTAGCGTACGGCGTATTCTCGCGGGGGTGGGCGAGATGGTGGGCCGGCGAGCGCGCCGCCGGCTTGGCGGAAATGCGCGGCGGCGTGGCTCAGCTTCGCGAGCAGAACGCCGTCACCTTTGACGCGCTCTTGAAAGGCGTCTTGGCCAGTGCCGAAGCCCAAGACGGCGATTTCGATGCCGCGTCGAAGACCTTGGACGCCGCATTTGCGACGTCAGAGCGAACCGGACAGCGCTGGTTCGACGCAGAGCTGCAACGCACCCGCGGCGAAATCCTGCTCAAACGGAACGCCGCTCATCCGGCGCCGGCGGAGGAGGCTTTCCTCGCCGCCCTTGACATTGCGCGTGCCCAGAAGGCGCGCAGCTTCGTCCTGCGCGCCGCGCTGTCGCTGGCGAAGCTCTATCAATCGACCAGCCGCCTGGTCGAGGCGCACGACGTCGCTCGCGCCCGCGCTCGAAGGATTTTCGCCGACGGCGGAAATGCCGGAGATCGCCGAGGCCCAGGCGCTGCTGGCCATGCTGGCGGAGAGCGGGGAAGTGGAGAACGCTGTGGCGTCGCGCCAACGCCGCCTCCAGCTGCAGGCCAGCTACAGCCAGGCGTTGATGTGGTCCCAAGGTTTCGGCTCCGAGGAAGCGAAGGCCGCCTTCGCCCGCGCTCATGAACTCGCCAAGACGGTCGATAATGCCGCAGAGAGGTTTGACGCCTATTACGGACTGTTCGTCGGCAGCTTAGTGCGCGGAGAGCTGCGGTTGGCGCGGGAAACCGCCGAAACCTTCCTGCGCGAAGCCGAGAAAGCGAAAGGGATGACGGAAGCGGCGGCTGCCAGCCGCATCGTGGGCATGGTGGGCCTCTTTCAGGGCGATCTCGCCGTGGCCCGAGCCCATCTCGACCAGGCACTGAGGATATTCGATCCCGAACGCGATCGCGAGGCCAAGTTCCGGTTCGGCGTGGACACCGGCGCCGGCGCTACGGTCTTCCTCGCCCTCACGAATTGGCTGCTCGGCGAGGTAGGACCGGCGCGGAAGCTGATCGAAGCGGCGATCGCGCGCGCGGTTGAACATCCCCCGACCCTGGCCGTCGCCCACTGGAATAAGGCCGTGTTCGAATCGTTTCGCGACGATGCGGAAGCTGTCCGCCGCGCGGGGGACTCCGGCCTCGAAGTCAGCCGCGGGCACGGGCTTGAGCTCTATCTGTCTTTAGGAGCGCTATCCTCCAGTTGGGCGCGCGCTCGGCTCGGCGACCGAGTGACCGGCATGACGGAGCTTCGACAGGCACTGGCGACATACGCCGATCGAGGAAACAACGTGTACGCGCCCCTCTTCCAAGGTCTGCTCGCCGAGTTCGAAGCCGCGGGGCAAGACGCGGAAGGCGCCTTGGCGCGGATCGACGAAGCATTGGCGCTCGCGCGGCAAACGGGCGAACACTGGACCGACGCCTTCCTGCACCGCATCCGCGGCGACATCCTCCAGAAGGCTGCTCCCGACAATCCCGCCCGCGCCGAGGAAGCCTATCTCGCCGCCATCGCCGTCGCGCGCGAGCAGGGCGCCCGCAGCTTCGGCCTACAGGCGGCGCTGAAGCTGGCGAAGCTCTACCAATCGACCGGCCGCCCGGTCGAGGCGCACGATGCGCTCGCGCCCGCGCTCGAAGGCTTTTCGCCGACGCCGGAACTGCCGGAGATCGCCGAGGCGCGGGCGCTGCGCGCCGCGTTGGTAGAGCCAGAGTACGCGAAGGACGCGGACGCAATGCGGGGCTCCGCAAAACTGTCTTGAAAAAGCGCGCCTCTGCGATCACAGGTTTGCGGCCCGTCGCGACGAATTGGGACTAGGTCACCGAGGCTTCGCCACTGCCAGGTCGGGGAAGGCGAGGATCTTCGAAGGTTCGCTTTGGGGTCGAACTCGACAGTTGAAATGCTGCGTCGTGGAGGAGCGCAATTGGCGCATTCCGTCCGAAGCGGGAACGGCAGAAATGGGTCGAGTCCGGCCAATCCCAGCACCGACGATCGTGAGGTCTCTGAAGCGAGCCGAGGCGTCCGCGATTGGCTTGCGGGCCGTCCATACGGATCGTCCATCGTCGCGGCCGGCGAAGACCAAACGACGGACTGATCCCGCTGCGCGCGGCGTGGCGGACGTGAAGAGCGCGCCCGTCGACGGGGCATGCCGTTCGACGTCACGGGACAAGGCCCGGTTCGCGACTCCGCATGGTCGCGGCGCAGGCGGGCACGAACGGCGTCGGCGGCTTGAAGTTCGAGGCCGCGGAAATCGATGGCGGGAGTTTTTGATCGCGCGGCCGGCCGCCAAGGACGCCGACAGGCTTCGCGGTTTCGGCTTCCTCGGCGTGCCGCGCCCGGCATGCGCCATCAGGCCCATCGCCTGATGATTGCGCGCGGCAAAAACTGGGGCGGGTATCCTGATGAAGGGTTTCGGCGCCGGTCCGATGCGGCCGGCGCGAGCCCGATCGGGCGCGGCCCAAACGATCAGATATTTCTCTTGCTCCATCGCTGATGTTCATGTTATGTTCCAAACAGGACGTCGCCAGAGCAAAGGCGCCAAGTGCGAGGCTGGCATGGAAGCAGGGATGGAGCATGAGCCGGCGCTGACGGCCGGAAGGGGCTTGCGGGTTTTGCGCGGCCAGCCCGACGGTGGTATTCTGAATTATAGAAACGAAGCCGACCTTCGAAGGAAGGAAAGGCGGAAAGAAAAAAATTTCTCAGGCCTTCCGCCCGTAAGCCATTGATAACTCTAGAATCTGCGCACGAAATGGGAGGAAATGGGAAGGAAATGGAAGGGCGTTTCGGGCCCCCGTTGCGCATGATTGCGCTTCGACTGCGCTCGGATGCGCATGGCGGCGCCTTTTTGAAGGAAGATGGCTTCGACTTTACCAAAGGCCGGCCGGCGTTGTTCGTCGACGCTCCCGCGCGCGCGGGCATGACAAGGTTGGCGGCTGCGGAGCGACAACTTTTGGCGCCTAACGTCCTGACAACACTCGGTCGCTGCCAGACCTGCCCGTCCGAAGCGCTCCGCGCTCCTAGCAGCCTGTCGGACTGGGGATTGCGGTTGATCGCCGAGAATGGTTTTGGCAGGTCGGAGCAGCGTCGGGGCGTTGGGTCGGGCGCAGAAGGCGGTTGAAGGGCCGGATATCGGCGTCTCCTGGAGAGCTCGCTACCGAGCCGGCGCGCCTCGGCCCTGTCAGGCCGGGACGAGGGCGGACAGTCGCTTGATGTTCCAGGCCATGGTGACGAGGCTCCATTCGCCGCGCGCGCCCGCGAGGCCGCGCAGCGAAAATTGACGGAATCCCAGCGCCGATTTGATGATTCCGAACACCGGCTCCGGCATCTGCTTGCGCAGCGCGTAAAGCGCCCGGCCTGCCGGCGTCTTCAGCCGATGCGCCATGGCCTCGACCGGCGTCGGATCTTCCGGCGCTTCCGGCGCCGCTGCCGAAGCGCTCGGCCAACGGCGGATGATGCGGCTGACGTCCCATGGCGATCAGCGGTTCGATCCCCGCCTTCGCGCAAGCCGCGACATTCGCCGCGCTGAAATAGCCGTTGTCCGCCAGCAGGCATCCGGGCTTGCCCAGCTCTTTAGGATGAGCCTCGATCTTGTCCAGCATCGGTTCGAGTTGCTGCTTGTCGTTGGCCGCCTGGCTGACCGCGCTCGCCACCACCAGCAGGCTTCCCGCCGCCACGGCGGCCTGGGCGTTGTAGCATTGGTCGAAGCCGCCGCCGGCCACCGGCATGATGCGCGACTCCTCGTCGGTCAGGTTGATCTGGTCCTTCGGGCGCGGCCCCGCGACTGGAGGTTCGGGAGGCTTGCCGCCGGGCTTTTTCCCGCTCGCCTCGGCCTTCGCCTGCCGCGCCGCGAGCTTGGCTTCGTGCTCCGCCTGTTCGCGCGCATAGCGCTCTTTCGCCCGCGCCTCGATCTTCGCCCGCGCCTCGGCCAGTTTGCGCAAACGCTCCTCGCGCCGCGCCAGTTCGTCCGGGATCGACATGCCATCGGGAATGTCCGCCGCGTCGGCCGCTTCGGCCTTGGCCATCAGGTCGGCGACCTCGGCTTGCAATTGCGCCTCGATCTTGCCGGCGTGCTCATAAGACAGCGCGCTGTGCCGGCTGGCGTTGGCGTGGATCTTCGTGCCGTCCAGCGCCACCGTCCCCATCTTCAGAACGCCCATCTCCCGCGCCAGCAGCAGCACTTGAACGAACAGAGCCTCGATCTCCTTCAGAAAGCGCCGCCTGAAGGTCGCGATCGTGTCGTGGTCGGGATGATCGTTGGCCGCGATGAACCGGAACGCCACCGAGTTGTAAGTCGCACGCTCCAGCTTGCGGCTCGAAAACACGCCCGTCGCATAGCCGTAGACCAGAATACCCAGCAGCATGCGCGGATGATACGACGCCGACCCGGAACCGCGATAACTGCCGCTCATCGCGCGAAGATCGAGCCCGTCGACAACCTCCACCACAAACCGAGCCAGATGTTCCTCGGGAAGCCATTCGTCAACCGAGGGAGGCAGCAAGAACCCCGTCTCGCGATCAATCGTGCGAAAATTGCTCATCGAAAAACGCCCGCCGCCCCTGCGCGAATCAGTGTTTGATTCTAGCGTAGTCGCAGGCGCGGCGCTAAGTCCGACAGGCTGCTAGACGCGACCCGCATGGATCCCCTCCCGGGAAAGCGCCGCTCAGCGGACGTCGCAGCGCAGCCCCTCCTTCGCGAGAACCGGGAGGAGCGCCTCGAACATCGTTTCCGCCACGCGTTCGTTGCCCTTCTCGGTGAAGTGGACGATATCAAGAAAGAGATCGTCGTCCCAGACGCCGTCGACGCCCGCCGTCATGTCGATCAGCGGGGCGCCGCTCTCGGTCGCAAGAAGCTTCACCATCAGGTTGTGGGCGGCGTTGGCGGCGATGATGTCGTCGATCGGCTTGAACACAGCCCCGTAGAAGTCCTTGACCTCGCGGGGCGAGCTCTCATTGACCGCCATGCTCGCCGTGGCGAGCGCGACGGGGACGCCGTTCTCGCGGCCGAGCGCGATCAGCTTGCGATAGGCCCCGGCGTAGCGGCTTTTCAAGAGCGCCTCATCGGAAAACGGCGGCGGCGCGACGGGACGCGGCGCGTTGCGCGTGCGCCAGTCGTGAACGGCGCGCTCGATCGTCAGCACCGCGCGGCCGATCAGGGCGGAGGCGCGCGGACGCACGCCGGGCTCGTTCGGCTCCGCCTGGCGCCTGAGGCCGAGAGCAAGCAAGCCGTTCATGCCGTGGGTCGAGAGAATGAGATCGGGCTTCAGCGGCAGGACGTCGCGCCGCATGCGCTCGAGATTGTCTTCGAGCGTATAGGCCTCCGTTCCCGCATTGATCACCTCGATGGTCCGGCCGCACGAGGCGCGTCGGGCGAACAGCGCCTGCAGCAACTCGGGCCACGGCTTTTCGCCGTCGCGCAGGGTCGGCCCGAACGTCTGCGACTCGCCCAGCGCAACGATGCGGAACCGGCCGCCCTTGTCGGGCGCGATCTCCGGCCCGCGGAAGCCGGCGGCGTTGATCCTTATCGTCGTATCGAACATGCGGCTGCTGCTCCCGGGAACCAGGACGAAGGGAAGCTTCTTCTGCGGATCCGGCTTCTCGATCGCGCCGCGGACGCCGTCGTCGCGGATCCATTCGTTGAGATAGTAGAACCACCACATGGCGAAGGCGGCGGGGTTCTCGCGCGCGGCGCGATAGGAATAGGTCGGGGCGGCCATCGAGCCGACGATCGGCATGCCGGTCGAGGACCGGTAGAGCGCGTCGACGATGGGCAAGGCGAGCGCCAACAGGAAGAGCGCCCGCGCCGCCGTCCCCAGTCCGCCGGCAAACCGTCCCGGCCGCTCCGCAAGCGCCATTGCGAGGATCGCCGCGGCGACCAGCGACGGATAGAAAACGTAGGGCCGGTCGCCCATAAACGCGTCGCGGGCGAGCGCGCCGGCGCCGATGAGCGCGAGGGCGAGTGCGACCGAGGCGAGCGTCCGGCGGAAGCGCTTCCCCTCACCCCGGCCCTCTCCCGCAAGCGGGAGAGGGGGCGAATCCCCCCGGGCTTGACCCGGGGATGGCGCCATAGGGTGTTCGGAAGAACGCTCGTCTAGCGGCGGGCTTTGTCGCCGGATGAGGGTCCGCGGAGCATAACCCGGACGCCGCGCGAGAATCGGCCGCTCGAAGCCGCGCCAGAACACGGTCGAGAGGGCGCAGACGAGGGCGATATAGAGCCCGAGTTGCGCGACGAGCGGCCAGTCCGCGATCCTCGGCTTCACCGCCATCACGATGACGATGTGAAAGAGGTAGGCCGAATAGGAAATGCGGCCGAGATAGAAACTGACGGCGCTGACGGCGCGTCCCTTGAAAAGCAGATCCGCCTCGCGAAAGAACCCGACCACCGCCATGCCGAAGAGGGCGGACGAATAGGGAAACGCCTGCTCAGCGGCCGCGCTTCCGCCGACCGCGCCGATCGCGACGCCGAACTCGAGCGCCGTCGCCAGGCCGAGAGCCGCGCCGAGCGCGGCGAACGTCCTCGAGCCCATGACCGTCTTCAACGCAAGGAGGGGCCGCTTTTCCAGCGCGAGATAAAGCAGATAGCCCCAGACGATCGAGTCGACGCGAAAGACCGTCGCCCTTCGCACGTCGAGGTCCCAGTCGTGCGGCGCGGCGAAGGCCCTGAGCGCAGCAACGGCGAGAATGAACAGGGCCGCGAAGGCGACCTCCAACCGCCGGTCGCCGCGGCCGAGGACCCGGCCGACCAGGAACAGAAGCGGCGCGAACAGGAGATAGAACCATTCCTCGACCGCGAGAACTCCAGGCGACAGGGTAGTAGTCGGTCGCATTCGCCGAACCGACGAGGTTCTCGACATAGAACAGGTAGCGCAGCGTGTCCGCCGTCATGAGGTTGCCCGTCATGAGGGCGACGATGGCGAGGGCGGCGACATAGGGCGGGATGGTTCGCATCCAGCGCCGGGCGAGAAACACGCCGAGATTGCGCCACGGCTTGGCGATCACCCAATCGACGATCTGCGGCGCGAGCACGAACCCGCTGAGGACGAAGAAGACCTCGACGCCGACGATCGCCACCGCCTCGACCGCCGGCTCGAACGGCGCGTTGGTCGTCAGGTAATGCGGGATGGCCACCGCGAAGGCCGCCGACCCCCGCAGGAAATCGAGCGAAGCGCTTCGCTTCATCGTGGCGCGTAGTACACGAACGGGGCGTTTACGGTCTGGCCCGCGAGCGCGAACAGGAGAACGAACAGCGCAAGGCAGATCAGCGCCGGCCCCGCCCAATGGCTCGCCGACTGCCTTCTAACGAACGCGACCAGTCGCAATATCAGGCCTGCCTCCCGCGGGCCGATCTGCCCGCGCGGGCCTTATACGCGGCGCGCCTCAGCCGGCAAACATGTTCAGGCGCCGGCGCAGGCTCATGATCGCCCCTGTGTTGGACGACTGGGCACAATGGCGCGCCTCGCGCCAGCCGATCCGCTTTTTGGGCTCGACTCCGGGGAGTGTCCTCGCTTCGGCCCTGTGGCCGCGGATCAGCGCCTCGGACGCACGCGCCTTAGCCTCGTCTTCCGTTGCGCAGGGCGTCAGCAACTACTCCACCTCCGGGTCGACTCGCCGGGTCGTCGATACGAACCAGGATGCCATCGCCACTCCTCGAGCTGGAACAGCCCCGAGCGTTGGACCTACGAGAGGTCGCTTTTACGGCGCGAGGATAACGGAGGAGGCGCCTATTCCGCCGGCGGCGGCGAGTGCGCGCCGGCGAGCATCGGCACGCCGAGCGGCCGAAGGATCTGCGGCGTCTTGACGACGCTTCGGGAGATGAACGAGGGCAGCGGCGGACCCTTGGCGCGCTCGTCGACCATCGCGGCGGCGGCCTTCCGTTCTCCGTCCGTCGCGGCGGCGAAGTCGCTCTGGTAGAGGTTGCGGATCCACTCGTCCTTGGCGCCCTCCGCGCCGTTCTTTGCGATGGTCAGCCACATCATCCCCCTCGCCCGCTGGGGCGGCAGGCCTTCGCCGGCGAAGAGCATGTGGCCGAGCAGGGCCTGCGAAGGCCGGTGCCCTTTTCCGGCCGCCAGCATCAGCCAGCGCAAGGCGACGATGTCGTCCTTGGCGAGGCCGCCGGAGCCGGTGATGTACATGTGGGCCAGATTGTACTGCGCGTCCGGGTCGCCGAAAGTCGACGCGGCGTATTGGAAGAGTCCCCGCGCCCGCTCCGGGTCGGCGCGCACGTCGCTGTCGGGAATGCCGGTGAGGCAGTAGACGCCGACCGCGACGAAGGCGTTCGAGATGGCTGCGCGGTTGCGCTGGTCTGGGGCGTCCTCGTCGTAGTCCTCGACCAGCTGGTTGAAGTATTGATAGGCCTTCACGTCGTCGCGCGCCACGCCGATGCCGTCGGCGTACATCTCGCCGAGCTTCCAGCGCGCGATCGGCTGCCCGCCCTCCGCCGCGTAGGTCAGGGCCTCGACGGACGAGGCGGCGTCGCCGGCCTTGAGGTCGTCGATGCCCGTCCGCAGCGCCTGCTCGGCGCTCGAGAAGCTCTTCGGGGAAATCCTCGTCGGAACGCCGGGGGTCGATGCGTCGAACGCCAGCCCCGGCCCTGCGGCGAGCGTCAACAGGCAGACCGACAAGACCCCGAATGATGCTGCGCCGAAGCGCGATCCCCGCGCATCCGCACATCCACCTTCAGCCCACGCGGCAACGCGCATTGATCCCGACCCGCCTTCCGCCCGCGCCGCAAGTCCCGATCGCGGCATCGTGCTTTGACATCCGTCAACAACAGCGAAAATGAAACTGCGAGTTGTTTATGGCGCAATCGCGGCATGGTCGGGCTGGAATCCCGTCCGCCGAGCGATGTGTTGCGAATGTTGCCCGAAAGCAACATTTTGACGGCTGGCCGAGCGGTTAGAGGCGGTCCAGCCGCTCGCGAGCGTGGGTCAGCATGGCGAGCCGCTCCTGAAACGCTTCGCGCCGCTCCTCATGCTCGGCGATCACCTCGTCGGGCGCCCGATCGAGGAAATCTTCGTTGCCGAACTTCGCCTCGACCTTGGCGATCTCGAGCAACACCTTCTCGATTTCCTTGTCGAGCCGCGCCGTTTCGGCCGCCAGATCGACGATTCCGCCGAGCGGCAGGGCCACGACCTCATCCCGCACCACGAGCTGCAACGCGCCCTGCGGCGCGGCGTCGGCGGCCTCGATCCGCTCGACGCGGGCGAGGCGCTTGATGCTCTCGCTCCAGGCGCCGGCGGTTCTTGCGACCCTTTCGCTCGGCGAGACCAGGACGATTGGCGCCGCCGTCGCCGGCGGGACGCCCATCTCCGACCTCACCGATCTGATTTCGCCGATGAGATCGACGACCCAGCCGATTTCGGCCTCGACGCTTTCGTCGAGCTCCAACCCCTCCGTTGGCCAGGGGCCGAGGGCGAGCGGCCCGGCGCGGCGAGGACCCGCCTCCCCCTTGATCGCCCACAGTTCCTCGGTCAGGAATGGCATGAAGGGATGCAGGAACGCGTAGATCGTGTCGAGCACGTAGGCGATGGTCGCCTGGGTTTCCGCCTTCGCGGCGCTGTCCGCTCCGCCCTGCAGCACGGGCTTGGCGAGCTCGAGATGCCAGTCGCAGAATACGCTCCAGACGAATCGGTAGACCGCGGCTGCGGCGTCGTTGAAGCGGTAGGATTCAATCGCCCTCGCCGTTTCCGCGGCCGCCTTCGCCGTCTCGCCCAGGATCCACCGGTTGAGCGGCTCGCGCGTCTCAGCCGGGTCGAAGCCTGCGGCGCGGACGCAACCGTTCATCTCGCCGAAGCGTGAAGCGTTCCACAGCTTGGTCGCGAAATTGCGGTAGCCTTCGACGCGCGCCTCCGAGATCTTGATGTCGCGCCCCTGCGCCGCCATGGCGGCGAGGGTGAAGCGCAGCGCGTCGGCCCCGAAGCGGTCGATGAGGTCGATCGGGTCGATGACGTTGCCCTTCGACTTCGACATTTTCGCGCCCTTCTCGTCGCGCACCAGGGCGTGAACATAGACGTCGCGGAACGGGATCTGCTTCATAAAATGCAGGCCCATCATCATCATGCGGGCGACCCAGAAGAAGATGATGTCGAAGCCGGTGACGAGGACGTCGGTCGGATAGTAGCGCTTCAGCTCGGGCGTCTCGTCGGGCCAGGCGAGGGTCGAGAACGGCCATAGGGCCGACGAGAACCACGTATCGAGCACGTCCTCGTCACGCTTGAAGGTCGCGGCGAGCCGGGCGGGATCACTCGCGATCGCCTGCGCCTCGTCCTCGCCGAGCGCTCCGCGCTCGACGCCGTCGGCGAGCGCGGCGGCATAGGCCGCCTCCTCCGTCTCCTCGACATAACAGCCGCCCCAGGGCGAGTACCACGCCGGGATTCTGGTGTCCCCACCAGAGCTGACGGGAAACGCACCAGGGCTGAATGTTCTCAAGCCACTCGAAGTAGGTCTTCTCCCAGTTCTTCGGCACGAACTGGGTCTCGCCGTCGCGCACGGCGGCCAGCGCCGGCTGAGCAAGGGTCTTCGCGTCGACGTACCACTGGTCGGTCAGCCACGGCTCGATGACGGCGTTCGAGCGGTCGCCGTGCGGAACCATGTGCGCGTGCGGCTCGATCTTCGCCAGCAGTCCCGCGAGCGCCATCATCTCGACGATGCGCAGCCGCGCGACGAAGCGGTCCTGGCCGTCGACCGCGGCGATCAGCCGGTCGTGGTCATGATCGCTCTCGACGCCTTCGAAAAAGGCCAGATTGTCTTTAAGGAAAACCTTCGCTTCAGCGTCCAGCACGTTGATCGGACGGGCGCCTTCCGCCTCGTGCCGCTTGCCGACCTCGAAGTCGTTGAAGTCGTGCGCCGGAGTGATCTTGACCGCGCCCGTGCCCTTCTCAGGGTCAGAATATTCGTCCGCGACGATCGTCATCAGACGGCCGACCAACGGCAGGCGGACGCGCCGCCCGATCAGATGCTTGTAACGCTCGTCGTCGGGATGGACCGCGACCGCCGTGTCGCCGAGCATGGTCTCGGGCCGGGTGGTGGCGACCGTCACCCGCTCGCCCGTCTCCTCGCCGTGCGAATCCACTACAGGGTAATCGAAATAGTAGAGATGACCGTTCGGGTTTCTGGCGAGAACCTTGGCGAGGGCTGCTTCGTTGAGCGGGGCGCCGTCGTCGCGCGACCACCTGAACGAACCCTTGCACTCGACCTGCGTCACTTCCAGGTCCGAAATCGCGGTCTGGAATTTGGGATCCCAGTTGACGAGGCGCTTGTCCTTGTAAACGAGCCCCTCCTGATAGAGCTGGACGAACACCTTGGCGACCGCGCGCGACAGGCCTTCGTCGAGGGTGAATCGCTCCCGGCTCCAGTCGCACGAGGCGCCGAGCCGTTTGAGCTGCTGGACGATGGCGCCGCCCGACTCGGCTTTCCACGCCCAGACTTGCTTGAGGAACGCCTCGCGCCCAATCGTGCGCCTGTCCGGCTCCTGCGCCTCGGCGAGCTTTTTCTCGACGACCATCTGGGTCGCGATGCCGGCATGATCCGTTCCCGGCTGCCAGAGAACATCGCGGCCGTTCATCCGCCGATAGCGGGCCAGAATGTCCTGCAGCGTGTTGTTGAGCGCGTGCCCCATGTGCAAATTGCCGGTCACGTTCGGCGGCGGAATGACCATGCAGAACGGCTCGGCGCCGGCTCGCTCGGGACGGCCCGCCCTGAACGCCCCGGTCTCTTCCCAAAGCGCGGAAACGCGGGCTTCGACCGCAGCGGCGTCAAACGATTTGTCCATCATGGATTAGCAGTCCGCGCTTCGCCCCAGGGGGCGCAGGTCAGGATTGAATGCGGGCCTACCGGGCGGCGACGCAGTTCAGGCCGTCACCGAAAGCCGCGACGGCTTTAAGCCCATCGCGACGGCGCAAGTCAACGCGTGAAAGGACGGAGAAGAGCCCGCCTAGCGCATTCCGCGCGCGACGCGCTCGATCTCGGCGCGCACCAGCCGCTCGACGATGCCGGGCAGGTTTTCGTCGAGCCACGCCTTGAGCATCGGGCGCAACATCTCGCGGGCCATCCCCTGGGCGATCTCGGCGCCGCGTGCCGCCAGGTGGGCCGAAAGGGCTTCGAACGCCGAAGTCACCGATTCGCCCGCCTCAGGGGACAGCAAAGGCTCCTCGTCGACGCGCACGGGGACCTCCGACCGCTCCTCCGGGCCGGGCCCCTGAAGCTGCCGCCGGGCTTCTTTCGGCGCGCTCGCCTCCAGAGCGGGCTTTGCAGGAGCGGGTTTTGCTTCCGGCAAGGGCTTGGCCTCAGCTGCCGACTTGATCTCGGACGAGGACTTCACGGACGCGGCAGGCGGCTCGGCCCGAACGAGGGTTTCCTGCGCCGCGCGCTGCGGCGCCGGATCCTCCTTCGAATAGACAATCTGGGGAGCGGAAGACGCGGCTCTGGGCGAAGCAGGCCTGGACGGCGCCGCTTTCTCCGACTCGCGCTCGTCGATGATGATGTTGCGGATCGAGGCGAGGATCTCCTCCATCGAAGGCTCGTGGGCTCGCTGAGCGCGGCGCAGCGCCTCGGTCTCGCGGTCGCCGGAACTCGAATTGACTGCGCTCATCCCACCGCCTCGGCCGTCAACCGGCGCTGTCCGATACGCCTCTGCGCCTCTCGGCGGGCGCTCGCGCCTGACCGGCCTACCCGGCCAAATCAGGCTCAATCGAGGTTAATCTCTCGTCGCCCGCCCGTGCAAGCGCTGTTCACGTTTTCGCTGCGGAGGGCTACTTGCCGTCTGGCGTCCTTACGCCCCAGAGCTTGCTCTTGACTTGATTGAAATGAACCCGCGGGTCGTATTCGTCGACCGCGAGATTCAGCGTCGGCGCGTTCAGGCGGCCGATCGCCGAGAGCAGCGAATAGGAAAAGACGACCGCGTCGTGCTCGGCCGTAACGAGCGTGCTCCGGGCGCTCAGCAGGGCCTGCTGGGCGTTGAGGACGTCGAGCGTCGTTCGTTGGCCGACTTTGGCCTCTTCCCGCACGCCCGCGAGCGCGACTTCGTTGGCCGAAACCGACGCCCGCGCAGCGCGGATGACGCCCACCTGCGCCTGATTCAGGCCCCAGAACTGGACCACGTTCCTGCGCACGATGTCGCGGTCCTGATCGAGCGTGAGTTCGGCCTGCGACAGCTTTTCCTTGTCCTGGCGGATGCTCGCGTATTCTATCCCGCCCTGGTAGATCGGGACGGTGACGTTCCCCGTCAGCGAGGCGACGAATGCGCGCTGGCCCGGGATGCCGCTCAAGTCGAACTGCTGGGCGAGCTGGCCCTGCAGAGTGACTTGCGGATAGAGCGCCCCCTCGTCGACCTTGATCGCGAGTTCGGCGACGTCCACCGCGTGCAGGTCGGAAACGACCTGCGGATGCTCGATCTGGGAAACGCTGATGGCCTCGGGCAGCGTCCTCGGCAGCGGCTGCGCGATCGGCTTGACCGGCGCGAGGGTGGTCGGCTGATCGCCGATGACCTGGCGGTAATGGGCGATCGACAGTCTCGAGCGTCGCCTCCGCTGTGAGCTCCTGGGCCTGCGCGCTCGACAGGCTCGCTTCGGCCTGCGCGACGTCGGTGCGGGTGACTTCGCCGACCGTGAACCGGTCCCGCGTTTCGCGCAATTGCTCCTGCAGGACCTGCACGTTGTTGCGCTGCAGCTCGAGCAGCGCCGTGTCCTGCAGGACGTCCATATAGGCCGTGACGCCGTCGAGCAGCGTGCTCTGTTCGCTCAGGCGCAGACCTGCCCGCGATTGGAGGACGCCCAACTCGGCAGAGCGAATCCTGTTTATCGTCCGGTACCCGTCGAACACATTCTGGTTGAGCTGCACGCCATAGCCGCGGGGACGAGACCCGATGGCGAAACCCAGCAATTCCAGCGACCCGGAGGTCCCTGGAAAGACTTCGACGGTCGTTCGTGTGCTCGGCCCCCACGTTGCCCGTCGCGGCGAGGGTCGGCAAATAACCCGAGTTCGCCTTCGGGACGTTCTCGTCCGCCGCGCGGACGGCGGCGCGCGATGAATTGATGGTCGGGTTGTTGACGTAGGCTTTGATCAGCGCGCCCGTCAGAATTCTCGGCCTGCGCCCGTCTGCATGCTTGCGCCCATCGTCGCGAGCGCCGCGGTCGCGAACAGCAGCGCGCGCGGGGCGCCGAGGTTTGCCGCGCCGCCGGAAGCGGCGCCCCGGCCTGCCCCTGTACTCCAGTTCATTTCCGCCTCATCGTCCAAGTCAAGGACGTCCTCGTCCCCACCTAAGTGGCACGTCCGCCACAAAAAGCATAGAGACCTTAGACCGTTTGGAAGTCGATCCGGAGAAGACCGCCCCCTATCCGCCCTGCCGGAGACAGTGCGACGGCTCATAATAACCAGCGAAAATGGCGGCGCTACCACGGCCTGCTCGGCGGGACGTCAAACCGCCGCTTTTTCGCCGAGGCGTCGCAATCATGCGACACTTTGCCGTCACCGCGCCCGCACAAAGAAGCCCAAATGAGACGTCACTCTAGAAGACGAAGCTCACGCCGGCATGGAAGCCGTCCAGCGTTTCGGCGGTCGTCTCGAACAGCGCGCGGCGGCTCAACCCCTCGCCCCGCTTGTCATACAGTGCGGCCTGCGAGGCGCCCATGGTCGCGTCGATGCCGACCAGTCGCCCGCCGTCGTCCAGGAGAGCGAGCAGCGGGTCCGGAGAAATCTGGAAGGCGCCCTCGACGACGATCAGGTCGAAGGGGCCGAGCTTCTGGGCGCCGGAATCGAGCGGCCCGTGCACCACCGTCACCTTCTCCAGGCCGGACAACAACTCGCGCGCCGCGGCGACCGCGCCCGGATCCGACTCCAGCGCCACGACCTTGGCGCCCATAAAGGCCAGAATTGCGGCGCCGTAGCCGGAACCCCCGCCGACGTCGAGCGCCCGGTCGCCCGCCTTGACGGCGGCCGCCTGCAGCATGCGCGCCAGCGTCAGGGGAGGCAGCAACCGCCGTCTCTTCGCCCCGAGGGCCGGCGCGTCGCGATCGAGATAGGCGAGTTCAACGATGTCGGGCGCCACGAAGGCCTCTCGCCGCGTCTCGAGGAAGGCGGCGAGCACCTCCTTGTCGACGACGTCGCCGGTTCGCAGCTGGCTGTTCACCATGGCGAGACGCCGCGCCTGCTGCGCCTCGGCCGAAGAGATCTTCGCCAATTGCCCCGCCCCCGGACGTGACCGCCCGCGAAAAATGATTGGAGGCCTCGCCCGGAATCGAACCGGGGTGCAAGGATTTGCAGTCCTCTGCGTAGCCACTCCGCCACGAGGCCGGCGACGAACCGGAGGCCCGCCGCGATCAGCGGCCTATAGCAAGGATTTGATCCCGGCGGCAAGGCGGTGATTCAGCCTCGCTTCCGCCTCACCCCTCACGCCCACGGCGAATGTCGCAAGAGCGGCAGGGCGAGGAAATAGACTGCGGTGACGACGAGGCCGCCGACCACCCATCCCGACGGCGACAGATTCTCGACGATCACCGCTGCCGCGAAGGCGAACCAGGCGATCGGTCATTGCGATCGTCAGCTTGCGCAGTTTCGCCACCCGCAGCGGATGGACGAACACGACAGGCGAAAACATCATCGCCGCCGCCGTGAGCAGGATTGCCGCGCTGACGAGCCAGGGCGGCCTAAGGACGAAAAGGTACAGGACGAGGATGTTCCAGGTCGCAGGAAAACCGCGGAACCAGTAGTCGTCCGTCTTCATGCGGGTGTCGGCGAAATAGAGCGCCGAGGCGATCGTGACGACGAGGCCGATCCAGAACGAGGCTTGGGTCGGCATCAGATCCGACCGCCACAAAGCCACGACCGGGACGAGAACATAGGTCAGAAAGTCGATCACGAGATCGAGAATCGCTCCATCGATCGACGCCGCGGTCACGTGCACCTTGGCGGCGCGCGCCAGGGTGCCGTCGATTCCGTCGATGAAAAGCGCGAGCCCCAGCCAGGCGAAGCAGGCCGGAAAGTTGCGCTCGATCGCCGCGTAGAGCGCGAGCACCGCCACCGCCCCGCCGGACGCCGTGAAGAGGTGGACGGAAAATCCCGCCGCCTGCGCTACTTTCTTTTCCGGCGTCTTCTCGTTCGGCATCGCGCCTTCGTCCGACTCCCCCCGCGACAATCCCCCGCGACAATAACGCCAGAGCCGGCGACTCCGGCTTGACCACCGCGCGTTCGGCTTATCAAAATTGAAGCTGCGCGTCTCGCCTTAGCGCCATCCGTGCGAACGCGGGAGAGTTTGCCGATGAGAGCAGTGGAAAAGTCCGCCGAGCGCGCCTGCGACGTCCTGATCGCGGGAGCGGGACTTGCCGGCTTCACGGCGGCGGTCGCTTTCGCCGCCGCTGGGTTCGACGTCGTCTCGTGCGGCGCGGACGAGCGGTCGGCGCGGGGCCGCACCGTCGCGATGCTCGACCGGTCGATCGCCTATCTCGACTTGCTCAGGCTCTGGACGGCGATCGAACCCAATGCGGCGGCGATGCGGGGCTTAAGATTGATCGACGACACGGGCGCGCTTTTCCCGCCGCGGCCGGTCGAGTTTCACTGCTCGGAGATCGGCCTCGAGACCTTCGGCTGGAACGTCGAGAACGACCGCATGGCCGTCGCTCTGGCTCTCCGGGCGGAACGGACTTCGGGGGTCGAGTGCGTCAAAGCCGCCGTCGCTTCCTACGACTTCGCCGGGGAAAGGGCGACGGCTCGGCTCGAGGACGGCCGTCATGTCGCCTGCGCCCTCGTCATCGGCGCCGACGGGCGCGCATCTCGCGCGCGGCGCGCCGGCGGCCTTTCCATGCGCGCCCACCGCTATCCGCAAAGCGCATTGACCGCGCTCCTGACCCACCGGCTGCCTCATCGCGATTTTTCGACCGAGTTTCACACGAGGCAGGGGCCGTTCACGCTGGTGCCGCTGCCGCCGAGCGAAGCGGCGCCGAACCGCTCGAGCCTCGTCTGGGTCATGTCGGACGGCGAGGCGCGCCGCCGCGAGGCGCTCGATGATGCCGCACTCGCGAGCGAGATCGAGCGCCAGGCCCGCTCGATGCTGGGCGCGATGCGGCTCGAAGGCCGGCCGGGCGTGTTTCCGATGGTTGGCCAGGTCGTGCCGAGAATCACGGCCGCGCGTCTGGCGCTGGTCGGCGATGCGGCTCACGCCTTCCCGCCGATCGGAGCGCAGGGGCTGAACCTCGGCTTGCGCGACGTCGAGGCGATCGTCGCATGCGCCGTCGAGGCGCGAAGCGGGGGCCACGACATCGGCGGCCGCGGCGCCCTCGAATCTTATGAGCGCGCCCGGCGGTCGGACATCGTCGTGCGCACCGGCGTGGTCGACGGGCTCAACCGGGCGCTCCTGACGCGATTTGCGCCACTCGATTTTGCCCGCGGGGCTGGCCTTTGGGCCCTCGGGGCGATCGGCCCCCTGCGGCGCTTGGTCATGCGGGAGGGGGTGGCGCCGAGGCTGGCGCGGTGACGGCGCCATCCGTCTGTCTGGATCGAGGTTTACTCGTCGTTGCTGGCGTTCAGATCCTCGGGGGCGATCGAACGGGTTCCTCGTCTGAGGCCGAGCCTCTCGCGCAAAGCCTTGATCTCGGCGACCGCCCGCCGCACGAGATCGACTTCGATTTCGGGCCTTTCGTCGCTACGTTTGCGAAGTTGGGCGTCCCTGACCCGCTGCGCCAGCCAGTCTTCCAACTCCTGAACGACGTCATTTGCATGAATCATCTCAAAAATACTCCCATGTCGATCGAAACGCCCGTGCACCGCGGATTGCATGGATACGGCGATTCGACGCGCTCAGCGCACATGCTCATTGTATAGTGGCGAACTCATTGTATAGTGGCGAAACAAATGCGCGCCGAAGGAGGCTCATGAAGGACGACAACGCAAGGCGGCTGAGAGCCGACCGCATCTTCCTCGCCGAGGACGCGTGCGATCTCGACGCATTCCGAGCCCTGGTCGAGCGCACGGTCGATCCGGCGGACTATCCTTTCGCCAGCGACGTCGTGTCGAACGTCCTGATCTATGACGGCGACGCGGCGCGCAGCGCCGCCGCCTCGCCTGAGAGCCGCAGGGGCCGCAGGGAGATGATGGCCGAATGGGTCGAGGTCGATGACCGGCGGGCCCGGCATCATCGTCTTCCGCTAGGCCTTCGCCGATCTTCGGCCGATCGAGGCCGCCAACGCTCATTTCTGGGCGATGATCGACGACCAGCACAGGAACAATTCGGCCCGCGGCGACCATTTCGCCAAGCCCGGCGCGAACGACCGCGTCTGGAACGCGCTGGAAAAGCTTTGCCTCGCCGACCCGAAAACCTTCGCCGCATATTACGGCTGTAGTGCGGCAACACGCGGCTGCGCTTGCTCAGGCGGCCAAGGGTAAGGCGGCTGCGAGGGTCGGGTCAATCGCAATTCGTGGCGTGGTTTGCTCCTCTCGACCCTCGCGGGCGTTTTGTATCCATGGCGCGCGACGAGCCAAGTTTCATTGTAGCGCCTGGCGAATGCGACGAGCTCGGCGCGCAGTTCCTCGATGGTTTTGAACGTCCGGACCCAGAGCAAGTTCTCCTTCAAGGTTCGGATGAAGCGCTCGGCGACGCCATTGCCCTCGGGTTCGCGCACGAAGGACGGCGAAGCTTCGATGCCCAGACACTTGATCTCGTCCTGGAAATCGCCGGACATGTAATTGGAGCCATGATCGTGACGCACCTTGAGCCCACGCGCCACGCCGGGCGCGATGGAGCCGAAGCACCGATGCACCCCCTGCCGGACCGGCTCCAGCGCCTCGAAGCGATTGGCTGAACGCGCGGCGTGAATGCCGATGATTTCTGAGTTCGCGTGTTCCACGGCGACGAAAACATAGGCCCGCCCTTGCTTGAGGGTGACGGTCTGGCTCATGTCCGTTCCCCACATTTCATTGACCTTGTCGGTGACGATGGTTCCGTCGTGCGTCTTCTCTTGGTTGCGCCCGACGCGATGGGGCGCGAGCAAGCTGTTCTCTCCCATCACCCGGCGCACGCGGCGAGGGCTCGAGCGAACCCCGGCAACGCGCAGTCGCGCCCATATTTTGCGATAGCCTTCGCCGTGAAAGTCGGACGCTTCGATTTCCCGGCGGATAAGATCGGCCAGGTCAGCATCCGGACAAGGGCCTGTCGGACCGGGGCGACGGGCGATCGCAGGCGATGGCGTTCCCTTGAGAAAGCGATACACGCCGGCGCGCGGGACATTCCACGCGCGCGAGACCCGCGCCAGGCCATAGCAACGAGACGTGGAAGGCGAGACCGTCTGGCTCATCGTCTCGACCTCCTTCGGGCCAAAGGGCTTTTGGCCTCCATGGCGGCGATCTTGGCGGACAGCAATTCGTTGTCCATGGTGATCTCGCCCACCTTGGATTTCAGTCGGGCGATTTCATCCTCGCGGTCGTCGCGCTCGCGTTCCTTCAAGGCTGACGCCGCGCCGGCGAGCGCTCGGTCCCGCCATTCGGTCAGCTTGGCCACCGAGACATTCGCTTCCCGGGCGACGACATCCAACGGTTCGCCACGCAACAAACGCGCCACCACCACCATCTTGCGTTGAACCGAATAGCGCTTCGGTCCTGCCTCGACGCCCGAGTGGGCGCCTGCGCCAGCTATGGGGAGCGCTCCGGCGCCCCTCGGGCTTCAGCCCTGCATCAATCGTCATTTCGAAACCTCCGGTTGCAGTTCAATTACCGCAGCCAGATGTCTCAGCTAACCGTGACGCATCCCAGCCGCATATTACGGCAACGCCGTCATCGCGCTCGTCAGCGAGGCTTGGCTGGGGCCGTTCTATCAGATCACCTAAAAAGAAACTTCAGCGTATGTCATTGATTTCACGTCTCGACTGACACGGCTTCGGCCGTCCTTTCGATGGTCACCCGATATCCAAGATTGATAATTTGTTTGGCGAGGCGGTTGGCTTTGGCCTCCGGCGCCAGCTTGTCGAAGTAACCCGCTCCAAGGTCGCTGTGGAAGGTCCCGTCGCGAAGCATGTGGTAGATCGCGGTCAAGATCGAAGCCGCCACGGCGCAGATCGCTTTTTGCGGACCGCGTCTGGCCTTGAGGCGGAAGAACTGCGCTTTGTAATAGCTGGCTTTGGCTCGCTTGGCCGCCCAAGCGCATTGGACGAGGGCTGTTTTCAACCAAGGGGCGCCCTTGCGCAGTCGGGTGGACTTGCGCTTGCCGGCGCTCTCGTTCTGGCCGGGACACATGCCGGCCCATGCGATCAAGTGACCGGCGGTCGCGAAGCGGCTCATGTCCGTGCCGATCTCCGAAAGTACGGTCAAAGCCGACAATTTGCTGACGCCGGGGATCGAGGCGAGTTGGTCGATCAGGTTGGAAAATCTGGCCTTGTCGGCCGGGCCCTCCGTATCCATGCGCCTGACCCGAGCGTCGACTTCGCCATCGATGACCTTGATCGAGGCGTCCAGCGCGTCCCATTGCCCGAGATGGAGCTTGAGGAGGAAGCGGTGGTGCTCGGTCAATCGCCCATGCAGCGCATCGTACAGTTCCTTCGGTGTGGCCTTGACGCTGCGATGGGCCAGGGCGGCCAGCTTGCGTGGATCGCGCACCCCGGCGATCATCGCCTCGATCATGCGCCGTCCGCTCGCGCCCATGATGTCGCGGATCACCGAATCCAGCCGAATGTTGGCCTCGGTCAGCGTCTTCTGGATGCGTTGAACGTGCCGCGTCTGCTCTCGCACCAACTGCTTGCGGGTCCGCATCAAGGCGCGCAGTTGATGCCTTTCTTCGTCCGGCACGAAGCTCGCCTTGATCAAGCCGTGCGCGACCAGATCGGCAATCCACATCGCATCGTTCATGTCGGTCTTGCGGCCGGGAACCGATTTGATGTGAGCCGCATTGGCGACGACAAGCTCGAATTCGCCGTCGCCCAAGATCTTCCACACCGGCAGCCAATAGACCCCGGTCGCCTCCATCGCCACCACGCCGCATCCGCTCGAGACCAGCCATTCCAGCAACGCCTGAAGGCCATCGGTGGTCGTCTCGTAGGTCCGGCATTCCCGCGCCGGCTTGTTCCCGGACATCGTACGCACGCAGGCAACGATGCTGTCCTTGTGAACGTCCAAGCCGGCGGCGCGATCGTGGATCACGTCCATTGCAACCTCCTCGCCAATCACCGCCGGCAAGGGCGCTTCACAAAAGGAATCCTAAAAAACAGGCTCCAGAGCGTCGCCGCTCCTTGGCGCAAGTCGAGGTCATCAAGCGCCCCGGGTCCAACTCGCAAGCGAGCTCAAGGCATCACTGAGAGACCGACCTCTTGCCGGCCACAAACGCCTATCGCTAAAATTCGGCCGAAAGCAGACTTCGTTTCATCCAGCGGGGTCGGCCACCGGCCGGTGCTCAACTCGCAACTGAACGTCGTCAATCCGGGCGGCGACGCGCAGGTTCCGCACCGCGCTACCATACGGGCTTCCAAACGGCGCGCGAGATCGAGCGCTTTCCCGCGCACGCCCATCGCCTGTCGCCCATGCTGACCCTGCAGGGCGCGGTGGCGCATTGCGACATGCCGCTCGAATCCGGCCAGACGCTCTACCTCCGTTCTCGCAGACCTACCTGCCCGGCTACCTTGCCGCCTTGCGCGAAGAATTCCGCGCCTATTTCGAGGCGCACAGGGTCCAGCCGCCGCTCAAGAACGGCGACGCCGCCTTCTTCAATCCGGCCCTGTTCCACGCGGCCGGCCCCAATCGCTCGAAGGACATCAAGCGGATCGGCAACCTCTTGCAGATCTCGAGCGCCTACGGGCGCGCGATGGAGAGCGTCGACCGGCTGAAGATGAGCGTAAGGCTCTATCCCGCGCTGGAGAGGCTGATCGCCGAAGGCGCGATCGGCGCGGAAGAGGCCGACAACGCGATCGCCGCCTCGGCCGAGGGCTACGCCTTCCCGACCAACCTCGACCGCGATCCCGCGATCGGCGGCATGGCGCCGCAGAGCCAGCAGGCGCTCATGCGGCAGGCGCTGGCGGAAGGGTGGACGCCGGAGGCTTTCGCGCAGGCGGCCGAGGAGCAGGCGTGGCGGAAGCTGACGTGAAGCGCTTTGCCGCGTAGCCTCGCCGTCGTTGCGCGCAGGGGTCGCTCATCCCTTGACGGGCCCGAAGTCGGCTCCGGGCACGGCAAATTGCCTGCGGGCAGCGAATTTGCAGGGAATTCGGCCTTTTTTGGGAATATTCGCACCGAAATGGCCTTGGATTTGAGGGCCTTGCGGCAAATTCCCTGCAGGGGCGAGGGGATTTTTTTGCGCCGAGCAGGGAATTTTTTCCCCGAGCAGAGAATTTGGGTGCAGGCGCAGGGAAGGTCCATTCCGGGCGCCGTTTGCGGGGGCCGCCTTCAGGAGGCCCGGTACCTCGACGGGGTCGTTCCAAAAATCGCGCGGAAGCGGGCGTTGAAGGTCGAGAGATCGCCGAAGCCGCTGTCGAGCGCGACGGAGAGGACGGAGTCCTTCGACGTCTTCAGGCGGCGCGCCGCGCGGGTCATTCTCGCGCGTAAAACGTATTGATGGGGCGTCATGCCGACAAAACGCCGGAACACGCGCAGGAAATGATGCTTGCTCAGGCCCGCCGCCGACGCGAGAGCGGCGAGATCGACCGGCTCGTCGGGATGCTCGTCGATCAGGCGCAGAACGTCGATCAGGCGCCGCGTCTCCCAGCCAGCCGGCGCGGGCGGCGCGCGCAGTCCGTCGTTCAGCGCCGCGACGACGGTCTCGACCAGGACGACGAGCAGTTCTTCGGCCTCGAGCGGCGAGGCGCCGCCGCGCAGGCGCTCGATCGCGGCGATGACAGGCGTCAACCGGTTCGACGCGGGAAGCATCGGCTGGCTCAGCGGACGGCGCCGACGCGAGGAGGCCGCCGAGGCGATCTCCTCGAAGGCGTCCTCCCGCAGATTGAACGAAATGCACCGGTCGCCCGCGCTGTGCTCGTGGCCGCACTCATAGCAGACGCGATGGTTCCCGAATAGCAGAGTGCCCGGGTAGAGGAGGCTCGCGCCGCGGTCGGCGCGATAGGTGAAGCAGCCCTCGAGCACGGCCGCGATGCTGAAGCCTTCGTGCCGCTCCTCAATAGGCCGATCGGCCGGCCCGGCGCGGCAGACAATCTCGCTCACGCTCCACGTCTCGCCGCCCGCGATGCGTCGCGCGGAGAGCGTCGGAGGCCTCAACTTTTCGGCTGTCCCCGAGGCGGCGGGAGCAATCATTTCCATGGCCGAATAATAGCAATTTTCCCCAAGCCGGTCACCCGGGCGCCGCGTAGACTGCGCCTCACCCAAGTGACCGACCAAGAGGAGAATACGCGCATGTTCGACCATATCTCGATCGGCGTCCGCGACATCATGAGGGCGAAGGCGTTCTACGACCGGACGCTCGAGCCGATCGGCTACAGGCGGCTCAGCGACGGCGAGGGCTCGCTCGGCTACGGCAAGAAGACCGTCGGACTTTGGATCGGCGTCACAAGCTCGCCCGTCCCCGACGATCCGAACTCGGGATTGCACGTCTGCTTCACGGCCCCCGATCGCGAGAGCGTGGCAAAGTTTCATGCCGCCGCGCTCGCCGAGGGCGGACGCGACAACGGCAAGCCCGGGATCCGCGCGGATTACGGCGCGGACTATTTCGCCGCCTATGTCGTCGATCCCGACGGCTACCGGCTCGAAGCTTTGCATCTCGGAGCATGACGATGGCGACGATCCGAACAAGCCTGGAAACGGCCGCTTCGCCGGACGACGCGTGGGCCGCCATCCGTGACGTCGGCGCGCTGCACACGCGCCTCGCGCCGGGCTTCGTCGCCGACACGAAGCTCGAGCCCGGAGCGCGCGTGGTGACCTTCGCCAAGGCATGGTCGTGCGCGAGCCGATCGTCACGATCGACGACGAGGCGCGCCGCCTCGTCTGGACCGCCGAGGGCGGACGCACGACGCATTACAACGCATCGTTGCAGGTTCGCGGGTCCCGACGGCGGCGCCGTCGTCGTCTGGACCGCCGACTTTTTGCCGGACGACATCAAGCCGCAACTCGCCGCGCTGATCGAGGCCGGAACGCGGGCGATGAAGCGGTCGCTCGACGCGCTCGCCAGGTGAGGCCGCCGCTCATCCCGGCTCGCGGCAGTCGGCGAGCACCGCCCGGAGCTGAGCCTCCAAGGGTCCGGCGCCCGGCAGGTAGGAAGCGTCGATCGCCGCGGTGCCGATGGTGAAGGCGTCGGCGCCGGCGGCGCGGATGGCGGCGATCCGCTCGGCCGAATTGATCGAACCCGCGACCACCAGCGTGCCCCTGCCGCGCAAGCCCCGCCTGCAGGCGGCGATCAGGTCGAGCGGCGCGGCCTCGGTCGCGCGATAGGCGAGAATGTCGACGCCGGCGCAGCCCTTCGCGGCGAAAGCCTCGCATTGCGCCTCGACGTCGCCGCAAGTGCCGCCGAGCCGGGTCGGATGGCCGACGGGCCTGCCGGCGAAGGGGAGATAGCGCGTCGCGCTCCCCTTGAGCGCGCTCAAGCCGTCCTCTACGTGCACGCCGCCCATCAGCCAGTCGACGCCGAGATTGCGGGCGAGCGCGATCGAACGCAATTCGTCGTCGCGCGTCGTCGAGACGACCTCCATCCAGACGGCCGCGCCGGCCCCGCGAATGGCGGCGGTCAGCCGCCCAAGAAGCGCGGGCTCGGCGCCGACGTCCTTGAAGCCGATGTGCTTCAAGCACAGCGGGCGCGCAACCTCGACGAGGTCGAGCGCGTTTTCGACCGTCGCGTCGTTGCGGGTCAACATGAAAACGAAGTCCATTCTCCGCCTCCCGCGCTCCAATGGCCTGCCGAAGCCTACCATCGCGCGGAGGGCGAAGGGATGCGGCATCCGCGCGTAAGGCGCGGATGCGGCATCCGCGCGCAAGGCGCGGCTTTGCCGCGACGCCCTCCTCTGCTAGAGCCACCCGCTCGATTTCGCTTCCGCTTGTCCGAGCTTGTTAAAAGATGGCCCACGTCGTCACCCGCTTCGCGCCCTCCCCCACCGGGTTCCTGCACATCGGCGGGGCGCGCACGGCCCTGTTCAACTGGCTCTACGCCCGCCGCTTCGGCGGCGCGTTCCTCCTGCGCATCGAGGACACCGACCGCGAGCGCTCGACCCAGGCCGCGGTCGACGCCATCCTCGACGGCCTCGCCTGGCTCGGCCTGCACTGGGACGGCGAGGCGATGAGCCAGTTCGGCCGCGCCTGGCGTCATCGCGAGGTGGTCGATCAGATGCTGGCGAGCGGCGCCGCCTACCGCTGCTACGCGAGCCCCGAGGAGCTCGAGGAGATGCGCCGGACGGCGCGGCTCGAGGGCCGCCCGATGCGCTACGACGGCCGCTGGCGCGACCGCGATCCGGCGCTAGCGCCCCCCGGCGTCGCCCCCGTCATCCGGCTGCGCGCCCGGCAGGAGGGCGAGACAATCATCGACGACAAGGTGCAGGGCAAGGTCGTGTTCGCCAACAAGGAGCTCGACGATCTCGTGCTCCTGCGCTCGGACGGCAACCCGACCTACATGCTCGCCGTCGTGGTCGACGATCACGACATCGGCGTCACCCACGTCATCCGCGGCGACGATCACCTGACCAACGCCGCGCGCCAGACGCAGATCTATCAGGCGCTCGGCTGGGACGTTCCGGTCTGGGCCCACATCCCGCTCATCCACGGACCGGACGGCGCAAAACTCTCCAAGCGGCACGGCGCGCTCGGCGTCGACGCCTACCGCGCCATGGGCTATCTGCCCGCCGCGCTGCGCAACTATCTCGTGCGGCTCGGCTGGAGCCAGGGGGACAAGGAGTTCTTCACCACCGACGAGATCATCGCCGCCTTCGATCTGCCGGCGATCGGCCGCTCCCCCTCGCGCTTCGACTTCGCCAAGCTCGAGAACATGAACGGCCATTTCATGCGCGCCTCGAGCGACGACGAGCTCTTCGAGGCGCTGATCGACGCCCTGCCCTATCTGCCGGGCGGGCCGGAGGTCGAAGCCAAGCTCGACGAGCGCAAGCGGGCGCAACTTCGCGCCGCGATCCCGGGCCTGAAGGAGCGGGCCAAGACGCTGGTCGAGCTGCTCGACGGCGCGGGATTTTTGTTCGCGACGCGGCCTCTGCCGATGGACGAGAAGGCGGCCGAGATTCTCATGAAGGGCGGGCGCGCGCATCTCGCCGCGCTGCTGCCCAAGCTCGCCAAAGTCGCGGAATGGTCGGGCCCGGCGCTCGAGGCGATCGTTCGCGCCTACGCCGAGGCGAGCGGGGCAAAACTCGGCTCGATCGCCCAGCCCTTGCGCGCCGCGCTGACCGGCCGCACGACCTCGCCCGGCATCTTCGACGTGCTGACGGTGCTCGGCCGCGAGGAGAGCCTTGGGCGGATCGAGGACCAGGCGAGGCTGTAGACGCGGGCGCTGACTGCGTCGCGGCCAGCGAAAGGAGCTACAAATCCCGGGCGGGCGGGCCGGCGCGTGGTCGGACGCCGAGCGAATGATTTCAATGCGCTAGGCACCACTTTGTGCAACTTTGTAACTGCGGCAACCCCCTCGCCCGCGAAGCGGGAGAGGACAGGCGCGGCGAAGCCGCGCCAGGTGAGGGGGACGGGCAACCGACGAGCCTCGCGGCAGCCCATCAGCGCCCGCCGCTCGGCGTTCTCAACCCTCACCTGGCGCTTCGCGCCTGTCCTCTCCCGCTTCGCGGGCGAGGGGATTCGCGCCGGCTTGGGAGTTGCGCGAACGATCCGGAGCCGGAAGTGAACCTCTACCAGATCTTGGGGGTCCGGCCCCGCCGGGGCCATACCAATTCCCGGCGCGAATTGAACCTTTCCAAGCCGTTGCAGCGCCATTTGCGGGCGAGCCCGCCTGGCCGCGAGGCCCTCCCGAGCCGCGATCCCGGCGACCGAAACGCCGACGATCGGCTCTTCGCGTCCGGCCTTCGCCAAGCGCGCCGGCGGCCGCGCCCCGACCGATCGGCCGCAAGCGGCGGCAGGGGGAACGGCTTCGACGGAACCGGGCACTCGGCCTTCTCCTTGAGGATGGCGGCAAGAGAACATATAAAGAACGACCGCCGCCTTGTCAAGAAATTGTCGGTCTTTGGAGGCGGGAGATGCGACCGGGCCTTCGCCGCAATCCCTGCCGAAAATTGTACGGCAGCCGAGGCCGACTGTCAGTTAGGGAGTTAGGTAAGGCGTAATCGGTGCTGACGCCTGACGAAGCCAGCAAGCTTCTCGACAGCATCGATGTCACGACCCTGGTGGGCCTGCGCGACCGCGCGCTGATCGGCGCTGATGGCCTATCAGTTCGCGCGCGTCAGCGCCGCCGTCGCCATGCGCGTCGAGGACTATTACGCCACGGGCAAGCGCTGGTGGGTGCGGCTGCACGAAAAAGGCGGCAAGCGGCACGAAATGCCCTGCCATCACAATCTGGAGGCCTATCTCGACGCCTATCTGCAGGCGGCCGGCATTCTCGACGCCAAGAAGTCTCCCCTCTTCCGCTCGGCGCGCGGGCGCACCGGCGAGCTGACCGAAAGCGCCATGACGCGCGGTGGACGTGTACCGGATGATCCGCCGGCGCTCAAACGACGCCGGCCTCAGCGCGGATATCTGCTGCCACACGTTCCGCGCGACCGGGATCACCGCCTATCTGGAAAACGGCGGCACGCTCGAAAATGCGCAGCTGATGGCGGCGCACGAAAGCCCGCGCACGACGAAGCTCTATGATCGCACAGGCGACGAGATCACGCTCGATGAGGTCGAGCGGATTGTGATTTAGGAATTGCTCTTTGGCAGAGTCGCGCCTGTCTCTTTGAGCATGCGCACGACCCTGGGCAACGGGACAGGCTGATGGAGCTTTAGGAAGCGCCTTGCATTTCGCAATTAACTCGGCCTTCTCTGCAGACGAGAGACGGAGTTTCGACGCAAGAATCCTGGGACCTCCCACTGTTCCACGGATGGTGACAATGACATCATTTTCACCGTCCGCTTTAAGCGATAAGTTTTTGGGGCTGAATGCCTTCGAGCAACCCCAGACACGAGGCGCATCGGGTTTGCGACAGTCGAGATCAACAATCCAACTGCCGGAGCTCAATCATCTCCTGATATCCCCAAGCCTTGCTAATATCAACTATATCTTTACGTTTCTCCGGCTTCACATCGCCGCTTTTCAACTTCTTAAGGGCTTGGTCCCCTTTGGTACTTAGTGGCTGATCATAGGCAAAGACGAAGACCGACTTGAACAATTCAGGGCGCTCCCGGCATGCGGCGAGCAACGTTGTTGCCGTTCCCAAAGACGAAGGCTTCGGCAAGTTTTCGCGTGCCTTTTTGGCAGCTCTTATTGAGGGGGTTCACCTCAGGAATCCCCTCATTTCGAGAACGGCCTGATTTCGGCGCTTTTCGGCCCTCACGTAGAGCGAATGGGGAGCCCTAAGGCCCCGCGTTTGTCGTCGCGCGACCTCTCTCTCGACGATCGCGAGACCCGAACTTGCACCTCAGGACTTGTCATACGAGACTCGCCGCATCAAAATGCCAACCTCCAGTTGCATTTTGGCCCCTCGAAAAAATGCAGCAACGGCCAACGTGGTCACGCGTGTTGTTTCATCGCTCTCCCAAATCTCTTCGAAGAAAATTTGCACATCGCGCACCACATCTTCGTCATCAGTCAAGATGTTGGCCTCAATCCAGCCCGACACTTCTCGACCTTCGAGTGCCAGACCATTTGCGGAAGCGTTTGACGATCCAACGATTACGAAGCCATTCGCAGCATATAATTTTGCATGCAATCTGGGGTGAGAACGCACTTGTATTCCCTTCAACTTTCTCAGCTCGTCAATTACCCATGGATTGTAGACTGCCACACTAGCTAGGTTGCAAACGACCCGCGCTTTCAGTCCAGGAGCAAAACCGAGGGATTTAATTGCGCCCTTACCCCAGAATGGCACCGCAACCATCGATCCATTTCCTGCCTTTTGATGGGGGCGGGAGTGACGGGTAACATCTTGCTCTCTGAGCAACTTCAGCAATGGAGGCTCTCAACTAACTGTTTTGTAAGGGACATAATCACATATAGCTCGGCACGCGAAGCCGGTCAGTGAACTTGACTGTCGAGATGATCGACGGCCGCCGAAGCCGACTCAAGAGCCCTTGCAGGCGGGGGCCGTCCACATATGATTTTTGCACCAAGCTCAACGCGCCAGCTCCGCGATCTGCCCGTCGAACCGACGCTAGGTCGCGTTTCCACACGGCGTTGTCCGGAGAGAGACCCGTCATCCGAACCATGATGGCCCGGCCCTGGCGCAGTAAGTCAAGCGCCGTTGCGTTGTCGCCCGCCCTTCTGAACGCGCTCGCGAGTTTGGCGTACGACACCGACAGATCGCGCTGCCAGCCGGCGTTGCCGGGATCGGATTTCGCCAGCCGGTCGGCGATGGCGAGGCTGTCGCGGTAGGATTTCAGCGCGCCCGCGAGGTCGCCCTGCGCCACCTGCACGTCGCCGACCTTGTTGTACGACACCGACAGATCGCGCTGCCAGTCGGCGTTGCCGGGATCGGATTTCGCCAGACGGTCTCCGATGGCGAGGCTGTCGCGGTAGGATTTCAGCGCGCCCGCGAGGTCGCCCTGCGCCACCTGCACGTCGCCGACCTTGTTCGTACGACACCGACAGATCGCGCTGCCAGCCGGCGTTGCCGGGATCGGATTTCGCCAGCCGGTCAATGATCGCGAGGCTGTCGCTGATAGGACTTCAGCGCGCCCGCAAGGTCGCCTTGCGCCGACCTGCACGTCGCCGACCTTGTCGTACGACACCGACAGATCGCGCTGCCAGCCGGCGTTGCCGGGATCGGATTTCGCCAGCCGGTCGACGATGGCGAGGCTGTCGCTGATAGGACTTCAGCGCGCCCGCGAGGTCGCCCTGCGCCACCTGCACGTCGCCGACCTTGTTGTACGACACCGACAGATCGCGCTGCCAGCCGGCGTTGCCGGGATCGGATTTCGCCAGCCGGTCTCTGATGGCGAGGCTGTCGCGGTAGGATTTCAGCGCCCCCGCGAGGTCGCCCTGCGCCACCTGCACGTCGCCGACCTTCTCGTACGACACCGACAGATCGCGCTGCCAGCCGGCGTTGCCGGGATCGGATTTCGCCAGCCGGTCAATGATCGCGAGGCTGTCGCTGGTAGGACTTCAGCGCGCCGGCAAGGTCGCCTTGCGCAACCTGCACGTCGCCGACCTGCTCGTACGACACCGACAGATCGCGCTGCCAGCCGGCGTTGCCGGGATCGGATTTCGCCAGCCGGTCTCGATGGCGAGGCTGTCGCGGTAGGATTTCAGCGCGCCCGCAAGGTCGCCCTGCGCCACCTGCACGTCGCCGACCTTCTCGTACGACACCGAGAGATCGCGCTGCCAGCCGGCGTTGCCGGGATCGGATTTCGCCAGCCGGTCCGCGATGGCGAGGCTGTCGCGGTAGGATTTCAGCGCCCCCGCGAGGTCGCCCTGCGCCACCTGCACGTCGCCGACCTTCTCGTACGACACCGACAGATCGCGCTGCCAGCCGGCGTTGCCGGGGTCGGCTTTCGCCAGACGGTCTGCTGATCGCGAGGCTGTCGCGATAGGATTTCAGCGCCCCGGCAAGGTCGCCCTGCGCCACCTGCACGTCGCCGACTTTCTCGTACGACACCGACAGATCGCGCTGCCAGCCGGCGTTGCCGGGATCGGCTTTCGCCAGCCGCTCTCTGATGGCGAGGCTGTCGCGATAGGATTTCAGCGCGCCCGGCGAGGTCGCCCTGCGCCACCTGCACGTCGCCGACCTTGTCGTACGACACCGACAGATCGCGCTGCCAGCCGGCGTTGCCGGGATCGGCTTTCGCCAGCCGGTCTGCTGATCGCGAGGCTGTCGCGATAGGATTCAGCGCGCCGGCAAGGTCGCCCTGCGCCACCTGCACGTCGCCGATCTTCTCGTACGACACCGAAAGATCGCGCTGCCAGCCGGCGTTGCCGGGATCGGATTTCGCCAGCCGGTCCGCAATGGCGAGGCTGTCGCGGTAGGATTTCAGCGCGCCCGCGAGGTCGCCCTGCGCCACTTGCACGTCGCCGCGCCTCGACAGTCCGACTGCGACTTCGCGCCCGTTTCCTCCCCGCCGCGCAAGCTCAATGTATTTAAGAGACGCCGCATCGGCTTCCTTGAGCGTTCCCGCCGCGACGGCCGCGTCGCCCAATCCGACCCAGCCGACCATGTTGTCCGGATCGAGATCGGTCGCCTCACGATACCATTTCAGACCCTCCGCCACGCTGTTGGTGATGGCGCTGGCCGCGAGATTGCGCGCCGCCTCGGCCTGCTCCTCCTGCGCCCTCTGTCGCTCCTTCTTTCGATTTTCAAGATCTGGAGCCAGATTCCCTCGGCGACGCGGGTATTGCCGTTCCGAGCTTCCTCGACCGCGCGCGCAAAGGACGGATCGCCCTTCAACTCCCGAAGCGATTGGATGAACCGGTCGATCTGAGCCGCCGTGAGCTTCGGCGATTTGGCTCGAACAGCAGTTTCAATCTGTTCGATGCTCGCCGCGCTCAGCGACTCGCGCGCCAGGAGATCGAGAATTGCGCCAGAAAGAATTTGCTTTCCGAGATTGTCCGGGCTGGTGAACGTACAGCCCGGATAGCGCTCGACGCCGCGCAGGCGTTCGAGATGCGCGCGCTGCGCGGTGCGTGAAGCGTCGGTCGGCGCGAATTGCGGCCCGCGTGGCGCGACGTCGTCGGCTTTGGCGATCAGCAAGAGCTTGTCGTGGTAGAGCGCGAGCCACGCTTCCCATTGGGTGTAGGAAATATCGAGCCGGTTCTCCAAGGGCTGCCGCAGCGGCGGCAGCTTGTCCATCAGGTCGGCGTATTTCCCGACGATAGCCTTCGTGGATTTAGCCTTTGCGGCTGCGCCGGTCATATCGCCGACGAGGTGAACGACCGCGTCGCAAGCGGCGATGTAAACATCAAGCTTGTCGAGCGTGACCGAGCCCAAGTCCTTGAAATCCTCCTGGACCTTCACCTCGACATTGTGGCGAGTGAGATCGTGGCGCAACTGATCGCGATAGTCGCGAAATTCGTCCGAAACCGTAGACAGGAAAATCCGGATTGACATGGAGACAAGCCTGCAAGACCGCGCGCCTGGAACCTCGCATGAATTCATCCAATCGTCGCCCAACCTGCCACGCGGACTGCGTCAACGGCAACTGCCGAGGCGAAGGCTCGGCTGGCGCTGAGCGCTCTGGCGTTCGCGTATCGGGTCTTTATGGAACCAAGAGGCCGCCTCCGGGCGACCCTTTGGCGTCCGTAATGCGTGAACCTGCCGAAATCGTGCTCGCGGCGCGGGTCGTTGTCGGCCGTGAGCCATCCTTCACCGCTCATCACGCCTCCAGCCGCCAATTGCCGTGGAAGCCGTACGGCACGCGGTGCGAGAGCTCGGCGAGCGCGATCGGACCCGCATCCAGCGCGGCCGCGTCAAACAATGCGAGATCGGTTCGGTTCTCGCTCGCGCGAAAAATCGTCGCCATGAGGGTGCCGTCGCCCTCGCCAGCGCTAACGCTGCGGGGGACGAAGACCGGCTCGGAGACCGCATCGCCCTTCGGCAGCCGGTAGGTCGTGCGCGTGTTTGTCATGAGATCGATTTGCGCAAGAGTGTCGAAATGATCGAGCCGGCGGTCGCTCGCCGCGGCGAAATACCCGTGGCGATAGTCGAGGCCGGCGCGGCGTTCGTCGAACCGCGGAAATTCGCCGTCGAGGTCGTCGATCGGCTCGCGCTTGAAGCTGTTGGTGTTGGCGGCTGAGATCGAACGTCCAGCGGGTAAGACGGGCGGACGCCTTGTCGGGATCGCCCGGACGGCCGTCCGGATCGGGAAAGAGCGGCGCGGAATCATATTGCATGACGTCGCCGACGATCGCGTCGCCCGTCTCGTAGGCGTTCATCGGATGGAACACGTAGCACGGATCGCATTCGAACCAGCGGACGGTCGAAACGTCCGCGTCGCGCTTCATCACGCCGACATAAGCGGGCTTGCTCGGCTCCCACGCAAAGGCCGGTTTGCCGGCCATCGCCCGCTCGAGGCTGCCGGTCAGCGGCAGGACCGGAAAGAGCACATGGTTCCGCGTCACCATGAAATCATGCACCATGCTCGCATAGGGCGCGTCGAACACGTCGTAGCGCCTGAGCTTGCCGGACCTGTCGATCACGCCATAGGCCAACGTCCGCGAAAACCAGCCGGCGGCGGAATAGGCGAAGAAGACCATCTCGCCGGTTTCCGGGTCGACCTTCGGGTGCGCCGTGAATCGGGTGCCGGCGAATGCGCCGTGGAAGTCCCAGTAACTTGCGGCGCCAGGGTCGTGGGATCGATCGCGAAGGGGCGGTGTCCCTCCTCCAGGGCGAACAGCCTGCCGGCGTGCCAGACGATATTGGTGTTGGCGACGCCGCCGTCCTTGCCTTGCGCCGACGGGTCCGTGGTCGCTGGATCGCCCCAGCTTCCGAACAGCGCCCGATGCGCCGCGTGTTCCAGCTCCCACTTCGGCGTCCTGACCCAACGGTTGCGATAAGACACGCGGCCGTCGGCGATGTGAAAGGCATGAATCATGCCGTC
Source organism: uncultured Alphaproteobacteria bacterium (assembly GCA_963768555.1). Classification (GTDB taxonomy): domain Bacteria; phylum Pseudomonadota; class Alphaproteobacteria; order Rhizobiales; family Beijerinckiaceae; genus Roseiarcus. Next base: position 116,571 of record CAVYIZ010000067.1, read on the forward strand.
GCCGATGAACCAGTGATGGTTCGCGTCACGCGGCGCGAACTGCGGATTGGGTCCGTTGCGGTAGAGCGTCCCGAGAAGATCCTTCGGCAGTTCGCCGCGCAACGGCAGGTCGGGCGCGTCGGCCTCGAACGAGATCGGGGCGTAATTTCCTGAAAAGAACGGATCAATGGGGAATGGCTGACTCATGAAGCTCTCCTCTTCAGCTTCTTCAGCGGAAACGACGCCGGCTCGTGGCCGCCAAATCGGAAAGCGCAGAGGAACACAGGAATGACGTTCGGCGGCGCGAGGCTAGCACGAATTCCAACCGCGGAGCCAACGCCGGCTGCGAGATCAATTTGACTGGAGGAAACTTCCCCAACCGCAGGCCCGGCGACGCCCGCGCCGCCCACCTGTACGCGCGGCCGATGGCCGCGCCGCCGCGCTCCATAGGGCGTCCGACCGGAGGTTCCGGCAGTGTGACGCGGATCACTGCAGGTCCCATGTTATGATGCAAAGAAAAAACTTGGCCAGTCGACCCGGCGAGCGAACTTTGAGTAGAGCAATATAGAACGAAGTGGAGGAAGACTAAGATGAAATCCAGTGCAAATGGCCGCCAAGCTATCGCGCTTCGCGAAGGTAGAGTACTCCACGCTTATCGCGATTCGCGGGGAATACTGACCATCGGTGTAGGGCATACATCAGCGGCTGGGCCGCCTGCGGTTGTCGACGGGATGGTAATTACGTTGGTTCAATGCGACGAGATTTTGTCGCGCGATCTCGGAACTTTCGAGGATGCCGTCAACCGTGCGATCAAGGTGCAGATTTCACAAAACGCGTTTGATGCGTGTGTGTCCCTGGCGTTCCACATCGGCGCTCCAGGTTTTGTCGGATCTTCCGTCGTCCGCGAGATCAATTCGCGAGTTATGCAGGGGGCCGCAGACGCGTTCCTCTTGTGGGATCATCCGCCGGAACTGCTAGGCCGAAGAAAAGGCGAACGCGCGCAATTTTTGCGCCCGGACGATGGATCGCCTGTCGACCCTGAAGCTCCTCGCGGCTCCATATCCTGGATTCAGGCTCAACTGAACGCGAACGGCGCAAACCCCAAATTGGATGTGGACGGTGACCTGGGGCCCGCGACGATTGCTGCGATAAAGGCATTTCAGGCGAGCCATAATCTCTCCGTAGATGGTGTGGTCGGTCCTCAGACGCTTGCCGCGTTGGGCTAGAGAAGTCCCACCGACAGCGAGAAGGTCGTCGCGGCTAGTGAACTCGTGACCGACCGGTAGCAAACGTTCGCCGCCCGACCCCCCAAATTTTAGGTAAGCATATATGCGCATCCTAGTGGCTGTAACGCTCAGCGTTGCATTGTGGAACGCAAGCGCGATGGGAGAAGAATGTACAAAAATGGAAAATCAGCACGAATTAAACGATTGTACGGGGAAGGCGCTGCAACTTTCCGAGCACGCGTTGGACGACGCATATAAGGAGATTAAGGATCGATTGCGGGATCGTCCTGACGCAATTTCGGTTCTGGAAATCGCCGAGGAGGCCTGGGTCGTTCACCGGGATGCTGAATGTTTGTTTGCATCCTCGAACAGCGCAGGCGGCAGTATCCATTCCATGGTTGTTAGTAAATGCAGAGACGATCTAACTCGCGTACGAATCGCGAAGCTTAATGCGTATTTGCATTGCCAAGAAGGCGATCTAACCTGCCCTGTCCCAAGCAAGTAGTGAAGAGCCGCACTCCATAGGACGTACGCAAGGATTCCCCTCTCCCGGCGGGCTATGGAGCGCGGCTACAATTTGCCTTCTACCAGCGCACCAGCAGGTGTTCACTTCCTGTCGCCGGATTGCAAGTGGGCAGGATCAACGCCTGGGCTTATCCGGCTTCAATTCGACGCGAGGCCCAAGGCGCGGGCGAACCCCGAGGTTCATCTTGGTCCCGGCGTTACGCCGCCAGTCGCATGAGGCATGGCGCATCGAGCCCGCCGACCTTGTCGCCGACCCATCGCCAATCATGGCGTTGTCGAGGAAGCGCCCCGCAGTCGCGGAATCCTCGTAAGGAAAGTCGATGGAATACGTCACGTGGTGGTCGCCGAGCGACGCCAGCGCGGCGACGCGATAGCTGCGTCAGCCGGGGTCATCCGACCCCGGCTAGCTACGGCGCGCGCGAAGCTCGCCGCGCCTATTCCTGCGGCAGCGCGAGCGGCTGGGCGGGAATGGCCGAGGCGAGCGGGCCCGGGCCGGCGCCGTCGCGCTGGTAGATGTCGTGGCGGAACTGGACGATGCCGTCGGGCGTCGCCCAGGCGGTGATGTAGACCCAGTAGACATTGACCGGCTGCGTCAGCTTGACGTCGAGGCGCTGGCCCGAGCGGATCACCTCGTCGATCTGGTCGCGGCCCCAGCCGGGATTGTCCTTGAGGAGCCAGGCGACGTAGTCGCGCACGTCCTGCACGCGCACGCAGCCCGACGAGACGAAGCGGAAGTCGTCGCCGAAAATGCCCTTCTCCGGCGTATCGTGCATGTAGACGCCGTAGGGGTTCGGGATGTTGATCCGCACGAAGCCGAGCGAGTTCAGGTCCGCGCCGGTGTCCTGGCGATACTTGAAATGGGTCGCCTCGTCGGTGTTCCAGTTGATCGAGGACGGCGAGACCTCCTGCCCTTCCTTGTCGAAGACGCGGATCTTCTCTTCGGTCAGATAGTTCGGATCCGCCTTCATCTTCGGGATCATGTCCTTCTTGATCAGCGATGGCGGCACGGTCCAGAACGGATTGAAATTGATCTCGGTCGCGCGCGTCTCCATGATCGGCGACTGGCGGTCGATCTTGCCGACGCCTGCGGCGTGGTGGGAATAGACGACGCCGCCCTCGACCGTCTCGACCGAGGCGGCGGGAATGTTGACCACGACGAAGCGCGACCCCAGATCGCCCGAAAAGGCCTTGAGCCGCACGATGTTGGTTTCGAGTTGCTGCAGACGAGCGGCGGCGGGCACGTTGAGTTCGGCGTACACTTCCTCTTCGACGACCCCGGTCTGGCCGAGGCCGTGGCGGACCTGGAAGCGCCTGACCGCCGCCTCGACGAAGAAATCGTAGACGGCGCCGGCGCCCGCGATCGGATCGAGGTCGCCCGACGCGACAAGCCGGTCGCGCAGCGCCTGCACCCGCGGGCCCTTCGAGCCGATTTTCAGCGGGGGACCGGCCGGCACGGCGTTCCAGCCGCCCTTGGCGACGATGTCCTGGTACCTCTGGATCGCGGCCTGCGTCGCATCGACCGTGGCGGGCGAGAGGATCGGCGTCGACTCTGCGCCCGACCGCCATCTGCGGAGAGGCCTCGTAGCTCTGCGGCCATTCCGCCTGGTTGTCGCCATCGCTTCCCGCGATCGCCGCGACCGGCGCAAACGCCAACGCCGCGAGGGCGGCCGCGCTAAAAAGAGCGCGGCGGGAGCGCCGCGGGACCAACACCTCAGACATCAAGCTCAAAACTCCCCCGGAACGGAGCACATCCCCGCCCGCCAATCGGCGTCCCGCCCTGTCATGCGCCTCAGGCGCGCCGCCGCCTGTCTCACGTAAGCGCGCAACTCATTCCGCCGCCAACATAGGGTCCAGTCCGGCGAATTTATGGCCGGCTGCCCTGTCGAATGCAATCTAGGCGGCGCATGCCTACGACATCTCGAACGGGCGCTCTCGCGATTTTCACAACATGGTCTCTGAATTACGACCTGCGACGCGAAGGAGACGTGTTAGAATTTTTTCGAAAGCGCCTGCCCAGAGAAGCAAGTACGTGAGAAGGATAGGTGAGAGGAGGATATGGAACCTATGTGATAGAACCCTTCCTTCGATCGCGTTGCTTTTTCCCGCCGCGTTTCTTCAATTGAGCGGGAGATGCCGCGGCGCAAGACAATAGCGACAATGGCCAGATGACGCACGTAATGTGCCAGATAACGGAGACGACAACGGACGACAACCACTTGCAATGAGACCTTTCATCATCGGGTGAAGTCATTCGACATAGGTGCAGATGGCAAGGGAGCGTAATATTCAGATGTCTTGACTGGAGCTGTGGACGAAGGACAGACGGCCAATGAATGCGCAAGCGCCGCGTGTGAGTAATCAGTGCGTTTGATTATCAAATTTTCATTAGAACAACTGGTGAGCAACCTCAGCCATCCCCTCATTTTTTCGAGGGCCAAAATGCAACTGGAGGTTGGCATTTTGATGCGGCGAGTTTCGTATGACGAGTACTGAAGTGCAAGTTCGGGTCTCGCAATCGTCGAGAGAGAGGTCGCGCCACGACAAACGCGGGGCCTTAGGGCTCCCCATTCGCTCTATGTGAGGGCCGAAAAGCGCCGAAATCAGGCCGTTCTCGAAATGAGGGAATTCCTGAGGTGAGCAACGGCTTCGGCCGAGATTGACCCGCGCAACGTCCGCTCTCCGCGCGGTCATTCCTAATGCGCCACGAAAGGGGAGAAGGAGCAGGAACATGCCCTGTGGCGCGCAGACAGCGGGAAGGAAAAAAGTCCAATTAGCTCGACATAAATTGCTAATCGTGCTTTTTGCGCTCGTGTTCGTCCCGGGCCCGGGGCAGGCCTTCGCGCAAACCATCGATTTGGTTGGCCGCTGGAGGTCGATTGGAAGAGTTCCGGGCAACGGGGCGACGTTCATGTCGACGTATGGCTTTGCTTCCGACGGAACGGCTCAATATGAGATGGCCCTGTCCGCGGCGATGCCGGACGGGACGGGCGCGGGAATCACTAGCAGCCTGTGGGACGCTAACCAGTTCGGACAGCTAAATTCATGAGCGTTTTTCAGATTTGTCGAGAAACATAATGTGACCAAATCGATATCAACATCTGTCAGTTGCGGCTATGAAAAGATCAAGTCCGACAAACTGTCTAGCCCCATTCAATTTCAGAGTGACAACTCATTTACCTGGAACGGCTCTGTTTTTGTTCGAACGCAATGATCGCCTCGATGCCTGCTCGGGCTTTGGGAGCAATTCCGAAGGCCCGCTCAAAGCCGATATTTGATCTGGTCGCTCCAGTAACGCTCGAGACGCTGCAACGAGACGTTGACGCGGGCCAGATCGTCGCAGGGAATGCCGCCGATCTGCTCGACCGTGCGGGCGTGCTTCTCGTACACGCCGGCGACGATCCGGTGAATCTCCTTACCTCTCTCCGTCAGGCTGATGCGAACCGAGCGGCGGTCGATGCGGGAGCGGGAATGGTGGAGAAAGCCGAGTTCGACCAGTTTCTTCACATTGTAGGAGACGTTCGATCCTAGATAGTAGCCCCTTGTCCGCAGTTCGCCCGCGGTCAGCTCCTTGTCGCCGATGTTGTAGAGCAGCAGCGCCTGGACGGCGTTGACGTCGGAGCGCCCGCGCCGATCGAATTCGTCCTTGACGACGTCGAGCAATCGGCGGTGAAGCCGCTCGACCATGGCCAAGGTTTCCAGGTAAACATTCGCGACACGAAGTTCAGGATCCGCGCGAAGGGCGACATTCTAAGTCTTGATTGCATTCAACATAGCATACTCGCCTGTTCGTCTCTCCGTGGCCGAGCTTTTGTTCGGTCCGCTTATGAGTGGACTGTAACGGCGCCGCGTGAAGACGAGCCTAAGATTTAAGATGAAATCGATGGTTTTCTCGGTCTGGTAAACATCGATTAAATCATAGACTTTGTTTACGTTGACGACGCGGAAACGCCGGCGCGCGAGGCCTTGCCCGGCCGGTCCCGCCCAATCAAAAGGGCGTCGACGCCGACAATTCGCTGGGGAATTCCCTAGCGGCCCCGGCGGATTAGTCGCGCGCGCGCACCGCCCGCCAGCTCAAGAGGAAGTAGCCCCCCATCAGAGCGACGTTGAGCAGCGCGCCGAAATAGCCGATCGCCGCCTCGCTCGGGCCCAAAAACGGCGACACCGCTTCCACCACCGCGCAGAGAAGCCAAATCGCCCCGCCCCACGGCGCCGCAAGCCACAATCCGACGGCGGCCAGGAGATCGAAACAGGCGAAGGTCACGATGATCGCCTGGAGCGGCAGCGCCATGGAGGCGAAGTCCCCGAGGCCGGGAAAAGCCCCGAGAATGATCGCCCAGTTGAACAAGCCCTTGCCGACCCAGACCCAGGCGAGCGTCCGCACGTACCAGAGCAGCGCAGTTCCCCAGCCGATCGTCTGGATGGCCGAGAGGAGCGAGCCGTCCAAAGGCTTGGGGGGAGAGCGGTCGACGAGCTCCACCGCGCCGTCGCGCGTCTGGCGCATCAGATATTTCACGCGCCCGGGCCCGGAAACCTCAGCTCGTCGTCGCCGATCGGCGCGAAATAGGCGTCGACCTCCGCCTTCGACGGCGGCGCGCTCCAATGCGGACGATTGTCCTTGTCGACGATCAGCGCGCGCACGCCTTCGTAGAAGTCGCGGCCGCGGCAGACGCGCGACACGATCCGGTACTCGACGCGCAGCGCCTCGTCGAAATCGATCGACGGCCCGACCGCCATCTGCCTCAGCGCGATCGCCTGGCTGGTCGGCGACTTGTCGAGCATCGCGGCGCGGGCCGGCCCGGCGAAGGCGAAGCCCCTGCGCTCCGCCTCGGCGAGCGCGGCCAGGACCGCCTCCCGGCTGTCGAGCGAGAAGCAGGCGTCCAAGCCGTCGGCCTCCTTCATCAGCGCCGACGGCGCAGGGGCTTTGGCGAAACGGGCGATCGTCGCCTCGACGGACGCTTCCTCTTCCAGCGCCTCGGCCAGACCGGCGACGGCGGCGCTCGGAACGAAGGCGTCCGCCAGGCCGAACGCAAGCGCCTCGCCGGCGTTGGCGCGAAGCCCGGTCAGGGCAAAATAGACGCCGGCATGATGGGCGAGCCGGGGCAGGAAAAACGTTCCCCCGACGTCGGGAAAGAAGCCGATGCCGACCTCCGGCATGGCGAAAACGAAGCGTTCGCCAGCGATGCGATGCGACGCGTTGATCGAGACGCCGACGCCCCCGCCCATCACGATGCCGTCGATCAGCGCGACGACGGGCTTCGGATAGGTCCTGATGCGCCGGTTGAGCTGATATTCCTCGCGCCAGAACGCGAGCTGCTGCGCATGGTCGCCGGCGCGGCCGAGCTCGTAAAGATGACGGATGTCGCCGCCGGCGCAGAACGCCTTCTCGCCCGCGCCGCGGACGACGACCCGGCTGACGAGCGGATCGCGCTCCCACGCGTCGAGGGCGGCCGCGATCAGCCGCACCATGGTCAGGGTCAGCGCATTGAGCGCCCTGGGCCGGTTCAGGACGACGACGCCCGCGGCGCCGCGCCGCTCGGTCGCCCCCTCTGCGCCATGCGCGCCGGTCACGCCGGCGCGACCTCCGACAGCACCGCGTCGATCGCCTTGGCGACCTCGTCGATCGACGCCATGCCGTCGACCTGATGCAGGAGGCCGCGCGCGCGATAGAACGGCGTCACCACCGCGGTGTCGCGCTCGTAGGCGGCGAGGCGCGACTTGAACACTTCGGGATCGTCGTCCTTGCGCACCGGCTGGCCAGCGGCCTTGGCCTCCGCGGCGCGGTTGACGATGCGGTCGACGAGCTTGGCCGCGTCGACCGTCAATTCGATCGCCGCGTCGAGCTTCAGGCCCTTGGCGGCGAGCATCGCCTCCAGTTCCTTGGCCTGTTTCACCGTGCGCGGAAAGCCGTCGAGGATGAAGCCGTCCTTGGCGTCCGGCTGGCCGATGCGGTCGCTGATGATCCCGACCACGACCTCGTCCGGCACCAGCCCGCCCAATTCCATCACCGCCTTGGCCTTGAGGCCGATCGGCGTTCCGGCCGCGACGGCCGCGCGCAGCATGTCGCCGGTCGACAATTGCGGAATGCCCAGGTTGCGCACCAGACGCGCCGCCTGAGTGCCTTTGCCCGCGCCGGGCGGCCCGAGCAATATCAGTCTCATCGTTTCCGTCCCTTCAGCCTCGCCCTGCGGATCAGGCTTTCATATTGCTGAGCCTGCAGGTGTCCGTGGATCTGCGCGACCGTGTCCATCGTCACGTTGACGACGATCAATAGCGACGTGCCGCCGAAATAGAAAGGCAGCGCCGCGTAGGAGATCAGCCATTCCGGCAACAGGCAGATCAGGGACAGGTAGGCCGCTCCGAGCACCGTGATCCGCGTCAGGACGTAGTCGATGTACTGCGCCGTGCGCTCGCCCGGCCGCACGCCCGGGATGAAGCCGCCGTGCTTCTTGAGGTTGTCGGCGGTGTCGGCCGGATTGAAGACGGTCGCCGTGTAGAAAAAGGCGAAGAACACGATCAACACGACATAGAGGATGAGGTAGAGCGCGCTGCCGCGCCCGAGCAGGGCCGAGATGGTCGACAGGACGCCGGAACTGGAGCTCCCTTGGGCGAAATTCGCCACCGTCGTCGGAAGGAGCAGCAGCGAGGAGGCGAAGATCGGCGGAATGACGCCGGAAGTGTTGAGCTTCAGCGGCAGGAACGAACTCTGCCCCTCGTACATCTTGTTGCCGACCTGGCGCCGCGGGTAGGTGATCGGGACGCGCCGCTGCGCGCGCTCCATGAACACGATGAAGGCGACGACGACGAACACCATCACGATGACGGCGAGCACGAGGCCGGTCGAGATCGACCCCTGCCGGCCGAGTTCGAACAACTGAACGACCGCCTGCGGCAGCCGCGCGACAATGCCGGCGAAAATGATGAGCGAGGAGCCGTTGCCGACGCCGCGCGAGGTGATCTGCTCGCCGAGCCAGACGAGAAACATCGTCCCGCCGGTCAGCGTCACGACCGTCGAGATGATGAACAGAAGGCCGGGATTGGCGACGACGCCCGTGCGACCCTCGAGGCCGATCGCGATGCCGTAAGCCTGGAACATCGCGAGCACGACCGTGAGATAACGGGTGTACTGGTTGAGGACCTTGCGGCCCTGCTCGCCCTCCTTCTTGATCGCCTCGAGCGAAGGCATCACCGAGCTCAGGAGCTGGATGATGATCGAGGCGGAGATGTAGGGCATGATGTTCAGGGCGAACACCGCCATGCGCTGCACGGCGCCGCCGGAGAACATGTTGAACATGTCGAGCACGCCCTGCTTCTGCCCGAGAAACGCGGTCTGGAACGCCTCCGAATCGATCCCCGGCAGCGGGATGTACGTGCCGAGACGGAAGATGACCAGAGCGCCGAGGGTGAACCAGATGCGCTTCTTCAGTTCGTCGGCCTTGGCGAAGGCGGACCAGTTGATATTGGCTGCGAGCTGTTCGGCGGCCGACGCCATGGTGCGCTCCGAGCGGCGCTTCCGACGAAGCGCCCATTTTCAAAAACGTCGTTCTCGCCGCGCCTGTTCGACGCGGCGAGAACGCCCCTATCATATGGCCCGCGCGGACGCCAACGCCACCCCGAAGGGCGCGATCACGAAGCGGCGGCGGCCGCTTGTTCGCGCAGGGTCTTGAGGCTGCCGCCGGCCTGCTCGATCGCCGCGGCCGCGCTCTTCGAGGCGGCGGCGACCTCGAAGCTCGCCTTCGCCTTCAGCTCGCCCGAGCCGAGGATCTTGACGCCGTCGCGCGGATGCGTGACGACGCCGGCCTTCATCAGGCTCTCGAGCGTGATCGGCTCGTCGACGCTGAGCTTGCCCGCGTCGATCGCGCTCTGGATGCGGCCGAGGTTGACCTCGTTGTAGACAATCCGCGCCGGCGGGGTGAAGCCGCGCTTCGGCAGGCGCCGATGCAGCGGCATCTGGCCGCCCTCGAACCCCTTGATGCGCACGCCCGAGCGCGCGGTCTGGCCCTTGCCGCCGCGGCCCGCCTGCTTGCCCTTGCCCGAGCCGATCCCCCGCCCGACGCGGATGCGCGCCTTCGACGAGCCGGGGTTATCTCTGATTTCGTTGAGTTTCATGGCGCGATCCCTACTTCCCGTCGACGACGCGCACGAGGTGCGCGACCTTGGCGATCATGCCGCGGATGGCGGGCGTGTCGGCGACGCTGGCGCGACGGCCGATCCGGTTGAGGCCGAGGCCCTTCAGGGTTTCGCGCTGCGACCCCGGCCGCCCGATGGGGCTCGCGGTCTGCGCCAGCGTGATGGTGGACTTCTCCGTGCTCATCGCTCTCGGCCCGCCTTACGAATCGATCGCGTCGGCGTCGACGCCCTGGCGGCGCGCCTGCAGGGTCGACACCTTGAGGTTGCGCCGCTGCGCGACGGTCCGCGGGCTGTCCTCGCGCGACAGCGCGTCGAACGTGGCGCGGATCATGTTGTAGGGGTTGGACGAGCCCTGGCTCTTCGCCACCACGTCGTGCACGCCGAGGGACTCGAACACCGCCCGCATCGGGCCGCCGGCGATGATGCCGGTGCCGGCCGGCGCGGCGCGCAGGACGACCCGGCCCGCGCCATGGCGGCCGTTGACGTCGTGGTGCAGCGTGCGGCCTTCGCGCAGCGGCACCCGCACGATGCCCGCGCTTGGCGGCCTCGGTCGCCTTGCGGATCGCTTCCGGCACCTCCCGAGCCTTGCCGTGGCCGAAGCCGACGCGGCCCTTCTGGTCGCCGACGACGACGAGCGCGGCGAAGCCGAACCGGCGGCCGCCCTTCACGACCTTCGCCACGCGGTTGATGTGGACGAGGCGGTCGACGAACTCGCTGTCGCGCTCCTCGTGCTTGTGGTCGCGGCCGCGGCCGCCTTCTTCACGCGCCATTGTTTCTTTCCGTCACTAAAATCGCGGCGCGCCCGAAAACGGCGCCGCTCGCTTCCGTTGCCATCAGAACTCGAGGCCGCCCTCGCGCGCGCCCTCGGCCAGCGCCTTGACGCGGCCGTGATACATGTAGCCGCCCCGGTCGAACACGACCTTCGCGACGCCGGCCTTCTTCGCCCGCTCGGCGATCTCCTTGCCGACGACTCGCGCGGCCTCGACCGTCGCGCCGGTCTTGAGCTGCTCGCGCATCGGCTTCTCGAGCGAGGAGGCGGCCGCGAGCGTGCGGCCATGCTCGTCGTCGATGATCTGAGCATAGATCTGCTTCGAGGAGCGGAAGACGCTGAGCCGCGGACGGCCGCCCTTGGCGATGATCGCGCGGCGGACGCGCGCCTTTCGCCGCTCGGTTGACGTATTCGACTTGGCCATGGCGGCGCCCCTTACTTCTTCTTGCCTTCCTTGCGGAAGATGAACTCGCCGGCGTATTTCACGCCCTTGCCCTTGTACGGCTCGGGGCCGCGGAACGCGCGGATCTCCGCCGCGATCTGGCCGACCTGCTTCTTGTCGATGCCGGCGATGGTGATCTCGGTCGGCTTCGGCGTCGTGATCGTCACTCCGGCCGGGATCGGGTACGTGATGTCGTGGCTGTAGCCGAGCGACAGCTGGAGGTTCTTGCCGGCGATCGCCGCCTTGTAGCCGACGCCGTTGATCTCGAGCTTCTTCTCGAAACCATGGGTGACGCCGCCGACCAGGTTGGCGATCTGGGCGCGCGTCATGCCCCACATCGCGCGGGCGCGCTTGTCCTCGCGTCGTGCGGCTTGACATGCACCGCCCCGCCGTCGATCGAGACCGACACCTCGTCAGGCGCGGTGAACTTGAGTTCGCCCTTCGCGCCTTTGACGGCGATCGTCTGCCCGTCCAGCTTCGCGGTGACGCCGGAGGGGATGACGACGGGCTTTTTGCCGATACGAGACATGGCTCAGTTCCGTTGTTTGCGATGCGCCGTCAGAAGACGGTGCAGAGGACTTCGCCGCCGACGTTGTTTTCGCGCGCGGCGTGGTCGGCCATGACGCCCTTCGGCGTCGAAACGATCGCGACGCCGAGGCCGTTGGCGACGCGCGGCATGGCGTCGACGGTCGCGTAGACGCGACGGCCCGGCTTCGACACGCGCTCGATCTTGCGGATCACCGGCTCGTTGTCGAAATACTTGAGCTCGATCTCGAACTCGCTGCGGCCGTTGCCGTAGTCGGTGGTCGAGTAGCCGCGGATGTAGCCTTCCGACTCCAGCACGTCGAGAACCTTCTTGCGAAGCGACGAGCCGGGGGTCGTCACCTTGCCGCGCTTGCGCATCTGCGCGTTGCGGATGCGGGTGAGCATGTCGCCGAGGGGATCGTTCATCGCCATGACGCTCGACTCCTCACCAGCTCGACTTGACCAGGCCGGGGATCAGGCCCTGGTTGCCCAGTTCGCGCACCGCGATGCGCGACATCTTCATCTTGCGGTAGAAGCCGCGCGGACGGCCGGTCACCTCGCAGCGGTTGCGCACGCGCACGACGGCGCCGTTGCGCGGCAGCGCCGCCAGCCTGAGGCGGGCCTCGAAGCGCTCCTCCATCGGCCGCGACTCGTCGTTGGCGATGTCGAGCAGGCGCTGGCGCCGGCCGGCGAATTTCTTGGCCAGGCGCTGCTTGCGCAGGTTGTTCTCGATTGCACTCTTCTTTGCCATCAACGGCCTCCAATTTTCCGCGTCTGAGCCATTTGCGAGCTCACTGCCGGAACGGGAAGTTGAACGCACTCAGCAGGGCCCGCGCTTCCGCGTCGGTCTTCGCCGTCGTGCAGACCACGACGTCGAGCCCAAGCATCGCCTCGGCCTTGTCGTAGTCGATCTCGGGGAAAATGATGTGCTCCTTGATGCCGAGCGCGTAGTTGCCGCGCCCGTCGAACGACTTCGGGTCGAGGCCGCGGAAGTCGCGCACGCGCGGCAGCGCGACCGTCACCAGACGGTCGAGGAACTCGTACATGCGGGTCTTGCGCAGCGTGACCTTGGCGCCGATCGGCATGTTCTCGCGCACCTTGAAGGTCGAGATCGCCTTGCGGGCGCGCGTCACGACCGGCTTCTGGCCGGCGATCAGCGCGAGGTCGGCGGCGGCCGAGGTCACCTTCTTGGTGTCGTTGACCGCCTCGCCGACGCCCATGTTGAGCACGATCTTGTCGAGCCGCGGCACTTCCAGCGCGTTCTTGTAGCCGAACTCCTTGACGAGCTTCGGCACGATCTCGTCCTGGTACATCTTCTTCAGCCGCGCGACATAGTCCTTCGGCGCAGCCTTGACCGCGCCGGCGGCGGCGACTTCGCCCGAGCCTTCCTTGCGGCCCTTGGCGCCCTTGGCCTCGGCGGCCGGCGGCGGCGCGCCCTTGCCGCCCTTCTGCGAGCGGCGGGCTTGTCGCCCTTGGCCGGCTTGCCGCCCTTCTCGTTCTTTGCCTCAGCCATCGATCAGGTCTCCGGAACGCTTGGCGACGCGGACCTTGCGGCCGTCGTCGAGAATCTTGAAGCCGACGCGCGTCGGCTTGCCGGACTTGGGGTCGGCGATCGCCAAATTCGACAGATGGATCGGCGACTCCTTGCTCAGGATGCCGCCCTCGGTCTGCGCGCTCGGCTTGGTGTGGCGACGCACCATGTTGACGCCGGCGACGATCGCGCGGCCTTCGTCCGGCATCACCTGGCGGACCTCGCCGGTCTTGCCCTTGTCGCGGCCGGCCATGACCACGACCTTGTCGCCCTTCTTGATCTTGGCGGCCATCACAGCACCTCCGGCGCGAGCGAGATGATCTTGACGTGGTTCTTGGCGCGCAGCTCGCGCGGCACCGGCCCGAAGATGCGGGTTCCGACCGGCTCGGACTGGTTGTTGATCAGCACCGCGGCGTTCGAATCGAAGCGGATCACCGAGCCGTCGGCGCGGCGGATGTCCTTGGCGGTGCGCACGACGACCGCCTTCATCACGTCGCCCTTCTTCACGCGCCCGCGCGGGATCGCCTCCTTGACGGACACGACGATGATGTCGCCGATCGAAGCGTAGCGGCGCTTCGATCCGCCCAAAACCTTGATGCACATCACGCGCCGCGCGCCGGAATTGTCGGCGACGTCGAGATTGGTCTGCATCTGTATCATGGCCTGATCGCCTTTCTGGTCAGATCGGTTTCCGGCGCCTCATCGGCGCCGGACTTCGCCTGAAGGAGGCGTCGCCGCCTCCGGATGAATTCAAGTCGACGCGTCGTCTCGCGCCCCTCACGCCTGCGGCGCCGTCTCGTCGATGACGATCCAGCGCTTCAGCTTCGAGATCGGACGCGTCTCCTCGATCGAGACGGTGTCGCCGACCTTCTGGGTCTTGTTCTCGACATGCGCGTGATAGTTCTTCGACCGCCGCACCGTCTTCTTCAGCAGCGGGTGGGTGAAGCGGCGCTCGACCTTCACCACGAGCGTCTTCTCCTGCTTGTCGCTGACGACGACGCCCTGCAAAATTCTCTTCGGCATATCCTCAGTCCTCGGCCTTGGCGGCGGCGCGCTTCTGCGCGGCGATGGTCTTGACGCGCGCGATGTCGCGGCGGACGACGCGCACCCGCGCCGTGTCCTGCAGCTGGCCGCTCGCCTTCTGGAAGCGCAGGTTGAACTGCTCCTTCTTCAGCTTGAGCGCCTCGTCCTCGAGCTGGTCCGGCGTCATGACGCGCAGATCGGAAAGCCGGCTGTTCTTCTTCATCTCGCGCTCTCCTTATTCCGCGATGCGCTGGATGAAGCGCGTCTTGATCGGGAGCTTGGCGGCGGCGAGCAGGAACGCCTCGCGCGCGACCTGCTCCGGCACGCCGTCGACCTCGAACATGATGCGCCCCGGGGCCACGCGCGCGACCCACAGTTCAGGCGCGCCCTTGCCCTTGCCCATGCGGACTTCGATCGGCTTCTTCGACACCGGCACGTCCGGGAATACGCGGATCCAGACGCGGCCGGCGCGCTTCATGTGGCGCGTCAGCGCGCGGCGGGCCGCCTCGATCTGGCGCGCGGTGACGCGCTCAGGCTCCATCGCCTTCAGGCCGAACTCGCCGAAGTTCAGCGCGAATCCGCCCTTCGCCGCGCCGTGGATACGGCCTTTGAAGGCTTTGCGGAACTTGGTTCTCTTGGGCTGCATCATGGTCGTGGACTTTCAAATGCTGCGCTTCGCCTTAGACCGCTTCGCGGCCATGCTCGCGGCTCGCGGCGCGCCGTGCTCGCGATCGCGCTCGCGCGGCTCGCGGCGCGGACGGTGGGTCGAGGAATGGTCGGCCTCGGCCTGCGCGCTTGTCCTGGGCCATCGGGTCGTGCTCGAGGATTTCGCCCTTGAAGATCCAGACCTTGATCCCGCAGGTGCCGTAGGCGGTGTGGGCGGTGGCGACGCCGTAGTCGACGTCGGCGCGCAGGGTGTGCAGCGGCACGCGCCCCTCGCGGTACCATTCGAGGCGGGCGATTTCCGCGCCGCCCAGCCGGCCCGAGCAGTTGATGCGGATGCCCTCCGCGCCGAGCCTCATCGCCGACTGCACCGCGCGCTTCATCGCGCGGCGGAACGCGACGCGCCGCTCGAGCTGCTGGGCGATCGAATCGGCCGACCAGCGTCGCGTCGATTTCGGGCTTGCGGACCTCGACGATGTTGATCGCCACTTCCGAGTTCGTCAGCTTCGACACCTGCTTGCGCAGCTTGTCGATGTCGGCGCCCTTCTTCCCGATGACGACGCCGGGGCGGGCCGAGTGGATGTTGACGCGGCACTTCTTGTGCGGGCGCTCGATGACGATCTTGGAGATCGCCGCCTGCTTCAGGCCCTTCATCAGCACCTCGCGGATCTGCATGTCCTCGTGCAGGAGCTTGCCGTACTCGGTCTTGTTCGAGTACCAGCGCGAGTCCCAGGTGCGGTTGACGCCGAGCCGCAGCCCTATCGGATTGATCTTCTGACCCATCGTCGTGTCTCCTCAGGCCGCCGCTTCGTCGGCGACTTCGCGCACGACGATCGTAATGTTGGAGAACGGCTTCTCGATCCGCCCCGCCCGGCCGCGGGCGCGCGGGCTGAAGCGCTTCATCACCATGTCCTTGCCGACCCAGGCCTGCGCGACGACGAGATCGTCGACGTCGAGCTCGTGGTTGTTCTCGGCGTTGGCGATCGCCGACTCGAGCGCCTTCTTCACCTCGGTCGAGATCCTCTTGTTGGAGAATTCGAGGTCGGCGAGCGCGGTCGACACCTTCTTGCCGCGGATGAGCTGGGCGAGAAGATTGAGCTTCTGCGGGCTCACGCGCAGCATGCGCACGGTCGCTTTGGCTTCGTTGTCGGCGAGGCGGCGCGGGTTGGCTTGCTTGGACATCGGATTACGCCCTCTTCGCCTTCTTGTCGGCCGAATGGCCGTGGAAGGTGCGGGTCGGCGCGAACTCGCCGAACTTGTGGCCGATCATCTCCTCCGACACGAGCACGGGAATGTGCTTGTGGCCGTTGTAGACGCCGAAGGTCAGTCCGACGAACTGCGGCAGGATGGTCGAGCGGCGGCTCCAGATCTTGATGATGTCCGAGCGGCCCGAACCGCGCGCGACGTCGGCCTTCTTCAACAGATAGCCGTCGACGAACGGCCCCTTCCAGATCGAGCGCGTCATGGCTCAGCCTTTCTTCTTCCGCGCGTGCCGCGACGCGACGATGAACTTGTCGGTGGACTTGTTGGTCCTGGTCTTCTTGCCCTTGGTCGGCTTGCCCCAGGGCGTGACCGGATGGCGGCCGCCCGAGGTGCGGCCTTCGCCGCCGCCGTGCGGATGATCGACCGGGTTCATGGTGACGCCGCGGTTGTGCGGGCGGCGGCCGAGCCAGCGGTTGCGCCCCGCCTTGCCGAGCGAGGCGTTCATGTGGTCCGGGTTCGACACGGCGCCGACCGAGGCGAAGCACTGGCCGTGGATCAGGCGCTGCTCGCCGGAGTTGAGGCGGAGCGAGACGTAGCCCTGGTCGCGGCCGACGATCTGCGCGTAGGCGCCGGCCGAGCGGGCGATGACGCCGCCCTTGCCGATCTTCATCTCGACGTTGTGGACGATCGTGCCGACCGGGATGCTGGCGAGCGGCATGGCGTTGCCCGGCTTCACGTCGACCTGCACGCCGGCGACCACCTCGTCGCCGACCGCCAGACGCTGCGGGGCGATGATGTAGGCCTGCTCGCCGTCGGCGTACTTGATCAGCGCGATGAAGCTCGTGCGGTTCGGATCGTATTCGAGCCGCTCGACCTTGGCTGGGACGCCGAGCTTGCGGCGCTTGAAGTCGACAATGCGGTAGGACTGCTTGTGGCCGCCGCCGCGGAAGCGCACTGTCACCCGGCCCGCGTTGTTGCGGCCGCCCTTCTCGGGCCGGCCGACGGTCAGCGCCTTGAGCGGCTTGCCCTTGTGGAGCTCGCTGCGATCGACGAGGGCCAGCTGGCGCAGGCCCGCCGTCGTCGGCTTGTAGGTTTTGAGAGCCATGGTCTTCTAAGTCCTCACAGGCCCGTGGTCACGTCGATGCGGTAGCCGTCGGCAAGGGTGACGATCGCCTTCTTCACGTCCTGCTGCCGGCCGCGCACGCCGCGAAACGCCTTGGCCTTGCCCTTGCGCAGAAGGGTGTTGACCGCGGTCACCTTCACGTCGAACAGCTTCTCGATCGCTTCCTTGATCTGCGGCTTGGTGGCGTTGCGCGCGACCTTGAAGACGAACTGGTTGCTTTCGGACGCGATCGTCGCCTTCTCGGTGATCACCGGCGCGACGATCGTGTCGTAGTGGCGAGCGTCCCTATTCATTTGAACCGCGCCTCCAGCGCTTCGACGGCCGCCTTGGTCAGCACGAGCTTCTCGCGGCGCATGATGTCGTACACGTTGACGCCCTGGACCGGCAGGACGTCGATCTGGGGCAGGTTGCGCGCGGCCAGGGCGAAGTTCTCGTGCACCTGCGCGCCGTCGATGATGAGGGCGTTCTTCAGCGACGCCTTGGCGAACGTGTCGCGCAGCGTTTTCGTCTTGCCCTCGGCGAGTTCGGCGTGCTCCCACACCAGAAGGCCGCCGGCGCGAACCTTGGCGGACAGCGCATGGCGCAGCGCGAGCGCCCGCACCTTCTTCGGCAGGTCATGCGCGTGGCTGCGCACGACCGGACCCATCGCGCGTCCGCCGCCGCGGAACTGCGGCACGCGGGCCGAGCCGTGACGGGCGCCGCCGGTGCCCTTCTGCTTGTACATCTTTTTGCCCGTGCGGTTGATCTCGCCGCGGCCGAGCGTCTTGTGGTCGCCGGCCTGGCGCTTGGCGAGCTGCCAGCGCACCATGCGCGCGATGATGTCGGCGCGCGGCTCGAGACCAAAGACCGCATCGTCGAGCTCGAGCGAGCCGGCGGCCGATCCGTCCATCGACGTC
>CAVYIZ010000068.1:0-10172 GCA_963768555.1 uncultured Alphaproteobacteria bacterium
TTCAGGCCCTTGCCGGCGCGGCTCCAGCTCGCGAGCGCGGATCGCTTCCCCAGATCGCCCTCGGGTCGAAGAACGCGCGGGCTGAGCGCTGGCGGCGGCCATAACCGAGCTCCTCACCCTGCAAGCCGAATACGCCGCTTGGCTCGACGCCTTGCCGGAAGCCACTCGTGGCAGCGCCACCGGCGAGGCTCTCCAGGCCATCGCCGACCTCGCTCTCGACGAGATCGCTGCCGTCGATCCACCCCGCGGCTTCGGACGCGACTAGCCTCGCGAGCTTGCTCACCCCGTCAAATACCCGACCACTGGATTGCCGCGATCCGCCTCCAGCCACAAGTCAGCCAACTATCAGCCCAGGTGGGTCAGTTCTTCGTGTCGCCACCGGGTCAATTCCGGATGTCGCTTGACAGTTTATGAGAGCCACCCAGTTTAATTGCGAGGGATGCAAACGCGAGGTGCAGCTACCCTACGAGGAAAAAGTCGCGTTCTTCGCCAAGCACGCGCATCTGGCGTCCCGAAATTGAGGTATCAGGCAGCCACCTCACCTAAGAGCCTCTTGCAAAAGATTGACGAATTCAGTCCAGTATGGCGGTAATAATTATAGATGTTGTTATCGTTTTCAAGTGCTACATGGAAATAGATTTAATTTGCGGTTCAGGTGTGGCGCCGTTATTGTATAAAGCGATTCGCTTCAGCCTTGGCTGTAGACATGACGGACGACCCTCTCGACGCGATGAAGGCTCGCTGGAGCGATATCCAGGGCTTTTTGTTCCCCTGGATGCGCGAGGACAACGATCCGATCACCGAAGCGTTGGGTCGTGTCGTCACCACGCTCGACGTGATCGGCCTCGAAGCCTTCGTTCCCGAGCCGCCCAGGGGGCCAGGCCGGCCGCCCGAGGACCGTCGCGCCCTCGCCCGAGCTTTCGTGGCCAAGGCGGTCCTGGGCGTTCCCACCACCAGCGCCCTGATCGAGCGCCTCGACGTCGACAAGTCCCTGCGTCGCATCCTCGGCTGGGAGCGACGCTCGCAAGTTCCTTCCGAAGCCACGTTTTCCCGGGCGTTCGCCGAGTTCGCGCGCGGCGAACTGCCAGACAAGATCCACGCCGCGCTGATCGAGCGTGCGCTCGG
Organism: uncultured Alphaproteobacteria bacterium; assembly: GCA_963768555.1. Taxonomy (GTDB): domain Bacteria; phylum Pseudomonadota; class Alphaproteobacteria; order Rhizobiales; family Beijerinckiaceae; genus Roseiarcus. The sequence continues at coordinate 1,126 of CAVYIZ010000068.1, forward strand.
GGGACGCATCATCGGGGCGATCGCGCGCGACGCCACCGAGATCGAAGCGCGCGAGAAGCCGGTCCAGAACAAGGCCAACGACGGCAAAGACGATCCCCCGGCGCCCGATAATCCCCCGCCGCCGCGCAAGCGCGGACGTCCACCCAAGGACGAACAGCGGCCGAAGGCTTCGACGGGCTCAGCCGGAGCCGACGCGTCTCGAGCGGCAGGTCATGCAGAACCTCGGCCAGATGCTCGCCGACCTGCCCACCGCCTGCGACGTCGGCGGCAAGAAAAACAGCAAGGGCGACAAAGAGACCTGGACCGGGTACAAACTCCACATCGACGTGGCCTGCGGCCAAATCCCGGTCTCCTGCGTGCTGACCTCGGCCTCCGTCCACGACAGCCAGGTCGCCATTCCCTCGATGACCATGACGAGCGCCCGCGTCTCCTATCTCTACGATCTCATGGACGCCGCCTACCACGCCGCCGCGATCCACGACCAGAGCCGGGCGCTCGGCCACGCCCCGATCGTCGACCGCAACTTTCGCGCCGACCACGAAGGCAAGGCCGAATGGGGCCGCGAGGTCGAGCGCCTGAAGCTCATCCACATGCCCGACTTCGACGACCTGATCTACGATTTCCCCACCATGGCCGAACCCGTCAACGCCCGTTTGAAAGACGAGTTCGGCGCCAGATTTCTCCGCGTCCGCGGCGCGCTCAAGGTCAAATGCCATCTCATGTTCGGCATCGTCGCGCTCGCCGTCGATCAGATCATTCGCGTCGTCAACTACAGGACCGCCCCTGCCTGACCTGACCGCCGGGTTCGCCCCGCCCGGCCCAGGAATAATCCACCTCGCTCAGGCCGTTCTGCAAGAAGCTCCTAATAAAACTGTAGACCTTGCGGTGTGTTGTCGCATTTCATATCGCTCGCGAGTTGACGAGTAAGCGGCGCGAAGTGGTGGAGACAGTCGCTGAGACGCGACATCGTCCCCCAAGGATGCGATATAGCTCTTCGGCCCGGCGGCACATAATCCCGGTGAAAGTTAAAGAAGCAAAGAAGCGCCACGACAATTCAACACGATGGAACGCAAATTAGTGGTTGAAACTATGCCTAAGCGTAATTTAGTACGAGCCTACAATGACCCGCCGTCGCCGCTTCCGTTTCTTGCTAACTCTGCAACAATATTGTTTACAGCAGCGCGGACGATAGGATCTCGTATTCTCATAAAAGAAGTTATGAGTCGTAAGCCTTCTTCGGCCGTAGCTATGCTCCTATCGTTGCTACTGAGCGATCGTGCTTGTTTCAAAGCGTCAAGTAATGAGTCCATCACGACGGAGTTGTCATCCCCAGTTCCTGCACTTCTTTTCGTTGATCGCCTGATTCGTTTTGCCATATAGTTTGCTCGGATGGAGTTTTCCCCAAAGTCTACAGAAAATCGCCTCCGGAGCGGTCCACAAACAGAACGAGGCCGCCTGAAGGCGGCCCGCTGAGCTTCCGTCCCTGAGATGGGATGACGAGTCTCGTGCGCGACGAGCACCCGAGGACGCACATTCCCGCCTATCATACTCTTACACAACCCGTTCGGTTGTGCAACAGGGTGTTGGCGTCGATGGCGGAAGGGGCCCCCAAAGGCGCCCACTCCGGTTCGTCAGCAGAGGCGGACAAGCAACAATAGCGTCAACACAACCAGAACGGTTGCAGACGGCCGTCAACATATTTTCCCACATCCGCTTGGTAAAGCGACGAATTTGCGAGGCTGCAGGGCGGGTCCCTAATCCTCTAACCCTCGGCCGGAACGCGGCTTGCCGCACTGCGTCACGTGATGCGGCAGATCGGGACGACAAAGCGGGCGATGCGATGAAATAAAGCAACTGTCAGTGCGCCAGGCGAAGCTGGCGGCGTCCAGCCGGTGCAAGTCCGGCCCGAGTAAGCCGTAGCGGGCGCTCGGTAGCGAGTGTTGCGGGGCGGAAGGCGACGACCGCCGCGAAGCGTACACAGCAATCGTGTGGGGTGGGCTATTGAGCCGCGAAAGTGCTAATCTCGCAGAGGCCGAGTCCGTTGACACAGCCGAAGGCAATATGTGCGGCGCCGTTTTGCGAGGCGCTGACGCTCTGCCGTGGTCGAAGACCTCATCACGCACGAAAGGAAGCCGTCGGAACCTGGGAGACCTTATCCGGCCCGCAGTCGCGCTGGCGATCCCGGGCCGTGGTGGGAACCCTAGCAATTCCGTCTGGCTAACCAACGGATAGGTTTTCACTCGCCCACCGGACCTTCACAGACATCGCCGCGCTCGACCAAGCCATGCATGACGCCTTCATCGATCTCAACCGCGAGCGCATCGCCGATCCGTTGGCCATGCCACGAATTCGTTAGTGGGCAATCCGTCAGGGAACGGATGAGGAGTTGGACGCGCTCGTAGTACCGATGAAGCGCCCGAACAAGGCTGTGATGAGCGGCGGCGGAGGGCGTGGAGGGAAGGGGCGCGGCCGAAGGAAGCGAGGGTGGGGCGGCATGCTCCGGGCACAGTACCGGAACCCGCATGCCTCAAAGGCGCTGCTCTTGCACGGATCGAGTACGGGCCGGCACTGAAGGCCCCAACCCCGGTCACGTCCGACCTTCGGCAGGAGCCCGGTGCGGGAAAGCCGCACGCCGGGATCTGGTGCAGCGAAGCTAGCTGCCATTCTAGCGGGTGAGAGTCCCGCCAACAGAAGGAGTTCAGGCCACTGTTGTAGTCATATCCAGCGGCAGGAAGGGCGACCGACCTGCCGGAAGCCTGGAAGTAAAAGTCCTCTGGGGCTGGGGAGACCTGGTCTGATCCGTCACAGGAGGGCGAGCAAACCGACAGGCCGTAGCGGAAGTGAATCGGGAAGCCCCGAAAGACGTGCCCTGCGCGAAACGGATTGCAGGAATTATGGGAGTGCCGAGCTGTTCAGATCCTGGCGAAGGCCATGTTCGGCATCGGAGAACTGGACCATGACGATGACGAAACTCCCCGGGGTCATAGAGGGCGGCATGTCGGGAAAGAATGGACAGCGAAAGCTCGGAACCACTCGTGGGTCGCCTAGGCGCTCCCGCACAGCGAAGGCATTGCGTATAAGCCGCCAAGCGGCGAAGTCGCGATGTGCCTGCGAGTGGGGCGCATGGGGTCGATTAAGTGAAGACGGATCGGGACAGCATAACCCGAACCCGAGCGAGGACCCCTGGCGGCGGAGGACGACCCATCCTCCATGGCGGTGGGACTATCGCAGGCATGTCGCGATGCACGAAGGACGAAGGCAAACCGAACGGACGTCTGCGTATGTCGGGAGCAGACTTAAACTGACGGACGGATCGGGAAGGCCATCGCCCGAAAGCCGGCCTTTCAACCGTACTGGGGAAAACCCGCCGTACGGAATGATAGGGGGGACCAAGGAAACGTCGGCATCATTCGAAGCCCGGTCCGCGCCTTGATCCCACCCGACCGCGGGGGCGGTGAGTAATCACCGTCCCTACCGCGACCCGGAAAAAGCCGGAAAATGCGGATCGCCCGGGGGCGTCGCCCGTAGATTTTTTTGTGTGCCGCCAAGGGCTTGAACACGATCGTCGGCGTCCCGGCCCGAGTAATCTATTCCCATAAAAAAATTTGTACTACGTTTTGTTCCGTTCAGCCCCTTCGGGGACGCGGCCTCGGGCGCGGGTAAAGAGACGGGGGAGGGGGGTCGTGCAGTTTCGATGCAACGCATTGAAAAGCCTGATTTCGGAAAAGGAAATGAAAGGAAACGAAAGGAAGTTTCACGGTTGCATGGGCCTGTTTCCGGTACCCGGACGCGTTCGGAATTGGTTTTGAAAACCAAAATTCTTGGCCCCGCAGGAGAGGGATTTGCGCTCTTGCAGGCGGTTCAACCTCGCCGCATGGCGCGCTACAGCCGCGCGATATGCCCGCGCCGCTCGAGTTCGTCGATCACCCGGTCGGCCAGGGCCTCGGCGCTCTCGCGCGCCGAGTAGAGAACCATCTCGGGGTTCTCCGGCGTCTCGTAAGCCTGGTCGACCCCGGTGAAATTCTTGATCTCGCCGGCGAGCGCGCGCTTGTACAGGCCCTTCGGATCGCGCTCGATGACGGTCTCCAGCGGCGCCTCGACAAAAATCTCGACGAACTCGCCCTCGGCGGCGAGGTCGCGCACCAGCCGCCGCTCGGCGCGGAACGGCGAGATGAACGAGCAGAGCACGATCAGCCCGACGTCGGTCATCAGCTTCGCCACCTCGCCGACGCGGCGGATGTTCTCCACCCGGTCGGCCGCAGTGAAGCCGAGATCCTTGTTGAGGCCGTGGCGGACGTTGTCGCCGTCGAGCAGCGCAGTATGCGCGCCGCGTTGGTGCAGCTTCGTCTCGACCAGATTGGCGATCGTCGATTTGCCGGCGCCGGACAGGCCGGTGAACCACAGGACCGCGGGCCGCTGGTGCTTCTGATTCGCATGCGCCTCGCGCGTCACCGTGAGGCCATGCCGGTGGACGTTGGTGGCGCGTCTCAGGCCGTGGGCGATCATGCCCGCCGCCGAGGTTTCGTTGGTCTGGCGGTCGATGAGGATGAAGGCGCCGGTTTCGCGATTCTCGGCGTAGGCGTCGTAGGCGATCGGCATCGTCGTCGCGAGGTTGCAGAAGCCGACTTCATTGAGGTCGAGCCGCTTCGCCGCGAGCTTGTCGAAATTGTTGACGTCGATGCGGTGTTTGAGCTCGGTGATCGACGCCGGCGTCGTGCGCGCGCCGATCTTCATCAGATAGGAGCGCCCCGGCAACATGGGATCCGCGCTCATCCAAAGGACATGGGCGGTGAACTGGTCGGCGACCTCGGGCCGGCTGTCGGGATGCGCGAGAACGTCGCCGCGCGCGACATCGAGCTCGTCGGCGAGCGTCAGCGTCACGGCATCGCCCGCTTCCGCGCTCTCGACCTCCTGATCCGCGACGAAGATCCTCGCCACCGTGCTGCGGCGGCCGGAGCCCGCGACGACGATCGACTCGCCCTTCCGGATGCCGCCGCTCGGAATTGTGCCGGCAATTCCCCGAAAATCGAGATGCGGGCGGTTGACCCATTGCACGGGGAGGCGGAACGGCGCGGCGCGCCGGTCTTCGTCGACCTCGATCTGCTCGAGATAGTCGAGCAGGTGCGTTCCTTCGAACCAGACCGTGTGCGGGCTCTTCGACGAGACGTTGTCGCCGTAGCGGGCCGAGATCGGGATGGCGAACAGCGTGCTGAAGCCGAGCGGCCCCGCGAACTTGCGGTACCCGATGACGATGTCGCGGAAGATCTTCTCGTCGTAGCCGACCAGATCAATCTTGTTGACCGCCAGCACGACGTGCCGCACCCCGAGCAGCGAGGCGATGATCGAATGGCGATGGGTTTGGGTCAGCAGGCCCTTGCGGGCGTCGACCAGCACGATCGCGAGGTCGGAGTTGGACGCGCCGGTCGCCATGTTGCGGGTGTACTGCTCGTGGCCGGGAGCATCGGCGACGATGAACGAGCGCATAGACGTCGCGAAATAGCGATAGGCGACGTCGATGGTAATGCCCTGTTCCCGTTCGGCTTCGAGGCCGTCCACGAGCAAAGCGAAATCGATGTCGTCCTCGGTGGTGCCGAATTTCTTCGAGTCGCGCTCGAGCGCGGCAAGCTGGTCGTCGAAGATCAGCTTCTTTTCGTACAGAAGCCGGCCGATGAGCGTCGACTTGCCGTCGTCCACCGAACCGCAGGTCAAGAGCCGCAGGGTAGGAAGGGCGGCGGTTCTGACAGCCTCGTTCATCAGAAGTATCCTTCCCGCTTCTTCTTTTCCATCGACCCGGCTTCGTCGGCGTCGATCAGGCGCCCCTGTCGTTCGGACTTGGTGGCGGCGCGCATTTCCGCGATGATGCCGTCGAGCGTGTCGGCGTCGGATTCGATGGCGCCGGTCAGAGGATAGCAGCCGAGCGTACGGAACCGCACGTGCGCCATCCGAGGCTCCTCGCCCAGCTCGAGAGGCAGGCGGTTGTCATCGACCATGATGAGCGCGCCGGAGCGTTTGACCACCGGTCGAGGCTTGGAAAAATAGAGCGGCACGACCGGAATATTCTCAGCCCTGATGTACTCCCACACATCGAGTTCGGTCCAATTTGACAGCGGGAAGACCCGCATCGACTCGCCGTCCCGAACGCGCGTATTGAACAGCCGCCACAGCTCCGGGCGCTGATTGCGCGGGTCCCAGGCGTGCGCGGCCGACCGGTGCGAAAAGATGCGCTCCTTGGCACGGCTCTTTTCCTCGTCGCGGCGCGCCCCGCCGAAGGCCGCGTCGTAGCGCCCCTTCTCCAGCGCCTGGCGAAGCGCCTCCGTCTTCATCACATGGGTGTGGATCTGAGAGCCCGAGGCGATCGGCGATATTCCGCGTCGCAGACCGTCCTGGTTCACGTGCACGATGAGCTCGAGGTCGAGCCGACGCGCGGTCTCGTCGCGGAACGCGATCATCTCGCGAAATTTCCAGGTCGTGTCCACGTGCAGCAGCGGAAACGGCGGCTTGGCCGGCTGGAAGGCCTTCATCGCCACATGCAACATGACGCTGGAGTTTTTTCCGATCGAGTACAGCATGACGGGGTTGCGCATTTCTGCAACAACCTCGCGTATTATGTAGATTGATTTGGCTTCGAGACTCTTAAGGTGGGCAGGCAACGAATATGGCATAGAGCGTCCCAGCAAAAGCAGCGCTTGTAGGCGGCTTGCCCATACAAAGCAACCCGGCCGTCGCGCCCGTCAGATCCGACGTCGCTTCCGCGGAGAAGTCGGGCGCCGAGGCGGGTTCCGATCGGGATCCGCTGCGCCGGGACTGAGGACTTTTCTGTAGCGCAGCGCGGTCGCCCCGTCTGCGTAGTAATCCTCATGTTCGCCGAATTGGCGGAAGCCCGATTTCTCGTACAACGCGATGGCGGGGGCGTTGTCGTAGCGCACTTCGAGAGTCAGCTGAGATTTCTTGTGCAGGCGCGCGTATTTCTCGCAAGCCTGCAGCAACGCCAGACCGACGCCGCGGCGCGCGAAGCGCGCGTCGACCGCGATCGAATAGATGCGAACCGCTTGCGAACGGGTGCGCAGCGATAGGAGCGCGTAGCCCGCGAGCTCGCCGTCGATGGCGGCGGCGACCACCGGCATGTGCGGAGCCCGCAGGAAATAGCTGATCGACCGCCGCGGGACCTGATCATCGGGAAACGAATTGCGTTCGATCTTCGCGATCGCGTCGAGATCTTCAACAACCGCCGCGCGGACGGTAAGCCCGCCTTGGCGCCATTTGTCCATGTCGGTCCGTCCGGCCTTGCTGTCGGCCGGCTGTTATCCGGAGGGAATCGACATGTCCATTCTCTTGCGAAGAGCGTATGAGCGTCCGCGATAAACGGGCTTGGCGAAGGAACTTGCGGACATGAATGGGGCGGAATCGCGCCCTGCCTGGCTCAGGCTTCCGCTCAAAGGCGCTGTCGCCGTCTCGAGGCCTGATTGGGACGGCTTGACAACCTTTCGAAATCCGCGAGGTCGAGGGCTCGCGCGAGCAACGCCAGCTGACGGCGCGGCGCCCATGCGCGGACCTGGCGTCGACGACAGGTCCTTTGAGAAGTGAGCCGACGGCGGTTAGAGTTCAACAAGATATGCTGTTCGCGACGAGCGGACGGCCGGAAGGAATGACGATATGGCGCGCAAGCTCGAAACCATCAGCCCCGAGGCGTCCGATGGCGGCGTCAAGGCGGTCAGCAACGCCGCGGCCGAGGAGGCGTTCCGCACGGTCATCAGATGGATCGGCGAAGACCCCGACCGCGACGGCCTGCGCGAAACGCCGCACCGGCTGGTCAGGGCGTTCGGCGAGTATTTTTGCGGCTACGACGAGGATCCGGCGCAGGTGCTGCGCAAGACCTTCTCCGAAGTCGAGGGCTACGACGAGATGATCGTGCTGCGCGGCGTCACGTTCGAGAGCCATTGCGAGCATCACATCGCGCCGATCATCGGCCGGGTGTGGGTCGGCTACCTTCCTGACCGCAGGGTCGTCGGGATCTCGAAGCTCGCCCGCGTGGTCGAAATCTTCTCCAAACGCCTGCAGATCCAGGAGCGCCTGACGGCGCAGATCGCCAACACCATCGAGGAGGTGCTGAACCCGCGCGGGGTCGCCGTGGTCGTCAAGGCGGCGCACCATTGCATGATCAGCCGCGGCATCCACAAGCGCGGCGCCGACCTTGTCACGAGCCGCATGCTCGGCGCGTTCCGCGACCAGCCGGCGACCCGCGCCGAGTTCCTGGCGCTGGTCAACGCCGACACCTCCGAGTAGCCGGCCGCATATGACAGGGCCGTACTGCATCGAAGGCTACGTCATCGCCTCGGCCGACGGCATGATCGCCGACGCGAACGGCGTGATGCCCCCTTCGCTCGAACATGACGCCGACAAGCGCTACTTCGAGGCGGCGCTCGACCATGTCGAGGCGATCGTGCACGGCCGCCATTCGCAGGAGTTCCAGCCAAACACGCTGAGGCGTCGGCGTCTGATCCTGACGCGCGCGATCGAAGCGCTGGCGCGCCATCCGAACAACGTCCACGCGCTGCTCTGGAACCCGGTAGGCGCCCCGTTCGAGGAGGCCTGCGCCGCGCTCGGGGTCGGCGCCGGGACGATCGCCGTCATCGGCGGGCCGATCGTCTACACAATGTTCCTCAAGATCGGCTACGACGCCTTCCACCTCTGCCGGGCGGTGAACCTCCTGCTGCCCCGCGGGCTGCCCGTCTTCGTCAAAGACCTGTTCGGCGGCGAGCCGGAGGCTTGCCTCGAGGCGGCCGGGCTCCGGCCCGGCGAGACGCTTTGGCTCGGCGACGAGGTCACCCTGACGGACTGGACGCGGGCCTCACAGGCGGCCGCCATGCGGCCGAAACGAGGCAGATTCCCCTGATAATCGCCGAAAACAGGAGGAATCGGATTTTCGCCTACGCATCGGAATCGCCAAAAAACCCTCTGATTCCCGGATGTTGAGCGAGTTCGCGGTGCAGGCGGAACAGGAAAATAACAGGTCGATAACAGGTCCCATAGCAGGTCGATAATTCGGG
>CAVYIZ010000069.1:0-16811 GCA_963768555.1 uncultured Alphaproteobacteria bacterium
CATCGGTCTTTCGGCGCTATTTTTGCCTTCGCGTGAAGGTGCATATGGACGAGGCGGAAGCGTTGGAACGCGTCACGCCCTTCTTTTTCGTTGGCAACAACCGTTACGAAATTTCGGGCCTGGAAATGGGGACGCGGTCCAGGCTGGACTCCGGCCGGCTATGGGTCTGCACGGCGCCGAAGTCCCGGCGCCGAGACATTTTGCTCGTCGCTCTGAGGACTTCTACTCGGGCGCGAGACCGATCAGGAGCTGAACGCCTTCGAGGGGCAAGGAGATCTGGGTCGAGCCCGGAACCCCGCGGGTCAACGCGTCCGCCGATGGCGAAGTCTGCATTATGGATACGCCGCTTCACTACCGTATTCGTCCGGGTGCGCTCGGCGTTGTCGTGCCGAAACGCCCAGACGGAGCGTGACGTTGCTCGGCGCCGGCGTTGACGATTGATAAACTCCATGGTGGCGTTGCATTTTAGCTGTGAGCCAGGTCACAGCAGACAACTAACCGTTTGGTAAGTGTTAGCCGGAGGCGGGGACGCCTTTTCCAGTCTCGCCCCCGCTGGGCCAAGCCGCGAGGAGAAAGCGGAGAACGAAGCAGGTCCTATAAGCCGATTCTTCGCGGAGGGGAATTTCGCGGCCCGTCAACCTGATGATGGGGAACCGCCCTGACGACAGCGCTTACGCCGTTTTCGATCGACACCAGTTATGTGATCGCACTCCTGCTGGTCGCTCTATTCAAGCAACCGCTTCAATACACCGAGGACCGTCAGGTCCCAGACGAGCCGCGTTCAGTATTGGCTGAGCGGCGGTGCATATATTCTCTCGTCTATCCCCGTCTTCAAGCTGCTTGCGTGCGCCATTCGGCAAAATTCGTCTTTGGTCAACATGCTACGTATGGGCGATGCGGCGCACGAGTTCGCGGACGTCTCCAATCTCGACGCGGCCCTCGTGGCGGCGCTGATGTTGACGACGCTGCTCCCGAGCTTCCCAGTGTTGCGAGACTTGATTCCAGCATCCTGCGATTTTTCCATGGAATGGGCTCTATCCCCTTCTGCGCCCAATTGTGGGCCCGCCAGATGGAGAGCGCGTTTTCGTTTCCGCCGGAGGCGACTGCGGCGATAAACGATTACATCCGGAAAGCGGCTCATCTGCCGGATGAGCTCATGCGCGAATTGCGCACTGATCCTGACGCCGATCAGATGCGCTTTCGCCTTACGCGGAACCTTGCCGTCTACGTCGCAGTCGACAGTCTCAAGGGCCGCGAGCGCTTCGCCGACGACTATCCGGATGACATAGCAGCGTTCGAGAAGGATATGGCCACCTATTTCACACAGTGTGCTCCTGGCGCTGACCGGTAAATTGACGCCGCAGGAGGTCGACGACGTCTCCGATTCGGTGCAGAAATTTCGTACGCTGAATTTGGAAACTTATGAAAAGCTGCGGCTCACGCTGGCGCGCATCCTGCTTTACACTTCACGCGGCGAGGGCAAAATTATCGATCGGCTGAACCAGATCGGATTTAAGCTCGAACGGGCGACGCCGATTGCGGTGCCCGTCAATCTGCTTGCGGCGGACATGATCAGCGTCGTCGTCCTGTTCATTGCGGGGATGCTGGTCTCGTCGGCGTTGCTCACGTCCAATCAGCTGCCGCTCGGCAAGGCGATCGCGATCGGCATCCTGGTCTCGGTCAACGACTGCATCGCGGCGGTATTCGCGCTGCTGCCGAAGGAGATCTGGGGCTTCGCTGACATTCGGGCGACCCGCTAGCGGCCGTACCTCAGCTATCTGCTTTCGGCCGTCATCGCGCTGTCGGTTTCCCTCCCGGTGTCTTATGCGTTCTACGTCTATCGCACGCATTACATGCTGGACAGTTTCCCCGTCCTGCCGTTTGTGCTGCCGTTTGTGTCGCAATGCAAATGGCTTCTGTCGTCTTCGGTTCTCGCCTTCGCCCTCGCCTTCGGCTGCGACAACAAGTTCGACGCGAACGAGGAACCGCGGTGGCAGCGATGGGCGGAGGGCGCAGGGATCGCCGCGTTGATGGGCTTAGCCGGCTATCTGGTCGTATTGTGGCTCGCGTCCGACCGCGTAGCGCTTTACGCTGGCGCGCCAATCCCGCGGCTTTGGTTGCCCGTATTGTTGAATGCGGGGATCGGGGCGGTGTTCGGGTCGACTGTGCCGCATTGGTACCGATCCATCGCGCGAAGCGGGCGAGCAACCGCGGCGACCGCGCCCGAATTTGCGAAGCCGCGCGTCAGCGAACCGCAGGCCGCGGCGGTGTGAGGACCGGGGAGAGCGGCGGGCGGCGGCTCGACGAGGCGGCGCCCGCGGCCCATTTGACATCCCCGCCCCGCCCGCGTAAGAACCCCGCCTTCGTCAGGTTTTCGGCCTCGTCGATCAAGCCGACTGTCCCCTCGAGGCCAGCGGTCCCCGCCCGGCAGCGCGTCGCGCCCCCGGGCGCCATTGGCGTTGGCTGGATTCAGGGATTGGCGAATGGCAAATAGCGAATAGATAGGGCCGGGCCAGCCACTCCCTATTCGCTACTCGCTACCAAGGAGTAACTCATGTTCGAGAGCCTTTCCGAAAAGCTCTCCGGCATATTGGACAAGCTGACCGGCCGCGGCGCCCTCTCCGAGGACGACGTCAACGCGGCGATGCGCGAGGTGCGCCGCGCGCTGCTCGAGGCCGACGTCGCGCTTGAGGTCGTGCGCTCGTTCGTCGACCGGACCCGCACCAAGGCGGTCGGCGCGTCGGTCATCAAGTCGGTCAAGCCCGGCCAGATGGTGGTCAAGATCGTGCACGACTCGCTGGTCGAGACGCTCGGCGGCGATTCCCAGGCGATCGACCTCAACGCCCCGCCGCCGGTCGCGATCATGCTGATCGGCCTGCAGGGCGCGGGCAAGACGACGACCGCCGCCAAGATCGCCAAGCGCCTCGCCGAGCGCGACAAGCGCAAGGTGCTGATGGCCTCGCTCGACGTGAAGCGCCCGGCGGCGCAGGAGCAGCTCGCCGTGCTCGGCGAGCAGGTCGGCGTCGACACCCTGCCGATCGTTCCGGGCCAGGACCCGGTCGACATAGCGCGGCGCGCCGAGCAGGCCGCGCGGCTGCAGGGCTACGACGTCGTGCTTCTCGACACCGCGGGGCGCACCCATATCGACGAGCCGCTGATGCAGGAGATGGCGGACATCCGCGACGCCGCGCGGCCGCACGAAGTGCTGCTGGTGGCAGACGCGCTGACCGGCCAGGACGCGGTCAATCTGGCGAAGAACTTCAACGAGCGGGTCGGCCTAACCGGGATCGTGCTCACCCGCATGGACGGCGACGCGCGCGGCGGCGCGGCCCTCTCGGTGCGTGCGGTCACCGGCAAACCGATCAAGCTGCTCGGCGTCGGCGAGAAGATGGACGCGATCGAGGATTTCCACCCCGCCCGCCTCGCCGACCGCATCCTCGGCATGGGCGACATCGTGAGCCTGGTCGAGAAGGCGGCGCAGACGATCGACGCCGCGCAGGCGGCCAAGATGGCCGAGAAGATGCGCAAGGGCGTGTTCGACCTGAACGATCTCTCCGAGCAGCTCGCCCAAATCGAGAAGCTCGGCGGCATGGGCGGAATCATGGGCATGCTGCCCGGCGTCGCCAAGATCAAGGATCAGCTCAACGCCGCCAATCTCGACGACAAGTTCGTCAAGCGCCAGCGGGCGATCATCTCCTCGATGACCCCGCAGGAGCGTCGCAACCCCGACATTCTGAAAGCCTCGCGCAAGAAGCGCATCGCGGCTGGGTCCGGCGTCAACGTCGAGCAGGTCAACCGGCTCCTGAAGCAGCATCGGCAGATGGCCGATATGATGAAGATGATGGGCGGCGCCGCCGGCGGCAAGCGCGGCATGATGGGCAAGCTCGGCCAGATGATGGGTCTCGGCGGCGGCATGCCGATACCCACGCCCGAGCAGATCGAGGCCATGCAGAGGCAGATTGGCGGCGGCGGTCCGCTCGGTCCCCCGCGGGGTGCGCCCGGCATTCCCGCCGCCCCGCCGCCCGGCGCCTTCAACCTGCCGCCGCAGTTCCCCGGCCTCGGCGGCGGCAAGCTGCCGGGCCTCGGCGGGGGCTTCCCGTTCGGCAAGAAGAAGTGATTCCCGTCCTCGAAAGCGAGCGGCTCATCCTGCGCCGGTGGCGCGAATCGGACTTCCAACCGTTCGCGGCGATCTACGCCAGCGAGGAGGATGCGCGTTACATCGGCGGCGTGCACACTCGCGCCGACGCGTGGCGACGAATGGCGTTCTATCTGGGGCATTGGGTCTTGCGCGGCTACGGGATTTGGGTGTTGGAGGACAAGGCCTCGGGCGCTTTCGCCGGCTGGTCCGGCCTCTATTTTCCCGAGGCGCACCCCGGGGGCGAAGTCAGCCGGACGCTGATGCCCGAAATGCGCGGACGCGGCCTCGCCGAGGAGGCGGGGCGGCGCGCCGGGGCCTTCGCCTACGAGACGCTCGGCTGGGACAGCGCGATCAGTCTCGTCAACGTCGATAACACGCCGTCGATCCGCGTCGCCGAAAGGCTCGGCGCGACATTCGAAAGCGTCGTCCATTTCCGCGGTTCGGATTGCGGCATCTATCACCATCCCTCCGCGCGAAGCCTGTCTTCAACCCACACTCAAGTCCACCGAAAGGAAAAAGCTGAATGTCCCTGAAGATCCGCATGTCGCGAGGGGGCGCGAAGAAGCGCCCGTTCTACCGCATCGTCGTCGCCGACGCGCGCATGCCGCGCGACGGCCGCTTCGTCGAGAAGATCGGCACGTTCGATCCCTTGAAGGCCAAGGACGACGCGGCTCGACTGGTGCTCGACCAGGAGAAGGCGAAGGCGTGGCTCGCCAAGGGCGCGCAGCCGACCGACCGTGTGCTGCGCCTGCTCGACGGCCTCGGCCTCGCCAAGCGCGAAGCCCGCATCAACCCCGAGAAGGCGAAGCCGAAGAAGAAGGCGCAGGAACGCGCTGCCGCCGCCGCCAAGGCCGCCGCAACCGCCGCCTGACCCGTGTGACCGTTGCGCGGGCCGGGCCGCCTCGTCCTCGTTGGCGCGTTCGGCGCGCCGCAGGGCGTGCACGGCGAGATCGACGTCAAATCCTTCACCGGCGAAGCTAAAGCGATCGGCGCCTATGGGTCGCTGACCGACGCCAGGCGTTCGCGCGCCTTCGCCTTCGAGCGTCTGCGGCTGCTGAAGGACGACATGCTGGCCGCCAAGGTGAGGGGGGTCGACACGCGCGAGGCCGCCGCGGCGCTGACCGGGGTCGAGATCTTCGCCCGCCGGGACCAGCTGCCGCCGCCGAACGCCGACGAATTCTACTACGACGATCTTATCGGCCTCGAGGCGGTGACCCGCGAGGGCGCGCGTCTTGGACGCGTCGCCTCGCTCATGAATTATGGCGCGGGCGACATCCTCGAAATCGCGCCGGACGGCGGGGACGAGACGCTTCTCCTGCCCTTCACCAAAGACGTCGCTCCGGTCGTCGACTTCGAGGTCGGGCGGATCGTGATCGAGCCGCCGCGCGAGACGGAGGCCTGAACGCCGCCCGCGCGGATCGCGGGGCGGCTCCTTCTCAAGCCTCGATGTCAGTCCGCGTGTTCCGCGTGATGCTCGGCGCTGTGCCTCGCCGCTTCCTCCTGGTGATGCTCAGCCTGAAGGTGGTGGCCGGGCGCGATATGCGCGTGATGATGGCCCTTGGCGTGATCGCCTTCTTCGTGGGCCTTGGCGGCTTCTTCATGATGATGCTGGGCATGGCCGTGGCGCTCGGCGGCTTTGCTGTGATGTTCGGCTAATTTCGCTTCGCTCATGGCGCGGCGCGCGTATTGATGCTCCCGTTTGTTTGCTGCAGTATGATGACCGCGAACCCGCCATGGAATTGCGCCGCGCGAGCGCAGCTTCTCCGGCCGACCCTCAACGATCGAGCATGAATCCGATGACGCACGCCCCTTCTGAACCTTCTGACGAAGCCTCGCCGGTTGCGCCGCCGCCGCGACGCGACTTTCTCTTTCTCGTCACGGGCTCCGTCGCGGCGGTCGGCGCGGCGCTGACTCTGTGGCCGTTCATCGACCAGATGAACCCGGATGCGGCGACGATCGCGGCGGCGGGCCCGGTCGACATCGACGTCAGCCAGATCCAGCCGGGGCAGCGGGTCGTGACCCTGTGGGCCGCGCGGCCGGTGTTCATCGTCCGCCGCACGTCGGAGTCGCTGAAAGAGCTGCAGGACCCGAAGCTTCTGTCGCAGCTGCGCGACCCCGATTCCGACAACTGGCAGCAGCCGGAATACGCCAAGAACTGGCACCGCTCGCTCAAGCCGGAATTCCTGGTGCTGGTCGGCATCTGCACCCACCTCGGCTGCGTGCCGCTGTTCGACCCCAAGCCCGACCCGACCGATCCGGCGCCGGACTGGCCGGGCGGTTTTTTCTGCCCCTGCCACGGCTCGAAATACGATCTCGCGGGACGCGTCTTCCAGGGCGTCCCCGCCCCCTACAATCTGCCAGTGCCGCCCAATTTCTTCCCCGACGAGAAGACGCTGCGAATCGGCCAGAATCCGCCGGGGCAGAATTACGACTTCAATTCGATCCTGCAGGTGTGAGGCGTTTGCGGCGCGGGCCCGCCCCCATGGACGAGAGCGACGAAGCGCGGCTCGAGGCGCTTGCAAAATATCTTGCTGTCAACGCATGGCAGATCGAGGCGACGCGGGCGGCGATAGCCGCCCTCGATCGCGGAGACGAAGTCGCGCACGAGGCTGTCCGCGACTGGGTCGAGTTGTGGGGTGCCGACAATGAGGGGCGTCCGCCGAGCGTGGAGTGAGACGTACCCGGACCCGGCGACCTGCCGGCGCCGCCGTAGGAAATGACAGCGGGCGGGCATGCGCGCTATGCGTGCCTCATGTTTCGCGCGACCATCCTCACCCTGTTTCCGTCGATGTTCCCCGGGCCGCTCGGCCAATCGCTGGCCGGCGAGGCGCTGACACGGGGCCTGTGGTCGCTCGAGGCGCGCGACATCCGCGAGCACGGGCTCGGCCGGCACCGGGCGGTCGACGACACGCCGGCCGGCGGCGGACCGGGGATGGTGATGCGGGCCGATGTCGTCGCGGCGAGCCTCGACGCCGCGCTCGCTCCGGACGATCCGCGGCCCCGCCTCGTCATGAGCCCGCGCGGAAAACCGTTCAGCCAGGCCCTTGCGCGCGAATGGGCGGCGGGGCCGGGACTCGTCATCCTGTGCCCCCGCTTCGAGGGCGTCGACGAGCGGGTCATCGAGGCGCGCGGATTGATGGAAGTTTCGATCGGCGATTACGTGCTCTCGGGCGGCGAGATCGCCGCGCTCGCGATCCTCGACGCCTGCGTGCGGCTCATCCCCGGCGTGATGGGCAAGGAGGCTTCCGGCGAGGACGAGAGTTTCGAGCAGGGCCTGCTCGAATATCCCCACTTTACCCGGCCCCGCGAATGGGAGGGCAGAACGATCCCCGACGTGCTGCTGTCGGGCGACCACGCGAAGATCGCCGCCTGGCGGGGCGCTGAGGCGGAGCGGATCACGCGGGAAAGGCGGACGGATTTGGGCACTACCAACCTTGAGAGCGATAAGCCACAAAAACACTGAGACCAGCGGGTCTTATCACATGGCTAAGTCCTCGATCGGCCGCACGCACGCTCGCCCATGCGGATCGTGCCCACCCGCCACGAAGTCGCGCCAAGCGTTGGGGCCGACTTTCGCCTGCAGCAATGTCCCCGTTGCAGCCTCTCGCTCCGTCTCCACGAACGAGCCCGCGTAGTTCTGATTAAGTGCGAACTGGCGCAGGCGAACGATGCCGCGCTTTGCGCTCAGCGCCGCGACTGAAGCCGAGTTAATCGACATCCAAGTTCGCCCGGTGGTGCCGAGAAGACCCCCGGGCTCAAGCCCTCTAAGCAGATTCCGTTTGGCTAACCAACGGATAGGTTTTCACTCGCCCACCGGACCTTCACAGACATCGCCGCGCTCGACCAAGCCATGCATGACGCCTTCATCGATCTCAACCGCGAGCGCATCGCCGATCCGTTGGCCATGCCACGAATTTCTGCTTAGTGAGCTGAACGCCGCCAAGCGACAGGTCAAAACGACCAAGCTCGGTTCCGTCGTTAGTGCTCAGTGCAAATGTCGCAGCGCCGTTGAAGGTCAGCGGGGCAAAGCTGGTCGCTGGCGCGTAACGCGCAAGGCCCTGGAGAATTTTTCCACTTTCCAAGTCAAGAATTTGCAGCCCCTGGTGCCAAGTGTGCGACGCGAGGGCAACTCGCCCGTCGATGCCCACTATGGCGGCGAGGCTCGTCACCCTTGGTCGGGGGAAGTCTTTGGAGGCGGGGCTGTAGATCTCGCAATAGTTCGCTGGTCTGGACATCCCAGATTCCGATGCTGTTATCGTCATAGCCCAAAGCAAGAGCGGCTGCGCCACCCAAGGTCAGGCCCGCGAGAGCTGTGGGCGTGGCGGCGGGACGACCGGCCACGATTCCGACAGTTTTGCCGGTGCTGGGGTCGCAAATCCGGACCACGCTCCCGGAAGAGATGCCGGCAAGCGCGGGTTTGCCGTCAAATGGCACCGTCACTAGGTCGAAGATTGGCCCGAAATGCCCCTCGATCGCTTGCAGCATTTCGTAAGTTTCCGGGTCCGTATGTTCCGTCATTACCTCCGGTTGCGAAGGCCGCGTGACCGTCGAGCGAGAGGGTCGTTAGCCCCCTTGGCGACGTCGGTTGGCTTCCGAGGACTCGGAGAGTCCTACCAGTTTGGAGATCCCAAAGCCGGACAACGCTGTCCCACGAAGCAGAGAACAGCGCGGAACAACCGTTAAAGTTGACCGGTACGAGGCTGCGAACGCCCGCCCGGGCGTCGAGGATTCGCACTACCCTCCCCATTGAAGGGTGGCAGATTCGGATGGTGTTGTCCCACGAGCCCAAGGCGAGGACATCGCGAGGCTTTCACGAGGCTCTCAACATGTCCTATCTGTCCTTCCAAGGTTTGCGTTTGCAGCACCTTTCCGGTTTCTGGGTTAAATATTCTGATCGCGTCGCTCCGGGAGCTGGAGCTAAAGCAGGCAAGAGTGTCACGTCCTTGAAAGCATATCGCAGCTACCGAAGGGGCACCAATCGTCATGTCCTCCAATTTAATCTTACGCAGTTCCTCACCCAACTTCACATCGTATGCTATAATCTCATTCAAGTAACATGCCGCCAAAGGCTGAGCGAGGCTCGCCAGATGGCGTCTTCCCCCGGACACGATCGACCACGTCCATTGTGCGGCCCCTGGAGCCGCTGGCGCGCTCCGGTCTGCCACCGATCGTCAGAACAGCGAGGCCAGGGTTGCTTGATACCTGCACCCCTCCGAGAACAAGCAGGATTGCGCCCGTTTGCGGATCCCAGATTCGGATTGAGTCATTCCAAGAGGCAGAGGCAAGCACGTCTCGACCGTCTAGGGCCAGCTTGGCGAGGTCCAGGACGTAGCCGGAGTGACCCCGGAGCTCTCGCAGCGTCTCGCCTGTATCGGGATCGACGATACGAATCGCATTCTCCGAAGCCCCAAACGCGAGAGCGGAGCGACCAATAAGGCTCAGCGCCACCACGCGCTTACTCTCGCTCGGATGGCCCCCGTGGATGCGCAGCAATCCGCCGGTCCCAGCATCCGATACGCGGATCGTGTTGTCGTAATTCAGGGCGGCAAGCGCAACGCGACCGTCGATAGCGATGACTTCGAGGGACTTGGCGAACTGGTTTCTTTCATAGGCCGCCTTTGGAGCATGGAAACAAGGGCGCGTGCGCCAATCCGTGAGCGCGCCGTAGCCTTCCACTCGACTCGGTGAAAAGCTCGCGTGCGCCTAGCAGCCTGTCGGACTTAGCGCCGCGCCTGCGACTACGCTAGAATCAAACACTGATTCGCGCAGGGGCGGCGGGCGTTTTTCGATGAGCAATTTTCGCACGATCGATCGCGAGACGGGGTTTTTGCTGCCTCCCTCGGTTGCCGAATGGCTTCCGGAGAAACATCTGGCGCGGTTTGTCGTGGAGGTTGTCGACGGGCTCTCTTCGCGCGATGAGCGGCAGTTATCGCGGTTCCGGGTCGGCGTCGTATCATCCGCGCATTCTGCTGGGCATTCTGGTTTACGGCTACGCGACGGGCGTGTTTTCGAGCCGCAAGCTGGAGCGTGCGACTTACAACTCGGTGGCGTTCCGGTTCATCGCGGCCAACGATCATCCCGACCACGACACGATCGCGACATTCAGGCGACGCTTTCTTGAGGAGATCGAAGCTCTGTTTGTTCAAGTGCTGCTGCTGGCGCGGGAGATGGGCGTTCTGAAGATGGGGACGGTGGCGCTGGACGGCACGAAGATCCACGCCAACGCCAGCCGGCACAGCGCGTTGTCGCATGAGCACGCCGGCAAGATCGAGGCGCAATTGCAAGCCGAGGTCGCCGATCTGATGGCCAAAGCCGACGCGGCCGACGCGGCGGACATTCCCGACGGCATGTCGATCCCGGACGAACTGGCGCGGCGCGAGGAGCGTTTGCGGAAGCTGGCCGAGGCGCGCAAGAAGATCGAGGCGCGGGCCAAGGAACGCCATGCGCGCGAACAGGCGGAGCACGAAGCCAAGCTCGCGGCGCGGCAGGCGAAGGCCGAGGCGAGCGGGAAAAAGCCCGGCGGCAGGCCTCCCAAGCCTCCGGTCGAGGGGCCGCGTCCCAATGACCAGATCAACCTGACCGATGAAAACTCGCGCATTATGCCGGTGGCCGGCGGCGGCTTCGACCAATGCTACAACGCTCAGGCCGCGGTTGCGGCGGGAAGCCTGCTGGTGGTGGCGAGCGCGGTGAGCCAGGCGCCCAACGACAAGCAGCAACTCGAACCGATGCTGGACAAGATCGGGGCTCTTCCCGATAAGCTGGGCAAGCCCGAGTGCCTGCTGGCGGACACGGGCTATTTCAGCGCGGCGAATGTCGCGGCTTGCGCGAAGGCGAGGATCCAACCGCTGATCGCCATGGGCCGTCAGCCGCATCATCCGCCGTTGGCCGAGCGCTTCGAAGCGGCGCCGGAAGCGCCCGAAGATCCGACGCCGGTCGAGGCCATGGCGCATCGGCTGAAGACGCCGGCAGGCCGGACGCTTTACGCGGCTCACGCAAGCAGATCCCGGAGCCGGTGTTCGGGATCATCAAATCGGCGCTGGGCTTCCGTCAATTTTCGCTGCGCGGCCTCAACGGCGCACGCGGCGAATGGAGCCTCGTCACTATGGCCTGGAACATCAAGCGGCTATTCGCCCTCGTCCCGGCTTGACAAGGCTGAGGTGCGCCGGCTCGGCCGACAGGCCCCAGGAAACGCGATATCCGGCCCTTCAACCGCCTTCTGCGCCCGACCCAACGCCCCGACGCTGCTCCGACCTGCCAAAACCATTCTCGGCGATCAACCGCAATCCCCAGTCCGACAGGCTGCTAGGGGTGCACTGGCGTTGCAGCGTCGTAGTTCGGCAGCGGAGAGATCGAGGTCCTCAGTAATGGCGCCGTCGAAATCGCAATCGAACCAGAAGCTCGATGAGGCGTCTGCACCTGAAAAATCATGCCCATCGAGAGCGAAGCCCTCCAAGGTGGCCCCGTGCAGGCGCGCAGCGCGCCAAATTGCGGACGTTGGCAATGTTGGTGCGCCGCTCGCTCCAATCTCCGCCGCGGCAAAACGAACGCCAGTGAGGTCGAAGTCGGAGAAGTCCGCGACCTCGGGCCAGGACAGGTCCCCGTCCGCGAGAAAAATAGCGTCGGTTGCGAACCGCCTCAGATCAAAGGGTTTCCCGCGTCCTAGTAAACACGGAAGCTGCTCGCGAAAACTATCCGCGTCAGATTCTGTCGCGTTGTTGCGTTGCCGTGAGAGCAAGAAATCGAGCGTCTCGCGGGTGACCGGCGCCTGCCCAAGTTTTTCGAGGCGACCTTGCCGCACATGTCGATGCAGCGCCTCGGCCAGGAAGAATTCGCGCACCGACGTGTGACCGAAGCGAAAAGCTGTCTCGGTCGGTCGCACCAATAGCGTCGCGTTGCGTATGTCCTGAAGAAACAGTTGGAAGTTGGTCAGGGCATCCTGACTGCCCGTGCTCCACTGCAACTTTCGCAACGCCGGCTCGGTCTCGATGAGCTTGGTGAACCACCCATCCAGGTCGTTGTTGGCGATTTCGTTTAGCCCGGCACAATGCAGGTGCAACGCGAGTTCTGCGAGCAGCAGCCTCTTTTCCAGCTTGGGGATGACGTGTTTCAGTTCGTCGCGCGCGAGGGTCTGATCGACAAAGGTCTCGTAAAGCTTGCCGACGTCGATCACCGCCCCGGCAAGCTTCTGTTCTTCCAACGCCCGGAACGTCTCGGAGAAGAAACTCAGGAGAATCGGGCGGCTCGAAAGCTCCTCGAGATTGTATGTCTCCCCGATCATCTCGAGCGCGCGGGCCCCGTCCTCTTGGCCAAGATTTTGCTCTAGATAGCTCTCGATCTGCTGCTTGTTGAACGGCAGCATGAACCAGATCTTGATATCTGGTGCGCCGGTAGAAACCGGCAAAGAGTAGGTGGTGTGAGTCCACGGCAATGAAGGAGTAGCAATCCGCATTGGCCCCGAGCCGTGCGTTGGCATCCGCGAGGGTGACGGCGAAGCGTCGGTAGGGGAGCGCATAGGCCAGCCATTGAGCCGCGAAAGCTTGAAAGTTCCGGATGCCGACGTGGTCAGATTCACGGAAGGCGAAATGGACGGGCACGTTATTGCGAGCGCCCGCCCAGCCCGGCGTGGTCGGAGAACCTGGCATGTGTGGAAGCTCTTTGCGCGGGAACCGGGAGATCTCAGGTTTGACCTGCGGGCGAATTCCGCAGGCCCGCATCGGGAAGACGAGGAGTCGTAGCCGATGATGCACGAGCCCGAGAAGTCTGACTCCGTCGTAGCGGCTGCGAGGCCGACGAACAAGGCGGAGCGATCCGCTGCGGAGCCGGTGGAGCCAAGGACGGGGACCGAGGGAAGCGCGAGCCAGCAAAGCACGTGCCGGGCACAGGACCGGGGAAGCGTGTCACAGGCGCTGGAACGCGTACGGAGGGTACGCACAACACGTGTGCGCCTCGCCGTCAGACACCCGAGGTAGGAGCCGAGTGCCCGAATTGGGCTCGCTCGGATCTGTGCGGGGGGCGTCCAGCAATGGACGTCCCTACCGCGAACGCTTGCATCGAGGCCGGCGCGGTCCTTGTCGATCAGAAAGGCGCGTTGAGTGGCGATGTCAGGAAAGTAATGTGTTCGACAAGACACCAGGAGAAATGGTCCTTTGCGAGGCGAACGGTGCGCTCCTGCGCTGGACGCTTCACGTCTCGCCCTGCGGTCGTCAGCCCAGTCCTCGTCCGGAACAATGCGCAGCATGGCGCTAGCTTCTTGCAGAACGGCCTGAGCGAGGTGGATTATTCCTGGGCCGGGCGGGGCGAACCCGGCTGCGTCAGGTCAGGCAGGGGCGGTCCTGTAGTTGACGAGGCGAATGATCTGATCGACGGCGAGCGCGACGATGCCGAACATGAGATGGCATTTGACCTTGAGCGCGCCGCGGACGCGGAGAAATCTGGCGCCGAACTCGTCTTTCAAACGGGCGTTGACGCGTTCGGCCATGGTGCGGAAATCGTAGATCAGGTCGTCGAAGTCGGGCATGTGGATGAGCTTCAGGCGCTCGACCTCGCGGCCCCATTCGGCCTTGCCTTCGTGGTCGGCGCGAAAGTTGCGGTCGACGATCGGGGCGTGGCCGAGCGCCCGGCTCTGGTCGTGGATCGCGGCGGCGTGGTAGGCGGCGTCCATGAGATCGTAGAGATAGGAGACGCGGGCGCTCGTCATGGTCATCAAGGGAATGGCGACCTGGCTGTCGTGGACGGAGGCCGAGGTCAGCACGCAGGAGACCGGGATTTGGCCGCAGGCCACGTCGATGTGGAGTTTGTACCCGGTCCAGGTCTCTTTGTCGCCCTTGCTGTTTTTCTTGCAGCCGACGTCGCAGGCGGTGGGCAGGTCGGCGAGCATCTGGCCGAGGTTCTGCATGACCTGCCGCTCGAGACGCGTCGGCTCCGGCTGAGCCCGTCGAAGCCTTCGGCCGCTGTTCGTCCTTGCGTGGACGTCCGCGCTTGCGCGGCGGCGGGGGATTATCGGGCGCCGGCGGATCGTCTTTGCCGTCGTTGGCCTTGTTCTGGACCGGCTTCTCGCGCGCTTCGATCTCGGTGGCGTCGCGCGCGATCGCCCCGATGATGCGTCCCCCGAGCGCACGCTCGATCAGCGCGGCGTGGATCTTGTCTGGCAGTTCGCCGCGCGCGAACTCGGCGAACGCCCGGGAAAACGTGGCTTCGGAAGGAACTTGCGAGCGTCGCTCCCAGCCGAGGATGCGACGCAGGGACTTGTCGACGTCGAGGCGCTCGATCAGGGCGCTGGTGGTGGGAACGCCCAGGACCGCCTTGGCCACGAAAGCTCGGGCGAGGGCGCGACGGTCCTCGGGCGGCCGGCCTGGCCCCCTGGGCGGCTCGGGAACGAAGGCTTCGAGGCCGATCACGTCGAGCGTGGTGACGACACGACCCAACGCTTCGGTGATCGGATCGTTGTCCTCGCGCATCCAGGGGAACAAAAAGCCCTGGATATCGCTCCAGCGAGCCTTCATCGCGTCGAGAGGGTCGTCCGTCATGTCTGCAGCCAAGGCTGAAGCGAATCGCTTTATACAATAACGGCGCCACACCTGAACCGCAAATTAAATCTATTTCCATGTAGCACTTGAAAACGATAACAACATCTATAATTATTACCGCCTTACTGGACTGAATTCGTCAATCTTTTTGCAAGAGGCTCGGTGCGATAGAGCTTTTCGGCCGCTGATGGGGTCAGCTTGTTCGTGACCTCGTCCAGTCCGTCAAAGATGACGAGCGCGCCGGTCTCCCGAGCATAGCGGATGACATCCCGCGGATCGAGCGGCTCCTCGCCGACGCGGCGGAGCATGCTGGCCATCAACGTTTCGAGTTCAGCGTCCCCCGCAGTCCTGGCTTCGCCAATTTCGCGAAGATCCAGATAGATCGGCAAAGGAGTGCGGATCGGATCGTCCTTACGCCGCTCCAAAAGCCTTTCAGTCAGCATCTGACAGGCGACCGTCTTGCCCATGCCGAAGTCGCCGAGCAGCGCGGTCATGCGTGCACCGTCGCGGCTCTCCGCCCACTCAGTTAGATGCTTGAGAATGTCTGTACCCTCGGACTCTTCGCCCGATGCTGCCTCCGCTTTTCGGCTTCTCTGCTTGTCGCGCTTGTACGACCGCGTGGCGCCACAAACTTTTCGATCGCCAGATGCGGTGTGCGCCGTAGCATGGCATCTGCAATACGATCTCGCCATGCCCGCTCGCTTTCGGCGCCCAGATTCTCTGGAAGACCATTGCCGCCGAGATATCGCTCCGCGGCAATCCAAATCTGCTCAGCGACCCGACGCGCAAATTGATCCTTCGCGTGCTCGGCCCTTCGCATGCCTTCGACTACCGTGCGGCCCTCGTCATCCATCGACAGCCGTAGTCCATCGGAAAACCGGCGGTCGACTTCATCTCGCTTACAGTTGACTGCAACTATGATCGCCGCCTTTCCCGGCAGGTTGTCGCCTTTAGCGTCGACAAATTTGTCGAACTCCATCATGCAGCCCGCGCCGGTCGGATACTTTCGCGACATCATCACGAGCGTGAGAAACGCCCGCTCGCAGGCCGTCTCGATCTGCGCTTGAGCGCCGTGCGCCTTTTCGAGCCGTTCGGCGTCGCGCCATAGCTCAATTCCGGCAATGATGCGTATTTTGGCGGTCGTTGGTTTACAAGATGGGTCAAGCGCCGGAAGAGCTCAAGCTGCGCCTCGTGTTGGGCGAGCATCGGCTGCCACGCATATGAAAACAGCACGAGCAGGCTTTCGGGCATTCCGCGGGGCGGCTGCTTGCCAACGCCCTCTCGCAATGTCTCTAGCCGCGAGCGCTCCGCGAGCCTCGCCTCCAACTCAGGTGTTTCGCTTTCGACCGCCAATTGTCGTCCTCACGAAATCATCCTGAGGAAGGATGGCGCCGGGCGGTCCCTTATCAACGTCTAAGTGTATTTACTTCCCCAGAACGCCATTTCAAAGTAAGAGGATGCAAGTACTAATGGCGCAACTAAATCATAGTAAAGGGTATAGGCTCTTTGAGCTCTGATCCGGCCGCCGTCGGTCGTGAACTGCACGGCGCGGCCCTTCGCCCTAATCCCAGCGGAAAACGCCGCCCATTCTCCCTCCTCCAGAAAGACCGACAATTTCTTGACAAGGTCGCAGTCGTTCTGTATATGTTCTCATATACCCTGTCCTGAAGGAGAAGGCCGAGTGTCCGGTTCTGTCGAAGCCGTTCCGCCTCCCGCCGCTTCCAACCGACTGGTCGGCGCGGGCAGCTGCGCGCCTGGGGAAGGCCGGGCGGGTCGAGCCGATCGTCGGTCCATTGAACAGCGGCGTTTCGGTCGCCGGGTCCGAGCGCCTTCTTGAAAATCCGGTCTCCCGGCGCGGGCGGGAGCGCGCCTTTCTCGCCAGCGCCGCCGCAAGTCGCCCGGAAACCGGGAAACCGGGAAATGGCGCCGCATTGGCTTGAAAAACCTGAATTCGCGCTGGGAAATGGTGTGGTACGGGAACGCGCGTGCCTCGTCAGCCTCTCCACCACTGGCGGGCGGAACGGGCGGAGCAGGCTGGATCTCATGGCGACGCTAAACCGGGGCGCAAGCCTACTCCTGAAACTGCAGGGGGCCGCCGCTAAAACGGCGCTATGTCGCGATAAGGCCCGTCATTGCGAGCGAAGCGC
>CAVYIZ010000070.1:0-119915 GCA_963768555.1 uncultured Alphaproteobacteria bacterium
CTGGCCACGGTCATCGACCAGATCGAGCACGGCCATCATGTCTTCCGCGCCTACTTCAAGAACGGCTTCCTCAAACAGTATGAGAAGTTCCGGACCTTTCTGCGCAACGAATTGGTCTCCAACAATCTCACCGACTTCGGCCTGCGCAAGGGGCTCGACCATCTCGATGCCGTGCGGACCACCTTCCAGGCGATCACGGATCGCTTCGCCGGCTTCCAGGCCGAGTGGCTCAACGTGCATGTCGATTTCCCGCTGCTGCAGCGCCTCGCCCATCCGATCACGATCGGCGCGGTGCGTTATCCCGGCCTCAAGATCCACGAGCCGCGCATCATCCGCCTGTTCGAGGTCCTCCTGCATGGCGGTCCTCAGATCGGCGGCTGGACCGCCCGGCAGATCCATCAAGCCGTCCTCGACACCTTCGACCGCTCTGAGAAGACCTACCGCCTGAACCAGCTCCGCTACGACTTGCGCAAGCTCAAGGGACACGGCCTGATCGAGCGCGACGGCTCGCGCTACGCCTACCGCCTCTCACCCAAGGGCGTCCAAGTCGCCCTGCTCTTCCTCTTCTTCCACAAGCGCCTGTGCGGCCCCCTCGCCAACAGCCGCTTCCATCACCGACCCGACCCGCAATACCGTCCAGAAAGCCGGCTCGAAGCCGCCTATCACCGCGCCGACACCGCCATCCAACGCGTCGTCGATCTCTTGGCTGCAGCTTGATCGCCCCAGAGCCTCAATGACAATGTTCGAACTCGTTTTGTCTATGATCCCTCAGGGAAGAATTTAACGCGTGGCCGGGTTACGACCTCATGAATCCCCTCATTTTTCAACGGCCCGAATTTGGGCGATTTTTCTCCCTTCGGTCAGGGAATAATCGAACGAAAAGGACGAATTGGCATCCCGCGGCCTTGCTAACGACGATCGCATTTGAGCATTTGCATGCCGCGGGACTCGCATGGCGTGCATCAATCAGCAGAAACAACAACCTTCGGTTGAAATTTACGGGCAATTCAAAATGAGGGGATGGCTGAGGGTTACGACTTGATTGATCAACCGGCTGCCGGAGCACTCAAGAATGAGTTTTGAGAGACGTTTTAGCGGGTTTTGAGGGATTTTGCGTTGCGAGGCCGCCTCTCTCAAAAACCCTCCGTTTTCGAGAGTACTCGGCGCTCGCCAATTTTCACTGCGAGCGCTGTTTGATCAGATCGAGCGTTGCACCGAGATTGTTCTGCGCCG
Organism: uncultured Alphaproteobacteria bacterium; assembly: GCA_963768555.1. Taxonomy (GTDB): domain Bacteria; phylum Pseudomonadota; class Alphaproteobacteria; order Rhizobiales; family Beijerinckiaceae; genus Roseiarcus. The sequence goes on from CAVYIZ010000070.1 coordinate 1,234, forward strand.
TCGCCCAATCGAGCGGCACGCGCTCGCGCGTCCATTCCTTCAGCGCCTCGCGATAGGCCGTATTATGGTGACAGATGCAAATTTACCTTATTAGGCCCTCAGAGTCTGACCCGTTAACCCGCGGCCTGCGCGGCGAGCCGCCGCTTGCGACCGCGCTTCCCCGGCCGCGGATCGCGGCCAACACGTCAGAAGGCGGGCGCTCGCCGTGCTCGCTTGCGGGTGCGCGTGGCTCCGCGCGGCCTCCGCTCCCGCCGCCAAGAGGCGGCGCTTTTGACCCGTTCTGCGCGCCGTGGCCTTCTGTCGGGAGGAAGGGCGTCCCGCCAGATATTCAACACGCCTGCGGCGCCTCGAACCATAAGGGGGAGGGAATCCGTTTCCTGGCAAGCCGGCGTGTGGCGCCGCATTCGCGAGCTCTTCAGCCGGAAATCGCCTGAGACGAAACGACGCGCACCGATTGGTGGAAAGCCGGGGCCGGAGCCTCTATGATCGCGCTCGATTGAGCCGCGCAGCAGCTCTTTGTGCGCCTTCGTGTCCTTTGTGGTGATTTTTTCACCACAAAGAACACGAAGAACACACGAAGGAGCACGAAGGCGTCGAAGGCTGCGGTCGCCGGCGAAGACGTGAAAGTTGACGAAGTGGAGATCGCCTGATGTGCGGCGTTTGCGGATGCGGTCAGGCCGAAATGGTCCTCGATAAGGGCAAGACGGGCGAGGCGCAGCCCGGCGGCGGCAGTCAGATGGAAGACCATGTCCACGATCACGGCGACGGCCTCGGGCCGCACAGCCACCCGCCTCATGATCATGACGACGGCCATGCGGATCACGGCCACGCGCGCGGCGGCGCACATTCGCACCGCCACGATCACGGCGCGCACGCGCCGGGGGTGAGCGCAGACAGGATGATCAAGATCGAACAGGACATCCTGTCGAAGAACGACGCCTACGCGCGGGATAACAGGCGCGCGTTCGCCGCGAGGCGGCTGTTCGCCCTCAACCTGGTTTCCAGCCCCGGCTCAGGCAAGACGAGTCTGCTCGTCAAGGCGATCGAAGCCCTCAAGGACCGGCTTCCCGTCGCCGTGATCGAAGGCGACCAGCAGACTTCGAACGACGCCGAGCGCATCCGCGGCGCCGGCGCGCCAGCCATCCAGATCAATACGGGAAAGGGCTGCCATCTGGACGCGCACATGGTCGGCCATGCGCTGGAGACCCTGAACCCTGCTTGGGGTTCGGCTTTGTTCATCGAAAATGTCGGCAACCTGGTATGCCCGGCCGCCTTCGATCTCGGAGAGGCGCGGCGGGTCGTCGTGCTGTCGGTCACCGAGGGCGAGGACAAGCCGCTCAAATATCCGGACATGTTCGTCACCGCCGACCTGATGCTGCTTAACAAGGCCGACCTCCTGCCGCATCTCGATTTCGACGTCGGCCAATGTCTGGCCAACGCCTTGCGCATCAACCCGAACCTGCAGACGCTGATCGTTTCGGCGAGGACGGGGGAGGGGGTCGCCGCCTTCGCCGCCTGGATCGAGGCGTCCGCAGCGCGCCATGCCGCCGCTGTGAAGGGATGACCGGGTCGAGCGCCGGCGAACCGAAGAGCGGGTGCGCGGTGTGGCGCTGCGGCGAGATCCAAACAAGGGGTAAGAGCCCGCCAAAGGGACATTCGGCCACTCGGTGACGACTAAACTATAATTCGGGTAGTTTCCGCGAGGCGTTTCTCGCGGAAGACTGGAGCGGGCGAAGGGAATCGAACCCTCGTATGAAGCTTGGGAAGCTTCCGTTCTACCATTGAACTACGCCCGCTTATCGCCAGCCGTCCGCGAAACCGCTCCTCCCCGTCAAGGCGCTTTCACGCCCTCGCACAGAAGCGGCCTTCAGCCGGCGATGGCAGGAGAGGCGAGACTTCGAACTCGCAACCCCCGGTTTTGGAGACCGGTGCTCTGCCAATTGAGCTACACTCCTAGCAACGCCGTTCATGCCGCATCGCGCGCGCCGATGCAAGGGCGGACGTGCGCGGCCGATCCCGTCGCCGCGGCCAGTCCGGCTCGAAGCGAAACCCGAGTGAACAGCCGGAGCCAGAATCAAGCTTCAACGGTTTGCACGGGAAAGAAAAGGCGGACGCCGTTGGGACATTGTCGCTGGCGAAAGGCGACGAGAGACCGTCCTCGGCGCGCCATAGCGAGCAAATCCGGAACGAAAACGAGCGGCGACGGTTGAAGCGCTTGCAGGGTCGGACACGAGGCCGGACGCATGGGGAAGGCGCGCCTCCGCGAAATCAGCGACGGTCACCGGCGCGCTTCGCCGCTGTCGAGAGCGCGCCTGGTTCGAGCCCTTGCGGCCGCAACCCGAACCCGAGCGGCGTGGGGGCTTGCCGGGCTCGGCTTCATTCTTCTTACGGCGGCGTTGGCGAGCGGCCTGGTCCTCGCGCAGACGGGCGGGTGCGCCCGCTGCGCGCCGTCGAGCGCCGCCCCGGCATTCTCGGCCGCCCCGGCATTCTCAACTCCGTTCTCCGGCTTCAGCAGGATCGCGCGCGAAGAAGCGCCGAGACGCGAAATCCGAAGGGAATGGCGAAGAGAAGCTCTTGGCGGCGGATCCTACACGGTCTGCGTCCGCACCTGCGACGGCGGCTTCTTTCCCGTCACTTATTTCGGAGCGCGCAGCCGCGCCGACTCTCTTCGAGGATGTCTGTCAGTCGTTGTGCCCGAACGCGGAGGTAAAACTCTACTCGTTTCCGCTCGGCGGCACGATCGACCAGGCCGTCTCCTCGACCGGCCAGCCCTATGCCGATTTGCCCAACGCGCACAAGTTCGAGCAATCCTACGAATTCGAGCTGCTCATGCCGTCGCTCCGGGCAGAGCTGGGCCGAGGCCCTCGCCAACGCCGAGGCGAAATACGGCCATAACGCGCATGATATTTTGGTCACTCCGGAGAAATCCGCAGAGATGTCCCGGCCGGTCGAGAACCTCAAGAGGATCGCCGCGCGAACGGCCTTGACGAAATCCGTCGCCGCGACGACGGCCGATCGACTTCTGGCCCCTCCCCGTTGGACCTCGACATCAACGGCGTGGACACCAAACTCAGCGCGGCCGCCGCGTCGATGAGCCGGGAATCCTCGGGCATCAGGGACGAGAGCGCGGAGAGCCGCGCGATCTTCCGCCTCAGCCAGGGGCGGACGGTTGAAGAGAACGACCCGAACGGGGCGACCCAGGCGGGTCCGGATCGTGGGTCCGACGCCCTAGCCCGCCCGGCGGTCGCCTCTGAAGGGTCGCGGAGTTCCGGCCCCTTTTCGTTGGCCGCAGGTCGACTCGCGCCTGACGACGTCGGAAAGGCGGCCGCGCGCCTAGGGGCTGTCCTCAGTTAGCGCCGAGTTGGAAAGGGGATTCCCGAATCAGCAAATCTCTGAACTTATGGGTGGTCGGCTTTTTGAGGGGCTGACCATGGATCGGGATGGATTGCGGGATGATGAGTGGGATCGGATCAAGGATTTTCTTCCTGGGCGTAGGGGCCATGTCGGCGGTACTGCGCCAGACAATCGGCTCTTCGTCGAGGCGGTGCTCTACCGCTATCGGACAGGCGTTCCATGGCGCGATTTGCCGGCGCATTTTGGTTCCTGGAAGAGCACGCACCAACGCTTCAGCCGGTGGTGCAAGAGCGGGGTTTTCGAGCGTGTTCTGAATCACTTGGCCAGTGACGCCGACACCGAATACGTGATGATCGACGCCACCATCGTCCGCGCCCATCAGCACAGCGCCGGGGCGCGAAAAAAAACGGCGAGGACCAAGCCATCGGACGCTCCCGGGGCGGCCTGACAACCAAAATCCATGCGCTCGCGGACGCCTTGGGCAATCCGGTCAGACTTGTTCTGACGGCGGGTCACGTCCACGATGTTCGCGCTGCGGGGCAACTGCTCCAAGGCGTCGCTTGCGGCGCGCTGCTTGGCGACAAAGGGTACGATGCTGACGGCCTGATCGAACAGCTGCGGGACGCGCGAATCGCAGCCGTCATTCCGCCAAGGAGCAATCGCAAGCAGAAAAGGGAATGCGACTTCACTCTCTACAAAGAGCGCAACTTGATTGAACGTCTCTTCGAAAAACTCAAGCAATTTCGTGCGATTGCGACACGCTACGACAAGCTCGCGAGAAACTTCCTCGGCGCAATCCGCCTCGTCGCCGTCGTCATCCAGCTCAACTGTCGGCTCCACATGAGCTTGACTCTCCTCCCGCCTGCCGCCAGTTTCCCGCGCCTCCGCGGGCCCGTTCGACTGGCGGCAAGGTTGGAATGCGCAGTTATCTCAGCTTCGAAACGCCGGTCGCCGACATCGACGCCCGCATCGACGAGTTGCGAGCCGTGGCGGAGAAGGGCAATTCGCCGGCGATCGCGGAGGAGATCGCCAGGCTCGAGGCCAAATCCGAGAAGGCGCTGGCCGAACTCTACGCCAGCCTGACGCCGTGGCAGAAGACCCAGGTCGCCCGGCAGCAGGAAAGGCCGCGCTGCTCCGACTATCTCAAGGGCCTGATCACGGAATTCACGCCGCTGGCGGGCGACCGCTATTTCGGCGAGGACGAGGCGATCGTCGGCGGGCTCGGGCGGTTCGAGGGCGAAGCGGTCTGCGTCATCGGCCAGGAGAAGGGCGCCGACACCGAGAGCCGCCTCAGGCACAATTTCGGCATGGCGCGGCCGGAGGGCTACCGCAAGGCGGTGCGGCTGATGGAGCTCGCCGACCGCTTCGGCCTGCCGGTGATCGCGCTGGTCGACACCGCCGGCGCCTTTCCGGGCGTCGACGCCGAGGAGCGCGGCCAGGCCGAGGCGATCGCGCGCTCGACCGACGCCTGCCTGTCGCTCGGCGTGCCCAATGTGGCGGTGGTGATCGGCGAGGGCGGCTCGGGCGGAGCGATCGCCATCGCCACCGCGAACAAGGTCCTGATGCTCGAGCACGCGATCTACACGGTGGCCTCTCCCGAGGCCGCCGCCTCGATCCTGTGGCGCGATTCGTCGCGCGCGCAGGACGCGGCGACGAGCATGAAGATCACCGCCCAGGACCTCATCAAGTTCGGCATCATCGACGCGATCATCCCCGAGCCGGTCGGCGGGGCGCACCGCCATCCGGCGGCGGCGGTCGCGGCGACCGGCCAGGCGATCAGCGAGGCCTTGAAGTCGCTGCAGAACATGAGCGGGGAGCAATTGCGCGAGGCGCGGGCGGAGAAGTTTCTGGCGATCGGGCGGAAGGTGTAGGCTTCCCTTCTCCCGCTCACCAGCCCTCTCCGGCAAGCGGTCGCAAGCGGGAGAGGTCGAATTCCTTCTCCCGCTTGCGGCAGAAGGTCGCGCTGCCATAGGGCGTTCGAAAGAACGCCCTATGGCGCCGGATGAGGGCTTGCAGGGAGGATGCGATGCTGCAGACCTGGCGCTGGTTCGGGCCGGACGGATCCGGTCAGCCTGGAAAACGTCGCGCAGGCGGGCGCGACAGGCGTCGTCACGGCGCTCCATCACCGCAACCAGGGCGAGGCGTGGAGCGAGGATGAGATTTTGCAGCGCCGCGGCGAGATCGAGCGCGCCGGCCTCGTCTGGTCGGTGGTCGAGAGCATCGGCGTCGGCGAGGAGATCAAGACGCGCTGCGGCGCGCTCCGGCAGAAGATCGAGAATTACAAGCTTTCGATCCGCAACGCCGCGCGCGCCGGGGTCAAGATGTTCTGCTACAATTTCATGGCGATCACCGACTGGAGCCGCACCGACCTGAACTGGCGGCTCAAGAACGGCGGGACGGCGCTCCGGTTCGACGCTATCGATTTCGCCGCCTACGATCTCTTCATCCTCGAGCGCGAAGGGGCGGAGGCCGATTATTCGCCAGGACGGATCGCCGCGGCAAAAGCTCGCTTCGAGGCGATGACTCCGCAAGCGAAGGATTCGCTCGAGCGCAATCTGATCGACTGGCTGCCCGCGCGCGATTTCGCCTACGACCGCGCGAGCTTCAGAACCATGCTCGAACGCTACGCCGAGTCGGCGTCGAGGACATGCGCAATAACCTCGTCGCCTTCGTGCGCGAGATCGCCGCGGTCGCCGAAGAGGAGGGCGCGCGCCTCGCCATCCATCCGGACGATCCGGCCTTCCCGATCTTCGGCCTGCCGCGCGTGCTGTCGACCGCCGAGGACGTGCGCAAGCTGTTCGCCGCCGTGCCGTCAAAAGCCTGCGGCGTCACGCTCTGCGCCGGCTCGTTCGGCTCGAATCCGGCGAACGATCTCGTCGCCATGGCGCGGGAGTTCGGGCCGCGCGTGCATTTCGTCCACCTGCGCAGCGTCAAGCGCGAAGCGGACGGATCATTTTATGAGGCCGACCATCTCGGCGGCGACACGGACCTCGTCGCGCTCGTGGCGGAGCTGATGAGCGAGGAGCGTCGCCGCCGCGACGAGGGCCGCGCCGACGCCGAAATCCCGATGCGCCCGGACCACGGCCATCTTCTCGGCGACGACGGCAAGAAGCGCGTGAACCCCGGCTATTCCTTCGTCGGCCGCCTCAAGGGCCTCGCCGAGCTGCGCGGCGTCATGCAGACGGTGGAGGCGTTCCGGTCGGGGCGGGTGGCGTAAGCGGGGGGCCGCCCGCGAAGATGGGACTGCGCGGAAGGCAGATTGCATTTTAGGAGCCAGCGTCGATGTCCGCACTCACAATTCTGATCATCCGCCATGCGGAGAAGCCCCAGGAGTCGTGGCCCGGCCCGGGCTTCATGCCGGAAGCAATTGCGGACAGGAAATCCCTTGTCATCCGAGGCTGGCAGCGGGCGGGCGGCTGGTGCGCGTTATTCGGCGCCGGCCTCGGCGGCGACTTCTTTCCGCAGCCGGCGGCGATCTATGCCGCCGATCCCGGGCCACCGCCGGCGTCGACCCAAGCCAGCGTCCGTTCGAAACGATCACGCCCCTGGCGTCCCGGCTGTCGCTGAAACCGATCACGAAATATGCTCTCGGGCAGGAGGCGGAGCTCGTCGCCGAGATCGTCGGTCTGGCCGGCGTCGTGCTGGTCTGCTGGGAACACAAGGCGATTGCCGGCGCGATCATGCCGGCCATTGCGCGCGGGCAGACCCTTCCCGGGATGCCGAGCAAGCGGGATGGAGCTCGCTTCGACGTCGTGCTCCGGTTCGACCGGAGCGGGCCCGGCGCGCCATGGTCCTTCCGCCAACTCTTCCCGCGCCTGCTGTCCGGCGATTCCGCCGCGCCGATGCTATGAAGCCGGTTGGGGCGGGCGGCGTGACGAAAGTCGGGGGCTGACATGGCGACGATCGCCGAGACGCGCGCGGGTCGCCGCAGCCTCGTGTTTGGAGTGTTCGCCGCCGGGTTGATTGCGTGGGGCGCCGTGCTCGGGCGGCTCGCCACATCGCCGAATCTCGCGCCCTGGTATGCGGGCCTCACGAAGCCGTCGTTCAATCCGCCGAATTTCATCTTCGGCCCGGTCTGGACGGCGCTCTATCTCCTGATGGCTTTCGCCTTCTGGCGCGTCCTCTGCCTGCCGGGGCGGACGCCGGGCCGCGGTCCGGCGATCGCCGTCTTTCTCGCCATGCTCGCGCTCAACGTCCTCTGGTCGTTCCTGTTCTTCGCCGCCCGGATCCGGGGCTCGGGCTGATCGACATCGTCCCGCAATGGCTGCTGATCGCCGCGACGATCGCGCTCTTCCGGCCGCTCGACCGGCTCGCCGCGGCCTGCCTCGTTCCCCTTGCGCTGTGGGTCGCCTTCGCGAGCCTGCTCAATTTCGAGATCTGGCGGCTGAACTGATCGCCGATCGGGCTCAGCTGGCGACGCGGCCGGCGTTTCGATTGTCGCTCGCAGCGGCGTGAAAAGCTTCGCCTTGGTATAAGTGGTATCTTGGCTTCGCGCGACTATATTTGCTCGCATGCTCAAGCTCGTCGCCGTCGCTCTTCTGGCTCTCGCGCTGGTCGCGGTCGTGTTGGCCATGGCCGAACTGCGGCGGGCGGAGATGACCCGGGGACAGATCTACGGTTCAATGACAACGCTGGCGAAGGGAGGCGCGACCCCTTCCGTGCGCCTTCAGTTAGCTTGGCAATTCGGTCAGCAGCTTGTCGGCGTTCGCGTTGGTGACCTGGCTGTCGATGATCTGCTTCGTCTGAGTGTATCTGTTGTTGTAATAGGCCTTGTCGTAGCTGGTGTCGGCGTGCACGTCGGCGCCGTTGATGTCCAGCCCGGCGAAGTGGCCTCCTTTTCAGTGAGTCCGCTATCAACCTGTCGAACGCCGCGATGTTCCCCGCGGCGGGCGGCGCGACGCGTCAGACCGCGGGTTGGAGGCGATGGCGGGGGCGGAGCCCCATGTCTTGAATGCCGGGCGATAGCCCGAACCTCGGATTTCGGCCCACCGGGCCGAAAATCCGAGGTTTCGAGGTTTCGATCCACGCCCCTGCGCGAGGGGCGACTCTACGCGCCAGGTGGTCGCGTAGGCAGCCGATGCTGTTTCGATCCACGCCCCTGCGCGAGGGGCGACGTGAACTGGGCGTCTCCGGCGCCCCGCTAAGCGGTTTCGATCCACGCCCCTGCGCGAGGGGCGACGGCCGGAGTCGACGGCTGTACCTGACGTCGCTGAGTTTCGATCCACGCCCCTGCGCGAGGGGCGACACGCTTGCGGGCGTGGCGATGCGGCGCACCTGGTTTCGATCCACGCCCCTGCGCGAGGGGCGACGCCCATTCTGTAAGCCTTTCGGCCGATTGAGAAAAGTTTGGCCTCAGCGCGAACTGTCGCGCAATCGAAAGGTCTCCAAAGAGTTCGGTCGTGCCATGCACACATATTGATTGCCATCTCAGCGCGTTACGCTCAGCGCGGAGACTCAGCGATTCTAGGGCGCACTTGTAGTTCGCGCGCACGCATCGTGCACTCGTCTACCAGAATCTCAAACAATAAGCGGGCCGTTGAGATCGGCGGCAGGCTTCGCGCCGACATGCTCAATTCGTCGCTGCCAGTTCGCCCCGAGATAGTAGTAGCGCAAGCTATCCTGCTCGCGATCGATGATCGCTTCGAGGCGGGCTTTCAGAGCAGCCCACTGCGCCGGATCGACTTCGATCTCGAATACGGAATATTGCACGCGTTGTCCGAAATCGCGACAAGCTTTCGCGACCCGCCGCAGTCGCCTGGCGCCGCCGCCCTCGGCCGTCCTGACGTCGTAGGTGACGAGAACCAGCACCGCGCCCTCTCATTTCCAGAACCACGGCGGATAGGCGTCGAGATCGCCGCGCAGGTGACGCGACAAGAGTTGCGCTTGCAAATACGGAACCAGCCCGAGCGGCGCGACCTCGTCGAGGAACGGATGGCGTCGCTCCGTTCGTTTGTCGTTCCTGCCACGCCGAAAGGACTGTCTTGCGGCCGTCGTCCGTCAAAAGGATCGCGCCGTTGTCCTGCCTGATGAAATCCTTTGCGCCGATTTGCCGGCGGTTGAGAAGCGCCAGCGCGAGACGGTCGGCCAGCGGCGGGCGCAGCTCCTCCATCAGATCGAGGGCGAGGCTCGGGCGTCCCGGCCGATCGCGATGCAGGAATCCGACCGCCGAATCCAGGCCGACGCTCTCCGCCGCGCTGCGGCAATCGTGCGTCAGCAGCGTGTAAAGAAAAGACAGAAGGGCGTTGACCGGGTCGAGAGGGGGACGGCGCGAACGGCCGTTGAAGGCGACGCCGCCGTCGGAGACGCGGATCAAGTCATTGAAGACGCCGAAGTAGACGTGGTCCTCGCCGTTGACGCGGGCGACCCGGACGCGATCGAACAGATCGTGCGCCTGCGCATTGCCGAGCGCGCTCGCATGCTCGAACGCGACGAGCTTGCGCGCCGCCATTTCGCCACGCGCAGCCGACCGATCGTGCTCGAACATGTTCCTCATGGAGTCCCAAACAAACGAAAGATCGTCATCCGAGAACCCGGTTCGTTCGGCGAGCTTGGCGGAAACGAAGCCATGCGCGCGGTAGAGGCCGTAGGGCACGACATACTTGCGGCCCATCGTGCGGTTCTCTGTCCTCTCGTCGTCGGCGCCCTCAGCCTGCTTGGCCTTTTCGGCCTCGTTGGTCGCCGCCATTCGCGTGATGGCGATTTCCAGCGGCACGACTGGCTCGACGGAGCGCGCGAAAGAGAACTGGACGGGTCCGCGGACCTGCCCGCAATTGATGCCTGTGCTCATGACAGCGCCGAAGGTGCGGATATCGAAGAAATTGTCGCACATGAACTGTCGAAGCTTGACTGCCTCTGCGTCGTCCCTCGGATTGAGCGTCTTGTCCGTCACAGCCTTCTTGTCGTCCGGCCGGATCGCGATGTAGGCCTTCCGGTGCTTGTGATTGAGGATGGCGCCTTCCTGCACGTAGATGGCGTAGCCGGTTTCGCCGCCCTTGGCGATTTCGGCGTAGTTGCGAATCTTGCGCTTCAGGCAGACGTCAGTCACCAGACCTTGGTTGGTCTCGGGGTCGAGGCGCGGCAGATTGCCGGCGTCCGGATCGCCGTTGTGATTGCCGTTGCTGACGTCGAACAGGAATGCGAAATCGTAGCGATGAGAAAGGGCGGTCATGGCTATTGCTCCTGCGGCGCGGTGGAGGCGTCGCCGCGCGCCTCGTCCTTGCGGCGATAGAAATCATTGCGTTGATGGTAGTAACCGATCGCAAAGAGCGCCTGGCGTTGCGCGCTGAGCGTCGGAACGAAAAGCGCATCAGGATCGGCCAGCTCGAAAATCTCGCCGATACGCCGGTCGAGGTTGACGGCGAGCCCGGGCTTGTCCTTCCTGAGCCGGGAGAGATGATGCGTCGCCTTGCGTTGCAGCAGCGGAAAGACGGCGCGCGGCGTCGCCGAAGCCGTCCCATAATATTGGTCGCGGATGGTCGCGTTGACATTGGCGCCGAGCGCCTGCGTCTGGGCATATTCGTAAGCAGCGAACAGGCGGCCGAGCAGATAGCCCGAATCCCTGTTTTCGACGTCGAGCGACACGGGGACCTCCATTTGAAAATTGCGGATGAGGACGGCCTTCAATGCGGCGGCTCGCAGGCCATTGACATCGTGGTCGGCGCGCAGCCGCGTGAGAAGCGTGGACAGGAGCGTCAGAGGGTAACTGGCGCCGGTAAGAATTGCTCGCAGCCACTCGCCCGCGAGATTGGGCGGCACATTCTCCGATTTGCGTTGCGCCGCCGTTTCGATGAGCAGCCGCCAGATGGACGGCCGTTCGTCCTTCGGCGGCGGCTCGATGCGCATTCGAGCCACATGCGCGAGAAAACGGGCGGCGATCGCACCAAAATCGTCCTCGAGATAGAAGCGCACCGACAGCCGCGCGGCGTTCGGCGCAAGGCCCAGAACGAAGAAACGCACGCCTTGCGGCAATTCGGGCGTGAAGTCCGTGATTGGCCGCCCCTCGCGGACCGCCTTCAGAATGGCTCCAACCTTCTTCGCCTGGATGCTTTCATCGACCGCGTCGGCGCCGAGCAGGGCAGCAAAGACGCCTTCCGCCTCTTCGCTCGCCTTGGCGTCGGAAGCGTCCGCCCAGAAAACCGTCGAGGCGTCGCCGATTTGGACGCGATGGCCGCTGCCATTTTGGAGGAACCGGTTGAGCGCCGTCGTGTAGGCGAAGGCCGCCGCCTCCGAGACTGGAGCGTTGTCCCCCTGTTCGTGGCCATAGGAGGCGAAGGCGTCGAGATTGAAGGAGACGATCGAGGCTCCTGACGTCTGCGCGCCCCACACGCCCTTGATCGCGGGGTGCAATCTCGCGATCGGGCCGCGCTCGCCGGTGACGAGGCAGGCGGCCTCCTTCTTGTCGCCCTCGGCGCACAGCCTCGCCCAGAGCGCCCGCGCGGCAGGCCGGTCGTGGATGCGAATGTTCCTCAGCCGCTCGCTTTCCAGGGCGAAGACGACGTTCTGGTCCTTCATCTCCTCGGGCCATCCGCGAGTCGCGAAATCGGCCGGCGACCAGGATTCGAGGAAGCGCAGGAGGGCCTCCAAAGCTTCGTCGCTGGCGCCGTCCAGCAGCTTCCTGTGTGCGTCCACGAACGCCTCGTGCTCCCGCTCCGTTCGCTTGCCCTCGCCCGCGGTGACCCCGAGCGCATATGAGGTCTTGTCCCACAGAAAATTGGGAACGACGCCAGACGTCCGCTTCGCAGGCTGCGGCACGAGCATGGCGCGGGAGGTCTTCCTTTTGCCCTCGCCCTCGCGCAAGTCGATCGGCGGCCCGGCTGGCGAGCCGTCAGCGTTCAGCGAAACCAGAAAGCCGATCTTCTCCATCGAGTAGCCGAACGCCGGCGCCTCCGGCAGCCGCTCGTAGGCGCGGACGAGGGACGCGAGCGCGCTCATCGGCGAATCTCCGCCGAGTCGGGCGCCGGCACGCGGATGACGCCGTTGTCCAGTCGGGCGCGAAAGAAAAGCGAACTCCGGTCGCCCGCATGATCGATATCGTAGAGCATGAACCCGAGGTCGCGCGTCTCGGGGATCGCCGGCGGCAAGGCCTCATGAGGCTCGATGAGCCGAAATCTCGCCGGGAATTCGCGCGCGCCGAGGCAGGGTTGGTGGAAGCACTGGCCCTTGCGGGCGCGGCGATTAAACGAATCGAGATGCTTGCCTTCGTTGTCGCCCGGCCCTGCCTTCGGGGTCATCTCAAAGCGCGCCTCTATAATGTACGCGACGTCCACGAGAAAAGTCGCCGCGCGCTGCTGGCGGTCTTCGTCGACGAGCAGGACGAGATCGGAGATGTCGCCGGAGTTCATCGCCCTGCGAATGGACGCGGCGGGCGCCTTGTGGCCGACTTCGTTGCGCCGGACGGACTGGAAGCGGATCGGCTTGAGAACATGGATCGCCTCGACGACCCAGCGGATGGCCGGCTTCCAATGGATCGCTTCAAGGATGCCGCGAGCGGCCGACGGGGTCATCACGTCATACGAGACGCGCTCGACCTTCATCTCGGGGCGCGTGAAGCAGGCGAACTCGCCCGAAACCAAGAGCCTGACGCCGTAGGCCACGCTGCCCCCTCAAATTATCGAGTTTTCCGCGGCCAGGTAGTCCGCGTTCTCCCATTGGAGCCCGACCTCGTCGCGGTACAGGCTCCCGGTCACAAGCTCGACGAATTCCCCGGCCTTCCCATCTACGAACCGCGCATGGCCGTTTATCAACAGCAGTTCGCGCGCCTTCGGCGGAACCTAAACGATGAACGGTTGCACGCGACGCGCCACCGCGCCCGCCGGCGCGCCGCCCCGCAGAGCCGCGAGCGCGTCTCGAGCCTCGTCCTCGCGCGCGACGATCACCGGCGAGAGCCCGTCCTCGATCATCTGGAAGTCGTCCGCGACCCTGCGGTAGTCGAAGCTCGGCTCGAGTCCGCTCGTCTTGAAGGCCTCCAGGATCTTCTCGCGGTCGAGCGCCGGCCCCTTGCGCCAATAGACCTCGCCGAAATAATCGTGCATCGCGTCTGGCGAAAGCAGGTCTGCGTGCTTGCCCATCATGCGGCCCATGTCGCCCGCCAGCGCCGCGATCTCGCGCGGCGCCTTGTGCTCGGTCGAGCGGAACACGCCGACGATGCTCTCTTCTACCGGCCGGCGGCCCTCGCGGTTGCAGCGTCCTGCCGCTTGCGCGATCTGGTCGAGACCGGCCTCCGCCCGCCAGACGCGCGGAAAGTCGAGATCGACCCCGGCCTCGACGAGCGAGGTGGCGATCAGTCGGCAGGGGCTTTCGTCCGCGAGCCGCTGTCGAACGTCGCCGAGAATCGTCTTTCTGTGCGCCGCATACTGCCGGGTGGTCAGATGCACGAGGCCGTCAACACCCGCATCGCCAGCTTTGCGGTAGAGCGACAGCGCATGCGCGCGGCTGTTGACGATCATCAATCCCTGTGCCGTCTCCCCGAGAGCCTCGATCAGCTGATCGTCGGAACGCTCGCCCAAGTGTTGCAAACGAACGCGCCTCAGTTGCTCGTGCAGACGAAGAGGCTCGGGCGCGAGCTCGCGCTCCTGGCCTAGCGGCAAGCCGCCCGTGAACTCTTCCGACTTGGCGACGGCCGGCTGCGTGGCCGTGCAGAGGATCACCGAACATCCATAATTGCGCGCAAGCTCGTCGATCGCCGCCAGGCACGGACGCAGGACATGAAGCGGGATCGTCTGGGCCTCGTCGAGGATGATTACGGACCGGGCGAGATTATGCAGCCGCCGGCATCGCGATGGACGGTTCGAGTGCAGGCTCTCAAAAAACTGGACGTTTGTCGTCACCACCACGGGCGCCGCCCAATCTTCCATCGCCAGATGCAGCTTGTCGCGCGCCTCCCGTCCCTTGATCCGCGAACTCGTCGATGGAAGCATGATGCTCGAGAGACGAACCCCTCCCCAAGAACATCGCGGAAGATGGAGGCCGTCTGATCGATGATCGAGGTGAACGGGATCACGTAGATGATTCGGTCCAAGCTGTGCCGTTTCGCGTGGTCGAGCGCAAACCCGAGCGACGCCAGCGTTTTGCCGCCGCCGGTTGGAACTGTCAGCGTGAACAAGCCCTGGCGGTCGATCGCGCGTGCGCGAACATGACGAAGGATTTCGGCGCGAAGCTTATTGACCGGCGTCGCTTTCGCGGCCGCAGTCTTATCGGCCATATAAGCGTCGAATCCCGAAATCAGCGCGTCGACGACCTCCGGTAACCGCGGCCATTCACGATCGACCTTCGTCCCTCCGACGCGCAGTAGAAATCCTCGGTATCCCGAAAATCCGCGTCGACGAGGCACGAGAAGAGCATGCGTCCCAGGAAGGCCAGGCGGTAGGCGACTGAGGCCTTGTCGTCCCAGCGCATCGCCACCGGCATGAGGCCCAAGCCGACCGGCGCGATTTCAAGTCGCCAGGACGGATCGAGGGCGTCAATCTGTCTCTTCAGACGAGCCTCGAGGCTTGCGTCGTCACCGATCGTGTCCGGAAGCCCCGCATGATGCCCGGCGATTGAATGCGCAATGACCCGGGCAATGATTTGGTCGTCGCGCTTCGTGGCCAATCGCTTGGCCTCGTGCGCGCCCGCGGTCGAATGATCAACCCTATCCCCGGCGCCTTCGAGGCGACGCTGGAACGCCGGAGAATATTTCCCGAGATCATGGAGGAGGCCGGCGAGCGAGGCGGCGTTGTACGCGCCAAACTTTGCGCCGCGCGCCCCGGCCCCTGCCGCGACCGAATGCAGATGTTCGGCGAGCAATTGCCAATGCCGCTTGTCGCGGCCCTGGACCGAATGTGCGTAGAACATTATCACTTACCTGTCATATAAGTATAATTGCATAGCGCCCATCCCGTCAACGCCCATTTTCGAGGCGACGCTAAACGGGGTCGCAAGCTGCTGGAATCGTTAGGGGCCGACGCTAAACTGGCGCTAAAGCGGCGACAACGCCGATTTTGCCGAAGATCGGGGCGGAGCCGACCCGAACCGCTCCGGCGCGGCGGCGCTTCCGCGGGGCGCTACATCCCGCCGAGATGCTCGGCGACGGCGAAAATGTCCTTGTCGCCCCGGCCGCACATGTTCATCACCATCAGGTGGTCCTTCGGCCGCTTCGGCGCGAGCTCGATCACCTTGGCGAGCGCGTGGGCGGGCTCGAGCGCCGGGATGATGCCCTCGAGCTTCGAGCAGAGCTGGAAGGCTTCCAAGGCCTCCTTGTCGGTGGCGGAGAGATAGGTCACCCGGCCGACGTCGTGCAGCCAGGCGTGCTCCGGGCCGACGCCCGGATAGTCGAGCCCGGCGGAGATCGAGTGGCCCTCGAGGATCTGGCCGTCGTCGTCCATCAGGAGATAGGTGCGGTTGCCGTGCAGGACGCCGGGCCGCCCGCCGGAGATCGAGGCGGCGTGGGCGTTGGGCTTGTCGAGCCCATGGCCCGCCGCCTCGACGCCGAACATCTCCACGCCCTCGTCGTCGAGGAAGGGATGGAAGAGGCCGATGGCGTTCGACCCGCCGCCGATCGCCGCGACGAGCGAGTCGGGCAGGCGGCCCTCCTGCTCGAGAATCTGCGCGCGCGTCTCGTTGCCGATGACGCACTGGAAGTCGCGCACCATCATCGGGTAGGGGTGCGGGCCGGCGGCGGTGCCGATGCAATAGAACGTGTCGGCGACATTGGTCACCCAGTCGCGCAGGGCTTCGTTCATCGCGTCCTTCAGCGTGCGGGCGCCGGCCTCGACCGGCCGCACCTCGGCCCCCAGCATCTTCATGCGGAACACGTTGGGCTTCTGCCGCTCGACGTCGACCGAGCCCATGTAGACCACGCATTTGAGGCCGAAGCGGGCGCAGGCGGTCGCGGTGGCGACGCCGTGCTGGCCCGCGCCCGTTTCCGCGATGATGCGCTTCTTGCCCATGCGGCGGGCGAGCAGGATCTGCCCGAGCACGTTGTTGATCTTGTGCGCGCCGGTGTGGTTGAGCTCGTCGCGCTTGAAATAGACTTTTGCGCCGCCGAGCCTCTCGGTGAGCCGCTCGGCGAAATAGAGCGGGCTCGGCCGCCCGACATAGTGCTTGAGCAAATCATCGAGCTCGGCCTGGAACGTCGGGTCGGCCTTGGCCGCTGCATAGGCCTTTTCGAGCGAGAGGATGAGCGGCATCAGCGTCTCGGCGACGAAGCGCCCGCCGTAGATGCCGAAGCGCCCGCGCTCGTCCGGTCCCTTGCGGAAGGAATTGGGCTTGTCGAGCTTGGTCATTCAATGGGCTCCTTCGGCCGCGCGGGCGAAGGCCTCGCGCGCCGCGGCGACGAAGGCCGCGATTTTCGCTTCATCCTTGATCCCCGGCGCGCTCTCGACCCCCGAGGACACGTCGACCCCGCGAGCCCCGGTCAGCGCGATCGCTTCCCCGACATTGGCCGGATCGAGACCGCCCGAAAGAAGCCACCGGGTCCGCGGCGCGAAATCTCTGGCGAGGCGCCAATCGAAAGGAAGGCCGTTGCCGCCCGGCAAAACCGCGTCCTTCGGCGGCTTGGCGTCGATCAGAAGGAAGTCCGCGACGCCGTCGTAGCGGTCGGCGGCGGCGAGGTCGTCCGGCGCCGCGACCCCGACCGCCTTCATCGTCGCGCAGGCGAAGCGCAGGCCGATCTCCCTCACCCGCGCCGGGGTCTCGCGCCCGTGCAGCTGCAGGATGTCCGGCGCAAGCGCTTCGACGATGCGCGCCAACGCGTCGTCGTCCGCGTCGACGCTCAGCGCCGCTATCCGAGCCCGGCCGCGGGCCTGCGCGCCGAGCGCGCGCGCCGCCTCGAAGCCGACATGGCGCGGGCTTTTGGCGAAGAAGACGAAGCCGACGACGTCCGCGCCGGCCTTCAGCGCGGCTTCCAGGGTGTTGGCGGTCGAGAGGCCGCAGATTTTGACGATCGGCGTCATTTGCGCCTCTTTCGGGCAAAGCGCCTGCGCTGTCAAAGGCGAGGCGCCCCGGCCGCCTTGACAAAGACAAATCGGTTTTGTCTCTGGCCGTCCTGCGCCGGCTTCGGGCGAACGATCGAGCGATCTGGACGGCATTCTTCCGCCGTGACTGCGGCCGCTCCACGAAAACGATGACCAGGAGGAACGGGTGAACCGCATTCAAGTCACGGCATGGTCGGCCCTGGCGCTAGTCGCCTCGGGGAGCGCGGCCTCGGCGGCCGGCGACGCGGCGGCCGGCCAGGCGATCTTCAGGGTCTGCAAGACCTGCCATCAGATCGGCGAAGGCGCGAAGAATTTCGTCGGCCCCGAGCTCAACGGCCTCGTCGGCCGCAAGGCGGGCTCCGTCCCCGGCTACAACTATTCCGACGCCAACAAGAACTCGGGCCTCACCTGGGACGAGGCGACGCTGACGAAGTACCTCCACAACCCGCGCGAGGTCGTGCCGGGCACCAAGATGGCCTTCCCGGGACTGCCGAACGACCAGGACGTCGCGAACGTCATCGCCTATCTCAAGCAGTTCGGCCCCGACGGGAAGAAGATGTAAATGGCAGGCTAGGCGCTCGCCCGCGCGACCGGAGCCAGCTGCCGTTCGATCGCATCGATTTCCTCTTCCGCCGCCGCGCGCATCTTCGCCTCCGCGTCGCGATAGAGCGACACGATCCTCCGCCCCTCGTCGGTCAACCGCGCGCCGCCTCCCTTCGCTCCGCCGTGATGGGCCGCGACCAGCGGAGCGGCGAAAAGCTGGTTCAATTCGTCGACCAGCAGCCAGGCGCGCCGGTATGACATGGCGTGAACCCGGCCCGCGGCCGAGATCGATCCCGTCTGGTCGATCGCCTCGAGGAGCGCGACCTTGCCGGCGCCGAGCCGGCCGCCGGCGGCGAAATCGAGCCGAATCGTCAACCGGGTCGACATGCTTCCTCCCATCGAGTTTGTCCGCGTCGCCTTTGACGGTCAGGAATGGGCGAATTCCCAATAGAGTTCGCGCGCGCGGCGGTAGGCCGGCCCCGGCTGCAGGTCGCGCCCGTCGATCCGCCTGACCGGCGTCACCTTGCCGTAGTTGCCGACGACGAAGATTTCGTCCGCCTCGTCGAAATCGGAAAAGCGGAGCGTCGCCTCGCGCGCGTCCTTCCCGTCGGCCCGCAACAGCTGCAGCACCCGCTGGCGGGTGACCCCGTTGAGGAACGTCCCGTTGGCGATCGGCGTCATCGCGATCCCGTCCTTGGCCAGGAAGACATTGGCGGTCGCGAGCTCCGCCACGTTGCCGAGCATGTCGCAGAGCAGGCAATTGTCGAAGCCCCGCGAGCGGGCCTCGAGCAGCGCGCGCGCATTGTTCGGATAGAGGCAGCCGGCCTTGGCGTCGATCGGCATGGTGACGCCGAGCGGCTTCATATAGGGGGAGCGGGTGATCGAAATGCCGGTCGGCGCCGGCAGCGGCGCCTCGTAGACGCTGAGACAGAAGCGGGTCGACTCCGGGTCGGGCTGCACCGCGGTCGCGCCCCCTTGTTCGGCCCAGTACATGGGGCGGATATAGAGTTCGGCCCCGGGCTTGAACTTCCTCACGCCCTCGCGCGCGATCTCGACCATCGCCTCCTCGCTCATCACCGGCTTCAGCCACATCGTCCTCGCCGAACGGTTGAGGCGGGCGCAATGCTTGTCGAGATCGGGGGTCACGCCCTCGAAGGCCCGCGCGCCGTCGAACACGCTCGAGCCGAGCCAGAAGGCGTGGGTGCGCGCGCCGATGAAGGGCTTGTTGCCCTCGATCCACGCGCCGTCGAGAAAGGTGAAGGTCTGAGACCAGGCGGGCATGGCGTTCGGGCTCTCGGGGCTTGAAACGGAGCGGGGCGGAGCCGGACAATCGCCGTTTTGCGTCCGTCAGTCCAGCGGAACGGTCGTCGGCGCGGAGGGCTGCTCGACGCGCTTTCTCGCTGCGGCGCCGGACTCCTTCTCGGACGGCGGGACGCATGGCGAACCGTCCCGGCCGGCGGGGTGGGCGCCGGGCTCATTCGGCGAGCGCCGAGAGGATCCGCGCCCAGGAGCGCGCGCCCTTGTGGAACGATGTCAGCTCGTATTTCTCGTTCGGCGAATGCATGTTGTCGTCCTCCAAAGCGAAGCCGACGAGCAGGCTGTCCATGTTGAGTTCGCGCTTGAACGCGCCGACGATCGGGATGGAGCCGCCGCATCCGATGAGCGCCGCGGGCTTCCCCCATTCGGCCTCCAGCGCCCGGCGCGCGCGGCGCAGCGCTTCGTTTTGGGTCGAAAGCGAGATGGCGGGGCTTCCGCCGCGGCGGATGAATTCGGCCTTCACGTCCGGCGGCAGGCGCGACGTGACGAAGGACCGGAACGACTGGACGACGCGCTCGGGGCTTTGCTTGCCCACTAGCCGGAAGGAGACCTTCGCCCGGGCCTCGGCCGGCAGCACCGTCTTCGTTCCCTCGCCCGTGTAGCCGCCGACGATCCCGTTGACGTCGCACGTCGGGCGCGCCCAGATCTGCTCGAGCGGCGTCCGGTCGCGCTCGCCCGCCGGCGTCGTCAGGCCGACCTCGCCGAGAAACGCAGCGGCGTCGAAATCAAGCTCGTTCCACTGCTTCCGGATTTCGTCCGGAAGCTCCTCGACTCCGTCGTAGAAGCCGGGGAGGGCGACGGCGCCCTTCGCGTCGTGCAGGTCTCCCAGAATGCGGCAGAGCGCATGGATCGGGTTGACGGCGACGCCGCCGTAAACGCCCGAGTGCAGATCGCGATTCGCGCCGCGCAGAATGACCTCGTCAAGGGTGATGCCGCGCAAAGCGGTGGTGATCGCCGGCGTCGACGGCCCCCACATGCCGGTGTCGCAGACGAGGGCGACGTCGGCCTTGAGCGTCCTGGCGTTCTTGGCGAGGAAGGCCGGGAGCGAAGGCGAGCCGGTCTCCTCCTCGCCTTCGAACAGCACGGTGACGGCGCAAGGCGGTCCGCCGAATTTCCTGAAGGCGCGGCAGGCCTCGAGGAACGTCATCAATTGGCCTTTGTCGTCGGACGCGCCACGCGCCACGATGCGTTCGCCGCGCGGTCCGGCTTCGAGCTTCGGCTCGAACGGAGGGTTGCGCCAGAGGTTCAAGGGATCGGCCGGCTGCACATCGTAATGGCCGTAGAACAGAACGTGCGGCGCATCGCGGCGGGCGGCCTCCACATGGCCGACGACCATCGGCCGCCCCTCGGTCGCGTGTTTCGCGACCTCGAACCCGAGCTCGGCGAGCTGGGACACGAGCCAGTCGGCCGCGCGCTCGCAGTCGGGAAAATGAGCCGGCGCCGCCGATATCGACGGGATCTTGAGAAAGGCGAACAGCCTCTCTATGGCCCGCCCCTGTTCGGCGTCGATCTCGGACAGAATCTCGTCACTCGTGGCCATCTCGCTCCGCCCTCGTCGAAAGTCGCTCTTCATGCTTTCACCCGATGTTGTAGCAGGAGCTGCGGCCCGCTTCCAACCGGGGGCGGAAGATGGCGAACGGGCTCCATCGGCTTGCCAAGCGTCGGGCCGGTGGAGACAATCTTCGTCCGGAGGGAGGATGCGGATGGCGCAGCAATTCGACGCCAGGAACGCGCCGTTTGACCGGCTGAGCGACGACGAGATCGGGTTGGTGCGCGACTCGCTCGACATCGCCTATTTCCGGCCGAACGAGACGATCATCGGCCGCGACCGCGCGC
The DNA here is from genome assembly GCA_963768555.1 of uncultured Alphaproteobacteria bacterium. GTDB lineage: Bacteria > Pseudomonadota > Alphaproteobacteria > Rhizobiales > Beijerinckiaceae > Roseiarcus. The sequence continues at coordinate 22,236 of CAVYIZ010000070.1, forward strand.
CCGACAGCCTCTATATCGTCATCAAGGGCGTGGTCGAGGAGCGCGACGGCGCTGACCTCGTCGCGCTGCGCGGGCCGGGTGACACGTTCGACAGCCGCGCTCTGGTGCAGGGCCAGGGCGCGAACGCCTTCGTCGCGCGCGAGGAGACGCTGTGCAATCTGCTGCCGCGCGACGTCACACTGCGGCTCATCAACCAGAACCCGCGCTTCGCCTCGTTCTTCTATCTCGACATCGCCCGCAAGCTCGACGCGGTGTCGCGCGAGGAGGAGGGCGCGCGCTTCGCGCCCCTGCTCGGCGCGCGGGTCGAAGAGCTCTTCCTGCACCCGGCGGAGTTCGTCGAAGCGACGGCGTCGATCGCCGAGGCCGGCGCTCTCATGCGCCGGAACAAGTCGTACGCCCTGTTCGTTCGCGACCAAAGCAGCGAAGGCGTGGGCATCCTGACGCGCACGGACCTCCTGGACGCGACAATCTGCGACCGCCGGCCGATCGAAGGCCCGGTCGGACCGCTCGCGCACCGGCCGATCGTATGCGTTGCGCCCGACGACCTCGTCTCGACCGCCCTTCTCAAGATGACCAAGCACAACAAGCGGCGGGTGGCGGTCGCCGCGAACGGCGATTTCATCGGCATCCTCGAGGACATCGACCTCTTGAGCTTTGTGGCGGGCAATTCGCAGCTCGTGGCGGGGCGCATCGACCGCGCCTCGTCGATCGCCGATCTCGCGCGCGCGGCGCGCAAGATCGACCCACAGATCAGGACCCTTCGCCGCCAAGGCGTGAAGATCGACGTCGTGTGCGAGATCGTCTCCGACCTCAACCGTCATCTGCACGCCAAGCTCTTCTCGCTCGTCGCGCCGAAGTCGATCCGCGAATCCGGCTGCCTGATCGTGATGGGCAGCGAAGGGCGGGGCGAGCAGACTTTCCGCACCGACCAGGACAACGGACTCATCCTCGCCGCGCCGGCCCCCGCGGCCGATCTCGAAAAATTCCGCGCCGACGTGTTCGACGCGCTCGAGCAATGCGGCTTTCCGCCGTGTCCGGGCGAGGTGATGGTGCGCAACCGCCTCTGGTCGAAGACGCTCGACGAATATCGTGACGATTTCCGCCGCTGGCTGGCGCTCGGCGACGGAAGCGGGGCGATGAACGTCGCGATCTTCTATGACGCGGAAGCGACGGCCGGCGACGCCGATCTCCTGCGCGCGGCCAAGCAGGACCTTATCGATCTCATGCATGGAGAGCGGGTGCGTCTCGCGCGCTTCGCCCGCGCGATCGACGCCTTTCCGACCCCGATCGGCTTCTTCAACAATCTCGTCACCTCGAAGGCGGAGGGCGACGCGCTCGACTTGAAGAAGGGCGGGATCTTCCCGATCGTGCATGGCGTGCGGGCGCTGTCGCTGGAAAAGGGCCTGCACGAGACCGGCACGACGGCGCGCATCGCCAAACTCGCGGAAATGGGCGCGTTCGACGCCCAGTTCGCGCGCGAACTGACCCAGGCCTTGCATTATCTGATGACGCTCGAGACTCGACGCGCAGATCGCGGAGGCCCATACGACCAGCCTCGTCAAACCCGGCGAACTGTCGACCATGGAGCGCGACCTCCTGCGAGACGCGTTCCACGTCGTGAAAAGGCTGCGTGAGCTCATGCGCCGGCACTTCAATCTGGCGATGTTCTGATGCTCGCCGCACTCAAGCGACAGCTCTATCGACGGCTTCTGCGCGATCCGGACTATCGTTTTCTGTTCGAGCCGCCGCCGCCGGGCGAGGCGGTGTCGATCGACTGCGAGACGACGGGCCTCAGCACGCGCAACGACGACATCGTCACGGTCGCCGCCGTCAGGATCCGCGGCAACCGCATCCTGGCGAGCGAGCGCTTCGAGGCGACGGTCAGGCCGAAGGCCAAGTTGAAGCCGGACGCGATCAAGGTGCACCGGCTGCGCGAACAGGATGTCGCCCAGGGGCGGACGATGGAGGAGGTGCTGCCGCGCCTGTTGCGCTTTATCGGCTCGCGGCCGCTCGTCGGCTTCTACCTCGAGTTCGACGTCGCGATGCTCAACAAGCATGTTCGGCGCATGCTCGGCATCGCGCTGCCGAACGAGCAGATCGAGGTGTCGGGCGCGTACTATGAACGCAAATACGGCGATGCGCCGCCAGGCACCGAGGTCGATCTGCGGTTCATGAGCATCCTCAACGATCTCGGCCTGCCGGCGCTCGATCAGCACGACGCCTATTCCGACGCCCTGATGACCGCGATGATGTACCTGAAGCTCGAGGATCTGAAGGCGCGAGACGTCCGAATCCCGCGGGCGCGCGCGCGCGGCCGGTCGCTTGGTACGGCGGAAGCTGAGGGGCGAAAAAGGCCGCGCCCTGAAGGCGCGGCCTCGAAGCAAGTCGGATGTCCCTCAACCGTCAAAAAACGTTGCGGAATACGAAAAACAGGAACCCGGACAGGATCATCGCCGCGGGCAGCGTCAGGACCCAGGCCATCGCAATGCTGCGAATCGTTGACCACTGCATTCCGGAGCCGTTGGCGACCATTGTGCCGGCGACGCCGGACGAGAGCACGTGCGTGGTTGAAACCGGCAGGCCCAGGCCGTCGGCCGCCCCAATCGTCGCGGCGGCGATGATCTCGGCCGCGGCGCCCTGGCCGTAGGTCAAGTGGGTCTTGCCGATCTTCTCGCCGACGGTGACGACGATGCGCTTCCAGCCGATCATCGTTCCCAGGCCGAGCGCGATCGCAACGCAGACTTTCACCCACAGCGGAATGAATTTCGTCGCGTAGTCGAGCTGCTTTTTGAACTCGCCGATCTGCTTCTTTTCGTCAGCGCTCAGCTCGCTCTCCTTGTCCTTGCTCAGGACGCGCAAAGCCTCGGAGGCGAGATACATGTCGTTGCGGACGTTCTGCACCTTGTCGAGCGGCGTCTTGGCGACCGAACCGTACTGCGCGACCGAGTCGCTGATCTGCTTCACCAGGACCGCGAGCGACGGATAGGTGCCCTCCGAGATGTTGTGCGCGTGGATGTAGTCGGTCACCGCGGGGCGAGGATCGCCGATGATATTGTATCCAGCGCCGTGGGCATCGACGATCTTGGACGCGGCCTGCGCCGCGGCGATGAATTGGCTGGTATGGCCCTCGGGCGGAGCGCGGTTCAGCGCATAGGCCGTCGGCACGACGCCGATCAGGATCAGCATGATGAGACCCATGCCCTTCTGGCCGTCGTTCGAGCCGTGGAAGAACGAAACCAGCGTGCAGGTGAGGACGAGCAGGCCGCGGATCCAGAGCGGAGGCGGGGCGTTCGTCGTCGGCGCCTGATACAACTGTGGGGCGCGGACGATCAACTTCATGAGCAGCAGCAGCAGCGCGGAGAGGACAAAGCCGAACAGAGGCGAGAACAGCAGGGCCTCGCCGACCTTCGTCACCTGGTCCCAGTCCACGCCGGACGTGCCGTCGTGGCCGCGCATCAGCGCGTTGGCGACGCCGACGCCGACGATCGAGCCGATCAGCGTATGCGAACTCGAGGCGGGAATGCCAAGCCACCAGGTCCCCAGATTCCAGATGATCGCGGCGATGAGCAGGGCGAACACCATCGCGTAGCCGGCGGAGGAGCCGACCTGAAGAATGAGTTCGACCGGCAACAGCGAAACGATGCCGAACGCGACCGCGCCGCTCGAAGCGAGCACGCCGAGCAGGTTCCAGCAGCCCGACCACACGACTGCGACCTGGGCCGGCAAAGCGTGGGTGTAGATGACGGTCGCGACAGCGTTGGCGGTGTCGTGGAAGCCGTTGACGAATTCGAAGCCGAGCGCGATCACCATCGCGACGCCGAGCAGGAGGAACGGCAGGATCGTCGTCGGGCCGCCGCCGGTGGCCGAAACGTCCGAATAGATCGAATAGGCCATATAGAAGAGGCCGCCGGCGAGGATGGCGAGGAAGATCAGCGCGGCCCGGGGGTCGATGGCGTGATCGAGGTGCGGCTTCACCGGGGCGGCGCCCTGATGCGGCGTCTGGAAATCGGTTGCGGCTGTCATGGGGATCGGCTCCTCGAGCGCGACGACCTGCATTCTATCGCGGCGCCACATGACAGGACCGTGAACGCGCCTGCCAACATCCGGCTTGCAACCGTGGTAAAAACAGGCATTGCATATGCGGTTAAGTTGCGCAAGTTTAGCCGTGAGTCTGAAAGCAAAAGGTCTTTTCGCGGATTTCACAATCAGCGGCCGCCGCAGCCCGGAGCGTAAATGCGCACGGGCTCGCCGACGGACGGGCGATGCTCTCGCATCCCGTTGAACAAGCCCAACACGGGAGGGATCTGTTCGATGAGTGTCACGTCGATCTTGGACCGAAGCCATTCGGTTGCCAAGCCCGCATTCAGCCGCTGGATGGTGCCGCCGGCAGCGCTGTGCATTCACCTGTGCATAGGCCAGGTTTACGCGTTCAGCGTTTTCAACCTGCCGATGACCAAGCTGATCGGCATCACGAAATCCGCTCCCGACGATTGGAAGCTGACCGATCTCGGCTGGATTTTTTCCATAGCGATCTTTTTTCTCGGCGCATCGGCGGCTGTGTTCGGGCGCTGGGTCGAGGAGGGCGGGCCGCGCCGCGCGATGTTCGCTGCAGCGCTATGCTTCGGCGGCGGCTTTCTCGTCAGCGCCTTCGGCGTCTGGGTTCATCAGCTCTGGATCATCTATCTCGGCTATGGTGTGCTCGGCGGCGCCGGTCTCGGGCTCGGCTATATCTCGCCGGTCTCGACGCTGTTGAAATGGTTCCCCGACCGACCCGGCATGGCGACCGGCATGGCGATCATGGGCTTTGGCGGCGGGGCGATGATCGCCGCGCCGCTTTCCGTCTGGCTGATGGGCCTGTTTTCGAGCCCCACCCATGTCGGCGTGGGGAAAACCTTCATCGTCATGGGGCTCATCTACACCTGCTTCATGCTCGTCGGCTCAGCGATTGTCCGCGTGCCCCCGCCGGGATGGAGGCCTGCGGGCTTTGTACCGCACGCCACGCCACAGAAGCTTGTCACCACGAAGGACGTCTACGTTTACCAGGCGTTGAAGACCCCGCAATTCTGGCTGATCTGGGTTGTCCTCTGCATGAACGTGACCGCCGGCATCGGCGTGCTCGGCCAGGCGTCCGCGATGAGTCAGGAGATGTTTCCGGGCCGGGTTACGGCCGCGGCCGCGGGCGGCTTCGTCGGTCTCCTGAGCATCTTCAACATGGGCGGACGTTTCTTCTGGGCCTCGACGTCCGACCATATCGGTCGCAAGAACACCTATTACATCTTTTTCCTGCTCGGGATCGTGCTCTACTCGCTGGTGCCGTATTTTGGAAGCGCAGGCAATCTGCCGCTATTCATCATTTGCTTCCTGGTGATTCTCAGCATGTACGGCGGAGGATTCGCGACGGTGCCGGCCTATCTGAGGGACATGTTCGGCACGCGCTACGTCGGCGCGATCCATGGCCTGCTCATCACCGCGTGGTCGGTCGCGGGCGTGCTCGGTCCGGTCCTCGTGAACTACATCAGGCAATATCAGATCGACAGCGGCGTGCCGAAGGCGCAGGCCTATAACGTCACCATGTACATCATGGCCGGACTCCTGGTCATCGGCCTGATCGCGAATTTCCTGATCAAGGCGGTCGACGACCGCCATCATATGGATCGGCGGACGACGTGATCGGCGTCGGCTAGGGGAGGCGACCATGAGCTCAAGCGATCAAAACGGTGGCACGACGACCCTCGAGCTCGCCCTCGCATGGGGATTCGTCGGGATTCCGCTGCTGTGGGGAATTTACGGCACCCTGGTGAACGCTATGAAGCTGTTCCAGTAGGACCGGCGCACGCGGAGCGGGCCCTCAGCCCGCTTCGGCCAGCAGCGGCAGGCGCTCACGCCAGGGCTCCCCATCCTTGTCGATCAAGCGGGTCGGGTAGTCGCCAGTGAAGCAATGGTCGGTGAACTGGGGTTGCTTCGGATTGCGGGCGGGATAGCCCATGGCGCGGTAGATCCCTTCTATTGAAAGGAATGCCAGGCTGTCGGCGCCCATGAACCGGCGCATCGTCTCGAGGTCCATCCGCGCCGCGAGCAGCTTGTCCCGCTCGGGGGTGTCGATCCCGTAGAAGTCGGGATAGGCGATGGGCGGCGAGGAGATGCGGAAATGGACTTCGCGCGCGCCGGCCTCCCGCATCATCCCCACGATCTTGACGCTGGTCGTGCCGCGCACGATCGAGTCGTCGATCAGCACCACGCGCTTGCCCGCGACCACGGCGCGATTGGCGTTGTGCTTCATGCGGACGCCGAGTTCGCGGATCGACTGGGTCGGCTGGATGAAGGTGCGGCCGACATAATGGTTGCGGATGATGCCGAGCTCGAACGGCAGGCCGCACGCTCTCGCGTAGCCGATCGCCGCCGGAACGCCTGAAATCGGGCACCGGCACGACCACGTCGGCGTCGGCGGGCGCCTCGCGCGCGAGTTCGGCGCCCATCGCTTTGCGGGCGTCGTAGACCGAACGGCCGTGGACGATCGAGTCGGGGCGAGCGAAATAGATGTACTCGAAGATGCAGGGCCGCGCTGGCACGCGCGGCGAGGGAAAGAAGCTCTTCACGCCCTCGGCGTCGATCACCACGACTTCGCCGTTCTCGATGTCGCGGATGAACTTCGCCCCGATGATGTCGAGCGCGCAGGTTTCCGAACACAGGATCGGGCAGCCGTCGAGTTCGCCGAGCACCAGCGGACGGATGCCGAGCGGGTCGCGCGCGCCGATCAGCTTCTTGTTGGTCAGCGCGACGAGGGCGTAGGCGCCTTCGATCTCGGCCAGCGCCTCGACAAAGCGGTCGACGATCTTCGAGCGGCGGGATCGCGCCGCGAGCAGCAGCACGACTTCGGTGTCGGTGGTCGACTGGCAGATGGCGCCGGCCCGAATGAGTTCGCGCCGGAGGGTTAAACCGTTGGTGAGGTTGCCGTTGTGGGCGACCGCGAGACCCCCAGCCTCGAGTTCGGCGAACAGGGGCTGGACGTTGCGCAACGCCGTCTCGCCGGTCGTCGAGTAGCGCACATGCCCGATCGCCGCCGGGCCCGGCAAGCGATCGATCGTCGCGGCGCTGGAAAAATGATCGCCGACCAGGCCAAGGCGACGTTCCGAATGAAACCGCACCCCGTCGAAGGCGACGATGCCCGCAGCCTCCTGTCCGCGATGCTGCAGAGCGTGCAGGCCGAGCGCCACGATCGCCGCCGCGTCGGGATGGCCGAAGATGCCGAAGACGCCGCACTCCTCATGCAGCCGGTCTTCCTCGAGGTCGATTCCGGACGCGTCAGCCGGTTCTAAAGTGCGGTCGATGGCGTCCTCGCTCAATTCATCGGAGGCCTCTAGCCTCCAATCTATCATTGTTTCGGAATCGCCGCCGGCGCCGCCGGCGCAGGCTTTGGCACGTTCCTGTTGATAAGGGCATCGAGTTTCTGTTTGTCTTGAACGTTCGCCGGCTTGGCCACGGTCGGCGCTGCCGTTTCGTCGGCCGGCTCCTCGTTCGCCGGACTGAAGTTCCCGCGCGATTTGATCCAGCCGTCGATCGTCGACGCCGCGTCTTCCGGCAGCAGGGCGACGATCTTGTCCGCGGTTTCGGTCAGGGCCGGACGGGTTTTGGCGCTTTTCACCCATTCAGGCTGCTGCTTCTCGGAAACCAACCAGTTGAAGATCGCAAAGCCGACCACCGCGAGGAGGAAGCCCCGTGCGATTCCGAACACAAAGCCCAGCGTCCGGTCGAGCGCCCCGATCTTGCTGTCGAGGATCGCGTCCGACAGCCGAACGGTGACGAGCGACACGACGATCAGAGTCGCGAAAAACACAATTGCGGCGGCGAGCGCCTCCGCAACGATGTCCTTGTGGATATAGGGCGTGAGATAGGGCACCACAACCGGATAGAAGTAATAGGCCGCAGCGGCGGCGGCGGCCCACGATGCGATCGCGAGGACCTCCCGGGAGAACCCGCGCAACATGGACAAGAACGCGGAAATGAGGACGATCGCGAGGACGGCGAGATCGAGATAAGAAGGCATTCGAAAAACCTCGTCGGAGACGCTCGAAAACCGCAGCGACCGATCGTCGCCGGCGACGTCCGGCGGAGCGCCTTATAGCCAAGCCTCCCGGCTTCGTCACCCCGGGCGGGCCGGCTTTGCGGCTGGCCGGGCCTCGACCCCCGCCGCGGCGATCAGCGCCACCAGCGAGGCGACCGAGGCGATCGGGGTCTGGGCGATCCTGACGCTGTCGCCCTCGGTCCGCGGCGAAGGCGGGGCGAAGGCGCTCGCGAAGCCGAGCTTGGCCGCCTCCTTCAGGCGCAGGCCGGTGTGAGCGACGGCGCGGACGGAGCCGGAGAGCGCGATCTCGCCGAAATAGACGGCGTCGTGCGGCAGGGCCGCGCCGGTGAGCGACGAGATGAGCGCCGCCGCAGCCGCGAGATCGGCCGCAGGCTCACCGACTCTGAGGCCTCCCGCCACGTTGAGGTAGATATCGTACTGACCGAGTTTGAGCCCGCCGTGCAATTCGAGCACCGCCAGCACCATGGAGAGCCGGCTCGGCTCCCAGCCGACGACAGCCCGGCGCGGCGTGCCGAGCGTGGTCGGCGCGACCAGAGCCTGAATTTCGACCAGGAGCGGGCGCGCGCCTTCGACTCCCGCGAACACCGCTGCGCCGGGGCTGGCGGCGCCGTCGCGCCCAGCCAGGAAGAGAGCCGAAGGGTTCGGCACCTCGGCGAGCCCCGCTCCCGTCATTTCGAAAACGCCCACCTCGTCCGTCGCGCCGAAGCGGTTCTTGGCGGCTCTCAGCAGGCGAAACGCATGCGCGCCGTCCCCCTCGAACGAGAAGACCGCATCGACCATGTGTTCGACGACGCGGGGACCGGCGATCTGGCCGTCCTTGGTGACGTGGCCGACGACGAGCAGCGCCGCGCCGCTCGCCTTGGCGAAGCGGATCAGCGCCTGGGCCGAGCCTCTGACCTGGCTCACCGTGCCCGGCGCGGATTCGATCGCGTCGCTCCACATCGTCTGGATCGAGTCGATGACCACGAATTTCGGCGCGTCGCCAGAGCCGAGCGTCGCGACGATATCCTCGACCAGCGTCTGGGCCGCAACCTGCACCGGCGCGCCCGCCAGCCCGAGCCGCGCGGCGCGGAGCCGGACCTGGGCCGTCGATTCCTCGCCGGACACGTAGACGACGCGCGCGCCCGACCGCGCCACCGCCGCGCAGGCCTGGATCAATAGGGTGGATTTGCCGATGCCCGGTTCGCCGCCGATCAACGTCGCCGACCCGGGCACGAAGCCGCCCCCGGCGACCCGGTCGATCTCGGCGATCCCCGCGGCGATGCGCGGCTCAGGCTTTGAGGCGCCCGCGAGGTCCTCGAGGGGGAAAGGCCGGCCGGTCGAGCCGCGCCGCGCCGCAGCGCCGCCAACGCCGAGAGCGGCGGCTTCTTCGATGATGGTGTTCCACTCGCCGCATGATTCACACTTGCCCTGCCAGCGCTGGGTGATCGCGCCGCAGTTCTGGCACACATAGGAAGAGCGGAACTTGGCCATGAATCCGAAGTGGCAGCTTTGTCGCGGCCTGTCGAGAAATTTGAATGGTCGTCAAAGCGTCTCGAAGGAGCCGCGGCGGACCGAATCATGAAGCGCCGGATGGACGGCCCATAGGCTGCGTCAATACGCCCCGTTCCTCCGGAAGGGGCCCTCAGCCTATATTTTGCGTGGGGGTTACCGGAGCGGGTCGCGAGAGCCGCCGAGGCAGGACGGTCCTTCGGATCGTCAAGAGAGGCGGTCGCCGCATGGCGTATGCATTCAACAATCCCGTCAAAGGCGCGCCGACGATCGGCGAGCTCGTGGCGGCGCGCTTTCCTCACTTCGAGTCCCTGATCGTTCCATTCGAGGGCGGGCAGGAGGTGGTGGGCGAAGGCGACCTGACGGAGAACTTCTTTCTCGTCATGCGCGGAATGTTCCGCGCGGTGAAGTTCACCCGCGACGGGCGTCGGCAAGTGTTCGCCTTTTACATGCCGGGCGACATCTGCGGGCTCGAGCCCGACGAATCGCACAAATTGACGATCGAGGCCGTCGACTCCGCCTCAATGGCGATCCTGCCCCGCCACGTCTGCCGCGTCCGCATGAACGACGACCCGCGTCTCAACGCGGCGCTGTTCGACGGCGCGACCCGGGCGCTGACCCTGTCGATCGATCACATGATGATGATCGGACGCAGCTCGGCGGAGGAGCGGCTGGCTTGGTTCTTGACCATGCTCAGAACCCGTTCTTGTCAGACTGCCCATGTGTTCGATCTTGCAATGCAGCGGCAGGACATTGCGGACTACCTCGGCCTGACGATCGAGACGGTGAGCCGGACCTTCACGCTGTTCAGGGACCGTGGCTTTCTCAGGCTGCCGCGCAAGCGGCGGGTGGAGATCCTCCGGCCGCAAGCGCTCGCGCGGCTCGCCGCCGCCGACCGGGACGCGGCCGCAGTCTTCGAGCCGGCGGACACGGCGTATGAGGCTGCGGTCGCCTGAGCGGCCGCCCGATCGCGAATTGCAGGCTTGGAGCCGCCGCGCCACAGCCGACAAAGAGGATTGACAGCCGAGAGTCGCTCGGATGCGCCTCGACGTCGCGGCGGACCGATCACCGGATGCGAATTCAAGTGCGACAGATGGTCACGCCGGCGGGGACGACGCTGACCGGAAGCGGCCGGGAATCTTCGGTTTCTCAGGCAATTCTCCACTAAATCAGAGCTTCGGGCGTCGTTCTGCGCGCGAAATGCGACGTTGGAACAGGTGGACGAGGCATGAGGGGCCATGCATTAGGAAGTCATCGTGCGATCCAGCCGCTGCAATGGCGGAAGGCTGCGAATCCGATCGATGTTCCCGGGCTCGAGGGGCGACGGCGTCAGGGGCGCCGTTCGAACGGAAGCCGGGGAAGCGCCTCTTGTGTTGGGGATTGAGGAATGCAGACGGTATCTCAACCTAAGTCGCTCTGGGGCGGCGAAATCGGGCTCATCAGCGTCCTCGCGATCCTTGGCCTTCTCTTCCTCTATATCGCGGCCAAGACCATCGAACCCGCTTACCAGTTCCACATGGCGCTGGGCGTGATCTGCGCTGCGGCTGGAATCTTTGCGATCTACAAGCGCTACGATCAGCGCCCGGCCGAGCGACCGCCGCTCGAGATCAATGGTCTGCCCAATTACAATTTCGGCATCGTGAAGTTCACGACGGTCATGGCCCTGTTCTGGGGCCTGGCCGGCATGGCCGTCGGCGTCTACATCGCGACCGAGCTCGCCTTCCCCGATTTCAACCTCGCGCCCTGGCTCAACTTCGGCCGCCTGCGGCCCCTCCACACCTCGGCGGTCATTTTCGCCTTCGGCGGCAACGTGCTGCTCGCGACCTCGTTCTATGTCGTGCAGCGGACGTGCCGCGCGCGGCTCGCCGGCGACCTCGCTCCCTGGTTCGTAGCGCTTGGCTACAACTTCTTCATCCTGATCGCCGGCACGGGCTACCTGCTCGGCATCACCGAAAGCAAGGAATACGCCGAGCCCGAATGGTACGCCGACCTCTGGCTGACCATCGTCTGGGTCGTCTATCTGCTGGTGTTCCTCGCCACGCTCTATCGCCGCAAGGAGCCCCACATCTTCGTGGCGAACTGGTTCTACCTCGCCTTCATCCTGACGATCGCGATGCTGCATCTCGGCAACAACGCCGCCGTCCCGGTGTCGATGTTCTCGTCGAAGTCCTATGTCGTGTGGAGCGGCGTGCAGGACGCGATGTTCCAGTGGTGGTACGGCCACAACGCCGTCGGCTTCTTCCTGACCGCCGGCTTCCTCGCCATCATGTACTATTTCGTGCCGAAGCGGGCCGAGCGGCCGATCTATTCCTACCGGCTGTCGATCATCCACTTCTGGGCGCTGATCTTCCTCTACATCTGGGCCGGCCCGCACCATCTGCACTATACCGCGCTGCCGGACTGGACGCAGACGCTCGGCATGACCTTCTCGATCATGCTGTGGATGCCCTCGTGGGGCGGCATGATCAACGGCCTGCTGACGCTCTCGGGCGCGTGGGACAAGCTGCGCACCGATCCGGTGCTGCGCATGCTGGTCGTCTCGGTCGCCTTCTACGGCATGTCGACCTTCGAAGGCCCGGCGATGTCGATCAAGGCGGTGAACTCGCTGTCGCACTACACCGACTGGACGGTCGGCCACGTGCATTCGGGCGCGCTCGGCTGGGTCGCCTTCGTCTCGTTCGGCGCGATCTACTGCCTCGTGCCTTGGCTGTGGAACAAGCGCGAGCTCTACTCTCTGCGGCTCGTCTCCTGGCACTTCTGGATCGCGACGCTTGGCATCGTGCTCTACATCACCTCGATGTGGGTGTCGGGCATCCTGCAGGGCCTGATGTGGCGCAGCTACACTCCGCAAGGCTACCTCGAATATTCGTTCATCGAGACCGTGGCGGCGATGCATCCCTTCTATGTGATCCGCGCGATCGGCGGCGGACTGTTCCTGCTCGCCTACTGCCTGATGCTCTACAACGTCTACATGACGATCACGGCGTCCGAGCAGGCGGCTCCGGCGGCGCAGCCTTCCCTTCAGCCCGCGGAATGAGGATTTAGACAATGAGCAGCTCCGCGCAGCCTCACCACGGCGGGTCGCTTTTCTCCAGGCATCACATCCTGGAGAGGAATCCGCTCCTCCTCGTCCTCGGCATTCTCATCATGGTCGCCATCGGCGGCCTGGTCGAGATCGTCCCGCTCTTCTACCTGAGGAGCACCATCGAAACGGTGCAGGGCATGCGGCCCTACACGCCGCTGGAGCTCGCCGGCCGCAACATCTACGTGCGCGAAGGCTGCTACCTCTGCCACAGCCAGATGATCCGGTCGCTGCGCGACGAGGTCGAGCGCTACGGCCATTACTCGCTGGCGGCCGAGAGCATGTACGACCACCCGTTCCAGTGGGGCTCCAAGCGCAACGGGCCGGACATCGCCCGCGTCGGCGGCAAGTACACCAACGCCTGGCACGTCGCGCACCTGATCGACCCGCGCTCGGTCGTGCCGCAATCGATCATGCCGAGCTACGCCTTCCTGATGACGACGCCGCTCGACACCCGCGCGCTCGTCGACAACGTCGCGACCAACCGCGAGGTCGGCGTCCCCTATACCGACGAGCAGATGGCGAACGTCATGGCGGACCTGAAGGCCCAGGTCAGCCCCGACACGCCGGAAGCCGCAGCGCTGCTCAAGCGCTATCCGAAGGCGGTCGTAGCCAAGTTCAACTCCGCCTCCACTGACATCACGGAGGGCGACGCCGTCATCGCCTATCTGCAGATGCTCGGCACGCTCGTCGACTTCAAGCTCTACGACGACAAGGCCAACCTGCGCTGACCGGTTAGGGGACCACCATGTCAACGACCTACGAATGGCTGGCGCAATTCGCGCAATCCGCCGGCACCGTCTACTGCTTCCTGTTTTTCCTCGCGACGCTCGTTTACGCGCTTTGGCCGAAGAACGGCGCGCAGTTCAATGAGGCGGCCCGCACGCCGCTGCGGGAGGATTGAGCGATGATCACGGACCCGGTTCAAGTCGACAAGATTTCCGGCCAGACGACGACCGGACACGAATGGGACGGCATCCGCGAACTCAACACCCCCCTTCCGCGCTGGTGGCTGTGGCTGTTCTATCTGACGATCGTGTTCTCGTTCGGCTATTGGATCGTCTATCCGTCTTGGCCGCTTGCGAGCACCTATTTGCCGGGCGTGTTCGGATACACCAACCGCACTCAGGTGGCGTTGGACGTCGCGGCCGGCCAGGCGGCGCGCATGCAGATGGCGGCGGGCCTCGAGAACGCGACCGTCGACCAGATCGCGGCCGATCCGAAGCTGCTCGAGATCGCGCTCGCCGAAGGCAAGGCGGCGTTCGGCGACAATTGCGCGCCGTGCCACGGCTCGGGCGGCCAGGGCCAGCGGGGCTATCCCAATCTGACGGCCGGCCGCTGGCTGTGGGGCGGGACCCTCGACCAGATCCAGACGACGATCACCCACGGCATCCGCGCCGACGACCCGGACACGCATACGAGTGCGATGCCGTCCTTCGGCAAGGACGGGATCCTGAAGCCCGAGGAAATCCGCGAAGTCGTCAGCTACGTGCGGACCATCGACGGCCTGCCGCCCGAGTCGGGCGTCGACGTCGCCGCCGGCAAGAAGGTCTTCATGGACAATTGCGCCGCCTGCCATGGCGAGGACGGCAAGGGCAACACCGACATGGGCTCCGCCAACCTGACGACCAAGGTCTGGCAGTATGGGTCCGACATCAAGGATCTGACCTACACGGTCGCCTACGCCCGCAACGGCACGATGCCGGCCTGGGGCAAGCGTCTCGACCCGGTGACAATCAAATCGCTCGCGGTCTATGTTCACAGCCTGGGCGGCGGCAAGTAGGAAGCGGATGGCTCTCCCGTGACGATTGGCGCTGAGGAGAACTACGACGACGGTCCATTGTATGCGGCGGCGAAGAAGGTCTACCCGCAGAAGGTGTGGGGGACGTACCGGCGCCTGAAATGGATCGCGTTGTGGATCGCCCTCGGCGTCTACTACATCCTGCCGTTCATCCGCTGGCGCCGCGGACCGACGGAGCCCAGTCAGGCGGTTCTCGTCGATATCGCGCATTCGCGGTTCTACGCCTTCTTCATCGAGCTGTGGCCGCAGGAGGTGTATTATTTCACCGGCCTCCTGATCCTGGCCGCGCTGATCCTGTTCCTGTCGAACGCGCTGTTCGGCCGCGTGTGGTGCGGCTACGCCTGTCCGCAGACGGTGTGGACGGACCTCTTCATGTGGATCGAGCGCGTCATCGAGGGCGACCGGCGCGAGCGCATCAAGCTCGATGCGGCCCCCTGGACGGCCGACAAGATCACGAAACGTGTCGCCAAGCATGCGGCGTGGCTCCTGATCGGCCTGTTCACGGGCGGGGCGGCGATGCTCTATTTCGTTGACGCGCCGACGCTCATCAGAGAATTCTTCACCCTCAGGGCGCCCTTCATCGCCTACCTCTGGGCCGGCATCCTCACCTTCACGACCTATTCGCTCGCCGGCCATATGCGCGAGCAGGTCTGTCTCTACATGTGCCCCTGGCCGCGCATCCAGGCCGCGCTGACCGACAACGACGCGCTCAACGTCACCTATCGCTTCGATCGCGGCGAGCCGCGCATGTCGGTGAAGGACGCGGCGAAGGCGCACGCCCACGGCGAGCCCGCCGGCGACTGCATCGATTGCATGCAGTGCGTGGCCGTCTGTCCGACCGGCGTCGACATCCGCAAGGGCTCGCAGATCGGCTGCATCCAGTGCGGGCTCTGCATCGACGCCTGCGACGCCGTGATGACCAAAGTCAAGCGGCCGATCCGGCTCATCGCCTACGACACGGACGAAAACCGCGAGCGGCGCAAGCGCGGCGAGAAGAACCTCTATCACCTCGTCCGCCCGCGCACGCTTCTTTACGTCGCGGCGATCGCGCTGACCGGCGGCGTCATGCTCTATGCCTTGCTCACGCGCACCAACTCGCACCTCAGCGTGCTGCACGTGCGCGCGCCGCTCTACACCCAGACGGCCGAGGGCGGCATCCGCAACGGCTACACCCTGCGCTTCTCGAACAAGCTCAGCGAACCGAGCGACTTCGCCCTCGAGGTCAGCGGAGTTCCGGGCGTGACCATGTCGAGCGTCGTCGCCCGGCCGCTTGCCCGACGGTCGGCTCGGCGTCCGGGTCGATCCGGATGCGACGCTCGAAGTTCCGGTCTATGTGACGACGCCGGCGGATGCGACGCCCGGCGCCTCGACGCCGATCACCTTCACCGCGGTCGACGCCAAGACCGGAGAGCGCAGCGTCGTCGTCGATCATTTCTTTGGTCCGTGACCCGGAGGAACACCGGATGTTGGAGACTCGGGAGAGGTTGCGGGCCGCGGGGGCAGGCGGACATTCGCGCAATCGCTTGGAGAGACAAGTTGTGTCTGGACAGCTGACCGGACGTCACGTCCTGGCGTGGCTCGGCGCGTTCTTCTCGGTCATGTTCATCGCGAACATCGCCCTGATCTATTTCGCGCTGCACACGCTGCACGGATCGGAACTCGAAAATCCCTACGACGCGAGCCAGGCGTTCAACAAGCGGATCGCCGACGCGCGGGCGCAGGACGAACGCGGCTGGAAGGCCGACGTGTTGACCCGGGCCGAGGGTTCCGGCGAGCGGGTCATGGTCGAGTTCCGCGACCGCGCCGGCGCGCCGATCTCCGACCTCAACGTCACGGCGCGTTTCGAGCACCCGTTCGACGCGGCGCAGGACCGCCAGACGACGCTCGCCTCCGACGGCGAAGATTACGAAGGGATTGCGACGCCGGTGGCGCCGGGACGCTGGACCCTGGTGATCGAAGCGAGCCGCGGGGCGGAGCGTCTGTTCCGCAGCGAGAACAAACTGGCGGTTGCGGACACGGCCCCGAACTAGCGCGCGATTTGCGATGAGATCGATCCGCGCTCCGGCAATTGCTCGAGTCCAGAGGACGACTCTCCTCCCCCCTTGTGGGGGAGGTTGGGAGGGGGGTCGCGATGTCGGATATCGGAAGACGGAGAACGGACGACGGAACGCTTGGGCTCTCCGTCCTCAGACGTCCGTAGTCCGACAGCGCGACCCCCCACCCCGTCCCGCCCCCGCAAGGGGGGCGGGGGCGCAAGCCGCTGCCGTTGGTTTCGCCCGAAACGCAGACTTCTCAGGAGCCGGCCTTGACGGAAGCGCAGGACCTCTCGCATTTCGTCCGCCGCCCGGCCGACGGCGTCGCCGCGATGGATCTCGTCGTCGACGGCGTCTATTGCGGCGCCTGCATCGCCACGATCGAGAAGGGCCTGCGCAGGCAGGCGGGCGTCCGCGGCGCGCGGGTCAATCTGGCGAGCAAGCGCGTGACCGTCGAGTGGAACGAGGGCGCGCTCGATCCGCCGATCATCCTCGAGCGGCTCGAGGCGCTCGGCTATCCCGCCTATCCGTTCGCGGCCGAGACCGTCGACAGCGTCGAGATCC
The DNA here is from genome assembly GCA_963768555.1 of uncultured Alphaproteobacteria bacterium. Taxonomy (GTDB): domain Bacteria; phylum Pseudomonadota; class Alphaproteobacteria; order Rhizobiales; family Beijerinckiaceae; genus Roseiarcus. The sequence goes on from CAVYIZ010000070.1 coordinate 39,290, forward strand.
AGACCGAAAAGCGGCTGCTGCGCTGCCTCGGCGTCGCGGCCTTCGGCGCAATGAACGTCATGCTGCTGTCGATCTCGCTGTGGGCGGGGGCCGACAGCGACCCGAACTCGGCCACCCGGGACCTCTTCCACTGGCTGTCGGCGCTCGTCGCCTTGCCCACGGCGGCCTATGCCGGCCAGCCGTTTTTCGAGAGCGCGGCGAAGGCGCTGCGCGCGCGATCGGTCAACATGGACGTGCCGATCTCGCTCGGCGTCGTGCTCGCGCTCGGCATGTCGATGCTGCAGACGCTGGCGCACGAGCGCGTCGCCTATTTCGACAGCGCGCTGATGCTGCTGATGTTCCTGCTCGCCGGGCGCTATCTCGACCAGCGGATGCGCCGGCGCACGCGCGACTTCGCCGTCAACCTGTCGGCGATCCGCGCCGACCGCGCCATAAAGCTGTTCGAAGGGGGCGAGGCGCGCGAGACGCCGATCGCCGCGATCCGGCCCGGGCGATCTCGTGCTCGTGCGGCCCGGCGAAAGGATCGCCGTCGACGGCGCGGTCGAGGACGGGCGTTCGGAGATCGACCAGAGCCTGGTCACCGGCGAGACGGCGCCGGTGGAAGTTTCTCCCGGCGCGCCGGTCTACGCCGGGACCGTCAACCTGACCGGCGCCTTGCGCGTCCGGGTGCGGAGCGCCGCGAGCGGAACCTTCCTCGACGAAGTCAACGGCCTGCTCGCCCGGGCGGTCGAGCAGCGCTCGTCCTATGTGCGTCTCGCCGACCGCGCCGCTCGGCTCTATGTGCCGCTCGTCCATGCCGCCGCGCTCGCGACCTTTGTCGGCTGGCTCGCCGCTCGGCGCCGGCTGGCAGCAGGCGCTGCTCATCGCGATCACGGTCCTCATCATCACCTGTCCCTGCGCGCTCGGCCTCGCCGTGCCTGCGGTGCAGGCGGTCGCCGCCGGGGCGCTGTTCCGCCACGGGCTGATCCTCCATTCCGGCGAGGCGCTGGAGCGGCTGGCCGAGGTCGGCGCGATCGTGTTCGACAAGACGGGCACGCTGACGCGAGCCGCGTCCGAGGCTCGCCAACGCCGCCGACATCGCTCCGGACGACCTTCGTCTCGCGGGTTCGCTGGCGCTCGCGAGCAAACATCCGCTGGCGAAGGCGATCGTCGAGGCGGCCGGGGCGAAGGAGCCGATCGCCGCCGAGGAGTTCCCCGGCGAGGGCGTCAGCGCCGTTTGGCGCGGCGAACCGCTCAAACTCGGCTCGGTCGCCTGGTGCGGGGCCGAGGCGGAGGCCGCGCCGTTCGCCGCCGCCTGGCCGGACGCGTCGCTCATCGTCCTTCGCACGCCCGAGCGCGCGGTGGTGTTCGCTGTCCGACAGGGGCTGAGGTCCGACGCTCGCGCCGTCGTCGCGGAAATCGCGAGGGGTCATGAGGTCGAGATCCTGTCGGGCGACCGCGAGCCGGCGGTGGCGCTCGTCGCGCGCGAGCTCGGCGTTTCGCGATACGAGGCGGGGCTGAAGCCCGCCGACAAGATCGCCCGGCTGAAGGCGCTCGAAAGCGCCGGCCGCCGGCCGCTGATGGTAGGCGACGGCCTCAACGACGCGCCGGCGCTGGCGGCCGCCCATGTCTCGATCTCGCCGATCTCGGCCGCCCATATCGCCCAGGCGCAGGCCGACGCGCTTTTCCTCGGCGAACGGCTCATGCCGGTCGCCGACGCCCTCCGCATCGCCGCCAAGGCGCGCCGGCTGATGGTCGAGAATCTGTGGCTCTCGGCCGTCTACAACCTGATCGCCGTGCCGCTCGCGGTGCTCGGCTTCGTGACGCCGCTCATCGCGGCGCTGGCGATGTCCGGCTCGTCGATCCTGGTGACGCTGAACGCGCTCCGCGCGCGACGGTAGGAGATCGCTAATGTGCAGTGCCGCTCGTCAAAACCTGTCATTCCCGCTTTCGCGGATTTAGCTTTGCTGGGGAAGGGGGCGAGCGACCTTCGAGATGTGTGGTGCGCCAAGCAAACTGGCGCGTTCCAACAGGTGAGAATCCGGTCCAGGTAAGGGGTAGCTCCCACCTGGTAGTGAGTGTTGCGTCGTGCGGGATGACAAAACAAGCTGGTTTGAAGCGAGACGCTAGGAGGAAAGGCCCGTGAACGTCCTGGTCTATCTCGTGCCGATCGCGCTTGCCCTCGGCGGCCTCGGCCTCGCCGCCTTCTTATGGGCGCTGAAGAGCGGCCAGTTCGACGACCTCGACGGCGCCGCCTGGCGGGCGATCAGCGACGACGATCTGCCCGAGGATCGGCAGTAGGCAGCAGGCAGTAGGCAGTAGGCGGATTTTCAGTTTGCGTGCGCTCTGGGCCGGCAATGCCACCCGCTTGAGCGGCGTTTGACACGCTGCGGAGTGGCACGCCGAGATGGGCAGTCTACCTCGTGCCGGTCGCGTTTTCTTGCTAGTCTCGGTTCCGGCCGAGGGACGCAATGAGCGAGACCCGGAAAATTGCGGCGATCCTGGTCGTCTGACGTGGTCGGCTACAGCCGGCTCGCGGGGGCGGACGAGGATCGAACTCTGTCGCGGCTCAGGGGGCTGCGGAGCGACCTGATCGATCCCGCCATCGCCGCGCATCATGGCCGCATCGTCAAGCGCACTGGCGACGGAAGCCTCGTCGAGTTTCGCAGCGTGGTCGACGCCGTGCGATGCGCGATCGAAGTGCAGAACGGCATGGTCGATCGCAACGCCGGCGTGCCGGCGGAGCGGCGCATCGAGTTCCGCATCGGCGTTCATCTCGGCGACGTCGTCGAGGAGAGCGACGGCGACCTGATGGGCGACGGCGTCAACATCGCCGCGCGGCTCGAGGGCATTTGCGAGCCGGGCCGCATCTGCCTTTCCGAGGACGCCTATCATCAAGTCAAGGGTCGGCTCGATCTGGCGGTCACCGATCTCGGCCCGACCCAACTCAAGAACATCGCCGAGCCGGTCCGGGTTTATTCGCTGCAGGTCGGCGTCCCCGCGTCGCCCAAGGCGCGCGGCCACTTGGCACGCTGGCCGGCGCTCGCCGCCGCGCTCGTCGTCGCGCTTCTCGCGGCGGGCGGCTATGCTTGGCATTCAGGGCTCGCGTCGCGCATGTTGGGCGCGTCCGTCGCCGAGGACAAGCTCGCGACCGCGCCGCGCACCTCGATCGTCGTACTGCCGTTCGAGAACTTGAGCGGCGATCCCGAGCAGCGAATATTTCGCCGACGGCCTCACCGACGATCTGACGACCGATCTCTCGCATATTCCCGGCAGCTTCGTCATCGCCCGCAACACCGCGTTCACTTACAAGGGCAAGGCGGTCGACGCTAAGGAGATCGGGCGCGAACTCGGCGTCCGCTATGTCTTGGAAGGCAGCGTGCGCCGCGTCGGCGAGACGATTTCGGTCAATGCGCAGTTGATCTCCACCGAGACCGGCGCGCATGTCTGGGCCGATCGGTTCGACGGCGAGCGCAGCAAGCTCGGCCAATTGCAAGTCGACTTCGTCGCGCGGCTCGCCAACTCGCTCGGAGTGGAGTTCGTCAAAGCCGAGAACCTGCGCGCGATGCGCGAGCGGCCCAACAACCCGAACGCTGTCGATCTCCTGCTACGAGGCTGGGCGGCCTGGGACAAAGGGTTTACCACCGCCAATGTGAACGAAGCGATCGGTGACTTCGAGCGCGCGCTGCAACTGGACCCCGACTACACGGACGCGAAAATCGCGCTGGCGGAAGGGCTTGCCGAAAGGCTCATTATCAAGGGCGGCAATGAGGCCGTGGACCTCCCGCGCGCAGAGACGCTGGTCACCAGCGCCCTGTCCGAGCAGCCGGACAGCGCAATTGCGCATTTCGTGAAGGCGAACCTGGCGTTTGCGCGGGGGCAGTTCAACGATATGTTGTCAGAGCTGGACGTTGCGATCGAAAACGATCGAAACTTCGCGGCCGCTTACAATCAGCGCGGAGTGGCCCACACCCTCCTCGGCCGGGCCAAAGAGGCAATTCCCGAGATCGAGACTGCGCTTCGTCTGAGCCCCCGCGACCCGTCCCGCAATGCGTGGGAATTCAACATTTGTAATGCGTATTCCGTTTTGGCGGAGTGGGAGAAGGCGGTCGAGTGGTGCCAAAAGTCAATCGCAACGAATGCCGGACATTTCCCCCCCTATATTGATCTCGCCGCCGCCAACGGCTGGCTCGGCCATGATGCGGAGGCCAAGGCGGCGGTCGCAGGCCTGCTCAAGCTGAAACCGGGCCTCACCGTGCAACAGTTGGCGAGCATCAAGTGGTCGGACGATCCGCAGTTTCAGCGCGAGGCCCAGCGCATCTTCGAAGGCCTGCGCAAGGCGGGGCTGCCGGAGGGGGAGGCGAAGACGAATTGAGCCGTTCGCGATCCTCCCGTGGCCGCCGGCTTCGGGCTAAGCCTTGCCCCTGTCGGCAAGCACCCCTACTTACATGAGCCTGAAAAATCCGCGGCCGACCCCTGCTTGTGGAGTTTGGATGCCCGTCTTCCAGCGCAGGCGCTCCGTCATCTTCCTGATAGCGACATTGGCTCTGCTTCTGATCGTCATCGCGGCCAACCTTTTTCTCGCCGGTCGGGAGGAAGCCGAACAGGCGTCTGTTCAGCGCTCGCTCGAGATCCAGCTCCGTCTCTCGCAGGTGCTCTCGTTGCTGCAGGACGCCGAGACGGGACAGCGCGGCTATTTGCTGACGCACAGAGAAGCCTATCTCGAACCCTATAACTCCGCTCTCCCGGCGATCGACGGCGAAATCGCAGCGCTGCGCCGGATCATGAACGAGAACTGGGCGCGAAGCGACGCCGCTCGATGCGCTGGCCGCCAATGCGGGAGCGAAGCTCGGCGAATTGGGGGAGACGATCGCCCTCGACCGCGCGGGTCAGCATGATGCTGCGCTCGCGCTCGTGGAGACGGACCGCGGCAGGGCGGCGATGGATCGCATTCGCGACGCGGCGCAGACGATCGACGATCAAGAACAGAGAACTTTCGCCGAAGCGCAGGCGCGAGACGCTGCGCACCGCGAATTTGGTGCGCCTGCTGACGCTTTGGCGCGCTCGGTCTTGCGGTCCTCCTCGGGGCGCTCGTACTCCGCGACGCCCGGCAATTTCTCAAGGCCGCAGTGGAGGCCAACGAAGCCCTTCGGGCCGCAAACAGCAGACTCCTCGACGAAATGCGGCAAAAGGAGCGTGTGGAGGCTCAGCTGAGGCAATCGCAAAAGCTCGAGGCGATCGGCCAGCTCACCGGCGGCATCGCGCATGACTTCAACAACATGCTGTCGGTGGTGATCGGCAACCTGAACCTCTTGAAGCGGCGGGCGGAGCGCGGCGACTCGAATTTCCTGAAATTCGCCGACGGCGCCATCGACGGCGCGGAACGCGCGGCGAAGTTGACGCACCGTCTGCTCGCCTTCTCCCGTCAGCAGCCGCTCATGCCGCAGCCGGTCGACTGCAACAAAATCGTCGCCGGCATGTCCGAGCTGCTCGGGCGCACCCTCGGCGACGAGATCCGCGTCGAGACCGTGCTTGCGGGCGGCCTGTGGCGCACCTTTGTCGACCCGAGCCAGCTCGAGAGCTCGATCCTCAATCTTGCGGTCAATGGCCGCGACGCCATGCCGGACGGAGGCGACCTGACCATCGAGACGGCCAACGCCTACCTCGATGCTGCCTATGCCTCAGAGAACGCCGGCGCCCAGGAGGGCCAACATGTGCTCGTGTCGGTGACGGATACGGGCTCGGGCATGATTCCGGAGGTCGCCGCGAACGCCTTCGATCCGTTCTTCACCACCAAAGGCGGCGTCAAAGGCACCGGTCTTGGGCTGAGCCAGGTCTTCGGTTTCGTCAAGCAGTCCGGCGGGCATATCAAGATATATACAGAGCTTGGCCGGGGAACGACGGTCAAAATTTATCTGCCTCGCTACTTCGGGCAAGACGTGGAATCAACACGGTCCGGCCCAGGCGCGGACCCGATCCCGATGGGAAGCGCCGCGACGACTGTCCTCGTCGTCGAGGATGAAGCGCGGATGCTGATGCTGACCGCCGAAGTCTTCCGTGACCTGGGCTATAACGTGCTGACTGCCGACGGACCGGCGACGGCGCTGAGGACAATCGCCGAAAGTCGCGACATTGCTTTGCTGTTCACCGACGTCGTCATGCCGGATATGAGCGGGCGCACGCTGGCGGAAGAGGCTTTGAGGCAGCGCCCGAACCTGAAGGTCATTTACACCACGGGGTTCAGCCGCAACGGCGTGATCCACGGCGGAGTGCTGGACCACGACGTCAACTTCTTGCCGAAGCCTTTCACGGTCGAGGAACTGGCCCGGAAGGTGGCGGCGGTGTTGCGGGAGGACAAGGCTTTATAGGAGGCTCTCGCCGCCGGCGATTTTGGCGGAGCGCCGGGCACTCGGGAATTCCCTGCCAACTCCCTGCCGGGCCCAAACTCCTCGCGTCGGCGCCTACGGCATTCACACAAGTAAGTCGATTTTCGCTTGATTGTTTGAGCGCATCGTGATTCGAGCGCCTTCCGGATTGGGAGGCAAGCATGGCGGGATTTTGCGGGGACATTCGAATTGTTCGGCGGTTCGATCGGATACTCGAGGACATAACGAGTTCGGGTTCTCTGGCGCCGCGCAAGTTTGGCGCGGACCGCGCGGCCGAGGTTGCGGCGCATCGCTTTCTGGGGTCGGAGCGCGTGAGCGCGCAGGCGATTTTGGAGGAGGCGGCCGTTCGCACCGCGCAAGCGTGCCGGGGCCGCCGGGTCGTCGTGGCGCAGGACACGACCGAGATCAACTTTTCCGGGCGCGACAACGACCGTGGCGATCTGGGCCGGGGCGGCGATGCGAAGAGCCTGGGCTTCCTCATTCATCCGCTGGTGGCCATCGACGCGGCGGACGAGGCGGTGCTGGGCGTTGTCGGCGCGAAGATTTGGAGCCGGCCGATCGCCAAGATCGAAAAGCACCGCCAGAAGCGGCATTTGCAAGACAAGGAATCGATGCGTTGGATCGAGGCGGCGGAAATCGCCTCCGCGACGCTGGCGGACGCGGCCGCCATCGTGGCCGTCGGCGATCGAGAGAATGACATCTACCAAGCCTTCGCCCGGAAGCCCGCCAACGTCGACGTGATCACCAGGGCGCGCGCCGACCGCAAGCTGGCCGACGGCGGCCTGTTGTTCGCGGCGGCGGACGGGTTCGCCCGGGCGATCGAGATTGACGTGGCCCTTGCGCCGAGCCAGCCGCGGAAGCCGGGCGCGCGCGGCCGGATCGCCCGCGTGGCGGTGTCGTTCGGCTCGGTGACGATCGCCAAACCCAAGACCGGTCGCGCCTGCGCCGACCCCAAATCCTGCCAGTTGCGCGTCGTCGTGGCGCGCGAAATCGACCCGCCCGCCGATGCAAAGCCAGTCCTGTGGCGGCTGTTGACCACCTTGCCTGTCGAGAACGCCGAAGATGCGCTGGAGATCATCCGGCTCTACCGCCTTCGCTGGCGCATCGAAGAGGTCTTCCGCGTGCTCAAACGCGACGGCCTCGCCCTTGAAGAAACCCAAGTCGAGGGCGCGCGCCGCTTGTTCAATCTCGCCGCCCTCGGCATCGTCGCGGCCACGCGCATCCTCCAACTCACCGACGCCCGCAGCGCGAGCGCCCGTCCCGCCACCGACGTCATCGACGAAAGCCTGATCGAGGCCGCCGACGCCATCGGCCGGACCCTCGAGGGAAAGACCGTCAAGCAGAAAAATCCGCACCCTCGCGGCTCGCTCTCCTGGCTCGCCTGGATAACCGCCCGCCTCGGTGGCTGGCACGGCTACTACAAGCCGCCAGGCCCAAAAACCATGGCCGACGGCTGGAGACGCCTCACCGCAATGCTCGACGGATACGCCATCGCTCACGGCAAATCACTTGTGTGAATCCCGTAGCGTCGGCGCGGGGGAGGTTCGCGCAAATGGCGGACTCCATCGTAGACTCCACCGTCAAGAACATTTAAGGAACAGATCGTTGCCGAGAATCGGAAACCATGTTACCTTGCTCCGGTTGGCAGATCGCGACGTGCGCTCCGAAGCGAAGGCCGGCGGCGAGGAGGAGGGGGAAAGAATTTTTCATTTGGAATCGCTGTAACCCATTGATATGTCCCGAATCGGACGAAGGAATCCAAGGAAATCCAAGCGGTTTTCCTTGGTCTGGCTTGGTCCCATTTGGATTGGCTTGGGAATGATTTGGAGCGTGAACGGCCCAACCGCAGCCTGAGCTCACGGCACGAGCACCGCTGCTCCCTCCAGGCTGCCCGAGCGCAAATCGTCGAGCGCCTCGTTGGCTTTCTCGAGCGGGTAGGGGGTCGTCGTCGTGCGCACGGGAACGCGCGGCGCCAATGCAAGAAACTCCCGCCCGTCGGCGCGGGTCAGGTTCGCGACTGATAGGACGCTGCGCTCCTCCCACAAGAGGCGATAGGGGAAGGAGGGGATGTCGCTCATGTGGATGCCGCCGCAGACGACCCGCCCGCCCTTGCGCACGGCGGCGAGGGCGGCCGGCACGAGCGCGCCGACCGGGGCGAACAAGATCGCCGCGTCGAGAGGCGCTGGGGGCGTCTCGTCCGAGCCGCCGGCCCATTCGGCGCCCATCGAGCGGGCGAAGGCCTGTCCGGCCGCATCGCCCGGCCGGGTGAAGCCGAACACGCGCCGCCCCTGCCATCGGCAGACCTGGGCGATGATGTGCGCCGCCGCGCCGAAACCGTAGATGCCGATCGTTTGTCCGTCGCCGGCGGCCTTCAGCGACCGCCAGCCGATCAGCCCGGCGCAGAGCAAGGGCGCCTCAGCGACCGGATCGGGCCCCTCGTCGAGCGGGAAGGCGAAGGCCGCGTCGGCGATCGTATGGGTCGCGAAGCCGCCGTCGCGGGTGTAGCCGGTGAACAGCGGCGCGTCGCAAAGGTTCTCGCGCCCGGTCCGGCAATAGGGGCAAGTCCCGTCGGTATGGCCGAGCCATGGGACGCCGACGCGCGAGCCGAGCTTCACATTGACGCCGTCGCCGGCCGCCTCGATCCGGCCGACGATCTCGTGGCCCGGGACGATCGGCAGCTTCGGGTCCGGCAGTTCGCCGTCGACGACATGCAGGTCGGTGCGGCAGACGCCGCAGGCCTCGACCCGTACGCGGATCTGCCCAGGGCCCGGCTCGGGGTCGGGCCGCTCCTCCATCGCGAGCCGCTCGCCGGCCCGCCGCAAGACCATGGCGCGCATGGCGCAAGAGTAGCGCGAGACAGGGTCGCGGCTGAATCAATTTTTGCGCGGCGCGCGGCGCGAGCGCTGCACGGATCTGCGCAGCAGCGCATACAGACTTCCGCCCGTCGCCGCGCCCAGCACATAGACGACGAAGACGACGATCGCGAGCGGCGCGCCGATCGCCGAGGCGAGGAAGGACACGCTGACCATCTGCGTGTTCTGCAGCGAGAAGACGACCGCCGCCGCGACGAAGACGACGACGATCGCCAGATAGACCCAGCGCATGCGCGCGCCCCCTCTCGCTCGGGGCGAGCGGCGCGCGCCGGCTCGCCCGGAATTCCGGGCGTCAGGCCGCGGGCGCGTTACGCAGGGCCAGGCCGAGCGAGATCCAGCTCGCCCCGGCGAAGACGAGGTCGACGCCGAGGAAGATGCCGAGCGTGTAGACCGCGGAGACCGGCCAGTGGGCCAGAATGATCGCGCCGAGCAAGAGCGTGATGAGGCCCGAAACGACGACCCACATCCACGGCGACCCGTGCTGCATGTTGAAGCCGAGGAAGATGCGGACGATGCCCGAGGCGACCAGCGCCGCGCCAAGGAACAGGGTCAGCCACACCGCGGTGAGCAGCGGGTTGTCCCACGCGACGAAGCCCGCGACAATGTAGAGGATCCCGAGAATGAGCCAGAAAAAGAATCTCCCCCAGGTCTTGATCTGGAAGGCGTTGATGACTTCGGCGACTCCTGCGATCATCATCATGATGCCGACGACGAAAACGCTTGCCACAGTCGCAGCGACGACGCTGCCGAGGGCGATGACGCCGGCGACGAGATAGACGACGCCGAGGGCGACGATCCAACCCCATTTGGCGTGCAAAGGCGCGAGCGTCGGGACAGTCCCGAAACCTGTCGATGCCATATTGGTCATGTGGATGACCCCTCCGTGAGAGCGGCCCCGAGGCGTTCCGCGCCTCCGGACGCGTTGCACAGCATATCACAGCGAACAATCAAGAAAAGCGCCGTCGGCGGGCGTCCGCCGAAGGATTTGCGGCGGACAGCCGCCAATCGGCTTCGTGGCCCTCGCGCCTCGTCAGCTCTCTTGCGAGTTCCAGTCCCGCAGCCTGTTGATCAGCACGAACAATTCGGCGTCGTTGGACTCGGCGAGATGTTCGCGGGCGGCGCGCGACAGCTTTTCGACCAGGGACTTCTTGTAGCCTTTCTGGCCCGGATCGAGCGGAACGGTGGTGACGATGACAAGAACGCGCTGCTCGCTGTCGTCTTTGCCTTTTGCGGTCCACACTTTGGCCCCTCTCGCCAGGGGATGAACGAAAGACATAAAAAACCCCAGGATAGGCCAGCCCCCTGTACTGGACCAGCGCGCTTACGCAAGCAGCGCCGGAGGACGTCGTCAAGCCCTCAGGCCTCGTTAATTGTCAAGACTGGCGGCGAGTTTTGGCGCGCCGCACCAAGCGCTCGTCGAGCTAGGGATGCGTCCGAGACGCAAGGCGGCAGGATGCGCGCGCGGAAGCCCCTGTGGAAAAGGCTTATGGACGCGTCGGCAAAAACGCCCCGCCCTCGTCGAGCGAATGACGAGAGCGGGGCTCCGGGGAGGACGGCGGGACACTTCGCCCGCCGCAGGACAGATTCAGAACTTGATGCGGATGCCGGCGGTTGGGTTGATGGTCTGGGTCTTCCAGTAGCCGTTCGCCAGGCCGGCATAGACGTTCGAATTCCATCACGCCGGCGTAGACGTCGACGCGCTTGATCGGCCGCCAATCGATCAGGAAGGAGATGAAGTCCGTCGAGCCGGCGCACTTCGCTTCGACTGTTGCCGAGCGGGTAATGGTGAATTTTTGGCCGTTTGGTTCGGTTCCGGTGGTGGTGGTGTTCATGCAGGCCGCGGGGATGGTGATTCCCGATTTGAGTTGACGGCGAAATTATAGTCGTTCTGGCCCAGATCAGTAAAAGGCGCCGACCACGTCGAGCTGGGGGTTGATGTCATATCTGACGCCGACCCAGAAGACGTTCGCGAGCCTCGGGATGTTATAGGCGTTGTAGATGACCCAAGTCGTACTCGGAAGTATTATGACGAATGTTCGCCAGGTACTGTTGCAAGCGCCGGGACCTGCCCGGGGACGTTGTAATATCCGATGGTCTCGAAGCCGTTAGGATAGTTGTCGCTCGGATTCTGCTGCCGGATGTATAGGTAGCCGCCGTACAACGTCCACTGCTGCCACTTGTATTTGGCGACCAGCTCGATGCCGGTGTTGTTCGACAGCGTCACCTGCAAGTCGGTGTTGTTGTAGTAGAGCGGGTCCGGGATGGTCGTAGGCTGCAGCCGGTCTGGCCCTTGAACGGGCCCGTGGTGAGCGTGGAGCATTGCGTGAGCGAGCCAATGGTGTTGACGTTCACCACGTTCTTGCCGAAGCTCCCGATGGCGTCCAGCGAGAGGACGCCGCCGCTGGGGAAATTTGAAGTCTCCGCCGACCTGGCCCTGATAGAGGCCGGTCGTGCCGTTGCCCTGGTCGTAGCCGCCCCACTGCCACAAGGCCGCCCAGCCGGAAATTCTGGATATCCACGCGATACTTGAGCGCCGTATTGGCGCGGGCGGTTTCGGTGTCGCCGAAGCCGGCGTAGGAGCCGGAATAGCCGAGCGGCGAGAAGGCGTAGGAGCCGCCCATCGGATCGTAGGCGTTGATGGCGTCCAGCGACAGGGTGTTCACGCGGCCGACGACGAGCGTGCCGTAGGTCTTGTTGCTGACGCCGATGAACCCCTGCGAGTTGTCCCATTGGCCGGTGCGGCTCGAATCGGCGTTCGCGTTCTGCAGGAAGAGCGACTTGCCGTTGTTCTGGACTTGCGCGCGCTGCGCCCAGGCCAGGTCGCCGCCATACGGGTTGAATCCGGTTTCCGCGACGCCGATGAGCGACCAGCCAGAGGCCCAGGAGATCGGCTCGCTCATCTTGATGCCGACGACCGACTGGCTGAGGCCGTTGGGCGTCCACAGCCATTGCGGGCCGTGGGTGCTCTGCTTGGTGATGATGTTCGAGACGCCGTTGTTCCAAAACCCGTTGGAAGCCCGCGCCGTTGGACTCGTAGCCGATGCCCGCGTCGATCGTCCCATAGAGGGTGAAGCCCGCATAGCTGATCGGGCAATCGGCGGCGGTCGAATTCAGCCAGTTCCAGACGCTCGACCAGCAGTTCGCCGGGGGCGCAGCTTCAGGCGCCTTCGTGGTCGGCAGATCGGCGGCGTGGGCCGCCGCGGTGGCGGCGACCATGATCGCCAGAGAAACGCCTAGCTTTTTCATCGTGATCCCCATTCGTGGCGAGGCCGCGCCCGGGCGTTCGCTGTGCTCGTCTGTCGTTCCGTCTTCGCGAGCGCTGTTCAGTGCAAGCGTGCGCCGACGTCGAGGCGGCGCCGACGGGGAAATGCTAGGCGAAAGACCCGTCACATACTAACTATATTTGGGTCTTGATTACGTCTTTTTGCCGACTGTTGCGAACAGGCCACATCTATAGTTTGCCTGTAGCTGCGCCGAGCTTAATCTCTTCACGCAAAAGAGCGGCCGAGCGCATCCGCGCCGTCCGTGACTACTGGGTGACATACCGAGGCCGTGTAACAATCGGGCGACAAAATGGCGGCGAATTCATAAAATAAAATTTATGATCGCCCGCCGCGCCGGAGGCGGCGTCCGTGACGTCCTGATTTATAATCGATATTTTATGAGCTCGCCGTTGCAATCGGGTTTAGAGTTGCGACTGAGTCAGTTAGATGAGACGGCTCGGCATCTCGGTGAAATTGCGCGCAAGCGCGTCGTAGCAACGACAGCGGTAAGACTGATGAGCATTTCGTATCTCGAGGATCCGAAGGGCTTGACGGCTCGGCGCGCGCAGCCCCTGGAAGGCGATCCCGGTTCTGGTCGTCGAAGACGAGCCTGATCTCGCCGAGGAAATCCGCCTGCGAGCTCGAGGCGAACGGCCATCCCGTCAGGCTCGCGGCGACGGCGGCGGAAGGATTGGCGGCGGCCCGCGCCGGCTGGGCCGCCGTGTTCGTGTTCGACCGCATGCTGCAGGGCGACGACGGCCTGTCGGTCATCGAGACCTTGCGCGGCGAGGGCGTTGCGACTCCGGTTCTGGTGATCAGCGCGCTGTCGTCGGTCGACGAGCGGATCCACGGCCTGAAGGCCGGCGGCGACGACTATCTCGTCAAGCCCTTCGACGTTCGCGAACTGACCGCGCGGGTGGAGGCGCTCCTGCGACGCCGCGGCGATACGCGCGCGACATGGCTGCGGGCGGGCGACATCGAGATGGATCTGGTCGAGCGCAAGGTTCGCTGCGCCGGCCGAGCGGTCGATCTCTTGCCGCGGGAATTCAAGCTCCTCGAATATTTCATGCGCCGCCCGGGCCAGATCGTGACCCGGTCGATGCTGCTCGAGGACGTGTGGAACTTCAAATTCATGGCGCAGACCAATGTCGTCGACGTCCAGATCGGCAATCTGCGCCGGAAGCTCGATCCCACAGGGACGCGGAAGTTCATCGTCAACGTCCGCGCGGTCGGTTTCAAGCTGAATGTTGAGCCTTGACGTCTTCCGGGCGCGGGCGTTCCGCTTGGCGCTCGCATTCTGTCTCGCCGTCTCCGCCGCCACCGCCGCCGCGTTCGGGCTCATCTATCTTCAGGTTTCTCGCGCGGACGTGCAGCGCGTCGGCCGCCGTTCTCGTCGACGAAGCGGCCAAAAGCGAAGGCGACAGCGAGGATCGGCTGCGGCGGGCGCTGGAGCTGCGCCTGACCCGCGACATCCGCCGGCTGGACTATGTCGCCTTGTTCGACGCCGAAGGGCGCAAAGCTGTTCGGCGACGTGCCCGCAATGCCGGCGATTCCGGTCGACGGACAGCGCGCATGTCGTCCCCGAACAGCTTCTGCCGGACGCGAGCCGCAGCGAGCCCGCCATTTTCGTCGCCCGCCGGCGCGCCGACGGCGGGGTGGTCGTGTTCGGACGCAGTCTGCGCGAAGCGTACGACCTGCAGGAGACGGTGTTGCGGGCGATGGCGATCGCGCTCGCGCCGACCATCCTTCTGATCCTCGCGATCGGCGCCTTCTTCGCCAGCCGCGCGTCGAAGCGGTTCGACAGAATTCACGGCGCGATCGTCAGCATCATGAACGGCGAAATCCATTCGCGCCTGCCGGTCGCCAACGATTGGGACGACGTCGACAAGGTGGCGCGCGCGGTCAATCTGATGCTCGACGAGATCGAGCGCCTGCTCGACCAGCTCAAGAACGTCGGCGACAATATCGCCCACGATCTTGCGCACGCCGCTGATGGTTGCGCGCGCCAAGATCGATCGCGCGCTCGAGGAAGACGCCGGGATCGAATCGCTGCGCGCCGCAATGCAGGGCGCCCTCGCCCAGATCGACAAGGCGTCCGTCACCATCGCCGCGATCCTGCGCGTCTCGGCCGTCGAAAACGGCGTCCGACAGAAACGGTTCAAGGACTTTGACCTCGGCGCCGTCTGCGTGGATGTGGTCGAGTTCTATCAGCCTCTCGCGGAGTCGAAGTTCGTTGAGATGACCATCGAGGCCGCGGAGCCGATCCCCGTTCGCGGCGACGAAGACCTCATGCGCGAGGCGATCTCGAATCTCGTCGACAACGCGGTCAAGTTCACGCCGGAGGGGGGCCGGGTGCGCGTCGAGGCGGCCATGGTCGAGGGGCTGCCGTGGGTTGCCGTAAGCGACACCGGGTGCGGCGTCCCGCCGCAGGACAAGGAGAGGATCTTCCGCCGCTTCTTTCGCGGCGAGCGCAGTGGAGGAAACGGGCTGGGGCTCAGCATCGCGCAGACGATCGCCGACCTGCATGGATTTCAGCTGACGGTTGAAGACAATAATCCGGGCGCACGCTTCGTCATGCGCGCCTCGACGAAGGCGCCGCGGGTCCTGGCGCAAGCGGCCGAGTGACGCGCCGCTCCCGGGCCCGGCGGCATGCACGCGTTTATCCAAATATTATTTAGTGGTTCGTGCCCTCCGCCGCAGGTAGCAAAACGTCAATCGCTCGCAATGCCGGCAGCCGTGGGCCGCGCCATTGGCTTGCGCAGCGCCGCAAACCATAAGAATCCGGGAGCCTTCGAAGAGTTAGATGCTCGCTATCGTCCGTATTGCTGTCAATAAGCCGTATACGTTCGTCGTGATGGCGATGCTCATCGTCATCTTCGGCGTCAGCGCGGCCGTACGCACTCCGACCGACTTCTTCCCGAAGATCGGCATTCCGGTGGTCGCGGTCGTGTCGACCTACATCGGCTTGCCGCTTGCCGACGCCAACGCGCCTCGCGCTCGGGGCATGGCGGATGCTTGATTTGAGCAGGCGCACAATATGCCAATGTTGAGTATCAATATCGACCGAACCAGAAGTCGACCCGTCGTCGCGAGCAATCGCGACGTCGCTGCCGATGGGTTCCCGACCGAACGCTTCGACGGACCCAGCGCTCAAATTGATCTTGTCGTGTTTCAAAGCTACAACGTCGCCGGCCTAATGTATAGACGGAGCAATACGCGTGGATTGTTCATCGTTTCAATTGCGCCGCGCCGCTGCTCTCGGCTCGGAAGCAGCAGCGTGAAGGCGCCGTCCCTTCTCGGCCAGCTCTTGATTGCAGTCGCGGTTGCGGGTTGCTCGGTCGGTCCAAATTACCAGACGCCTTTCCTGCGTCTGCCGGCAGGTTTTCTCGCTCTCGTGCCGTCCGGCGAAAAGAGCCGGGGTCCCGGACCGGCGAGCGGCGATCTGACCCAGTGGTGGCGCTCGCTCCACGACCCCGAACTGAATTCCCTCGTGGATCGCGCCCTTCAGGCCAACCTGGATCTCGATGTCGCTTTGGATCGAATCCAGGAGGCGCGGGCGGCATTGGTGGTGATCGCCAACCAGGCGCTTCCGATAGGCGGGGCGACCGGAGGGGGCGGCGTCGGAACGGGGTCGGACGAGACGCGCAATCGCGCGGCGCCGTCGTTCCGATCGGCGGTAAACGGCGCAGGCTTGAGCAGCGTGCAGGTTGCGGGCGGATTCGAGGCGAATTGGGACCTCGATATTTTCGGCAAGGTCCGCCGCGCGCTCGAGGCGCAAACTTACGACGTCGAGGCCCTCAAGGCCGCGTGGGATTGGGTGATGGTGGTGGTCACGGCCGACGTCGCCCGGGGCTATCTGGACCTGCGCGCCGAGCAGGCGCGGTTGGCCGTTCTCGAGCAGGACATCGCGGTCGCCAAAAGCGGCCAGGACCTCGAGCAAACGCGCTTCGACCGCGGGCTCACCAACGAATTGGACGTGGCGCTCGCCAGAAGGGAGTTGGCGAGTTTGCAGGCCGCGGTCACGCCGCTCGAAGCGCGAATCGACGCGAGCCGTAACGCCATCGCGGTTCTGCTGGGGACGTACCCCGAAGATCTTGCCAGTGAGCTGGCGAAGCCCGGCCCCATTCCGACCCTGCCGCGGCGGATTCCGACCGGCGCGCCGGTCGATTTGCTACGGCGACGTCCTGATATCGCGGAGGCCGAGCGTCGCGTGGCGGCGGCGACCGCGCGTATGGGCGTTGCGGTTGCGCAACTGTTCCCGGACGTATTCTTGACCGGGGCGGGCGGCGGCCAAGGGGGAATTCGTTCGTCGTATACCGTCAGCGCCGCGAACTGGATCGGCTCGATCGGGCCGGGCGCTTACTGGCCCCTGCTTGATTTCGGCGCGCTCGACGCCCAGATCGAGATCGCGGATCTGACGACGCGCGAACAGCTGGCCGCCTACAAGCAATCTATCCTGACCGCCGTGCAACAGGTGGACGACGCCGCGGTTTCCTATCGCGCGCAGGAGGAAAGTCTGCGCAGCCTCGATCGCGCGCTGGCCGCGGCCAAGCTGTCGACCACGCTCGCCACCGACCGTTACGACCGCGGATTGACTGATTACCTCAACGTTTTGGACGCCGAGCGCGAGCAATTCGACCTTGAGCAGCAATATGTCTCGGCCCAGCAAATCGAGGCGGAGTCTCTGGTCGGCCTTTACAAGGCGCTCGGAGGGGGCTGGCAACCGGGCGCGGCCATCCCGCCGCTTCGCGCGCCGGAGCCGGCGGCGATCGCCGCTGCGCGGTACCTGAGCCGCGCTTCCGAGGGAGTTCATTGACATGTGGATCGTGCTGGTCGCGTTGCGCCGGCCCTATACGTTCGTCGTGCTCGCATTGCTGATTGCGATATTCGGCGTACTGGCGGCGTTGAGCACGCCGACCGACATTTTCCCGAGCATCAACATTCCGGTCGTCAGCGTCGTCTGGACCTACAACGGCCTGTTGCCGAACGACATGTCCGGCCGCGTCATCTACTTTTACGAGCGTTACTTGACCGCGCAAGTCGGGGACATCGAGCACATCGAGTCGCAGTCGCTCGACGGCTATGGCGTGGTCAAGATTTTCTTTCACAAAGACGTCAACATCGCCCAAGCGCTGGCGCAGGTCACCGCCGCCTCGCAGACGGTGTTGAAGCTTCTGCCGCCGGGCATCACGCCGCCCTATGTCCTCAGCTACAACGCCGCGACCGTGCCGATCTTGCAGCTCGCCCTGTCGAGCAAGAAGCTGCCTCAGATGAATCTTTTCGATTACGGCCAGAATTTCATCCGGCCGCAGCTCTCGACGGTCGGCGGCGCTGCAGTTCCGTCGCCCTACGGCGGCAAGATTTTGCAGGTCCAGGTCGATCTCGACCAGCATGCAATGCAGGCGCACAACGTCTCGGCCGACGATGTCCTCAACGCCGTGTCGGCGCAGAACCTGATCCTGCCCGCCGGCGACCAGAAGCTGGGCAAGTTCGATTGGAACGTCGCGCTCAACGCCAGCCCGGTCGTGCTCGATCAGATCAACGATCTGCCGGTGAAGAAAGTCAACGGCACCGTCATCTACATCCGCGACGTCGCCTACGTGCATGAAGGCTCGCCGCCGCAAACCAACCTGGTTCGCGTCAATGGCGCCCGCGCGGTGCTGATGACCATCCTCAAGGCCGGCTCCGCTTCGACGCTCGCCGTCATCGACGGCGTCAAGTCGATCTTGCCGCGGGTCGAAGCAGGGCTGCCGTCGAGTCTCCACCTGCACGCCGTCGGCGATCAGTCGGTCTTCGTCAAGGCCGCCGTGTTCGGGGTCATTCGCGAGGCGGCGCTGGCCGCCGCGCTGGTCGGCCTGATGATTCTGCTGTTTCTCGGCAACTGGCGTTCGACCGTCATCATCCTCATCGAGATACCGCTGGCGATTCTGTTCTCGTTGACGTTGCTGTCCTGGTTCGGCCAAACCATCAACGTCATGACGCTCGGCGGTCTGGCTCTCGCCGTCGGCATCCTGGTCGACGACGGAACGGTGACGATCGAGAATATTAATTACCATTTGGAGCAAGGCAAACAGATCGAGCCGGCCATCCTCGACGGCGCGCAGCAGATCGTCATTCCGGCCTTCGTCACGCTGCTTTGCCTATGCATCGTCTTCGTGCCGTTGCTGCATCTCGGCGGCGTCGCGGGCTATCTGTTCACGCCGATGGCGGAGGCCGTCGTCTTCGCGCTCACGGGTTCGTTCATTCTGTCGCGCACCCTGGTGCCGACCATGGCGATTTACCTCCTGCGTGGGCACGGCGGACATGCTCACGCGGAAAGCGGCGGTTCGGCCGCGCGTCGTCGCAGCCGCAACCCGTTGAAGCGCTTCCAGGAAGGATTCGAGCATTACTTCTCGCGCGTCCGCAACGGCTACCGTTCGTTGCTATTGCTTGCGCTCGGCCGCCCGAAGACCTTCATCGCGGGCTTTCTTGCGGTCGTGATCGTTTCGTTCGGCCTCGTGCCGTTCCTCGGCGAGAATTTCTTCCCCACCATCAATTCCGGGCAAATTCTGATGCACGTTCGCGCTCAGCCCGGAACGCGCATCGAGGAGACCGCGCGCCTCTTCGACCAAGTCGAACAGGTCGTGCGCCAGGCCATTCCGCCCGATCAGGTCGACAACATCGTTGACAACATCGGCCTGCCGTACAGCGGCATCAATATGGCCTACCAGAACACGGGAACAATCGGCCCGGGCGACGGCGACATCTTGATCAGCCTGAAGGAGGATCACGGCCCCACTGCCTCCTTCGTCAAGCAGCTGCGCACAATTCTGCCGGAGAAGTTCCCCGGAACGACGTTCGCCTTCCTTCCCGCCGACATCGTGTCGCAGATTCTCAATTTCGGTCTGCCGGCGCCGATCGACGTCCAGGTGATCGGCAACAATCAAGAGGCCAACTACGCCTACGCCACCGATTTGCTCAAGCGCGTCCGCAGGGTTCCCGGCATCGCCGACGCGCGCATCCAGCAGGTCTTCAACTACCCGCAGCTCAATGTGGACGTCGACCGCACGTTCGCCGACGAAGTCGGGCTGACGCAGCGCGATGCGGCCAACAGTCTGCTCGTGACCCTTTCGGGCAGCGGCCAGGTGCGCCCGAACTTCTGGCTGAACACCAAGAACGGCGTCTCCTACCCCATCGTCGCCCAGATGCCGCAATACCGAATCGACACCATGTCGTCTCTCGAAAACTTGCCGATCACCTCCGCCAACATGAAGACGCCGCAATATCTCGGCGGCTTGGCGCAGATCACCCCGGGGCCGAGCCCGGGCGTCGTCTCCCATTACAACGTCCAGCCGGTGGTCGACATATACGCCGCCATTCAGGGGCGGGATCTCGGCGCGGTCGCCGGCGACATCGAGGGCCTCCTGCAGAAGACAGCCAAGGATTTGCCGCGCGGGTCTTACGTGAGGCTGGGCGGTCAGGTTCACACTATGACGAGCGCCTACAGCCAGCTTTATTTCGGCCTCGCCGGCGCCGTCGTTCTAATTTACCTCGTGATCGTTGTGAATTTTCAGTCGTGGCTCGACCCCTTCATCATCATCACGGCGCTGCCCGGCGCGCTCGCCGGCATCGTCTGGATGCTGTTCACGAGCGGAACGACGCTGTCGGTTCCGGCCCTTACCGGAGCCATCATGTGCATGGGCATCGCCACCGCGAACAGCATCCTGCTCGTCAGCTTCGCGCGCGAGGGTCTGTCGAACGGGCTGGACGCCGCGGCGGCGGCGCTGGAGGCGGGCTACACCCGTTTTCGTCCAGTTCTGATGACCGCGCTCGCCATGATCATCGGCATGCTGCCGATGGCGTTCGCGCTCGGCGAGGGCGGCGAACAGAACGCGCCGCTCGGCCGCGCCGTCATCGGCGGTCTTCTGGTCGCCACCGTGGCGACGCTTTTCTTCGTTCCCACCGTCTTCGCTTTGCTACATTCTCGGCGCGAACGGTCGGGCGACGGGATCGGGGTGGCTCGACCCCAGCCAACCGCCTGACCGGGAGAGACCGACGTGCAGGAGAATGTCGTGCAGGAGAAAGTCAGGATCGCGCGCGAAGCGATTCCCGCACCGGCGCGGGCGCCGGCGCGGCGGCGTTGGGGCCTGCGCCTCGTGGGGCTTTGCGCTCTCGTCGCGGCTATCGTTGTCGCAACGGCCGGGATCCAGGAGCGGCGCCGTGACGAGGTGGCGGTAAAGCAATGGACTGAGGCTCAGGCGATTCCCGAGGTCGCGGTCATCACGCCAAAGGCAGGCCCGGCGATCGAACGCCTGGTTCTGCCGGGCAACATCCAGGCGTGGTACGAGGCGCCGATGTACGCCCGCGTCAGCGGATATTTGAAGAATTGGTACTTCGATTACGGCGCCCATGTGAAGAAAGGCGACGTACTCGCGGAGATCGACACTCCGGACCTCGACGCGCAATTATCGGCCGCGCAGGCCAAGCTGAAATCGGCGCTGGCAGTGGTCAATGTCCGCAAGGCCGAGCTGCAGTTCGCCGAAATCAACCTACAAGCGTTGGCGGGAGTCGCCCAAGGGCGTCGTTTCGGAGCAGGAAACGGAGAGCAAACAGGCTGACTACGGCTCGGCCTTGGCGCGGTTCAACTCCGCCAATGCGGAAGTCGCCGCCGATCAAGGGGAGGTCGACCGCCTCAACGCCCTGGAGGGCTTCAAGAAGATCACTGTGCCCTTCGACGGCGTCGTCACCGCGCGCGAGACGGACATTGGCGCGCTCATCAACGCGGGCAGCGGCACCGGCGGCGGCAGCGGACCCGAGCTCTTCCGAGTGGCGGACGTCAGCAAGATGCGGATTTTCGTGCAGGTGCCGCAACAGCAGTCGGCCGGAATTGCGCCGGGCCAGAAGGCCGAGATGCATTTGCCGCAATATCCCGGCAGGACCTTCAAGGCGACAGTCGCCACGACTTCCAACGCCATCAATGTGGAGGCTCGCACGCTGCTCGTGGAGCTGCACGCGGACAACCCGGACGACCTGCTTCAACCCGGCGCCTACGCACAGGTCGTCTTCCAATTGGCGAGCAATCCGGACGTCGTGCGAATCCCGACGAGCGCGCTGCTGTTCCGGGAGCAGGGACTGCAGGTCGCCACGCTCGGTCCGGGGGACAAGATCGAGCTGAAGTCGGTGACACTCGGGCGGAATCTCGGCACCGACGTCGAAGTCGTGAGCGGCCTCTCGGCGTCCGATCGGGTCGTCAACAGTCCCCCGGATTCGTTGGCGGCCGGAGATCTGGTGCACGTGGCGAGCGATCTCTCATCTCCCCGCGAGGCGGAGGAAGCCGCGCCGGGGGTGAAGGAGCCATGACGGACGGACCGAATGACGGTCAGTCAGCAGCTGCGCTAAGCCCCGCGAGCCGGGCCAAATGGCGCGGTCTCGGCGGCGGGCCATATGTCCGACGATGTTCCAGCGACCCGAGGCGGGGGTTCAGCCGACCGAGCGCGTCCGGCGTCGCGCCGCATGCGCGGTCTTGGCAGGCGTCAGTTCGATCACAGCCGGCTGGTAGAGGGGGGAGAGGAACTCGATGAGCGACCAGACCGACCAATTGCGCCGGTTGCGCCTTCTGGCGCGCGTTGAGAGAGAATGTCGGGGTTTGCTGTCGATGCGCGCCGGAATCCACTACGATCGCCGATGAGGTCGCGCACTGGCCGCAGACGCGCAGCTGGCAATGGTGCAGCGAGGGCGTCGCGGCGCCCGCCAAAGTCCCGTCGGCACACGCTGCGCGGACTGCGCCTTTTGGCGCCCGCCGGACGGCGGGCTCAACCCGCTCAATCGGGCGACATGCCCATGGCCTGGTGGGGGCCTGCCCCCGAGCGGGCGTCTGCGCCCGCCACGCGCTGCGGCCCGTCAGCGAGCCTGGGCCTCGCGCCTTCTGGCGCGCCACCCTGGACACGGATTGTTGCGCCGAGGGAGAATCGCGCAAACCCGCCGCGCCCTAGGGCCGCGACTCCGCGTCTCCATTTCATAAATTGTTTTATACTCATCGAAAAAGCCTTCTCCAAGCTCAAAGCGTTCCTGCGCAAAATCGCCGAACGGACCGTCGCGGGTCTGCTGCGCGCCCTCGAAACCTGCGCCGAAATCTTCAAGCCCTCGCAATGTACAAATTACCTCAAATCCTGTGGTTATGAGCACGATACAGGCTCAGCCATCCCCTCATTTTTTCGAGGGCCAAAATGCAACTGGAGGTTGGCATTTTGATGCGGCGAGTCTCGTATGACGAGTCCTGAAGTGCGAGTTCGGGTCTCGCAATCGTCGAGAGAGAGGTCGCGCCACGACAAATGCGGGGCCTTAGGGCTCCCCATTCGCTGTACGTGAGGGCCGAAAAGCGCCGAAATCAGGCCGTTCTCGAAATGAGGGGATTCCTGAGCGATACAGGATGATCGGATTCCGCTCTAGCTATGAGAGAAGTGCGTTTCAAACCCGGATCGGCCGCCCTCGACTGTTTGTCGGGGAACAGGTCGAACGCTATTTCGTCACTCAAATTAATTTATGTAAATCGAATTTAATTCATCGATTCCCTTGCGTCTGATAAACATCGCTTGAATCTAAAATTCATTCAAGAAATTCACGACCATTGGTCTGTCTCTCCTGTGTCGAGGACGACATCAAGGCGCACAAAATGAAACTGTCAGTCGTGTTGGGCACTGTCCTGGCGACCGCTCTTGCGGTTCCAGCCCTGGCGGGCGAAGTCGACACCCACGCCAAGGTCCATCATCGACATGCGTACCGGCACATGCACGAGACCGCGCAACCGGGCGCGATCACACGGAACGCGACTCCACAGGCTCCGCCTGCTGGCTCTGCGCCGATCGTCTTTCCAGGGATCGCGCCCTATCCGAACGGCCAGGGCGACGAGGACGGGCTGAGCCGCCACATCGGCGATTGCAACAAGGGATGCATCGGCGGCAATCCGGGCTGATCAGGATCCACGCGCGCCGACCATAGAGAACGAGCCGCCCGGCCGTTGGGCCGCGGCTCGCGCATCCCGAGATGGCGGGAAAATCCCGCGAACTGATGCGCTCCGTCAGAACCGGATGCGGATGCCGAATGTCGGATCGTATTCCTGCGTGTGCGCCGTTGTCGCCGTCGCGGTAAAGATCTTTCCGTGGGGAGCGGGAGCGTAATAGGTGGTGGTCTCCGTGTAGGCGCTGGCGAGGCCGCCGTAGACGTTGCTGAGCATCACGCCCGCGTAGAGGTCGACGCGCCCTAGCGGCCGATAGTCGATCAGCGCCGAGATGGCGTCGTGGCTGCCGGCGCACGCGCTGCTGCTGGTGAAAGCCCCGGTTCCGGTGCAGGGAGAGGTGCTGTAGTCGTTCTGGCTCTGATAGTAGAAGGCCATCGCGAAGGTGAGATTGCTCCAGACTGACCACTTGAATCCGGTCCAGACGGTATTGAGTTTGCGGTTGATGTTGTAGGCGTTGTCGGTTACGGCGGCGTTCGTGTAGACGCCCTTGCTCCAGGCGCCGGGCGGGATGAAGATGCCTTCGGCCACGGTCGGGAATCCGGTCAGGTAGTCGTCGGACGGGTTCGACAGGTTCGCGTAGAGATAACCGCCGTAGAACGTGACCGCGTTCCACTTGTATTTGGCCACGAGTTCGAGGCCGAAGTCGTTCGACAGGGTCGCCTTCAGGACCGAGTTGGGATCGTAATAGGCGTTGTTCACGAAAATAAAGCAGTCGGTGTAGTGGGTGCAGGCGACGTCCGATCCGCTGAAGCTCGAAAGCGACACGGCATCCTTGGCCCAGCTGACGATCCCGTCGAGCGAGAGCGGCCCGAAGTCGGCGCCGAGCTGGCCCTGGTACATGCCCTGCGTCCCATTGCCCCAGTCGTAGCCGCCGATCTGTGCCTGCGCCGCGGCGCGCAAGTTCTGGTGGGTCACGCGGTAGGTGAAGGCCGTGTTCGGGCGCGCCGTTTCGGTGTCGCCGAAGCCGGGAAACGAGTTGGAGAAGCCGAGCGCCGAGAACGCGATAGACGCTACCGGATCGTAAGCCGAAATGGCGTCGAAGGACAACGAGTTCGTGCGCCCAAAGGTGATCGAGCCGTAGACCGGGTGGCTGAAGCCGACATAGCCCTGCGAGTTGTCCCATTGGCCGGCGCGGCTGCCGTCGAAGTTCGACGTCTGAAAGGGAGATTTGCCGGCCGGACTGGCGTTGTTGTCGGCGAGCGACCGCGGACCGTTTGCGAACATGCCCGAATAGGGGTTGATGCCCGCTTCGAGGACGCCGACGAGCGACCAGCCGGGCAGACCGACCGGGGTGAGATCCTCCTTCAAATTGAGGCCGAGCACGGACGTGCTCAAGCCGTTATAGCCCGCGGTCCATCTGCTCGCGTAGGCGTTCTTCTGAATGCCGTAATTGAGCTTGTCGGCGCTTGGGCTGATGCCGACGCCCTCGCTCAGGTAAGCGGCGTTAAGGTCGAGCGAGCCGTAGAGCGTGACGCCGTAAGCGCTGATCGGGCAGTCGTACGACGATGAATTCAGCCAGTTCCAGAAGCTTGCCCAGCAGTTCGGCGCGGGCGCGGCCGCCGGCGCCTTCGTGGTCGGCAGATCCGCCGCATGAGCCAGATTGGCGAGGCCGACCGTCGCCAGGAGAACAACCCCAAATCGCTTCATGATCCCCCGCCAAAAACCAATTAAGTCTACATACTAAGTAGACTAAAATGGTTCAGTCAAGCGCTATCTGTATTTGCGCGCGTCACGATCTTCCACCGAGACCGCGCAGGTAGGAGAAATTCGACCGCGCCGCCGTCATTCCGGACTTCGCAGAAATATGTTGTTTCCATGCGACACCATCGCCGCCTTGCAACGTGGCCGCGCTTCCTGCGACATTCGAATCTTCGGCAAGGGAACAGCGCCCTGCCGCAGGTTCCGGGCTACGCCGCGTGCAAACGTCCCATGAGGTCGGCAAGCGGCTTCAGGTCTACGGGCTTATTCAGAACATTTTCAACCGACATTATTACATCTACGGCCGCCTGTTCGAGGCCGGCCCGCTGTCGAACCCGCGCCCGCGATGCGATGCGCGAAGGAGCGCGTGCAAGGCAGAAAAGAGAGGCGATTGTCATGAAGCTTACGGAACCGAAAACCCTGATGCTGGCGTCGGTTTTGGCGTTCGCTCTTTCGCCCGCATTCGCCGCATCCGTGTTCAGCGGGATTGACACGGACAAGGACGGCACGATCGACATGAATGAAGCGAAGGCGGCGGCCAACTCGGTTTTCGACAAGCTCGACGCCGATCACGACGGGACGCTCGATCGCGCCGAGCTTAAAGGCCGCGTTCCCGAACAGGATTGGGGGACCGCCGATCCTGACAGCGACAAGACGCTAACGAAGGACGAATATCTCAATTACACCGAATTCGCCTTCAAACGCGCCGACAAGGATGGCGATTGAACGGTGGACGCGAAGGAAGCCGGCACGCCGGCGGGCCGCATGCTCATGCGCCTTTTACGCCAGCCCTGACCTCACGACGTAATGCCCGAAGAGGGCGCGCGAGGGAGCGAAGGGAGGCAGTCGACATGCAGGGTTTGGATCTCTCCCCGGTCGGCCTGTTCATCGAGGCGGGCCTCGTGGGCAAGCGGTCATGGTCGTCCTGTTCGTCGCCTCGCTGTGGTGCTGGGTGCTGATCGTCGAGGGCGTGATTTCCGTCGCCGCGCGCCGCGCGCGGGCGGCGCGATCGCCCATGCGTTTTCCGGCGTCGCCGAGTTGCTCGCCGCGACCGCTTACGGCCTCGCTGCGGCGATTCGAGGCGCCGTGATGGCGATGAAGCCGCGCCCGGACGAGGGCCTATAGACGCGGCGGCGCCCGAGTCAGCCGCGCTCATCGCGCGCGGCGACAGGGCTACCGGCAGACCGGATACATGGCCTCGAGCTCGCGTCCGCGAAGAAAAAGCGGCCTGCGCGTCAGGCCGCCGTGCCGCTCGATCCAGTTGCGGACGGGCGCGGGATAGGCTTCGGCCACCACGCGCGTCGCCTCCCGGGCCGGAAATTCGTCGCCGTTCTCGTCCACCAGCCTTGCCGCATGAAAGCCGAGGACGGCGCGCCGGGTCACGCAGATCCGGCTGCGCGGCATGATGTCCAGCACCAGCGTGCAGGCGGAATAGCAGGGGCCGTCGATGACCACCCGCTCGCCGGACTCGCGCAGCATTTCGAAATACTTGAGAAAGGAAGTCGCCTCGCCTCCGGGGCTCGCTTCGATGCGCACTTCGGCCAGCGCAGGGCTGAAGCAAACGAGGAAGAAAAGAACGGCGTAGAGAGTGCGTCGCATCGGACTCCTCCCCAATGCTCAGAGGCGACTTGTCGGGCCGAAGGCGGAAACCCAGGACGAACGCAAGATGTTCCCACGGATAGCTCGGCCTGATCGACCCGCGTCGCCGCGTGGGGAACGCGAGACGGAAACTAGCTCTGGTTTGTGGCGAATCGAGACCGCTGTCAGGATCGGCGAGCGATTTCGAAGACGTCGCGGCGGTGGAAAACGGGGGCCGGGCCTGGCTCGAAAGCGCGCCGCCGTTCGAGGCGCCTGCGATCGACGAGCGCGGCGAGCCGTTGCGGATCGTGACGGTCGACCCCCGGATCTTCGCCATCCACAAGCTCGTCGTCGAGCGCGACGAACTGCGCATGCTGCCGGCCGCGCTGGTCGAGGAGGCCAGGCCGATGTTCGCGGCCAGCCAGGCGAGATGAACAAGGACCAGCTCTGGCAGACGACCCTCGACCGCGACGCCCGCTCGCTGCTGCAGGTCAAAATCCGCGAGGTCGACGAGGCCGACGACATGTTCGTCAAGCTGATGGGCGACGTCGTCGAGCCGCGGCGCGAGTTCATTCAGGACGACGCGCTGACGGTCGCACGATAGGGCGTTCGGGCTGTGGGGCAGAGGGGCTGGGGTGGGGGCCGCCGGGTGAGGTAGCCGCCGCCCGTCATCGCGAGCGAAGCGTGGCGATCCAGACTTTCGGCCGCCGCCCTTTTCGTCATGGCCGGGCTCGTCCCGGCCATCCACGCCGCGGTACGGGTTTCTTGGGCCCACGTTATGCGCGCTCCGTCCCAAAGGGCCGGCAGGGCGCCCCACCGCGGACGTCATTCAGACATCTGAGAAGCGGAACAGCGTGGATGGCCGCGACAAGCCCGGCCATGACGATGTTGGAACTCGCTATCGAGTCGCCCGCGTTCCCCGCGCGCGAGGCGCCGCTCGGAAGCCGGGGGGCCTCGTCGTCGAAGAGGTTGGCTTAGATCGGCGCGTTGAAGCGCCTTTGTCGCTTCGGGACCCGCACTGCCCATGTGGCAGGATTGTCACACCACAATTTATTGATCCCAGGTGTAAACTTCTCGGGCCCTCACCTGAATATAGAGGCGTCACGCGAGGATCCGAAATTCCTTCGGGTCGATGACGCGGAAATTATCGGTGATAGTCGACGAGAACTCGTCGAAGCGCTGCGGTACGGTCTTGCGCAGGAAGCCGAGCACGGCTTCGGCAAAATCGCGGAATTTGGCGTAGCATCTGTTGTGGGTGACGTTCTCGTGCATCACCTTCCACAGCCGCTCGATCGGGTTGAGATGCGGACAGTATGACGGCACGAAGTGCAGGACGATGCGCCTCCCTGGCTGTTGCAGCCAGCCCTGGACGGCTTTGGCGTGGTGGTAACGGGCGTTGTCGAGGAAGACGTGGATGCGGCTCATCGTCGAATGGGCCCGTTCCAGCGCCTCGAACAGGGCGATGGTGCTTTGCGCATCGACGGTCTCGACATCCATGATGCGGGTTTGGCCGGTCTCCAGGTCGATCGCGCCGTGCAGGTTCAGCCGGTCGCGTCCCGACGTCGCGGGAAGCGCGCAGCGCTGTCCGCGCGGCAGCCAGCGTCCGGCTGGCTTAGCTTGGTGGGTCGGATGGACGGCGTCGACGTAGACGACCGCCTCGTCCGGACCGAGCGAATTGCGCAAGTCCTCATGCGCGTCGATGAACTTCTGCTGGGTTTCCACATCGATCTTGTCCGGCACGGATTCCGGCTTCTTCCAGTCGAAGCCGATGCGGTTCATCAGCTTGATCAGTCCAGAGCGGCCGTAGTCGAACCCGAACCGCTCCAGGATGAACTGCCCGATCTCGGTGGTCGTCGTCGGCAGCACCTCCGTCGCCCAGGCGCGCAATTCGTCGATCTGGAGTGGCCACAGCCGTCCTATTCCGCCCTTCAGATCGAACAGGACGATCGCCTCGACGCCGCCTTCCTGGAATTCCTTGAGCCAGGCACGCACGGTCGAATTGTCGAGGAACAGCGCTTCGGCGACCTCGGCGTAGGACCACCCCTTGTCGAGCAGAAGGATGGCGTTCGCCCGGCGCACGATGCGATGCTCCTCCAGCCCGTCCCTCACGATCTTCACCAGGTCGGCACGGTCCGCTGCACTGAGGAAATTACGGTTCGTCTTCACCAGGCAACTGGAATCGATCCCGCTGATTCGGTCAAACGATTTTTCGGATGTCCAAGGAATCCCGCTATATAAAGGGCAATCCCTTGCTTCTCGGGTGCGATCCAAAGTGATGCAATCATGCTGCGGATTTTTGTGATAGGGAGGGGCGGTTTTGATTTGCGGGCGAGCTGTTTTGGCCGCGCTTGCTCCAATAGGCGTCCCAGTCGCCGTTGATACGGGTGACGCGCAGGGCGAGCATGGCGTCGGCGCGCTCGACGCGCCACCAAGCTCCTGGCAGCTTCAGGCGCTTCTGTGCGATATAGCGATGCGCGCTTTCGATCTCTCCGGAGCCGATCGGCAGATCCCTGGCCAAGGCGTCACGATAGTCGAGTTGGTTTTTCCGACCGCTCAAATAGCGATGGCAAGTTCGGACGGGAGCTTGATCGTCGGCCAACTGCGGGGGCTCCAAGTGACGAGCGAGCGCCTGCAGCGTCTTCTCCAAATGCCCTGTCTTGAGAGCCTCCTTTTGCGCCTCCATCCAGGCCTCTTTCGCGGCGGCGTCTGGCGCAATCGCCTTGACGGCGGCGCTCAAATATTCGCAAACATGATAAAAATCAATCAAATAGCCGCCTTGTGGGCCGAATTGCGCTTCCACCTGACCCACGATCCAGGCCGCTCCGTCCCCGACCGCGTGAACGCGGGAATCGGCGCCGAAGCCGGCTCGAACCGCGCATCCGAGAAGTTGCCGTCCGGCGGTTTCGACACCGCCCTCGATCGCGCCGGCATAGATTGGCGTCCGGCTCCCCTTGGCGTGCGCGAGAGAAATCTTGGCTTCTCTCCACGACAGCGTCTTGCCTTTGCGCTTGTCCTTCTGGCGGGCGTCCGGCTCCACGATGGGGATCATGCCGCCATCGGTTTCAGCAACAATGTCCTTGTGACGCCCTGGCGCTTCGGGAAAATCTAGCGAGATCTTGCCGGCTTCGAACATGTTTCCGGCATGGCCGAGTGTAACCCTCTGGATCGTGCTCTCTCCGATCTCGAAGCCGTAGTGCTCGCGCAACTTGGCGCGCGCCAGAGCGAAAGGCTGATCCGCGGCGAAGTCGACGATCGCGCGCTGTAGTGGGCCTGAACAACCCCGAGAAACGACTTTCGCGCTGCGCATGAACGGGCGAACGCGGTAGCGCACTGCGAATTTGAACCAGACACATCGCGAAAGGGAGTACAATTCCTTACAATAAAGGCTAAGGGGCCAGTCTCCTTGCCTCGCGTCGCATGGCTCGACGCTGAAGTTCAGCGCGAATTGACTCTGATTGCTGATTATAAGAAGATTCTGAACGATATTGAGCAACGATTGAGAATAAACCTGTTGACGTTGCGCGCTACTGGCGCGAATCCTGGCTCCTCGCTGAATGGAGTGGGTAAGGCCGTTTTCTGGGTTGGTTTGGGGAGCGATCGGTTGGGATCGAGTTTATTGTGAGGGGATGCGAGACACCGATCTTTTCCAGTTGGCCCTTGGGTTGCAGTCGCCGTGGACGGTGACGCGTAGCGAATTTGCGGTCGAGGATGGTCGGCTCGATTTGTATGTGGATTTTCCGCGCGGGAGCCGGTTCGCCTGCGCCGAGTACGGGCGCGAGGGTTGCGCGGTTCACGACACGAAGGATGAAACGTGGCGGCATCTGGATTTCTTCCAGCACCGCACGCTGTTGCACGCGCGTGTGCCGCGAGTGAGCTGTCCGAACTGCGGCGTGCGCAAGGTCGCGACGCCTTGGGCTCGCGCGGGATCGGGCTTCACGCTGTTGTTTGAGGCCTTCGTGCTGACGTTGGCCAAGGCGATGCCGATCGCCAATGCGGCGAGGTTGCTCGGCGAGCATGACACGCGCTTGTGGCGCATCGTCGAACACTATGTCTGGCGGGCGGTGGAGAAGCTGGATTTGTCGGAGGTGCGGCGCATCGCCGCCGACGAGACTTCGGCGCGGCGCGGCCACGACTACATCAGCCTGTTCGTTGACATGGCGCGGCGCAAGGTCGTCTACGTCGCCGACGGCAAGGACGCGGCGACGGTGAAGGAATTCGCGGATTTCCTCGAGGCGCATGGCGGCCGGCGCGAGGCGGTGACCGACGCCAGCATCGACATGGGGGCCGCATTCGAGGCGGGGATCAAAGAGAACTTGCCGAACGCCGAGATCACGTTCGACAAATTTCACGTCATCAAACTCGCCAACGAGGCCGTCGACCAGGTGCGGCGCGAGGAGGCGCGGAACAACTTCCCAAGGGCCGGCGCTACATCTTCCTGAAGAACGTCGATCGTCTGACGCAGGAGGAAAAGGAGGCGCTGTCTCGGTTGGAAGCGCAGAACCTGGACACCATCCAAGCGATGCAGATCCGCATGAACCTGCAACAGCTGTTCACGATGAGCGTCAAATCGGCTCGCCGTTTCCTCGACCGCTGGAACGCCTGGGTTCAAGTCTGCGACCTCGCGCCGATGAAGAAGCTGGCCAAGACGATCACCGCCAAGTCGGAAGGCATCCTCAGATCGATCGCCACCGGCCTTTCCAATGGCCCCCTGGAGGCGATCAACGGCAATGTCCAGGCCGCCAAGCGCAAGGCCAAGGGCTACCGAACCAAACGAAACCTCAAAGCCATCGTCTACCTCATCGCCGGTGACGTGCTCGCTAATTCACCCATTTGAAATAGCGACGAGCCCGAATCCTATCTATTTGAGCCGCCATCTGGTAGCTTGACCATGTCAAGCACAACTCCATTAGTTCTTCGAGAGGCTGCGACTTAAACGTCGCCAGCACCTCCACCTCATCCTGGCGATACAGCCAATCAAGAACCAGATTTTTGAACTCCTGACTAGCCTCAGAACTCAGAGAGGTAAGCGCGCGATGCGCGTCACCCCCCTCTGAATTGCCGGCCTGTCTCTCGAACTCTACCATTAAAATCACTCCTGCTTCATGTCAAGTAACCGGATAAGCATGGGCAATCCGAACCAGGGGCCTCTAAGTCGAAATTTGCACGCACGTTTCCGATCGACCGCATCGATGAGGGAGTTCTTAAGAAAAACCCGTGGTTCAAGGATATGCTCCATTACTGGAGGCCTGCGGGCGACGCTCTTCACGGTGATGTGACGGAGACGCGGAAGGTCGCCGCAAGCGACGAAGCTGGATGAGGGCCCGGGGCGCTTGCGTCTTGCGATCCGCAACGGCTATCTCAATTTCTATCGAGGGGGTCAGTCGATCGCCGCGGTCGATTTCGTGAAAAATGTAGGACTGCGAGCCCGTATTCACAACAAGTATGTGTATTGACGAAAATGGCAATGGCCAAGATTATGTCACGCTGACGTCGGCCGGGCTCCCGGAGCAAAAGACCGGTCGGCTCCGCGAATATGGCGGCGGCGCCGAATTGCGTCGCTGGATCTCCAACGCCACCAAATATATGGGAAAGGAAAAGAAATTCGTGGACGCGGTGGTCGCGCGCAACGCCAACACGATTGACCTCGAAATGGCGCTGCCGGCCTTCCAGATCAATCCCAAAGAGCGAACTGCGCCGCGAATGGACCTCGTAGCGCTTGAGCCAGCCGGTGGGCGATGGCAGATCGTGTTCTGGGAAGCGAAGCTGGTGACGGACCCTCGCCTTCGGTGCAAAGAAAAGCAAGCTCCCGGGGCTCGGTCAACTCTGTCGACAACCGTCGGTCACTTGAAGAATAATGTTCTGGTCGCATGCGCCTACAAAGAGGCCTGCGAACTGCTGGTGGCGTTCCACGGCCTTGCAAAGCGCGTAAATCCAGAGATCGATGAACTCGGACCGGGCATCGTCGCCGCTGCGGCTGCGGATGCGCACCACTTTTATCGATGAAAACCCCGTCTGGTGATTGTCGATCGAAAGGAAACGTCGTTTCAAAAAACATGGGCATCTCGGGAAACTGCGCGATTGGCCGATCCAAATCCAAATCCAAATGGTGAGCGGATTTGGCGACATGGCGCTCGAGACGCGCCCGTGAGCCTCACCCTCACCGTTCACCGGGGAACGCAGCAAATCGGCGGCAACTGCATCGAAATCGAACACCCGTGCGGCGACCGCCTCGTCCTCGACGCGGGGCGGCCGCTCGACGCGCCCGATGGCGCGACCGGCCTGCTGCCCGCATCGCTTGATCGGAGCCGGCCCGCCACTGTCCTTATCAGCCACCCGCACCAAGACCATTGGGGGCTCGTCGAGGAGCTTCCGCCGGCTTGGCCGATCTGGACAGGGGTCGGCTCGGCGAAACTGATCGCGATCACAGGCGATGTCACACGCCGTCCGCTCGCCCGGACGTTTGAAACGTGGGGTAGCCGTTCGGGACCGCTCGCGATCGGACCCTTCACCGTCACGCCGATTCTCACGGACCACTCCGCGTTCGACGCCTATATGTTGCTGGTGGAAGGCGCGGGGAGGCGGCTGCTTTACACGGGCGACTTTCGCCGCCACGGCCGCAAATCCGCGCTTGTTGATCGGATCATGGCCTATCCGCCGGCCAATATCGACGTGCTTATCACCGAGGGAACTAACCTCGGATCGGACAAGCCGGTGAAGTCGGAAAACGAGATCGAGAACGACTTCATAGAGTTGTTCAATCGTATCGAGGGCCGTGTGTTTGTTGCCTGGTCAGGCCAGAACATCGACCGTACCGTGACCCTCTACCGCGCCGCCAAACGCACCGGGCGGACGCTGGCGATCGACCTTTACACCGCTGACGTTCTCGATCGCATATCGGAAGGAACAGGTCTGCCGCGCGCTGGCTTCCCGAATTTGAAGATCATCATAACCGGAAGCCTTCGGGGTAGTTACAAAGCCCAAGGACGCGAGGCCTTTGTCGAACGGATGATCCCAAACGGCATGTCGGCCAAGCAGATCGAAAAGAGCCGTCATGTTGTCATGCTCCGTCGCGGACTGCTCCGCGACTATCAGAACGCAGGAGTCGTGCCGACCGCCGAAGATGCCTTCAACTTCTCGATGTGGCGCGGCTATCTGTCGGAACCTTATCATACGGAGGCTCTGGAATGGTGCCGAGCGGGCGGCGCTGAAATCGCCTATATCCACACCAGTGGCCATGCCTCCCCGGTCGATCTGCGCGCCTTCGCAGCCGCCGTTCGAGCGAAGATCGTCGTGCCGGTTCACGGTGCAAGCTGGGACGAGGAGGCGCACGGCTTCGGACCGGTCCGCCGCCTCGCTGACGCCGAGCCCCTGACAATTCCATGACGATCGCCATCGCCCCGAAGGCCGCGTTCGGTCCCGTCCAGCCAGCCGTTGGAATATTCTGGTACGTGGATGGCGTGCTCGTCGTCGACCGCTCGACTTTGGACGAGGCAGAACCCTACGGCGACTGCATCACTCACGCCGCCGGCCACTATGAACGCTGGGAGGAGTGGAAGGCGTTGGGCGGGACCGTGCGGGCGGCGGCAGGCTATCCTAATCGCATCGCATCGACGGAATACGACCAATGGCCGCGCGGTCGGATCGTCTACGAGGTCCGTTCTCGCCGCTTTGTCCTCTATGCCGACCGGCGCCTACAGCAGCCGGACATAATCGACGCCGTGAGGAACGTCTTTGGACTGGGCGGATCCGAGGTCATAGTCAGGAGCGACTCCCATTATCGATGAAACCGAATGGCCTTCGCTGTGCGCGTTTGTCTATCCGACAGGCCGCAAATCGGCGCGGCCTTCGACCCCAATCGGCGTCTATATCGGAGCAGAAACGCGGGTCGGAGAACCGGTCAAATAACGAGGTTTCGACACATGAACGCGGAATTGGAGCGAGAAATTCTCGCTGCGCACCCCGATCTCTACCGCAACCTCAAACCCCGTTTTGATGATGGGCAGCATTTTGAATGCGGTGATGGGTGGGGGACGATTTTAAAGAAGCTGTCTGCTCAGCTGGATCCGTACGCAGCCACGGATGGTCTCGTGATCGTTCAGGTCAAGCAGAAGCTCGGCAGCCCGAGGGTGTACGTTCGCTTTGACGGGCACAATTGGCACGATAAGGAGGAGGCGGCTGCTTTTGTCGCTAACTGTTGAAATAACTGACGCGTAGTGTGAATATGCCGGCGTTTAGGCGGAGGAGCGCGAAAAGGGTCTCCAAAGGCGGGAATTTTGGGCCGACGCTAAACGGGGGTCCAAGCCTCTGAAATTATTGGAGCCCGACGCTAAACTGGCGCTAAACCCGCGTTAAGCGGTTTTTCGGGAGACGCGCCTCATCCGGTGCTTCGCGGCGCCCCCTCATCCGGCGGGCTTCGCCCGCCACCTTCTCCCGCAAGCGGGAGAAGGGTTTTGCCTACCCCGCCACCTTGGAAAAATCCGCCACCGCATGCACCGCGTCGCGCAGCTCGTTGAGGAGCCGCAGGCGGTTGAGGCGCAGGGCCGGGTCGTCGGTGTTGACGGTCACGTCGAGGAAGAAGGCGTCGACCGGGCCGCGCAGCGTCGCGAGCGCCCGCATCGCCCCCTCGAAATCCTCGCGCGCCACCCGCTCCCGCGCGGCGGCGCCCGCCGCGGCGAGGGCATCGGCGAGGTCTTTCTCCGCCGGCAGGACGAGCGCAGACGGATCGTGCCGGCCCGCGAAGGCGCCGGCTCCGTCTCTCTTCTCCTCGGCGCGCAGAATGTTGGCGGCGCGCCGGTAGCCGGCGAGCAGGTTCTTGCCGTCCTCGGACTCCAGCAACCGCCCCAGGGCCTCGACCCGCCACACGATCGTCAGGAGATCGTCCTGGCCGGGCAGGGCGAAGACGGCGTCGATCAGGTCGTATCGCGCGCCCTTGTCGCGCAGGTAGACTTTAAGGCGGTCGGCGAAGAAATCGATCAGGCTTCGGGTCGTCGCGCTAAGCCGCGCGTCGTCGGGAGCTTGCGCCCGCCGCGTCACGCGCGAGACGGCGCCGACGATCTCCTCGAGCTCGGGCCCCTTCGGGAAGCCGCGCTTTTCCAGCGACTGCACGACCGAGCCCGCCTCGTCCTCGCGGGCGAACTCGACGTCGAGCAATGCGCCCCAGATCGCCGCGTTCAAGGGAGGGGTGAGCGGGAGTCTCAGCCCGTTCTCGAGCACGATGCGGATGACGCCGAGCGCCGCGCGCCGCAGCGCATACGGGTCCTTGCTGCCGGTCGGCTTCTCGTCGATCGCCCAGAAGGAGCCGAGCGTGTCGAGCTTGTCGGCGAGCGCGACCGCGATCGACACCGGCGACGTCGGGATGCGGTCGTTCGGCCCCTGCGGCTTGTAATGCTCGTCGATCGCGTCAGCGACGCTCGCCTCCTCGCCCTGGGCGGCGGCGTAATAGCGGCCCATCAGGCCCTGCAGCTCGGGGAACTCGCCGACCATCTCGGTGACGAGATCGGCCTTCGCGAGTTTCGCCGCGCGCGCCGCGAGCTCAACATCCGCGCCGACCTGCGGCGCGAGCTCGCGCGCCAGCGTCTCGATGCGCTCGATGCGCTCGGCCTGCGTGCCGAGCTTCTCATGGAAGATGATGCCGAGCGCTTCGAGCTTAGCAAGGCGCTGGTCGAGCGGCTTTTCGGCCTTGTCCTTGTAGTCGGGCAGATCGTGCAGGTCGGTCAGCCAAAAGTGGCGGGCGTCGGACAGGCGCGCCCGCACGACGCGGACGTTGCCGGCCGCGATCGCCACGCCGCCGTCGGTCGCGATCAGATTCGAAACGAGAACGAACCGGTTGGCGAGCTTGCCCTCGGCGTCCCGCAGGACAAAACACTTCTGGTTGGCGCGGATGGTGGCCCGGATCACCTCAGGCGGAATGTCGAGGAAGGCCGCCTCGAACCCGCCGATCAGCGGGATCGGCCATTCGACGAGGCCCGCGACTTCCTCGAGCAGGCCTTCGTCCTCAACGAGCTCGAGCCCGTGGACGAAGGCGAGGTTCTTCGCGTCAGAGAGAATGATCGCCTTGCGCCGGTCGGCGTCGAGCACGACCTTCGCCTTCTGCAGCGCTTCCGCATAATCCTCGTAACGGCGAACCGTGATCGGCTCGGGCGCCATAAACCGATGGCCCCAGGTCACGTCGCCCGACCTGAGGCCGTCGACCTCGAAAGGCACGATCTCCGCCGTCTCGTGCTGGGTCGCGAGCGTGCAGACGATCCCGCGGAGCGGGCGCACCCAGCGCAAGGCGTCGGGCTTCGCCGAAGCCGCGCCCCAGCGCATCGACTTCGGCCAGGGGAAGGACCGGACGATCGCGGGGATGATCTCCGCCAGCGCATCCCCGGTCGTTCGGCCCGGCTTCTCGATTGACGCGACATAGAACTCGCCCTTCTTAGGGTCCTTCTCAATCGTCGCGTCCTCGATCCGCGCCAGGCCCGCGCTTTTCAGGAATCCCTGGATGGCCGCCTCCGGCGCGCCGACGCGCGGGCCCTTGCGCTCCTCGCGCAAGGTCGGCTGCGCTCCCGGCAGGCCGACCACATGCAGCGCGAGCCGGCGCGGCGTGACGAAGGCCTGCGCGCCTTCATAAGTCAGGTTGCGGTCGACGAGCGCGTTGGTGACGAGCCGCTTGAGATCCTCCGCCGCCTGGCGCTGCATGCGGGCGGGGATTTCTTCGCTGAACAGTTCGAGGAGAAGGTCGGGCATATCAGGCTCCGCCTCCCTCGGTCTTGAGCCAGGCGGCGCCGCAGGCCTTGGCGAGCTCGCGCACCCGGAGAATGTAGCTCTGCCGCTCGGTCACCGAGATCACCCCGCGCGCGTCGAGAAGGTTGAAGACGTGGCTCGCCTTGATGCACTGGTCGTAGGCGGGTAGGGCCATCAGATGGCGACCGTCCGCGGCGCCCCGCTCGAGCAGCGACCGGCATTCGGCTTCCGCGTCCTTGAAGTGCTGGAACAGGATCGCCGTGTCGGCATGCTCGAAGTTGAAGCGGGAATATTCCTCTTCCGCCTGCTTGAACACGTCGCCGTAGGTGACGCGCTCGGCGTCGTCGCGGCCGTTGAAATTGATGTCGTAGACGCTCTCGACGCCCTGCACGTACATCGCCAGACGCTCGAGGCCGTAGGTCAGTTCGCCGGAGACCGGCGCGCATTCGAATCCCGCGACCTGCTGAAAATAGGTGAACTGCGACACTTCCATCCCGTCGCACCAACATTCCCAGCCCAGGCCCCAGGCGCCCAGCGTCGGGCTCTCCCAGTCGTCCTCGACGAAACGCAAGTCATGCAGGGCCATGTCGACGCCGATCGTCCTTAAGGAATCGAGATAGAGCTCCTGAAGATTTTCCGGCGAGGGCTTGAGGATCACCTGGTACTGGTAATAGTGCTGCAGACGGTTCGGGTTCTCGCCGTAGCGCCCGTCCTTCGGCCGGCGCGACGGCTGCACGTAGGCCGCCTTCCACGGCTTGGGCCCCAGCGATCGCAGCGTGGTCGCCGGATGGAACGTGCCGGCGCCGACCTCCATGTCGTAGGGCTGCAAAATGACGCAGCCCTGACGGGCCCAGAAACCCTGTAGGGTCAGGATCAGCCCCTGGAAGGACTTGGTGGGGTCGAGCGACGCGTCGGCGGCGGGCGGCATAAGACCTTGCGGGTTCTGTATGGAATTGCGGCGGCGGACCCTAGAGACGCGGGCGCCCGCGGTCAACGGCGCCGCGATGGCAAGACCGCCCGGCGGTCCGGCCAGAAGCGGAAGGGCCACGCGCCAATCCACATGGTTTCCGCCTTTGCGGCGCGCCAGCGCCTGGTGCTCGGCCAGGTCAAGGTGGCCGAGAAGTCCAACGAGATCGTCGCCATCCCCAAACTGCTGGACCTGCTGGCCATCGAGGGGGCGATCATCACCATCGACGCCATGGGGTGTCAGCGCGACATCGCGCAGAAAGTGGTGGAGAAGAAAGCAGACTACGTGCTAGCGCTGAAAGGCAACCAGGGGTCGCTGCGCGAGGACGTGGAACTGTTCGTGGCCGAGCAGAAAGCCGCCGGTTTCAGGGACACAACGATCAGTCGCGACCAAACGGTGGATGGCGATCATGGCCGCATCGAGACCAGGACCACGACCGTCATTCACGACATCGGCTGGCTGCAGGAGCGCCACAACTGGCCCGGATTGAAGGCCGTGGTGGTGGTCGAAAGCGAGCGGGAAACCGGCGACAAGATCGGTTGCTTTGCCGCCTCTCCGCCGCTAAAGCGGAGCATTGTCGTGAAAGGTTTGATCGATGCGTCCGTCCAAACGCGCCGCCGATGAAATGCGCAAGGTCACGTTCGAGCGTGGTGTCGCGCGTTACGCCGAAGGGTCGTGCCTTGTCCGCTTCGGCGACACGCATGTGCTTTGCGCCGCTTCGCTCGAGGACAAGCCGCCGCCGTGGCTGCGCGGCCAAGGGCGGGGCTGGGTGACGGCCGAATATGCGATGCTGCCGCGCGCCACCCTGACGCGGTCCAAGCGCGAGTCGTCGACGGGGCGCGTTTCCGGCCGCACCCAGGAGATCCAGCGGCTGATCGGGCGGTCGCTGCGCGCGGTCGTCGATCTGCCGCGGCTCGGCGAACGCCAGATCACCATCGATTGCGACGTGCTGCAGGCGGACGGCGGTACCCGGACCGCCTCGATCACCGGCGCCTGGATCGCCCTGCGCGACTGCCTCGACTGGATGGTTCAGCGCTCGATCCTCAAGGACAGCCCGCTCAGGGACAACGTGGCGGCCGTGTCCTGCGGCGTCGTCGGCGGCGAGGCGGTGATCGATCTCGATTACGTGGAGGATTCAACCGCGGATACGGACGCAAACTTCGTTATGACCGGGTCTGGCGGCCTCGTCGAAGTGCAGGGCTCGGCCGAAGGCGCGCCCTTCAGCGAGAGCGACCTCCTGCAGATGATGGCGCTGGCGCGCACGGGCATCCGCCGGCTCGTCGCTTTGCAGAAAGCGGCGATCGCCTGAGCGGGGCCAGCGGCCGCACCAGCCTAGTGCTTCGCTTCGCCGGCTATACAGCTCCTGGCCGTAGCATAGGCCGCTTTGGCGGCGCGCGGCCCAACACCAGATATTGGGGTCCAAGGCTGCCGGGGACATGCCATTTCCCGGCGCGAAATGAATATTTTGAAGCCGTTGCGGCGCCTTTCCGGGCGGATCGACCGCCTGCCCAGGCATTCCCAAGAAGGCTGCGCTCGCACCCCGCCGCGCGCCCCGTACGCGTTCGGGAGCGCAAAAAGGGCCCGAAATTGCTTCCATTTGCTTCCATTTTTCGCACCGAAGTCTTGACTTATCAAGAGGTTACACCGAGGCTTGATGAGTGCGACTTCGCGCTCATCAAATTCCACGCATCGGCGCGAGCGCGGGGGTCGTGTTGCCGAAGCTGGGTGATCGGTTCCGAACACCGAGCTTTGGTATTATCAGCGACTTCGAGATAATTGTAACTGCTATGAAAATAGCCGCAGGGGTGCTGAAGGCTCCGACAAATCGGCCCGCGCCGCCACCATTTTCACCGATAATGGCGCGCCACAGGCGCTGGTTGCCTCCCAAGGCGGATCTCGGTCCCAGGCGACGGGCTTGGTCCACTCGCGTCGAGAGGCGCGCCAGGAGCGAACGGCCGACGTCGTCTTGCGGGACGTCTCAGGCCAAATCCCTCCAAGTCAAATCCAAAGCCAAACCAGCCCGAACCAAGAAAACAGGCTTGGGGAACGGCCTCGATGGAACGGGACGCTCGGCTTTCTCGTTCAGGACGGCGGCGTAAGAACGAATACAGAACAACTGCCGCCTTGTCAAGAAATTGGCGGTCGGTCTTTTTGCAGGCGGGAGGATCGACGCCGCTTCCGCTGCAACTCAGGGGAGAAGGCCTCGCGCCGCGCTTCAAAAGCGACGATCTGCGTCTGAAACCCGAAGAGCCTATATCCGTCACTATGATCGAAGCGCGCCACCAGCGCAAATTGAAATTGGGCTGATCCGTGTCCCCACTGCGGACATCGATAAGTCCGGGCTCTCCTCGCCCGTTGTGGGGTCTTGTGGGGAGGGGAGGGAGCGGGTCGCGCAATGCGGCTCTCGATTGCTTCGCTACCCGGGGCTGCGTCATTGATTGGGCGTCTCGCCTTGCGAAACAGAACGGAGCAGCCCTAAGTCGGATCGGCGATGCCCCGAAAGGCGTTGTTCGCATGAGGCGCCGTCCGGATATAGTGTCTCCGAGCCTGTGGATCCGGGCTGAAACCTGTCATCATCGCGACGCCAGCCCCGCATTTAGCCCGTCGCATCGGAGTTCGAGGAGGAGCCCTTGCATTTCCGCCGCAGCCGCCGCGTGAAGATCATCGCCACCCTCGGCCCGGCCTCGGCCGATCGAGAGACGGTCGCGGCCTTATTGGCCGCCGGGGCAGATGTCTTCCGCATCAACATGAGCCATGCTTCGCACGATGCAATGCGCGAGCGCGTCGCCATGATCCGCAAGCTGGAGGAGGAGGCCGGAAGGCCGATCGGGGTGCTGGTCGATCTGCAGGGGCCGAAGCTGAGGCTCGGCCTGTTCGCCGACGGCGGGGCCGAGTTGCACAAGGGCGACGTTTTCATCCTCGACGGCGGCCCTCAGCCGGGCGATGCGGCGCGGGTGCAGCTGCCGCATCCGGAAATCCTGAGCTCGCTCGCGCCGGGCCACCGCATCCT
Organism: uncultured Alphaproteobacteria bacterium; assembly: GCA_963768555.1. Taxonomy (GTDB): domain Bacteria; phylum Pseudomonadota; class Alphaproteobacteria; order Rhizobiales; family Beijerinckiaceae; genus Roseiarcus. The sequence goes on from CAVYIZ010000070.1 coordinate 80,765, forward strand.
CGTCGACGACGGCAAGGTGATGCTGCGCGTCGCCGAGGCCGAGCCCGGACGGGCCTCGACCGTGGTCGAGGTCGCCGGCCGCGTCTCCAACAAGAAGGGCGTGAGCCTGCCCGACACCACGATCCCGACCTCGGCGATGACCGACAAGGACCGCGCCGACCTGCGCGCCGCCCTCGACGAGAATATCGACTGGATCGCGCTCTCCTTCGTCCAGCGGCCCGAGGACGTGACCGAGGTCAAGGCGATCGCCAGAGGCCGCGCGCTCGTCATGGCCAAGATCGAGAAGCCGCAGGCCGTGGCGCGGGTCGACGAGATCATGGCGGTCGCCGACGCGCTGATGGTGGCGCGCGGCGATCTCGGCGTCGAGATGCCGCTCGAGCGGGTGCCCGGCATCCAGAAGACGCTGACCCGCCTCGGCCGCCGGCACGGCAAGCCTGTCGTGGTGGCGACGCAGATGCTCGAAATCGATGATCACCTCGCCGGTGCCGACCCGGGCGGAGGTGTCCGACGTCGCGACCGCGGTGTTCGAGGGCGCGGACGCCGTGATGCTGTCCGCCGAAAGCGCCTCCGGCCAATATCCTTGCGAGGCGGTGGCGACGATGAACCGGATCGCCGTCGCGGTCGAGTCGGAGGGCATCTATCCGTCGATCATCGAGGCGCAGCGCGCCGCCCCAGAGCAGACCGGCGCCGACGCGATCGCGGAGGCGACCCGCAACGTCGCCGAAACCCTGGGCCTCAACGTTATCTGCGCCTGGACGAGCTCGGGCGCGACAGGCCTACGGATCGCGCGCGAGCGGCCGCGTTCGTCTATTCTGGCGCTGACCCCAGTCGAGGCGGTCGCGCGCCGCCTCGCCCTAGTCTGGGGGGTGCATCCGATCGTCACCGAGGACGCGCGCGACGAGCGCGACATGGCCGAGCGCGCCTGCCGCCACGCCTATATCGAAGGCTTCGCGGGGCCCGGCGAGCGCATCATCGTCGTCGCCGGCGTGCCGTTCGGCACGGTGGGCGGGACGAACAACCTGCGCATCGCGACGGTCGGGGGGTAGGGGGCGCGCAACCGTGGCGCCCACCCCATGCGGATGCTGAGTAGAGCATTTTCAATGGCTTGCGCAACACCAATGGGCTTTGGCCTCGAGCCGGGATCGCAAAGGCCAGCAGAGAAAAAGCGCCTCCTGGACACCGCGATCGACCACAGGTTTGACGGGACCAAAAAACGGCCGAATTCGCCGGCAACGCTGGAGCTCGTCCAAGGTCGCGGCGAAGGATGCCGCGATGTTCTCGGCCCGCGCCTGCTGGCCGTTTTCGCGCCGACACGCGAGGGCGGCGCTGGCGCAGTCCCGGCGAGCCCGAGCGAAGGCGGCGGTCCGCAAGTCGCCGAGTCCGAGATCCGGCATGAGGAACAGGGTGACACGACCATCCCTTTCAATCATCGCGCTGGCCGCGCTGGTGTTCAGTCCGGCGTTCGCGTCGGAGGACTACCCTCCCGGCTTGTTCGAAAGTTCGCCCGTCGTTCCGTCCGGACCAGGCGCAGCCGTTCCTTCCGGACCGCCAGACGCCGTTGCTCCTTCTGGACCGCCAGAGGTTGCCGTTCCTTTTCAACCTCCGAACGCGGTCGGCCGAACGGACGATTATTGCGCTGGCGTCGCCTTCCGGATCTTTCGCAGTCTGGCGGAAGTCAGGCAGGCGCACGCCCGGTGCGATCCGGCTCTCGGAGCCGAGCCGCTGTCGCCGTCCAGCGAGTGAAATGCGGAGGCGGTTGCGAACACTGCGCCGCGGTTGGCCCTTCCCACGCGTTGCGCCGCCTCAGCCCTCCGGCCGACGCGTTGCAGCGTGGCCGAAAAGTTCGAAGCGTCTGTTTTATGCGCTATAGCGGCATCGCGCGAGGATCCGAAATTCCTTCGGGTCGATGACGCGGAAATTATCGGTGATAGTCGACGAGAACTCGTTGAAGCGCTGCGGTACGGTCTTGCGCAGGAAGCCGAGCACGGCTTCGGCAAAATCGCGGAATTTGGCGTAGCATCTGTTGTGGGTGACGTTCTCGTGCATCACCTTCCACAGCCGCTCGATCGGGTTGAGATGCGGACAGTATGACGGCACGAAGTGCAGGACGATGCGCCTCCCTGGCTGTTGCAGCCAGCCCTGGACGGCTTTGGCGTGGTGGTAACGGGCGTTGTCGAGGAAGACGTGGATGCGGCTCATCGTCGAATGGGCCCGTTCCAGCGCCTCGAACAGGGCGATGGTGCTTTGCGCATCGACGGTCTCGACATCCATGATGCGGGTTTGGCCGGTCTCCAGGTCGATCGCGCCGTGCAGGTTCAGCCGGTCGCGTCCCGACGTCGCGGGAAGCGCGCAGCGCTGTCCGCGCGGCAGCCAGCGTCCGGCTGGCTTAGCTTGGTGGGTCGGATGGACGGCGTCGACGTAGACGACCGCCTCGTCCGGACCGAGCGAATTGCGCAAGTCCTCATGCGCGTCGATGAACTTCTGCTGGGTTTCCACATCGATCTTGTCCGGCACGGATTCCGGCTTCTTCCAGTCGAAGCCGATGCGGTTCATCAGCTTGATCAGTCCAGAGCGGCCGTAGTCGAACCCGAACCGCTCCAGGATGAACTGCCCGATCTCGGTGGTCGTCGTCGGCAGCACCTCCGTCGCCCAGGCGCGCAATTCGTCGATCTGGAGTGGCCACAGCCGTCCTATTCCGCCCTTCAGATCGAACAGGACGATCGCCTCGACGCCGCCTTCCTGGAATTCCTTGAGCCAGGCACGCACGGTCGAATCGTCGAGGAACAGCGCTTCGGCGACCTCGGCGTAGGACCACCCCTTGTCGAGCAGAAGGATGGCGTTCGCCCGGCGCACGATGCGATGCTCCTCCAGCCCGTCCCTCACGATCTTCACCATCTTCACCAGGTCGGCACGGTCCGCTGCACTGAGGAAATTACGGTTCGTCTTCACCAGGCAACTGGAATCGATCCCGCTGAATTCGGTCAAACGATTTTTCGGATGTCCAAGGAATCCCGCTATAGGATCTTCCCTTATACCAATCCACGATCAGTCCTCGATTGAACTTGAGCTCGGGAGTTATAAACAAACGTTACATTGTCTGTTTTTGCGTCAAATACTCGGTTGAGCAGCCGATTGTCCAGTTAGATATCAATGTTCTACAATTGTTTGATGACGATCTCGACGTTGACGCGCGCCAGAATGCGTTTCATAGCGCTCTGGAATTGCGGCCCCTGCTAGCCTCCGTCGGCATAGAGCCTGACCAGGAACGGGAAGGCTCCGAACAAGCTCGCCATCAGCAGCGCGCCGCCGTCGCGGTCCTGGAGGTCGGCGGCGTGCACGGTCGCGTGCATCAGCAGGCCTTGCGTATCGACAAGGACATGCCTCTTCTTCCCTTTGATTTTCTTGCCCGCATCGTAGCCGGGCTGATCGATGCAAGCCCCCTTTTTCCGCGCTCTTGACGCCCTCATCCCGAGCTTGTCGAGGGATGGCTATCGATGATTGCGGCGGTCGGGCTCGCCTCGCGCGAGGCGGCCTCGCGACAGCGCGCGTAAAGCGCATCGTGGATGCGATCGAGCATGCCGTCCCAACTCCACAGATCGAAATAATCGTAGACCGTCGAACGCGGCGGAAGGTCCTTGGGAATGGCCCGCCACTGGCAGCCGGTGCTCAGGACATACATCAGACCGTCGACGACCACGCGCAGGTTCACCGTCCGCTTGTTGCCCCGCGCTTGGCCGGCGGAATGAGCGGCTCCACCAGCGCCCATTCCGCGTCCGTCAGGTCGCCCGGATAGCGCAACTTGCTGCGGTCAAGCGACCGCGATTTTCATTCGTCCACACCGGCGACCCCCCAACCGAACCAGGCCGCCTCCCTTGAAACACAAATGATTCCGACGAACTCAATATCTTCTCGGACGGACACTAAGAAACGCCGCGCCGGATATTGGATAATCGCGTTGCAAAAAATTCCGGTCGCGCGGCGACGCTTGATACGCGCGCGATTCGTCGATGATGCCTCAATGAAGTCGCCCGCTCGCCGACGCCGCGGTCGCGCTATGTGGCGCCGGCGAGCAGGACTCCGACTGCGCGGTTCGGGGGAGGGACGCCCCGCGTCGGTTCGACCCTCATGCCGCCCGAAGACGCCTCAGCAAATTCCAACACAACTCGTGACGGGACCCTCGGCGATCTCGCATTGGCTTTGCGACGGCATTGCGGCCGTGATAGCCGTTGCCGGTTGGGGGACTAGATGGCCCGCACGACTTCAGAGACTGGCGCTGTGGCTGTTCCACAGCCTGTATCGGCTCCGCTGACTCGCGCTGCGATCTTCCTGGTCATGACGATAAACCCGGGCGCTGACAGTTGCGCAGCCGTGCGATCGTTCTGCGCAGACTTGGCGGCGTTGATTCGCGCGGTTGAATTTCGTGACCTCGAAGCCGGACTCTCCTGCGTGATCGGATTCGGGTCCGACGCATGGGACCGGCTGTTCGGGGAACCGCGCCCCGCCGAACTTCACCCGTTCCGGGAGATCCGGGTCGGATCGCGCCACGCGGTCTCGACTCCCGGAGACCTGCTCTTCCATATCCGCGCCAAGCGGATGGACCTCTGCTTCGAGATGGCGACGCAGATCATGGCGCGGCTCGGCGACGCCGTCACCGCGATCGACGAGGTGCACGGATTTCGCTACTTCGATGACCGCGACCTCCTCGGGTTCGTCGACGGCACTGAGAATCCGCGTGGCGAGGCGGTGATCGAAGCCGCGCTCGTCGGCGGGGAGGATGCTGCGTTCGCCGGCGGCAGCTACGTGATCATCCAGAAATATCTCCATGACCTTGACGGATGGAACGCGCTGTCCACGGAGGCGCAGGAGCGTATCATCGGCCGCACCAAACTCGCCGACGTAGAATTGGACGACTCGATAAAGCCGACATCGGCGCACAACGCGCTCACCACCATCGCCGAGAACGGGAAAGAATTTCAGATCGTGCGCGACAACATGCCCTTCGGCCGAGTCGGAAGCGGCGAATTCGGCACCTACTTCATCGGCTATTGTCGCACGCCTCGGGTGACCGAGCAGATGATCGAAAACATGTTCGTCGGGCGGCCGCCTGGCAATTATGATCGGCTGCTGGACTTCAGCCGTGCGGTGACCGGGACCCTGTTCTTCGCGCCATCTGCGACATTCCTGGACTCGGTGAACGACGAAGCCTCAGCGAGTGCCGTGCCCGCTGCGCCGTCAACCCCCGAACCGGCGGCATCCACGACCCCGGCGTCCGATGCTTCGCTTGGAATCGGCTCCCTCAAAGGAGAAACCCGGCATGAATAATCGGTGCCTATCCGGTTAACGCCCACACCTACCATATCTTAAGTTGGCCGACGCGCGGCGCTATCCGGTTGACACCCACAGATAGGCGAATTAGATCGTGGGCGTAAAGCGGATACAGGTCGCTGACCATGGACGTTCTCGCCCGCGCCAATCTGCCATTCCCGGAATCGCTCCCCGAGTTCCAGGGGCTTTTTCCTGATGATGCGGCCTGTGCCTCCTACCTGGAAAAGTCCCGTTGGAGCGAGGGGTTCGTCTGCCCTCACTGCGGGTCTGTTGGGGAACCGTTCCGCTTTGAAAATCGTCCCGGCGTTTTGCGATGCCGCCATTGCCGTCGCAACACGGGATTGACCGTGGGAACCGTGATGGAGCGCAGCCATACGCCGCTGAGCGTTTGGTTCTGGGCGGCTTATCTGGTTGCCAGCCAGACGCAGGGCATGTCGGCGGTGCAGTTTCAGCGGCAGCTTGGGCTGACGCGATATGAGACCGCCTTCGGCATTCTGCACAAGCTCCGCGCGGGCATGGTGCGACCCGATCAGGACCGGATTGGCGGCAGGGCCGGAGAGCATGTTGAGGTGGACGAAGCCTATGTTGGAGGCCGGACTCGTGGCGAAGGCCGTGGCGTCCACCACAAGACGCTGGTGACGGCTGCCGTCGAGGTCCGCCACCGGGAGCCGGGCACTGCGCAGGACAAGCGGAAGGATGGTCGCTATGCCGGTCGCGTCCGGCTGTCCATCGCTGACGACCGCAGCGCCAAATCGCTGGCCAGATTTGTCGAGAGTGCCGTCATGCCGGGGACGCTGGTCATCACCGACGACTGGAGCGGCTATGCCAGCCTGCGCAAGCGGGGCTACGACCACCACGCGATTGCCGAATGCGGCGACCCGGAGGTGGCCGAGGAGTTCCTGCCGATCTGCCATCTCGTCTTCTCGAATCTGAAGACGTGGCTGAACGGCATCCACCACGGCGTCAGCGCCAAGCATCTGCAAGCCTACCTCAACGAGTTCACTTTCCGGTTCAACCGCCGCTTCTACCCGTTCAACGCCTTCCGCTCTCTGCTCGGTGTCGCGGGTGGCGTCGAAGTCACCAACCTTTGCAGAACTCTATTCGGGCGATTGGATGCATCCTACATGTAGTGGGTATGGGCGTTAACCGGATAGGCACGGAATAATCTTCACCGCGAGCTTGCCCCGATTTCCGACGCGGCGTGGGCCAGTATCGAAGAGGAGACAACGCGCACCCTGAAGCGTTATCTCGCCGCACGGTGCATCGTCGACGTCCACGGGCGGGGGGCGTTGGCCTTTCTGCGGTCGGAACTGCCCACCTCAAGACGATCACACCGCCGGGCGAGGGCGTCCTGGCGCGGCAGCGCGAGGTCAAGGCGTTGGTCGAATTGCGAGTCCCTTTCGAACTCGACCGCCACCAGATCGACGACGTCGAGCGGGGCGCGAACGACTCCGACTGGCAACCGGCGAAGGACGCCGCACAGAAGATCGCCTACGCCGAGGACCGCGCCATCTTCGAAGGCTATCCCGCGGCGGGCATCGGCGGTATCCGGCAGGGCACGAGCAACCCGATCATGACGCTCCCGGTCGATGTGCGTCAGTATCCCGACGCAATCGCACAAGCCTTGAGCCAACTTCGTCTCGTCGGCGTCAACGGGCCGTACTCCGTACTGCTTGGCGCCGACGCCTATACCGCCCTTGCCGAGACCAGCGACAACGGATACCCCGTACTCGAGCACGTCAAGAAGCTCGTCAAAGACGAGATCATCTGGGCCCCGGCCATCGGCGGCGCTTTCGTGCTCACCACTCGCGGCGGCGATTTCAGCCTGCACATCGGCCAGGACGTTTCAATCGGCTACTTGAGCCACACCGACAGCGTCGTGCGCCTCTACCTTCAGGAAACGTTGACCTTCCTTCTGCTCACCACCGAGGCCGCCGTCGCGCTGTCGCCTCCTGCAATGAAGTAGATGCGGCTTTCCACGGGCTCGAGCGGGTCCCGACCGACTGGAATCGTCATCGTGCAGACCGCCGTTCGCCTTCCGGATCGCTCCCCGCCAGATGCCTTACACTGAGATAGGTCCGGATGACGCGGGGATCGGGTTCCAGTCCGAGGCCCGGACCCTGAGGCACCGGAATCCGGCCCTGCTTTGGGGCGAACCAGCGGTCATAAATGGTTGCTTCAAGATCGAACCTGCGCCACTCGATCATCGAGTTGACCGTCCCGCATGCGGCAGTGGCGTGGATCGCCGCCAACAAGCCCGGGCCATCGTAGAAGCTGTGGGGCATGACGGCGACATTGTGCACGGCTGCGAGCGGAAAAACCTTAGACAATTCGCTGATGCCGCCCATTTTGGCCATGCTTGGTTGGACAAAGTCGACCCCCTCCGCAGCCAGCAGGCGCTCGAAATCGAGAAGCGGATTAAGAGCAAATTGACCGGAGCATGCAATTGGGTAATGGAAACGACGCCGCGGCGGAAAAAGCCGCGCGAGAGATTCGGGTCTTTCTTCAATTCATCGAAGCCTCGGGACTGCCAATCGACCCGGCGACCGTGCAAAATCGACCGCCGCCGCAGCCCGACAAAGGACATAGGCGACCAGATCAAGCGAGGAACACCCGCGAAGTTCCTCATGCTTGACGATCCAAGCCATGCGGCCTTGCGAACCAAATTGAGCAAGAACTATCGGACCGACGCTCCGATCGAACTCGTTTGCTATACGGGTCGAACTGCGGTTCCCAACGACCTCAGCCTGATCACTCTCCGCGACGTGACCGACAACGAGGGAACAGGCCCATTCCGCCGCATCTGGTTCTTCGGCGACAAGACGTGCGAGGTTGTCGCTGACTAATTAAACTGGCTCTCAGACTGAAATCTCGGGGTTGACGCCCGGGGGCACGTCGCCCAATCTCACGGAACGCCAAGCGATAACCAATGGGGGCCACGGTGGCCGAGGTGCGGGAAATCTCGTTTAAGGAATATCCGCCGAAGGGTGCCGATTGGCTTTTGATCGAGCGTGCCGGCGATAAGTTTACCGTGAACGGATCTGCTACCGGCAAGCGCGAGGCTACATTCTTTGTGCCACGTGCCTTTGACACGATCGACTCAGCAATATCGCCCGCGAAGGGATGGGCCGAGCTTAATGACGTTCCGGTGGTTTACATACGGGATCTCTCCACCGCCCGCAGCCCATAAAGACTTGGTGGCGCGCGCGTATGGCGGCGGTTGGTAGTTGTCGCTGTGGAGGTACGGCCCGCGCGGTCCACTCCGGCCCTCTTGCGCAACTCCACCGAGCCATTTCGGCTCAGTCGCTTCCTAAACCGAAGTCACCTGGGATGATTACCACCAAACTGACTTGCGCGGCAGCGGGTTTCGCGGTCGCATTTTCGCTGCCCGCCGCAGCGGCGCCAACCGCGTCTGAAGCGCTCGCGAAATTAGCCTCACATGACCCCATTACTACAGCTTATGTACAGGGGATTTTGGACGGCATCGATCGAATGAGAACATTTGTTTACGAAAGTGATGGACCGAGCGTATTTTGCCATGTCAAAGTCACCTCCGACGGGATGGCGAATATTCTTCGCGTCCATATTTACAAACACCCGGTGTTGGCCGACCGCCCGGCCGACGCGATAATGGTTCAAGCATTGCATGACACTTTCCCCTGCCCGACATCAAAGCGATAAACGGTTGTCGCCAAGCGGTAAACACTGGGATGTACGATCCGAGATCAGCCGCTTTTTTGCCTTGGCCGGCCTATGGACACGCAGGCACGGCGCGCGCGGCAGCCGTTCGTCGAGGGCCTGCGCAGGGCGGGACTGCCCAGTAGTGAGTGGCGCATGAGCCGGGGGCGTACTGGGCAAATGTCCGGTCACAAAACGGGCGTTCGGCTTTCGGACGACGCGCCGGTCTCAGCCTCAAGGCCTCGTAATCGAACAATAAATATGTGGCAATAATCGCCTAAGCCCGCGCGCCGCACCGATCGCCATTATAGAAGTTGTAACTGTTGTTTTGGCACAGAACAGGAACAATTTCTTGGCCAGAATTCAAATCCATGCTATACTTTTAACATTGTCGGCTCATCGGTCCCTAAACGGGACGGCGGTCGACCTGGACGAGGCGAACGAAACCCGGCGAAAGTTGCAGAAAGTGGCGCCTATTGCATTGAAAGCATTCGCTCGTCTTCAAGCCACGCGCGCTTCCCCGCCGCAGCCGGCGGCGAGGGCCGGGAAGAGGCGTCAGAAATTACATTTCTGCAACCGCCAAGCCGAAGTCGTCACGCTGCCCGGGCGCTTCGCCGACGGTTTCCCTTTGTGCCGTTCGCTAGAGGCGAAGGATGCGCGTCGTCAGGGGGCGGAGGCCAGCGACCCTTGGCCGGGTTCTCGGCGGTGGGGAGCGAGGCCGGGAAACCGGGAAATGGCGCCGCAAAGGCTTGAAAAAATTCGATTCTGCGCCGGGAAATGGTATGGCCCCGGAAGCCTCGAACCCCCAAGATCTGGTACGAGGGCGCGGAGAGCATTCTTCGTCGTCGCTCGATCCGTCCTGCCCCGGGCCGGCCGAGCGACCTGCTCGCGAGTTCGCGAAAGGGACAGTTGTGACGGCGGCTTTGGGGGCCACTATTAGCGCTCATGCTTGCTGCGCGCTATCCGATTCCATAATCGCGCGCCATACCGCCCCGAGCGGGCGCCCACCTTGCCAACGCGGAAAGAAGCGCCATTGAAGACCATATTCCAGCGCAGCGTCTTGCTTGTCGATCTGGACGGGACGCTGACAGATCCTGCCGAAGGCATCGTCGGCTGCTTCCGCTTTGCGCTCGCAGCCATGGGTTGCGCCGCGTCGCCGAGCGTCGATCTTTCATGGATCATCGGCCCTCCGCTCAGACAGTCCTTCGCGAAGATGTTGGACGAGACGGGCGACGCGGAAGAAGCGCTCGCTCTCTATCGGACGCGTTACGGTGCCGAAGGCCTGTTCGAGGCGGTCGTTTATGACGGCGTGCAGGACGCGCTTTCGCGATTGAATCAGTCTGGGGCGCGGCTGTTTCTCTGCACCTCGAAGCCGGCCGTCTATGCGACCCGCATCCTCGCTCGCTTCGATCTCGGCCGCTATTTCGAGGAGGTCTACGGCTCCGAACTGGACGTCCGCCACGAGGACAAGGGGGACCTCATCGCCCATATTCTCGCCGATCGGGCTCTGGACCCACGCGATTGCGTGATGTGGGGCGACCGCAAGCATGACGTCGCGGGCGCGAACCGGCACACGATTCCGACCATCGGCGCGCTGTGGGGCTACGGGGGCGAGCGCGAACTGCGCGAGGCGGGCGCCGCTGCGCTCTGCGCCAAGCCGGCCGAGGTTCCGCCCGCCTTCGGGCGCTTCACGCGAGCCGAAGCCCGTGCCAGAACGGCGCCGCATGACTGACGCCTCCTCTTCCCGACCGCCCGCGCCGCCGCGCGCCGACATCCGTCCCGTGCAGCGTTCGGCGCACGGAAGGGTCTGGACCGACGAATACGCCTGGATCCGGGCCGAGAACTGGCGCGAGGTGCTGCGCGATCCGAGCCGTCTGCCGTCCGAAATCCGCGCGCTGCTCGAGGCGGAGAACGCCTACGCCGACGCGCTGCTCGCGCCGACCGCCGATTTGCAAAGGGAGCTTGTCCGCGAGATGCGGGGGCGGCTTAAGGAAGACGACAGCGAGCCGCCGCAGGTCGACGGGCCCTGGGCCTATTATTCGCGCTATCGCCAAGGCGGGCAGCACCGCATCTACTGCCGCAGGCCGCGCGAAGGCGGCGCGGAGACGGTGCTGATCGACGGCGACGCGCGCGCCGAAGGCAAGCCGTTCTTTCGTTGCGTCGCCGCGTCCCATTCGCCCGATCATACGAAATTCGCCTGGAGCGTCGACGAACTCGGCTCCGAAATGCTGACGATCCGCATACGCGACCTCGAGCGAGGCGAAGATCTCCCCGATCTCGTCGTCAACGCGACCGACGACGTGGTCTGGACGCGCAATTCGAAGGCGCTCCTCTATGTCGAGCAGGACGAGAACCATCGTCCGTTCCGGGTGATGCTGCATCGCCTCGGGGCCGACCGCAGCGAAGACGCCGAGGTCTTCTCCGAGACGGACCCGGCGTGGTTCATCGGCCTCCAGGCGACGCGGCTCGGTGGGTCGGCGCTCGTCGTCGTGCACGGACATGACGCTTCGGAGACGCATGTGATCGAGCTCGATCGACCGACGGCGAAGCCGCTGCTGGTCACGCCGCGACGGCCGGGGCTGTTTTACGACGTGATGGATCACGGCGACTGCTTCTACATCCGCGCCAATGCCGGGGCGCGCGACTTCAAGGTCGTCGTCGCGGGGCGCGACGCTCCGGATGAAGCGAATTGGCGCGACGTCGTCCCCCATCGCGACGGCTGCTTCATCGCCGACGCGACGCTGTTCAAGAACTTCCTCGTCGTGCTGACCCGCGAGGAGAGCCGTCCGCGTCTGGTCGTTCATGAGCTTAGCGGCGGCGAAGCGCATGCGATCGTCTTCGACGAGGAGACCTGCGCCCTCGGCCTGGGGACAGTCTACGAATTCGATTCGCGGCTCCTGCGATTCCGTTTTTCCTCGATGGACCGGCCCGAGGAGATCATCGACTACGATTGCGCCACGCGGACCAGGACGCTCGTCAAAAGGCAAGAGTCGCCCGGCTTCGATCCGGAACGCTACCTTACGCGGCTCATTTTCGCCCGCGCGGAGGACGGCGAGCGCGTGCCGGTGTCGCTTCTGATGAAGCGCGATCTCGAGCTCGACGGCTCGGCGCCGCTTCTCCTCTACGCCTACGGCGCCTACGGCTATCCGGTCGAGGCGAGCTTCTCGAGCAATCGCCTTTCACTCGTCGACCGCGGCTTCGTCTACGCCATCGCGCATGTCCGCGGCGGAACCGACAAGGGCTGGCGTTGGTATGAGGACGGCAAACTCCTGAAGAAGCCGAACACGTTCGGCGATTTCCTCGCCGCCGCGCGGCATCTCATCTCCCAGGGCTATACGGGAGCGGGCCGCATCGTGGCGCAGGGCGGAAGCGCCGGGGGTCTGCTGATGGGCGCGGTCGCGAACCTGGCGCCCGATCTGTTCGCCGGGATTATCGCCGACGTGCCGTTCGTCGACGCGCTCTCGACCATGCTCGACGAGACCCTGCCGCTGACCCCGCCGGAATGGTTGGAATGGGGCGATCCGATCCGCGATCCCGCTGCCTTTGACGCGATCCGCTCGTATAGCCCTTACGACAATGTCCAGGCGCAGCGCTATCCGCCGATCCTCGCGCTCGCGGGTCTGGCGGATCCGCGCGTGACCTATTGGGAGCCGGCCAAATGGGTCGCGCGTCTGAGGGCGACCATGACGGGCGGCGGACCTGTCCTGTTGCGCACGGCCATGGAGGCGGGGCACGCCGGACGGCCAGGTCGGTTTGACCGGCTCGAGGAGGTCGCGCGCAACTACGCCTTCGCCATCGCCTGCGTCAGCGGCGGATTGTCGGCCGACGAGGCGAACTGAAGCGTCATGGACGCCGCCTCAGGCTGTCGCACCTTTTTCACCTTGATTTTCGAACGCGTTGTATTAGGCGGGCTCGATAGCCGAGCGCAACGATCGACGCGGTTGCCGCGTTGTCCTTGCCCTTTTCTCGGCGCAGCCTTGGGGAAAGCTTCCAGGACACGCCAGGGAATGGGTTGCGCACTATGGCCGGTTGGTGCGCCAATCTTTTACCAGAAATTGTTCGATGTAGGCAATGGCGATTCAGTCTCGATACAACGTGTACGGCGACTTCAGAACCGCTCGCTATTCGAAGCTCTACTGGCTTAATATTGACGTTTCCCTGCGGGATGTATTCTTCTGGCAACGAGCGGGACGGAGCGCAATCGTCGGCCCCCAGCAAACATTGAATCTGGAGTATTGTGTTGTGCAAGGTATGGGGGCGGTGGCGAACGCCTTGACCGCAGGCCAAGACGGTATGAACTTCGACCGGTTCCGGGGCCGCTCGGCAACCAATCAAATGACCCGATCGATTTCCTTTTGGATGTCATTAAGAAAAACCCGGGAGCTCGAATTTTTTGGGACTACCAATTTGGATATGTACTCGCCGACGACCCTCATCCTGCTCCGGACCACTATGATCTCGGGACCACCACCGTCAAACTGATCTTCGACAGTTGGCGGAACCAAGTCATTGACATCGAACGAGAAGGCGCGCCGTTGTGACGGCGTGGCACGACATTGCGGGTTTTGGGTGTGGATCAGGCGTCTGCGAATTGGCGCAGGGTCGGCGGCAGGGCGACGCCGAGGGCCGACAGCGCGAGGGTGGCGTCAGGGCGCGGGGCGGAGCGCAGCAGGAAACGCTTGCCGTCCTGTTCGACTTCGGTCTCGGTCAGCGAGTCGAGATCGGCGATGACGTCGGGCCAGGAGGCGCGGGCGCTCTTGTCGGCGGCGGCGAGGCGGTCTTCCAGCTCCTTCTTCAGAACGAGCGCGAGGAAGCTGCAGGCGACGTGGCCGCGGATCGTCTGATCCAGTTTGTGATAGATCGGCCGCGTTTCGAGCAAACTCTTGGTCGTGCGGAACGTCCGCTCCACGGTCCACAATTGTTTGTAGACGAGCATCGCCTCCAGCGGCGAGAGATGCGCGTTGGTCCGCAGCACGAACACGCCATCGAATTTGGCGTCCTCCTCGACCTTGGCGCGGTCGATGGAAAAGCCCTCGCCCTCCGGGTTGGCGAGGAACCGGCGATAGCCCTTGTTGCCCACCAGGCTCTTGTCGCCTTTCTTCAACTGCTTCTCCAGCGCCGCGACGACGGTGGCGCGGTCAGCGGCGTCCTTCCTCATCTGATCGAGATTGCGGCAGACGATGTAGCGCCGCCCGGCGAGCTTCACCGCCTTGGCCTCGTAATCGACTTCGCTTCTGGGCTTCATCAGAATGAAGGGAACGAACGGCGCGGGATCGTCGAGGACGAGTTCGCGCACCAGCTTGTCGGTTCGCTCGCGCACGCCCAAAACATAAAGCAGCCCTCGCGCTTCGAGTTCGGCGATCGTCTCGGCGCTGATATGCCGCGGTCGGCGACGACGCAGACGCGGTTGATGCGGAACCTGCGCTGCAACCGATCGATCGCCGGGATCAGGCTGCCGACGTCGGCGGTGTTTCCCGGCCACATTTCCGTGCACACCGGGCGGCCGTCGCCATCGAGGAGCACGGCCAGGATCATCTGATTGAGATCGGGCCGATGGTCCTTGGAGAACCCGCGCCGTCCGAGAGTCTGACCGCCTGCGCCCTCGAAATAGAGGCTCGTGGTGTCCATGAACACGACGTCGAGCGTGGTGAGCAGGTCGCGCCGACAGGCGAACAGTTCCTCCTCCAGGACGTCCTTCACGCAGCGCGGCGCAAACGGCGTCGCGCCGTCCTGTTGCTCTTGGGGGAGTTCCGCGCCGAGCCACGCCATGGCGCGATAAAGATGATGCAGTTCGAGCCCGTCGACGCCATCAATGCGGTAATCCTCGCGCCAGCGGTCGGCGGCACGGTCCGAGCCGCCGCAAAAGAGGCGGTGCAGCACGGTCAGGAACGCCGCACGCTCCAGCGAGAAATCATGTTTGCGCGCGCTCGCCAGGCGCTCGATCACGCGCCGGCAGCCCGTCTCGTCCCATACCCGCTCGAAGGCGAGCGCCGGACCGATGCGCCGGGTCGCCACGACCGTCGCTTCGCCGCGGTCGAGCGCATCGAGCACGATGGCCTTGTCGGCAAACCGCGCCCCCGAGCGCAGCAGGCGCTCCAACTGCCCGCTTTCCTTAAGATCCTCGATCCGCCCGAGCGTCGCGATCACCTGCTGGCGCACCGCAGCGCCCTCGCGCCGGCTCTCGACGATTTGCCGATAGGCGCGGCCGCCGGAGGTCTTCTTGCGGAAATACATGGGGGGAAACCGAGCAACTCACCTTTGGTACGCACAGCATCCGCGCTGCGTCTTCAGAAATCAATAAAAATATTCCAATCCGTGACACTACACTATCGCAACTGCCGCCTGTCGCCACAAATAATATCAATGGCTTACACCTCGCGCGCACCCTCCAACTGTCGAAGATCAGTCAAAATGCGGCGGGTCGAGGCCGTGCTGGTCGAAGAGGTCCGCCCCTTCTATTACCGGGGCTCGGCAGGCGCCTTCAACGAAATTGCCCGGCGCAAACCGCAGTGGGAAGACGCGCGCACGTTTGGGAAGGATTATATTATGCCGGCAAGCCAAGTACAAACAGGGCAAATTAAGCCTGTCGGGGTTCTGGACTCCCGGTGAGCCGCTGCCGTGGGTCTTGCCGTATGATTCTGAATACGTGGAGCATATTGCTCAGGCGTAATCGAACTGGGTTCAAGACCGGTCCCGGAGGGAGAGGGGAATTCGTGCAGGGGCGAGCATGAGCAAAATCCCGCGCATCGGCGTCGTCGGTTCGAGCAGCGTCGATCTCGTGACCTATGTCGAGCGCATGCCGGTGTGGGGCGAGACGATCTCCGCCCCGCGCTTCGAGATGAGCATGGGCGGCAAGGGGGCGAACCAGGCCGTCGCGGCGGCGAAGCTCGGCGCATCCGTCGTCGTGGTGTCGAAGGTCGGCGACGACATGCTCGGCGAGGGCGTGCTCAAGAACTTCGAGGCGGTGGGGGTCGGCGCGAAGCACGTTCGGCGCGTGGCGGGCCAGTCGACCGGAACGGCGACGATCCTCGTCAACGCGGCGGGCGACAATTTCATCCTCATCGTCAAGGGCGCGAACGGCGACCTCACTCCGGCGGACGTCGAGGCCGCGGGCGAGGACCTGAAAGCCTGCGATCTCATCCTGCTGCAGCTCGAGGTGCCGCTCGAGACGGTCTATGCGGCGCTCGCCTTCGGCAGGAATCATGGCGTCAAGACGGCTCTCAATCCGGCGCCGGCCGTCCGCAACCTCGACATGGGATACGTCCGCATCGCTAGCTTTCTCACGCCGAACGAGACGGAGCTCGCGATTTTGACCGGCATGCCGGTCGAGTTGGAGGAGGAGATCGAGGCCGCCGCGAAGAGTCTGCTCACCCAAGGGCTCGAGACAGTCATTGTCACTTTGGGGGCACGCGGCGCGCTCCTCGCCACGGCGCAGGGCCTCAAGCGCATCGCCCCGGCGAAGGTTCAGGCGGTCGACTCGACCGGTGCCGGTGACGCCTTCATCGGCAGTTTGGCGCGCTATTACGCGGCCGGTTTGGGCATCGAGGCCGCGCTCGAAAAAGCGACCCTCTACGCTGCCAACTCGGTGACCAGACGCGGCGCGCAAAAATCCTTCGCAACGGAGGCCGAGTTCGAGGCGTTTTGCGCGAAGGTCGATACATAAGCCACGCAGCGATCCTCCTATATGGAAGAAAGGGCTTCCTGGCCGAGGCGCCAAGGGCGTCGCAACGCGGCGCGACACCTTTGGCAGGACGGCATGGCGACGCGGCGATCGATTCGCGCTGGCCCGCTTCGCCGCAGAAGATCGCTTCGCCGGGGTCGCAATAAGGGACGACGTTTCGGTCTCGTTTCGCGTCACCGGTCCAAGCCGGCCTCGGCGACCCCTACAGCGCAAACCCCCCGTCCACCAGGTGGATCTGCCCAGTGGTGAAGGCGCTCTCGTCGGAGGCGAGATAGACCGCGAGCGCCGCCACCTCCTCCGGCTTGCCGAGCCGGCCCATCGGCTGGCGGTCGACGAACGCCTGGCGCACGGTCTCGATAGGCTCGCCGGTCGAACGGCTCAGCGCCTCGATCCACCCGTCGAGCGACGGGCTCTCGATCGTGCCGGGGCAGATGGCGTTGCAGCGCACGCCCTTGTGGATGAAGTCGGCCGCCACCGCCTTGGTGAGCCCGATCACCGCCGCTTTCGACGCCCCGTAGACGTAGCGGTACGGGATGCCGCGCACCGAGGAGGCGGCCGAGGCGACGTTGACGATCGAGCCGCCGCCCTTCTCCAGCATCCCCGGCAGGAAGGCGCGGATCGTCCGATGCATCGCCTTTACGTTGATGTCGAAGGAAAAATCCCAGTCCTCGTCGGAGCAGGCGAGCACGCTGCCGTGATGGACCAAGCCCGCGCAGTTGAACAATATGTCGATCGGCCCGATCTCGCGCGCGAGCGCGGCGATCGCTTCCCCGGAGCGGACGTCGAGCCTGCGCCGGTCCGCGTCGAGCCCGGCGAGGCCGTCGAGGTCGATGTCGGTGGCGATGACCCGCGCCCCTTCCTCCCGGAAGGCTATGGCCGTCGCCCGGCCGATGCCCGCCGCCGCCGCCGTCAGCACCGCGACCTTTCCCTCCAGCCGTTCCCCCATCGAAAACGCTCCTTCCCTTCGCGGCCCGATCTTGCTCGAGCCTATCGCCGACCCTCGCGCCCGCGGCGCTGTCCCAGGCGGGCATATTGCCAAAGCCGCGCGAATTGGCATAGACAGCAGCGCCGATCGATCGCGCTGGCGCGTTTTGATGGCGGCGCCGCAATAGCTCAGCTGGTAGAGCACGTCATTCGTAATGATGGGGTCGGGGGTTCGATTCCCTCTTGCGGCACCAAATCTCCATCCGCGGCGATCCATAAGCATCTAGAAACTAGGGGCTGTCCTCAGTTAGCGCCGAGTTAGAAAGGGAATTCCCAAATCAGCAAATCTCTAACTCATGGGTGGTCGGCTTTTTGAGGGGCTGACCATGGATCGGGATGGATTGCGGGATGATGAGTGGGATCGGATCAAGGATTTTCTTCCTGGGCGTAGGGGCCATGTCGGCGGTACTGCGCCAGACAATCGGCTCTTCGTCGAGGCGATGCTCTACCGCTATCGGACAGGCGTTCCATGGCGCGATTTGCCGGCGCATTTTGGTTCCTGGAAGAGCACGCACCAACGCTTCAGCCGGTGGTGCAAGAGCGGGGTTTTCGAGCGTGTTCTGAATCACTTGGCCAGTGACGCCGACACCGAATACGTGATGATCGACGCCACCATCGTCCGCGCCCATCAGCACAGCGCCGGGGCGCGAAAAAAACGGCGAGGACCAAGCCATCGGACGCTCCCGGGGCGGCCTGACAACCAAAATCCATGCGCTCGCGGACGCCTTGGGCAATCCGGTCAGACTTGTTCTGACGGCGGGTCACGTCCACGATGTTCGCGCTGCGGGGCAACTGCTCCAAGGCGTCGCTTGCGGCGCGCTGCTTGGCGACAAAGGGTACGATGCTGACGGCCTGATCGAACAGCTGCGGGACGCGCAAATCGCAGCCGTCATTCCGCCAAGGAGCAATCGCAAGCAGAAAAGGGAATGCGACTTCACTCTCTACAAAGAGCGCAACTTGATTGAACGTCTCTTCGAAAAACTCAAGCAATTTCGTGCGATTGCGACACGCTACGACAAGCTCGCGAGAAACTTCCTCGGCGCAATCCGCCTCGTCGCCGTCGTCATCCAGCTCAACTGAGGACAGGCCCTTGTGTCCTGAGCCGTGCGTTGAAATCCGGCGAGAATGTTGGTATATGTGTTGGTACGGGACGAATACCAACAGGGCGTAAACCAACATTGCCGCTCACCGAACTCGCCGTCGGCTCGGCTAAGGCCGAGGGCAAAATCACCAAATTGTCGGATGGCGGCGGGCTTCAGGTCTGGGTCACGCCGGACGGCGCAAAGCGCTGGCGCCTAGCCTACCGCTTCGGACGCGGCCAGAAGGTGTTGGCGGTAGGCGTCTATCCCACCGTCGGCCTGAAGGACGCGCGAGCCGCGCGCCGAGACGCGAAGCGATTGTTGTCGAATGGGATCGACCCATCCAACGCGAAAAAGCAAGAAGGCCCAAGAAGCCAACTCGGCGGCGAACACCTTTTCGGCCATCGCGGCCGAACTGGTCGACAAAAAGCGACGCGAAGGCAAAGCGACGAACACTGTGGACAAGACGGAATGGCTGCTTGGCCTCGCCCTGCCTGCCATCGGATCGCGGCCGATCAAGGAAATCGCCGCGCCTGAGGTTGTCTCTGTGCTGCGCAAAGCGGAATCACGCGGCAAGCTCGAAACTGCAAAGAGGCTCCGCACGACGATCGGCCAAGTCTTTCGATATGCGGTCGCCACGGGACGGGCCGACGCGGATCCGACCGGCGCTTTGGCCGGCGCGATTACGTCGCCCGTCGCCAAGCACCGCGCGGCCATCGTTGCCCCAAAGGTCTTCGGAGCCCTTCTTCGCTCGATCGCGTCCTATGAGGGATCGCCGGAGACGATCGCCGCGCTCGAATTGCTTGCGCTCACCTTCGTTCGCCCCGGCGAGCTTCGTTCCGCCGAGGTGGAAGGAGTTCGATCTTGAGGGCGCGCTTTGGTCCCTTCCGGCCGAGAAGATGAAAATGCGCCGCCCTCATCGTGTGCCGCTCGCGTCGAGAGCGGTCAGTGCTCTTCGCGATCTTCATGCCATCACGGGTAAGGGTCGGTTCCTGTTCCCGTCGGTCCGCTCGTCGTCGCGTTGCATGAGCGAGAACACGATCAACGCGGCTCTACGTCGGCTTGGCTTCACGCAAGACGAAATGACCGCACACGGATTCCGGTCGGCCGCGTCCTCGATTCTCAACGAAAGCGCCTCTGGAATCCCGACGCGATCGAGCGGCAATTGGCTCATGTCGACAACGACAGCGTTCGCCGCGTGAACTGGACCCCATTGGTGGGACCACGGGGGGTTGGATTTAAGGTGTAATCTCGCCTGCTCCTGTCCTTCAAGAATCAAACCGCTTCTTGCTGCTTCTGTCTCTGCTGTGGGTATGTGGGCAACGCGTTTGCGTTGTCCAAGCGAAGCGGCATATCCACAGCCCTCGCCGCCGCCTCGATTTTGTCCATGCCGGCGCGCCACACCGCCATCGGCATCTGGTTGTTCATCGCCTGGTGAGGGCGCCGAAAATTGTAGAAGTTCATCCAGGAACTGATGCCGGACCGCGCCTCGCGGCCATCGGCGTAGGCTTTCAGATGCACTTCTTCGTACTTGATCGAGCGCCACAGCCGTTCGATGAAAATGTTGTCCATGAAGCGGCCGCGTCCGTCCATCGAAATCTCGACGCCGGCCGTCACAAGCTTGCTGGTGAAAGCCTCGGCGGTGAAAGTGGAGCCCTGGTCGGTATTGAAAATCTGCGGCTTTCCGAACCGAAGCAGCGCCTCCTCCAGCGCCGCCGCGCAGAAGCTCGCATCGTTGGTGTTCGACAGCCGCCATGCCAGAACCGCCCGGCTGGCCCAGTCGATGATCGCCACCAGATAGAGGAAGCCGCACGCCATCGGGATGTAGGTCACGTCGGCCGCCCACACGTGGTTCGGCTCGACAATCTTCAGGCCGCGCAGCAGGTAGGGGTATATCTTGTGCCTGGGCGCGGCTTTGCTCGTGCCGGGGCGCGGAACCAGCGCCTCGATCCCCATCACCCGCATCAGCCGCCGCACTCGCTTGCGGTTGACCCCACGGCCTTCCTTGTTGAGTTCGAAAGTCATTCGCCGCGAGCCGTAGAACGGAAGCTCGAGATGCAGTTCGTCGATCCGGCGCATCACCGCCAGATCGTCCGCCTCGGTGACAGGCTTGGGGCGGTAGACCCCCGAGCGCGTCAAGCTCAACAGCGCGCATTGGCGGCGCACCGACAGGTCCTTGCCAGGCCGTTCGACCATCGCTCTTCGATCGGGCGCGCTCATCGCCCTGGCCTCCCGGCCAAGAAATCCCGTTCGACCGTCAGTTGGCCGATCTTGGCGTAAAGCTTGGCCGTCTCGCGCTCGCGCTCCTCCTCGCCATCCCCCGAACCGCTCGCCCCTCGCGCGAACAGGCTCGCGACATTGTCGAGAACCTGCTTCTTCCAGGCATAAATCTGGTTCGGATGCACCCCGTGCCGCTTCGCCAGTTCCGGAACCGTCGCATCCTCGCGCAGCGCCTCAAGCGCAATCTTCGCCTTGAACGCCGCATCAAACTTCTTGCGTGACTTCGTCATTCCTCGCTCCATCGGTTGCGACAGAGCAGGACATTTCACACCTTAGCCAATGGTCCTAAATCCGGGTCCAGCTCAGCGCTTACGCGCGGGCGGACTTTTGGGATGAGCGGGTTCGTATGATGGCTTGGTGGGCCGACAAGTGCGATGAATTACGGCGCGGAGGAGTTGACATCGAGAAGGTGGGCGCGATCATTGTGCGCGAGAAATTCCCCAACGTAACGCGTGATCGAGCGCGGAAGCTTGTGAGGGAAAGTTACTGGGGAACGACAAGCCAGGCCCCAAGGGACCGCGGCCGCCGCAGAAGTCGCTGACGCCGCCGTCCCGTTCCCTGGAGTAAATAGTTTCCTGCTTACGCGGCAACGTCAGCCGGCTTGAGGAGCCGATAAGGCATGGGCGCGGCTCTGAGTGCCACAAAAGCGAGACGCGGAATTATGGCGGCGAGATCGTATCTGCGGTTGAACCGATATTCGAACTCCGCGAGATAGTGCGGAACATGCTTGGAACGTACGGCTCGATAGGTTCCGACCAAAGCCGCCTTGATGTTGCCCAGCGCCGTGTTGACCCACTTGAAGGCGGGCGTTTTGGCGGCTCGCGGGCCTGCGCCGGTCTTGATCGCGGTGTGGGTGCATCCGACATCGACGACGGCCGCGAAACACGCAAGACCGTCGGTCAAGGCTTGGGCGTCGGGGGCGAGCGCGGTAGCGGCGAGCTTGCGGATCGCGACCAGGCTGAACGCTTTGACAGGCCGCAGGATGATCTGATCGGGTTTTCCGTCTTCCGTTGTGGCGACCGCCGCCACGAACGGCGTCTTGCCCTTGGCCCCCCTTCCGCGCCGGCCAGGACGAGCGCCGCCGATGGAGGCGTCGTCCATTTGGACTGCGCCTCTCAATTGCTTGCTCGCGTTGCGCTCGAGCATGACTTGCGCGAGCTTGTATTTCATTACCCAAGCCGCGGTCTGGGTGACGCCGAGCCGACGACCCAGTTCGATGCTGGAGATGCCTTTCTTGGATTGGGTGAGGAGAAAGATAGCCTTGAACCAGATGCGCAGCGGCAGCTTGCTGGAGGCGAATATGGTTCCAGCCTTGACGGAGGTCTGCTTGCGGCAGGCGTTGCACTGGAACAAGCGACGCGCGCCTCTTGGATGAACTTCTACGATTTTCGGTTCCCTGCCGATGAGGCGATGAACAACCAGATGCCGATGGCGGTGTGGCGCGCCGGCATGGACAAAATCGAGGCGGCGGCGAGGGCTGTGGATATGCCGCTTCGCTTGGACAACGTAAACGCGTTGCCCACATCCCCAGCAGCAGAGGCAGAAGCAGCAAAGAAGCGGCTTGATTCTCTGAAAGACAGGAGCAGGCGAGATTACACCTTAAATCCAACCCCCCGTGGTCCGACCAATGGGGTCCAGTTCGAGGTGTAGCGGCGGCAAAGCTCCGATACGCTCCACTGCCCCGTGTCGAAATCTGCAAGCATCTCGAACTCGCTCTTCCACTCGACAAATCTCCTGAAACGGCATCGGAAGCCCTCCCTCCGATGCAGCTTGACTTGTCGACCATCAACCCGGTCTCTAAAGTGTCGTTAATCTACCCGGTTTGTACCGCGCAGACCCCTCACCCTTAACCCCTCTCCCGCAAGGCTACGGCATTCACACAAGTGGTCGAGCCTGCAGGCGGCGGTGGTCCCTCTTCTCCGCGAAGCGGGGAAGGTGGCCCGGAGGGCCGGATGGGGTGCGGAAAGCAGGTATGGCACGAGGAGGGCTCGCGGTGACGCTCGTGCAATGCGACTTGCGTCGAAGCAGCGGGCCATACCCCATCTGGCGCTCCGCGCCACCTTCCCCAGCAAGCTGGGGAAGGGGTGCGCACCCGCGATTTGAGATGTGTGAACGCCGTAGTCCCGCAAGGGGAGATGGGGGATCGTCAGCCGGTGCGGCCGGTTTCGACCCATCGGGTCGCGCGCTGCGCCAGTTCGGCGGCGGAGTCGAGACCGAGCTTGTTCTTGATGTGCTCGAGGTGGGATTCGATCGTCTTGACGCTCCGGGTGAGGGTCCCGGCGATCTGGCGCGTGGTCCGGCCCTGACCGATCAGCCGGAACACCTGCAATTCGCGGTCGCTGAGCGCATGCATCGGGCGAGGCCGTTTCGAGCGTGCGCCCGCCGACGTATCGCTCGGCCAGCCGCCGCTGGAGCGCCTCGCTCATGTAGGTCTCGCCGGCGAGCGCGCGGCGGATGGCGCCGAGCACGCGTCTCGTCGAGCTGCATGCTTGGTGACATAGCCGAGGGCGCCGGCGCTCAGCGCGCGTTCGGCATAGACCGCTTCGTCGTGCATCGAGAGCACGAGCGAGGGAACCTTCGGATAGCGCGTCTTGATTTCCTTGACGAGGTCGAGGCCGTCCTCGTCGCCGAGCGCAAGATCGACGATCGACCAGATCCGGTTGGCTTTCCCGCATGGCTTCGAGGGCGGCCGCGCGCGTGCCGACCGCGCCATGGACCGCGAGGCCGGGCTCGGACTCGATGAGGGCGGTCAACCCGCGACGCAGATATGGGGTGATCGTCGACGACGAGAAGCCTTTTCCTCGATCCGGCCGGTTCAGCCAGGGCATGAGCGAGCATCGGCGGGACCTTCGCGCATGTCGTGCGTCCGGGGCAGGGGAAAGGCGCAGGCGACCGCCGTGCCGCCCTCGGGGCGGCGCGCCACCGTGAGCGAGCCGCCGATCGCGCGCGCCCGATAATCCATCGTATGCAGCCCGATCCCGTCATGATTGCGCTCGTCTTCCGGACAGGCCGACGCCATTGTCCCGGATGCTCAGAAGTCCCGAGCCGTCGGACACATTCCAGGCAAATATCGATCTGATCGGCTCGGCCGTGGGCGAACGCGTTGCGCACGGCTTCCTGCGCGATCCGCATGAGATGCGTTTCGGTTTCGCCGCAAAACCCCGGACAGCGGCTATCCCACGCGAAGCGTGCAGGAGACGCAGTAGGTGTGGCGGACATTGCGCGCCAGGGTCTCGAGACCGCCGGCGAGACCGGCGCCGTTCAAACCGATCGGGCTGAGACCATGGGCGAGGTCGCGGGCCTCGCCGATCGTCTCGTTCAAGAGCCGGACAATCTCGTCGGCCGCCGCGGCCGGGCCGGGCTGCCCGCTCGCCGCCAGACTTCGGGAGAGCGCCGAACTCAGCGCCGCGATGCCGGCGAGGGACTGGCACAGCCCGTCGTGCAGTTCGCGCCCGAGGCGCTGCTTTTCGCGATCGGCGATCGCGAGGATCTCTCGCTCCAGCAATTCTTGCCGGCCGACGTGCGGAACTGTGGCCTCGCCCTCCCCTCGGAACATCGATGACCCCCAATATCATTGTTCTTAAAAGACACTGTTAACTTGCGCTGGAAACAGGTCTGGCGTCAATGCCGAAGTTTGGATTATTGTTGCGCACTCTGCGCTCACTACTTTTTAAATTGTACCACCTGGCTTTGTCGCACTGGAGCACCCGTGTTCACTACTTTACACGGCGTATCGTCGGGCTTTGTCGACCCTCACGCATCCCCTCATTCAGGCGGGGCCGAAGGTTTGTGTGAAGACGTTGTTTCGGTTTAGGCTTCGCCGAACAATAACCGAATTGCGGTACGAGGGCGTGCGACAGCGTGACTCAGGGCGTCATGATTTCGGATCGAGGCGAACGCTTGTATCCCGGATGGGATGATCGATGAAGACGCGATTTGCTATCGCTGGGACATGGTCGGCTCGAAGCTCGACGAACGCGGGCGGCGAATGTTCGCGGCGGGCGAGGTGAGAACTGCCGGCCGGGGCGGGCTTGCGGTGGTCTCTCGGATCACCGGGCTTGCCCGTTCGACCATCAATCGCGGCGAGGACGATCTGGACGGCGAGGAACTGCCGCCGAAAGGTCAGGTGCGGCGTGCCGGCGCCGGCCGCAAGGCGGTCGCCGCAAGAGACCCCGGTCTCGTGCCCGCATTGAAGCGCCTCCTCGAACCGGCCACGCTCGGCGATCCCATGCGCCCGCTATTGTGGGTGTCGAAGAGCATGGACAAATTGGCGGCGATCCTGACCGACATGGGGCATCCGATCAGTGCCGGTACGGTGCGCAAGGAACTGGTGAAGCTCGGCTTCTCGCGCCAGTACAATCGCAAGGCCGAGGAAGGCTCGAAGCATCCGGACCGTAACGCGCAATTCGAGCACATCAATGCGAAAGTCGTGGCCGCTCAGGCAAAATGCCAGCCCGTCATCTCCGTCGATACGAAGAAGAAAGAGCGGGTCGGCAACTTCAAGAATGGTGGCTCCGACTATCGGCCGAAGGGCGATCCGTTGCGCGTCAACGTGCACGACTTCGAGGACAAGGACCTGGGCAAGGTGGCGCCTTACGGCGTCTACGACGTGACGGCCAACACCGGCTTCGTCAGCGTCGGCATCACCAGCGATACCGCGGAGTTCGCGGTCCAATCCATCCGCACGTGGCTTGCGCGCATGGGCCGCGAACGCTATCCGGACACGAAAGAACTGACGATCACGGCCGATTGCGGCGGCTCGAATGGCGCGCGCGTGCGTCTGTGGAAGCTCGAACTGCAGAAGCTCGCCGATGAGACGAACCTCATGCTCAGCGTGCACCATTATCCGCCGGGAACGTCGAAGTGGAACAGGATCGAGCACCGCCTGTTCTGCCATATCACGCAGAACTGGCGCGGCCGGCCGCTGACGGATCGCATCGCCGTCGTCGAACTCATCGGCGCGACGACGACCAAGGCGGGCCTCGAGGTCGAGTGCGCGCTCGATGAGCGAACCTATGAAAAAGGCATCAAGGTCCCCGATGCCGAAATGGACGCCCTCGACCTCACTGGCGATGCGTTCCATCCGGAATGGAACTACACAATCAAACCCCGCCGGTTCGCAGAATTGTAGCAGTTATTGTTATGGGTGTCCTTAGGAATTCTTCGTATTTTTCGACAAGCGGTCTTAAGCGTTGCTCGGGCATGTTGGGGATGAGATCGTAGAGCAGGCAGCCCTGGCGGAACAGCGAATGGACGCGGCGTTTGACCGTGCTGGTTCTGAGCGATCGGTCCATGCCGAGGCTTTCGCCGGCGGCGCCGAGCAGCGTCAGCAGGAGGATCGCCAAGGCGTTGAGCAGCAGCAGACGGTCGCGCCGTTGCGGATCGCCGATGCGCAGGACGCTCAGGCCCATGCCGAACCGCAAATCCTTGGTGTCGCGGAACCCCGGCTCGATCGTCCACCGTTTGGCGTAGAGGTTGACGATCTGGGAGGCGCTCGCGGTCGCATCGCTGGCGGCCAGATGCCAAGCCTCCTTCATCCCCTTGGCGTGGACGCAGACCGCCGCGCCGACCTTGTGGCGGGCGGCGGTGAGTTCGGCGCCGCGCAGAAGGCAGGCGCGCCCTTTCTTGCCGACCCAGTCGGCGGCCAGGCGCGTCTCACCGTCCGCCGCGGTCAGATGAACGTTGCCGCGAAAGCGGATGACGTAGCCGAAGCCGAGGCTTTCGAGGAATTCGAACAGTTTGACGTCGCCGAAGCCGCGATCGGCCAGGATCGTCACCGTCACGCCCTCGGGCAGGATCGCCTTCAAATGCGTCAGGCAGAGGTCTTCGAAGTCGTTGCGCTGGTCCTTCAGTTTGTCCTTGTCGACCGTCAGCCACAAGAGCGGCGTCGCCCGGCCGTGGCGCGTGATCAGGCTCAAAGCGAGCGTGGCCTGATTGTCGGCGTCGAAATCGGTCCAATCCATCGCCACGACGATCGCCTTGCGCTGGCCCACGACCTCGCGCGCCCATGGCGCGAACAGGTCCCATACGACGATCCCGGCGTTGCTCAGCAGGCGATCGACCTGTTTGATCGCGTGTCTGTCCATCAGACCGCGCGCTTGCGCCAGCGCATGCCCGATCACCGAAACGGCCAACGACGCCCCCGTCAGAACCCCCAGCGTCCCATTGGCCAGAGAAAAATCCGCTTGGCGTGCAGGCTCCCCGAAAACGCGCGCTTCACAAAACCATGAACCAATTCCACCCGCTCGATCGACTTGCGCATGAGCCCCCCGCCCGGCTGATTCGTGACCTCGCCACGCGGTGACTCGCCAATTCAGACAATTTCGAGTCGATCAAAAATGAGGGGATTCATGAGCGTACAAAGCCCTGACTTTCGCCGGAGACATCTTCTATCTGAACAGCCAACGGAAGAAATTGGCGACGAGCCCATCTGCCGGAGGTCGCTGA
The DNA here is from genome assembly GCA_963768555.1 of uncultured Alphaproteobacteria bacterium. Taxonomy (GTDB): domain Bacteria; phylum Pseudomonadota; class Alphaproteobacteria; order Rhizobiales; family Beijerinckiaceae; genus Roseiarcus. The sequence continues at coordinate 108,239 of CAVYIZ010000070.1, forward strand.
TAGGAGGGAGGGGCAGGAGGTCGCTGGTACGGGGGCGGGGCTGAGGGAGCAGCCTGGATTTTGCGGATTCGGTCCAACACGTCTTGGTTCGCCGACGAAGCCGTGGCCGGTGCTTGGCTTGCCGGGCCGGACGTTGGGCGCCCGGTTATACTGACCAGGACATCTCTGTTGGTACCTGCCGGCGTTGGGCCTTTCGAAGAAGCCGACGCCAATCTCCACTTGGCTTCAGTTTCTGAAATGACCGTCATTTGACCGTTGGCGGTCACATTGATTGACACGTGCGAATATTTGTATCTCCTGCTTGTATAGGGCGGCTCCATGAGGCCGACCACGCTAATCCATTTGCCGATCCATGAGGCGTCCGGTTTTTTGTATATAGCAGTCAGGCCATCGGACCAAATCGCGACCTTGAATATCTGTCCGCGCCAATCGCCGAAATTGATGAAGACAAATGGCTTTCCTTTGCGTGCTCGGTCCTCCTTGACGTCCACAATCCTTCCGATGACTTCGACCTTGTCGCCGACGCGCCTCAGGCAGGCCTCGTAGCTCGCGGCCGGGAGGACGTCGTAGACGCCCATATATCCTGGCCTCGGGCGACTCTCCTGAGGCTTGGCGCTGATTTGGATGATGCCGGCCGGAATATTCCTCCCCGCGAGAAAATCATCGAGGCTCGGCGCTTTCTCGATCGGCGCACGGCAAATCGCGGCGAACTTCTGCGCGTGAGTCGCTAACGCGGGCTTGCCCATTAGTTCTGAGAAAACGGCTGAAGCCGCGGGATCGACGAAGTCGGCGGCCCTGAAAACGATCGCATCAACCTCGGAGTGCGTCTTTTTCCACAGAGAGGGGTCCTCGTGCAGAGCCTTTAGGGCAAGCGAGAGGGCGATGAGCGAGAACCTGTCCATCGTCGGCCCGAACGGGTTTTTCGACTTCCGCTCGGGATGCTGGAAATTGATGTGGCCCAGCTCCGAGCTTCCAACATCGCGGATTTCCTCGACGAACATTCCGTCGTAGTCGATGAGCTGGATTGCGCCGGACGTCCCGGAGACCATCATGTTGCCGGTCTGAATATCGCCGTGCGCGATGCGCTGCGCTTCGAGGAACTTGGAGAGCGCCAGTAGAGAGTCGGGCAGTTTCGAGATCGCCCGCTTTTGGCCGTGGTTGTCCTCGAGAAACTCGCCGAGCGTCAGCCCTTGCGCCCATGCCATCTTGACAATGGGATAGGGATTGCCGTCGACGCGGATTCCCTTTGGCTGAAACTCGAAGTCAAGGAAATATGGGGAGCGCAGCTGGGCGAGGCGGCGCCCTATCGCTTGGTAGCGCCTTTCGAGGGCCTTCGACTCCCGGTGGAAGCAACGAACTGCATACTTCTTCGGTCCAGTCTTGATCGTATACGTCAAGGCGAAGCCGCCACTGATCGCGAGCGGGGTACCCATTCCGGTCTTGACGACCGCGCCGCGTTGTAACTCCGGATCCGTGAGCAGCTGCTGATGAGCCTGGAAGGCGTTGTTGTATTGCTCAAAGGTCGGGTATGGCATAAGGCTCCGGTCCCTTATCAAACGCCGCGACGATCAAGGTCGAGTTGTCAATTCTCATGCGGCCGGTTTGCCGCTCCCGGAGAACCAAATCTTCCAGCTCCTTCTCCGTTGACATTGATAGAAGCCGCGCCAGCCCGTCACCGCCGGCTTGCGTCTGTCGGAGAAGCCATTCCCCCAGAGCGTCGGTCACGCACACCAAGCGAGGGGCCCCCAGCTCGCCGAGTTCGAAGCACGTCCTCCGGGTCGTCCAGAAGTCGCCGTCGGAGACAAACGCATTGTACTCAGCGAGCGTAGCGAACAGTGTCGGGCGCTCCCTGAATCGCTCGGGCTCAGAAAACGGCCAGCAGGAGACGGCGGCGGAACTGTCGGCCAAGACGGCGAGGCTATCGCCGACGGCGAGAACTTCGACAGTCCCATGTTCGGGGTCATGCTGTGCGCCGAGCAGAGTCGAGAAGCTTCCGCGCCTGTAGGCCGCTTGGCCCGACCAAGACATGGCCTCAAAGTCATGCCGGGAAGCGTATTCTGCGACGGCGTCGGCCAGCCATTCCGGCGTGACGGCCGGATTGAGCGCGAACTTGTCGGCGAGTATCTGCGCCCAGACCGAAGAGTTCGAAGGACTCGCTGGCGCCGTCGCACAGCGCCAGCGTTCCCAGCGATCCGGAGAACGCCCACCTATCCTCGTTAACGTCCTCTTCGGACGGCTCCTTGCGGCAGCTACCGTAGAACAACAGCCTCATTCTCGCCCCTCAGCGCAGCTGCGAGGCCTGTGTGCCGATCTCGAGGAAGGCGACGATCTCTGGCGCCTCCGCATTGAACATAAACCCGCGCGACTCGACTCCAACCGCGTTTCCCTTCTCCCGTGCGAGCCTGATGAGATGCTCGGGCAACTGGCTCGACATGCGAAATAGGAGCTTGGCGTAGTTGTCTGGAAGACCCGATGTGCTCGACGGAAAGCGGATGGGGTCTGCACCGAGGGAACTCACATGGATGTTGAACATCAACGACTCGCCGTCGTTGGTCCGAATTTGAGTCAGATGGGTCGCGATCTCCTCCGGGTCGCCGTCGGTCGACTCTCCGTCGGTCACGTGAAGCACCGTCGGGGGATAGCTTGCTGGGTGGGCATCGCACCAGGCGACGAGCTCTTCGGCGGCGCGGGTCAGGGCCTCCCGCATCGGCGTGCCGCCACTTGCCTTAGGCTCAAACCAAACCGGGAATTTGATCGACGTCTCCAGGATGCCGCCGGCACCGTCGTCCATCTTCTTCTTGCGATCCTCGACGCGCACCGGATTTTGCTCAATGGCGGAGATCGGGTTGAGGACCGTGGTGCCGAGCGCACCTGAGAACCCATTGCTGACCCCGTTGCCGCCATATCCGAGGACTCCGACGTCGAAATAGTCTCGCACCCCGTCGGCCTTTCTACAGCGGATGACGAAGTCCATTATGGTCCTGTTGAGGGCGTCGGAGACGAACTCGGCCTTGCTCTTGCCGGACGCCATCGTGTCGGACATCGAACCGGACTGATCCACGACGAATAGAAACGCGGTAGGACTGCTCCGGCTGATTTGGGCTTCGTAACTCATTGTTCTCACTCCCCTAAGGGTTGCTTATGTAGTCCGCGTAAGATCGTGACATCATCCCCCAACAGCTGGTCAATTTCCATTGCCGCGGACGAGATGGGTTCAAGCTGGGCTAAGTACGTCGGGTCGTCGGTCATCGCCGTCCAGAGGGCGCGGGCGCGGGAGATGGTGTAGGTCGGGTTGAGCACGAGACCAGCGTTGGCTGCGGTACGCGCCTCGTCCATTCGGCCAAGCAGCGCGAGCGCAGCGGCCAAATTGAAATTTGCGGCCGGATAATTTCAATCGCCCGTCGAAACCACGCGATCGCTTGCTCGTAACTGGAGCCGGGCTCCCTGGGGGACGGGGTTCCTTCGTTGACTCAGCCCATCCGCGCTTATTCGGAGAGTTCCTCGACTCTGCAATTGATCGGCTCATCGAAGGGGTCGATCTCATGCTGCCTCACAAGCTGCATGAGTTTGCGACGAGCGTCCGCGGCGCCGTCAATATGGAGGATGTCCCGCGCGAGTTCTTGTCCATTTCGCTCAATGATCACGGCAAAGAACTTTCTTGAGCTTGTCGTCATTGAAGCCTCCTGTGTTGTCCCGCCGGGGGCGTCGCATGATGCGGGGAGGTCGCGTCTCGGTGCGTCGCAAAGTGACGGTTCTCAGCGGCGTCGTGATTCGTCAACGCCCCCGCATCGATCAAGACCGGCTTATCCCCAATCCTCGCTCGGTGCTGCCGACGGCGCTGGACCGCGTCCGGCGCAAGCTCGCCGGCGCGAACGACGGCGACCGGCAGATGGTCAAAATCCTCGCTGCGGTGTTGAGCGACGGGCTGCCGGCGGTCGAGGCCGCCTGCCACCAGGCGCTCGCCGAGGATGCGGAAGCGCCCATCACGGCCTCGCTCACGGTCCCCATGCCGCCGGCGCGGAGCCGAGGCGAGACCCCGGTCGCGTCCAGGCCATCGGCGCGCCGGCGACCGACACGGGTGGCAGGACGCGATGCGCCGGCGTTAAGGCGGAAGCGCTGCCACCCAGCAGCAGGGCCTGCTTGGAGCGTTCCTCTTCCTGGTGCCGGCGATCATCCTCTCCGCGCTTCGCCACCCCGATCGCAAACATGCCGCGCGCGGTGCACTACCTCAGGCATTGTCAGACTAAATTCTATACTGCGATCTGGCGCTCCGGGGCGAGGTGGGGGCCCACTGTTTTTGCTCATAAATCGTCAGCGCGTTCGGCGAGATTCGACGCCGAAAATCGCCTATACTGTTTTGCCTTGACAGTGCCTGCCGCAAGCTTCCGGCTCTCTGTCACTATTCTACTCCAACCGGGGGGAGCTCACCCTTGGAAATAGCCGTAGGAGCCGTTGACCCAGAAGTGGAGGGCGAGCGTCAGGAGGCCGAACATGAGTTCGGGGCGCTCGACAATGGAAAGCCTGCCGCGCATGGGGGCGCTCCTAAACATTACATTCTTAGCCCTGACGCTGCGGTCCGCTTTGATCTGGATCATCTTGGCGACGGCCGCCGCCGTCGCCAGTCCGAGCGCCCTTGCCAAATTCGCGGGCGCTTCCTGCACGTAGCGCCTACGGCCGCTTGCTGGCGTTCACCGCCCGTACCAGGTTGATCGGGAAGGTCGGCAACGGGTCGATTCCGGTAGTTGCCAGAGGGTCAGGCGAGGGCGGGACGAGCCGTACTGGTCGTCCAGGCGCGCGACAAGACGGGCCAGCGGACGCGGAAGGACGTTCGCTAATATCATGGGAGATCCCCCGGCTTTGCCGGGGCGGCAGCAGAAGTTTGACATTTCCGGCGGTTGCGCGCCCGCGGATCTCTGTCACGAAGAAAACCGACCCTTGGAAGCGCGCCCCTTGATTATGCACAAGGCCCAATCCCTCACTGGGGGTGGAGCAGTGCCGAAAGCGTGATGAAGAGTCTGGCAATGAGCGTATATTCCCGTACGCCGTCAAAGGTTAGGGACTGGGCCCCTTTGAGGGGCCCGCCAATCTTAAAGCCCCCGGCTTTGCCGGGGGATACTTACCAACCGCCACTGCCTTCGACGCCGCTTCGGGGGAGTGACGGGAGTGACGCGCGAGGACCTCTATAGCTGAACTCCCTCTCGGGAGGTCCGGCGCTAGAACGCGCCTTTGAGAGCTCAGGCATAACAAAGATTGCAAGGTCTGACCTCAAAAGTGGCCTGCGCCTCTCTCATCGATCGCTCCGGTTTAGCTCCTACGGCAGCGAGCGTCTAACCCGTCGAGACGGTGCTAGTTGCTGCTCCCCGTCCGAATCTGCCTAACGTGGCCTGCCTCCAAGTTTTCGCGCGGTCTGCCTGATTTCTGCAGCTCAGCGCAAGTCAAACCACGGCTGAGGGATGAACTTTTTGCTTCCCGGCGGCGATAGCTTGAAAGACGCCCACAACTGGGAGCTGGTTTTCGTCGGCTTTGCCGACGGGTTTCAGCAGCCGAGGCCCGCTGCAATCAACTGCAGGGATGCCCAGTGCGAATTCCGAATCAATCGGTCGGAGATTCCGATTTGATGTCGGCCGCCATTCCGATTTGATTCCGTCCTGCTGCCGGAGGGATGGGGATGGCTTGGGTCTAATCTCATCGGGCTCGCGCTCGTGCTGTGGAGCGCGTGCGGCGGATCATCGCTGTCGGACGCCGGTTATGGACACTCGACACGGTTTTGCACGTTCATTTGATCGCCGCGCCAGTTATCGCTTTCCTCGTCTCGGCCGTTCACGAGCTTCTCACTCCCGAGTTTAGTCCCGTACTGAGAGCGACTGCGATTACCGGCATCGTCGTCATTCTCGACGCCGCTGTCGTCGCTCCGCTGTTCGAACGCAGCTACGCGATGTTTCGTAGCTTCATCGGAACCTGGATTCCTTTCGTCGCGATTTTTTTAGGGAGCTGGGCTGCCGGAGTTTTTGTTCACGCCTAAGTCGTGACGAGCGGGCCTTCCGGGCTTGGGCGGGATCGGAGCGCGCGTCTCGGCGATCAATTGCTTGGAGGTCTTGTCCAAACACACGAGCGGACGATCGGGATCTCGCGGCCTCTGGTAGGTTTCCAGCACGTCTTCCATGGCGGCGACGAAGCCGGCATTGGCTTCGGGCGGAATCACCCATTGCCGTCTGCGGTGCGGTTTAAGAGCGTTTTTTTTAACGTCCGTCCGATCGTATTGTCGCTGGCCTTCTCGACGATGTTCAATTCGACGACTTTCTCTTCGAGGAGACGCAGGCTCCAGCGAGCGAAGCCTTCCGGAGCGGGCGAGCAAACCAGGGCGATCAGTTTCGCCTCGGCCGCCCCATCAAAGATCCGCGGCCGGGCCGAGTTGGGATTGTGCTTGCGGCTCAGCGTCGCCTCGAACCCCTCCTCGACCAGCTGCTGACGCGTGCGAGCGACATTGTTGACGCTGGTGTCCAGCGCTGCCGAGATTGCGCTGTGTAGGATCGCTTCGGCCCGAATGCGACGCGCAATGTCCAGGCGACGACCGCATATGGAAAGGTCCGCGACGTGAGTTGCCGCAAGAGGGCCAAGCCAACCTTTGTCGTGTGGCGCGCGCCTGCCGAAACAGCTACCGCAGCGACCGAGGCGTCGCAGACGATCCCCACGCGCCAGGACGCATCCGGCGCTGGCAATCGCGCGCCGCTAGCCCGTGGAGCGGATCAGCGCCGGGTTACGGGCTCGGCCTGCTTGTTTGGGCATATGCCCAGCCGTCTGGAGCGGTCGGAGCTGAGCCCTTAGGGTCCGAGCGACGTGAGCCACGCGAAAGGCTGCGCACGGAAAATCATCGAGCGGATCATCAAGGAGCGCGGAAGAAGGCGATGGACGCCGAGTCCAAGGAGCAGGCGCGGGACTATCTCGCGGCGGACATTTTCATGACCACGGCGCGACTCGCCGGAGACGCCGCGATCGATCGATTGCCGAAGGAGACGCTGCGGCGCGCGAGGAGGTTTCTTGCGCGCGTAATGGCGGACCAACTGGCGAAGAAAGCTGGCGCTTGGCTGGCCGGCAAAACAGGCGGTCCCGATTGCAGCCGGTCGGGTAAGTAGGCTTGGCAGCGCCGCCGAGGATGTTTTTCCCGGTTGCGCAGACAGAAGGTGCGTACCTGACGAAGCAGAAAGCCGGATGACCCGATGGAACTTCGCGATCCCGAAGCGCGAGGTGTTGCGCGCGGCGAGCCGGCAACATTGGCGTGTGGCCGCCTGCAGACTGTCGACCCCCGCCGATCGCCGCTCAAATAACTTGAGCCTCGATGAGTGCGCCGTCCTCCTTCTCGCCCCCTGCGTCTTGCTCCTGCGCGGCTGCACATCACAAGCCGGCGAAGGACCCGATTGCGATCATTACGATGCCGACCAGGAGCGTGGCGGTCGCCATACTGATTGCGTAGGGATTCGTCAGCATGACCAAGACCGCTAAGACGCCAAGGAGGATTAGGATCACAGCGGAACGGAAAACGACTTTACTCGTCAGTCGGCTCATATTGTTCTCGAATGGCACACAGGTGGTGGACCTGTTCCTGACACGGCAAGACTTGGGCCGCCGAGCGCGGCGTTGAAACGAGGCCCGCTCCCATGCGGCATAAAACGATCCTGTGAGTTGCGGGCCGCCCGCCCATTGCGAGTTGGGCCAATTGCGCCGCTATTTCAGGCGGGCAACCTCACGGCGCTGTAAGTGAGGGGCAGCGAAAGCACCACGTTGATGCCGGTCAGGTCGTACTGAATGTAGGTACCGGAGCCGGACCAGCTCCTCCCGTCCCCGGCGACCACGGCGGTGCCAGTGAAATCGGAGGAACCGGCTGGAACCCCGCCGGCACCCATCACCCAACGCCTCTCGCGGAGCCGGTAGGAATAGGGACCGGTCCGAGTGTAGGTTCCCATCGTCGGGCCGTAGGTGTAAGGGAGTAAATAATCGGCGTTGGCGTCCTCGTTGCCCGTGGCGACGTATCCGCCTTCCGAGATCGCGTATTTGTAATAGAGAGGAGCGAGGAGGCCCTGCTGTACGGGGATTGTGAGGTCCCAGAGGCCTAGGAGCGGGTTCTGGCGCTCATTCCGGTCGTCTGCTTTCGCGCGCTTTGAGACGCCCACCAACGCAAGCGCGCTCGCGCCGAGCATTCCGATCTTCTTGAAAACGTCGCGGCAATTCTGTTCCATAACTTCGCTCCCTCTTCGCCGGTCGCCCGATCGGCCCCGCGCCCAAGGGGAGGACGCGGGCCAAGGACAGAATTACGACGCGCGTTTCTCCAATTCAGGCCAGCGCGCCGGAATGTGAACATTGCTCACGGTTAACAAGTCGTCAATCGCCAAATCTGTTGAGAAGTAATAGAGAACGGGCCGCAGGAAGTCGCCCGCATCTGCGGAAAGAGGCGCAGCCTCAGCTATCCCCTCATTTTTTCGAAGGCCAAAATGCAACTCGAGGTTGGCCCTTCGCTGCGACGAACTCTCGTATGACGAATCCTGAAGCGCGAGTTCGGGGCGGGTCTGCGCGACGGGGTCCTGGAGCGTGCCCACGACACGCTCCGCGAACTGTATTGTGAGCACAAACGCAAGGTCAGCATCATCGGCTGGAGCCTCGGCGGCCTCTACGCGCGCGAACTCGCGAAACAGTCGCCGGAATTGGTGCGGTTTGTCATTTCCCTTGGTTCGCCCTTCACCGGCCATCCGCGCGAGACGAACGCCTGGCGCCTCTACGAGTTCGCCAGCGGCCATCGCATCAACTCGTACGATTTCCACGGGCCTCTCGCTCGGCCCCGCCCGTTCCGACGACCTCGATCTGGAGCCAGACCCACGGAGTCGTGTCGTGGCGGTGCAGCGTAGAGATCCGACGCGAGATGGCGGAGAACATCGTCGTCCAGTCGAGCCACCTCGGCCTCTTCGCGCATCCTGCGGCGCTCTACGCGATCGCCGACCGTCTCGCCCTCCCGGAAGGCCGTTGGGAGCCGTTCCATCGCAGGGGCTGGCGGCGTCCCGTCTATGCGGACCCGCAAGAAAAGCACATGCGGCGCGATTTGCAGGCGCTACCCGACCTGCGCGCCTAAGTAGCGTCAAGTGGGGTCGTGGCTCTGGTCGCCCCGCCGGATCCGCCGGATCAGTTCTCTAGCTGCTCGACGGTTATCGAGACGTTGCAGGGAGCCGTGACGCCATAGCCGCGATAGTTTCCGATGAACGCCTGAAAGGTCAAAACGCATCGCTCGGTAGTTTCGAGGAACGTGCATTCGCCGCCAGCGCCGTACTCGCTTTTGGCCTGCAGATTGGCAAAGAATCGAGCAGCTTCACGGGCGCAGCCGGCCTCGACATGGGGATAGCTACAGCAAGCAAACAGGGGCATGACGCGCCCTCAAGGTTGTCGGGCCGCCGTCCCTGAGAACGCCCTTTGCGACCGTCACTGTCGCCCTCCGAATGGGGATCATACGCGCGTCCGCCATGGCAGTCCAGCAATACTCTAAGAATCTTGCCCGTTCGTGAGGAACGTCCGGTATTTGCGCAAGGCGGACACAGCGGAATGTCGCCGAGATGCGGCGGCCTCGGATTCCGCGTTCTTTGCAAGCCTGCCCGAATTCCTTTCATGGCGTCATGCCCGTGTTCTCGCACCAGGTCACGGACGCTCGCCGTTGCCCTTGTCGGGAACACCTTTCTTTCATGCACACCTTTCTTTCATGCACCCAATGGGTGCGTGCGAAACTCAACGATCCGGGCGTCACGAACTGGGTTCACGTAGCGGGGCGACATCGATGCAGCAAAGGCTCCGACATCGTCAGGAGACTCGCCGGCGGGTGCAGGCCGACGCCGAGGCGCCAATTCGGCTTCCACTCTCGCGTCGTCCGCTGCGCCTCTGCGATCTGCTCGCGCGCTAAACCCGCACAACGAAGAAGGGCCAGAGAAAACTCTGGCCCTAACTTCAGAGAGTGATCGCGGCTGGCCTTATCGAGATGCTTTTTTGATCAGAAGGCTGTGCCCGTGGACTGCTCCGACGCTGCCTAGCATCATCAAATGCGGTGTTCGCATCTTGATCTGGATCAAAGGGAGAGGCGCTTAGGCGAACAATCGTCGGGCCGAGGCCCCTTATCCTCGACCGCTATTTGCGCCAGCGGACGGCCTGTGACGACGTTAAGCTGCCGTTCGCGTTGACGCCCACGCATGGCCTTCGCGCCGGCGCATCTAGCGTAAGAGAGACGCAGAACGATAGTACGACTTACGGTTTGCTTATGGACCCGCCGGCGAATCCGGCTTGGCGATGGGCGTAGCGGCGGGAGAAGCGGCGCGGTCTATCCTGGCGGAAATGTGGAGAACGCCGCCTATCCTGAAGGCATCTGCGCCGAGACGAGCGCAGTCTCCGCCATGGCTCAGGCCGGCGAGCGCCGCATCGCCGAAATCTGCGTCATCGGCGACGGCGAAGACCTCTGCACCTTGCGGCGGCTGCCGCCAGCGGATCCGTGAATTCGGCGGCGCACGATGTGGAGTGCACCTGGTCTCGGCGAGCGCGACGAGATTGTCGTGATGGAGCTGGATGCTCCAGCTCTTGTGCGCGGCATACTGCGCCAACACGGCCTGGCGCACCGCTTCGCTCATCGCGGGCTACTGGCCGGCATCGGTGCGCAGCTAACCCTCGGCGCGTAATTTTCAGGGCATATGCGGGGCGTTTTGATCACGGTCTGAGAAGGTGCGGTGGGTGGCGCCCTCACGGAGCGCGAACGGCAACGGTCAGGTTGAGACTGGCGGGTCGAGCCGATCCACGAGCTTGACGAACACGTCCTCGAAGTTGGGGTCGTAGTGGTCGGGATGCTCCCTGATGAACGCGATCACCTTCCGATAGCACTCGGCAGCCTGCCGGTTCTCGCCACGGGCCTCGTAGACCATTCCGAGGCGATCGTAGCCATCGTGCACGTCGGGGAACAGCACCAGGAGGTCGCGGGCGGCCTGCTCGGCCTCGTCGAGCTTGCCGGCGCGGACGAGGCCGGCGGCGGCGTTGGACGCGATGGTCAGCTCGTCGTCGTCAGCGTCCTCGGCCCCGGAGAGCCGCGCCGCAATGGCGGCTCTCACCTCACCGAGCTGCAAGCGATGCGCGGCGGCGCTTTCGGCGCGCCTGGCTTCGGCCTTGGCAAGCTGCTCGCGTTCGACCGCTTCCTCCTTGGCAAGGCAACACTTCTTGTACTTGTTGCCGCTGCCACAGGGGCAGGGATCATTGCGTCCGGGTTTGGCCATCGTGGTCAATGACCTTGAGCCGAGAAGGACGCATTCCTTGTATTCAACTCTGCTGGCCGACGCCACATTCCATGAGCTGCTTCTCGTCTTTGATCGGGACATCGCCATCGCGGCGCGACGGGGGCGATGCCTGCTGTGCGGGAGCGTGGTGCATTCCGCCCAGTATCGCCGCAAGCCGCGTGGCCGTCCGGCCGGGCTCGGCGATGAGCACGATTGGCGCTTCAGCTTCTGCTGCGCACGCGACGGTTGCCGCACACGCAAGACGCCGCCGTCGCTGCGGTTCCTCGGGCGCAAGGTCTATCTCGCCGCCATGGTGGTGCTGATCGCGATCATGCGGGAGGGCGCAACCGCCGCCCGGATGCGACAGCTGTCCGGGTTGGTTGGCGTCGACCGCC
>CAVYIZ010000071.1:0-46937 GCA_963768555.1 uncultured Alphaproteobacteria bacterium
CCGATGAGGTTGATGGCGATGAGCTTGTCCCATTGCGCCGGCTCGGTCTTGGCGAAGGGACGGAAGACGTCCCAGCCGGCGTTGTTCACCAGGACGTCGATCGGTCCGAAGGCGGCTTCGGCCGCCGCGACCGCCGAGTTCGACGCTCTCCCTGGCGGTGATGTCGCAATGGAAGGCCTCGGCCGCGCCGCCGGCCTCGCCGATCGCCGCGGCGACGTTCCGCGCCGCCTCGAGATTGAGATCGAAGACGGCGACGCGCGCGCCTTCGCCGGCGAAGCGGCGACAGGTCGCCCCACCGATGCCGCCCCCGCCGCCCGTGACCACGACCGTCTTGTTGTCGAACCGCTTCATGTCTCCTCCCGCTCGGCGGCCATCCCGGGCACATGGACGGGGCCCCATCCCTCGTCCGGACGACGACTAGAGCAGTCTGCAGTTTGGTGGAATTGACCAGGGAGCGCCAGCGCCCCCGCCACTTGGCGACGCCCTTCGTGACCTTTGTGGTGAAAAGAGCTCACCACGAAGAGCGCGAAGAGGCGGGGGTCGACGCCTCACGCCCCGAGCGAGGCGTTCTTCAGCGGCAGGGAGCGGATGCGTTTTCCGGTGACGGCGAAGATCGCGTTGGCGACCGCCGGCGCGATCGGCGGCGTGCCCGGTTCGCCGAGCCCGCCCATTTCTCGCCGCCCGACAGGACGAAATGAGTCTCGATGACCGGCGCGTCGGCCATCCGGGCGATCGGGTAGGTGTCAAAATTGCCTTGCTCGACGCGGCCCTGGCGAATGGTGATCTCGCCGAACAGAGCGGCCGTCAGCCCATAGAGCACGGCGCTTTCGATCTGCATCGCCGCGGTCAGCGGATTGACCAAATGGCCGCAATCGACGCAGGCGACCACCCGCTCGACCTTGACCGCGCCGCCGTCCTTGACCGCGACCTCGGCGATCTCCCCGACGATCGTGCCGAAGCTCTCGTGGATTGCGAGGCCCCGCCCGGCGCCCTTGGGCAGCGGCTTGCCCCAATCGCCCTTGTCGGCGAGAGCGTCGAGCACGGCGAGGAAGTCCGGGCGGTCCTGCAGCAGCGAGCGCCGGTATTCGAGCGGATCGCGTTTCGCCGCGAAAGCCAGCTCGTCGATGAAGCTCTCGACGGCGAAAGCGTTCTGCGAGGAGCCGACCGAGCGCCAGAACATCACTGGCACATGGGTGTTCTTGAGATTGACCAGCACCTTCAGGGCGTCGGCGCGATAGGGGCAATTGGCGAGCCCCTCGATCGCCTGGCGCTCGACGCCGTTCCAGACGCGGCCCCAGCCGAGCGAGCGGGTGATCGAGCCGACGGCGGTCGTGAACTCGAGCCCGGCCGGCGCCCCGTCGTCCTTCAGCGCCGCGCGCATCCTCAGCGCCGCCTGCGGGCGATAGCGGTCGGCGCGGATGTCCTCTTCGCGCGTCCAGATGAGTTTTACGGGCCGCCGGACGGCCCTCGAAACCTCCACCGCCTGGGTGAGCTCGTCGTTGACCGCGCGCCGGCCGAAGCCGCCGCCGAGGTAGGCGTTGTGAACGAAGACAGCCGTGGGGTAGACGCCGCCCGCCTTTGCCGCGAGCTTGATTGCGGACTCGGGCGCCTGCGTGCCCATCCAAACGTCGATGCGGTCCGGGCGCCAATCGACGGTCGCGTTCAAGGGCTCCATCGGCGCATGCGCGAGATAGGGAACCTCGTAGAGCGCCTCGACGCGCCTCGCGGGCAAAGCGAAGGCGGCGGCGGCGTCGCCGTGCCCGCCGCCGTCGGCCAGCGGCCCGTCGAGCGCGGCGCGATATTCGGCCCGGAACTCAGCGCTGTCGGCGGACGCGGCCGGGCCGAAATGCCACTCGACCGGCATCGCGGCGAGGGCCTCCTTGGCGCGCCAGAAATTGTCGGCGACGACGGCCACGCCACTCGTCACCGGCACGGCGGCGATGATCCCGCGCCGGCCGGAAACGGCGGAGTAGTCGTAGGACTTGAGGGAGCCGCCGAACACGGGGCAGTTGGCGACGGCGGCGTAGACCATGCCGGGCAGGCGCGCGTCGATGCCGAAGCGCGCGTCGCCGGTGACTTTCAGCGGCGTGTCGATCCGCTTGAGGGGCAAGCCGATCAGCTTGAACTGATCGGGCGTCTTGATCGGCGGCTCCGACGCCAACGCAATTTTCGCGGCGTCGGCGGCGAGTTCCCCAAAAGTCGCCGACCGGCCCGAAGCCGCGTGCCGCACGACGGCCCCCTTCGCCACGCAGGCGGAGGGCTCCACGCCCCAGCGCGCCGCCGCGGCGGCGACGAGCCGCACGCGAGCCGATGCGCCCGCCTGCTGCAGGAAGACGCGTGAAGCGCGGACCGACGAGGAGCCGCCGGTTCCCATCGACTGGTAGACTTCATCGTCGATCAAGTTGCGGTGGGCCGAGGCGTACTCGACCTTCACCTTGGAGAAGTCGCATTCCAGCTCCTCGGCGAGGATCGTCGCGAGCGAAGTCAAAACACCCTGGCCCATCTCGGATTTCGCGACCCGCAGCGTGACGGAATTGTCGGGATCGATCACGACAAAGGCGTTGATCTCGCCGTGCGCTTTTTTGGCGTTCGGGCTCCGGGGCCCGCCGGAAAAAGTCGCCGCGAAGTCGGGGCGCGCAGACAGCGATCGCGAGTCCGCCCGCGGCGGTAATGCCTGCCGTAACCAAGGCGCGACGCGTGAGGGCGATCGTCATGGCGCGCCTCCTTCAGATTTTCGCCAGTTCGGCGGCGCGGTGAATGGCCGCCCGCATGCGCGGATAGGTCCCGCAGCGGCAGATGTTGGTCATTTCGGCGTCGATGTCGCCGTCGCTCGGATTCGGGTTCCTGGCGAGAAGCGCGACCGCGGCCATAACCTGTCCGGACTGGCAATAGCCGCATTGCGGCGCATCGTGCTCGATCCAGGCCCTCTGGACGGCGTGCAGCTCCTTTGCGCCGAGCCCTTCGATGGTCATGACCGACTTGCCTTCGATCGCGCGGACCGGCGTCTGGCAGGACCGGGTCGCCTCGCCGTCGACGAGCACCGTGCAGGCGCCGCAGAGGCCGGCGCCGCAGCCGAACTTCGTGCCGACGAGGCCCAGTTCGTCGCGCAGCAACCACAGAAGAGGCATTTCCGGCTCGACGTCGACTGCGACCTCGCGCCCGTTGACGACAAATCCGGCCATGGTTCCCGCCTCCGCTCGTGTCTGAATGACGGCGAAGGATAAGCCCGAGTGTGGCGGAATGTCGCGTGCGAGCGATCAATTCCGCGCGAGGCCCTGAGGGCCCGTCCGCGCGCGACCGATTTTGTCGAGACCGCTCATCGGGATAGGCTCGCCTCGATACGGACCGCTGGCCTCACAAAAATTGCAAACAAGGCGTCGGCGCCGGCCGCAAGGGGCAATATGCCGCATCGTAAGGCCGCCGAAACGGGAGCAGCATGCCGCTCTCGGCGGGCGCTATCGCCTTCGCGGCTAAGGGCCGGTGTAAATCGGCTCCCGCAAGTGACATTCATGGAGCCGCCTGGGGCGCTGGGAGCCCGCCCCCAAGGAGGAAACAGGGAGGAGGAAAGAGAGCATGAGCGCCAGCGAAGGGATGATCCGCCTGCGGGCGTATGAGTTGTGGGACCGTGCGGGCCGGCCGAACGGTCCAAGCGATGAATTCTGGTTCGCTGCGAAAGCCGACTTCGAACGCAAGCAGCTGACGAGAGAGGGACGGCTGATCGCGCTTGTACGCCGGCGTGCGGAGCCGTGTCGTCATGAAACAGCCGCCGATTGGGGGAAGAGGGCGCACGCCTCGCGGCTCTGGGAGTAACGGCGACGCGTTCAATCGCGTAAGACGTCGAAGCTCGCGAACCCGGACACGAGAGGGGGCGCACGCACTCTAGTTCCCGCACGAGTCCGACCTCTTCGGAGGCGCCCGGGAAAAGGATTACGGCGTCGATGTGCTCCTCCGCGATCCGGCGTTGCGAAGACAGATTGAGTCCGAAAGACTGCGGCTTCGACGAGAGGATGCGCTTCGGTTCACGAATAAACTCGCGCCAAGCGCGTCGACGCATTGGTGTGTTGATCAAAGGGACAATAAATAAAAAGAGAGTAAATATCGCGTAGGCCCAATCGCCGAGGACTCATACGCAATCTTGTGCTAAATATCGCTCCGCGACAATAAGCATACGCATGTAAGCACACGCGTGGTTGTGCGGTATGCTGGGGTATGCACCCGCGCGGTTGTGGCGCTGCGGAATGTGTGCTTCGAAACTGGCCAAAGCTGACGCTTCCGATTGGTGTACACGTTAGAAACACTAGGGAGGGCGCCTCATGGCATATTAGCACCGAAGTCGTACTCGCGCTTCATTGGGATTTTGCGATCCCTCGTCACAGGATAAGCGCGAGCGTCGACGGCGGCTGGGTTACCCTGCAGGGCATCGTCAAACGCGCGTACCAGAAGCCCTGCGCCGAGGCGGATGTGCGCTGGGTGCCCGGCGTGATCGGCGTAAAGAATGAAATCGCGGTGCGCGCGGCGGGAGAGTTCAGTCAAACGAACCTTCTTTCCTAGGCGCGCGGCGAACGCGAGCACGCAGGCCATTCTCGGCGTCGTCGGGCTCTAAATCGGTGCTGTGCCTTATGCCGAACGGACTTTGCCCCCGTTGGCAGGAAGACGCCGCGCATGGAGAGGGGAGAAGCGTTTCGGCGACCAGGAGGTCCAGACCATTACCACGCTGCTCATCAGCCACCCCGCATGCGTGGCGCATGATATGGGCGAGGGACATCCCGAACAGCCTGAGCGTTTGCGCGCGATTGAGCGGGCCTTGGAGAGCGAGGTCTTCCAGATGCTGGCGCGCGACGTTGCGCCGCGAGCCGGCTTTGCGGCGATCGCGCGCGTGCATCCGCTCGATTACATCGAGGCGCTCCGGGCGGCGACCCCGACGCAAGGCCGCATTGACATCGACCAGGACACGTCGATGTCGCCCGGCTCCTTCGAGGCCGCGCTGCGATCGGCCGGCGGAGCCATTTTCGCCGTCGACGAGGTGATGACCCGGAAGGCGAGAAACGCTTTCGTCGCCACCCGGCCGCCAGGCCACCACGCCGAAACCGCGATGCCGATGGGTTTCTGCTTCTTCAACAACGCGGCCATTGCCGCGCGTCATGCCCAGGCGGCAAACGGGGCCGAGCGCGTCGCGATCGTGGACTTCGACGTTCATCACGGAAACGGCACGCAGCATATCTTCTGGGACGAAAAGAACGTCATGTACGCCTCGACCCACGAGATGCCGCTCTTTCCGGGGACCGGCGCGCTCGGCGAACGTGGCGAGCACGATCAGATCGTCAATGCCCCGCTTCGTGCGGGCGATACGGGCGAAGTCTTCCGGGAGGCGATGGAGGTTGCGATCCTGCCGAGGGTTGTGGACTTCGCACCAGACCTAATCATCGCCTCGGCCGGCTTCGACGCTCATCATCGCGATCCGCTCGGCAACCTCAATCTCGTCGAAGCCGACTTTGAGTGGATCACGTGGAGGCTGATGGAGATCGCGCAGAAGCGCTGCGGCGGCCGCATCGTGTCGGTTCTCGAGGGAGGCTATGACCTCCGAGCCCTCGGACGTTCCGTCGCCGCGCATGTGACGGCGCTGATGGAGGGATCAGGCGCGCGCGACCAGGGGACATTCATGGAGCCAACTTATCGAGAGGGTCGGCGTTGGGAGCCCGCACTGAAGGAGGAATGAGAGCATGAGCGCCAGCGAAGAGATGATCCGCCAACGGGCCTATGAGCTTTGGGAACATGCCGGCAGGCCGAACGGTCGAAGCGATGAATTCTGGTTCGGGGCCAAAGCCGAATTCGAACGCAAGGTGCGGACGGGAGAGGGACATCTGACCGCATTCGTACGCCGGCGTGTGGAGCCGCCTCGTCATGAGACGGCCGCCGATTGGGCGAGGAGGGAGCCGGCCTCGCGGCTATGGGCGTAACGGCGACGCGTTTGCTCGCGAAAGACGTCGAAGCTCGCGAGCTCGGACAGGAACGCCTGCCCGATCTTCGCGCGCAGGGCGATGGCGCGCGCGTTGCCCAATGGATCGCGCGTAGGAGGCCACCGTTCGCGAGTCCTCGCAATAGGTCTGGACGAGGGACCTCAGAACGACACGCCATTTCAACCATTCCACAACACATGCAGAAGCCATCCAATCGCTAAGCCAAACCCAAAAATCACACCGGAGGCTAAAAATGACGTGGTTCCTGTGCCAACGGCGGAATGTCCACCGTTTCTTGGGGTTTGGCAGCTGAAAGATGCCCCCCCGCTTCAGCCATTCGGTGATTGCCGCAGGCGTGACCCGGAACATTTCACGATGCGCTTCCCGGAAGGTAGGGTCGTTATAGCTCGACAAGAAATCCATCAAAACCGTCTCGGACCCGTGAAACTCGCCCGTATGCAGGTGAGTGCTGCGGACGTGTTGCGCCGGAAACGGGCTTTGTCGTAACCGGTCGACAGCCGTTCGACCCAGCAGTGCCGCGATGACGTCGTAGCAATTTTGCCGATCATCAGCGTCTGGCGGCTTCAACGCTTCACAGGCAATGACCATCAATGTGAAACTGAGTGAAGGCCGATCTTGCCAGTGGATAATTGCCTCCTGCCATTTGGCAGCAGCCTGCAAGAACTGGGTACGTCGCTCCTCGCCCAGGCCACGATACAATCTCAGAGATCGGCGATGTCCTCCCGAAGAGAGATTTCGTTTGTGGTACCGTCGATGCCGAGCGGGGGATTGTCTACGGCGTACAGCGGAACCTGTCTTGCGGTACCGCGGCTTGGCATGCTGATTGGGTTTGCAGGCTCAATATATCCGAGTGACCGCACTTCAGAGCCCTTCATGTCGGGCGTCCACGTCCAGGCCCTTCCTTGGTCCAGCAACCGAACCGCCTTTTTCATAACGACGGTCAGGAACGTGGAAACCTCTAAGAGCATTCGTTGACGCGCATAAGCGACATCAGGTTCACCGATGCACTCCAAAAACGTATCCACGTGAACGATCCGCGGACCTATGATGGCTGTTTCGTCGTGCAGAGATGGCGGACCGAGGCGCGTCCTGTCGTCCAACCAAAGTTCGCCGCGCCATGCCAGTCCTTCGTCGTACTGCAGCGTACCGCGGACGTAGATTGGCTCCGTAACGGCCGAGCGGCAGCGGCGATTGACCTCGTTGAAGAACGCCTCCGCCTCCGAAGATGAAAGGTCCGACAATTTATCCGGGCGCGCTCGTACCTTCATCAGACCGCCGCGCTTTCGTTCCCATACGATGCTGAGTTGAGGTTTGCCGTTTCCGGTGACGGTGATCGTCCCACTATTCTCGGCGCGCTCCAGCTGCCCTAGGGCCGATGACGCCCAGCTCTGTCGGTGGCATGCGGCTCTCAGATAGCGAGGCCAACGGTCCGCCTGTTCTTGCTCGACGGGGACCTCAAACTTGATAGGCCAATCGCCTTTCTCGAAGCGACGGTCCTTGACCTCCATCATGCCGCCCGCGCCATCGGCGACACGTATGGTTGCCTTTGATCTTGCTTTTGCCATTTCGCATTAGGACTGTTCTGGTGCCTCGATCGAAGTAGGCGGTTACCGCGCGAAAACGCCAAGAGCAAGAGTCCGATCTGTCCGCCTTTCTCAAGCCATGACTGTCCCGATACACCTCCGCCGCCTAAGCCGCGCGCCGTGCGATCTGCTTCACTCCGACGGTAGTTCAAATTCCGTCCAATAGGCCCAGCTCCAGTGGACGCGTCCGGATCGGACAGAAATGTGCGTCCGCAAAGCCCCGTCGCCGGTTGAGCGCCTCCAGGCAGGCTCGGTGCGAGGAGCCTCTGGATCGGCGTCATAGTTTGGGATTCGAAAGAGGCATCCCATGGACGTATCAGGGCCCGAATCCGAATACCTTCGCACTGCAAATTGTGCATAGCAGCATTTCATGGTGCAGCGCAGCAAATCGTGCTATAGGCCTGCCGGACTCGCTCGACGCCTAGAGGTCGATGGAGAACCCGATGCAGCATTTCCATGTTGGAAACCTTGACAAAATCCGAGACGTGCAGCAGCCGGACGCCTGGGCGACCGTGCACGCGAATGATTTCGTGACGTTCAGCGAACTGGTGCGGCGCGGATTTCATCTGGTCGACATGCGGGGCGAGATCTGGACGATGCGCCGCCCAGGGTAGCGCAAACGGCAATTCGATGGATCCGCCGGTCCGCGGACCTCAGGGAGGGCGGGCTTTTCGTCAGCGCCGATCGTCGGCCGCCCGCGGCGTGATCAAGATCACACCAAGATCGACAGCTTCAGAGTATGTTTAGAAAATCTGCGCTGTGGGTCTAATAGCCGCCGCCAAAAACGGTCCCGCTTCGCGGTCCACTTCAGTCTGGCGCGAAGGAGAGGCGAGGAGCATGGACGTGATCGACAACGCTACCGCGTTGCCCAGATGCCCGCAGCGACAGCAGAAGACGACGCCTCTGGCTGCGTGATAAAAGAGAGGATCAGGAGTGGTCGGCTCCCACTAACAAACCGAGTCGAGCGGCCCCACTTCGCGGGCCCGCTTCATATTCATCGTCAGAGGCTTGCTTCGAACAAAAGACCAACCGAACGAATCGACTGACTCCATGTCTTTGTATCGATCGTCTTCATGCGCAGCCGGTCTTCTTGGCATCTGGGCGGGCCTCTGGGCTGCTTCTCCGGCGCTTGCTGCGGACGGCATCGGCACTGTGGCCCGTATCGACCAATCCGTCACCGGCGTTTTGGGCGGCAGAGAGTTCGTTATGTCGGTCGGCGACGAGGTGAAACTGCGCGAGACTGTCCAGACCGACGGTTCCGGCCAGGCCCACCTGATTCTCATCAACGACACCGATGTCGCCATCCTGTCAAGATCGACGATGACGGTCGAACGGTACGCGCGGGGCAGCAAGGTCGTGTCGACGCCGGACGGGACCTTCATCGTTCACACCGGGCACGGGACTCCCGGCGAACTCCACATCGACACGTCGGCGGGCACGCTCACCCCACAGGGGACGCGATTCTGGTACGATGTGCGCGGCGGGCGCCTCAAGCTCGACGTTCAGGAGGGCGCGGTGAGGTTTTGCCCGCGGGGCAAGAGCCAGGCCTTTTGCGTCGTGGCGACGCCCGGCCATACCGTGGTCGGAAGCGCCGGCGCGCCGGCGCAAGTGCTGGGCATGGCCGAACCTGCCCCGCCCTCGGGCCCGCCGGTATACTGGCCCGGGGTCGCGGCCGCGACCCGGGGCCACCCGTCGGTCAGCTGGAGCAATTACCCCGGTGGCTACAGCCGGCATGGGGGTAACTACTCCAGCGGCTATAGCGGCTATTGGTCGACTCGAAGCGGTACATTCATTCCAGCTCGGAGGCCTGCACCCGGTCCCACAGAACTTCCGCAAGCTTCACCGTCGCTGAAACCCCAAGAATTGAAGATTATGGATACAGCATATGCTCCACTATACAATTTAGGTGAAGAGAACGCTGGATATGGGCTTTACTCTTACGTTATCTTACCAGCGTCTACCGATCGAGGTCGCGCGTTTGTCAAAGCCATTGTCACTTCCACTCCAGCTGCAAGCAGTCTGCCTTCGTGGTCTCACAATGAAATTAATTTGCTCCTTTTTCCAGTTGAGAATTGCCCCGACTTTTCTACTGAAGTGCGCATGGCTTGCCACCAGCGGGTCGAAAAGGACATCGGAGTAAGTTACAATTATGCATCCTCCCTAACTTTATTGCGTGCCTATCCGGTTAACACAGACACCCCCCATATCTAGTGACGGCACTTTGTCCGCTTGACGCACACCCGCCCATGGCACAAGGTGTATGCATGAAGCGGATATGGGGCTGCTATGGACGTTCTCGACCTCAACGAGTTCGCGTTCCGGTTCACTCGCCGCTTCTACCCCTTTAGCGCCTTCCGCTCGCTCCTCGGTATCGCCGGAGGGGCGGAGTCACCGACCTTCGCCGAGCTATATCCGGCGAATGGGCGCACCCTACATGTAGTGGGTGTCTGCGTTAACCGGATAGGCACGCTTTATTGTATCGGCTTTGCGAGAATCCTATTGATTCGATGGTCAAGTTTTGCCGTTCTGAATTTGGTCGAGGCCCTTTCTTATTTACCTACGCCCGCCCGGCTTCTGTACTGGATCGGATTCCCCCACCATTATTGTTTGTCGACTTGTCCGAGGTCGGAGAAGAAGCGTTTCTGGAATACATTGCGGCGTACAAGACTAAAGTAAAAAGCGACGACATAAACGACGGCAGTAAAATCGACACGATGAGGCTGAAGATTCTCAGGCTGTTAGTAGCGGGAAAAGGATTGCTCGTTCCTATTGAGAAGGCGATTGCCTATGTTATTCACGTTTCAGAAACTGCAAATGTAAAATAAAATGTGGAGAAAGAGCTGTGATAGACGTGGTTGTTTCGTTCACGATCATTCTCGCGATCTCAGGAATCCCCTCATTTCGAGAACGGCCTGATTTCGGCGCTTTTCGGCCCTCACGTAGAGCGAATGGGGAGCCCTAAGGCCCCGCATTTGTCGTGGCGCGACCTCTCTCTCGACGATTGCGAGACCCGAACTTGCACTTCAGGACTCGTCATACGAGACCCGCCGCATCAAAATGCCAACCTCCAGTTGCATTTTGGCCCTCGAAAAAATGAGGGGATGGCTGAGTTTCGCGAAGCCGTTGTCTACGGGTTTATGTTTAAGCTTGTTTACCCGTTGGTATTTATTGATGGAGAATTTGCGCTAATGTTTGCTTTCGCAGGTCTGTTGTTCTACGTATTCATAAGAGTCATTGTCCAGCGTTTGAAACACTAAGAAGGTTATAATGAACTGAACTGCTTGTTGGGTCAGGAGATTATTTAAGCGCTGCGGAGGCGAACGAAATCGCGGCTCTTTTCTTGATTTCGCCTCTTTAGGTTGAGGCATAGTATGATATAAACAGCAGTTCAATTTGCGCGGAAATCTCTGGAAACTAGGCCACGATGGTTTTCATGAAAAATGTCCGTGCGAACTCTAGAACGCGCTCACGCGAGAATCCTTGCAGGCCAATCCCCCCGGGGGGGGGTCTGGAAGGGGGGTCGCGCCATGCCGATCTCGATTGCTTCCGTCGCCCTCACCTCCAGTCACTGATTGAGGCCCACGCAACGGCGCTATGTTGTCCCGTCCGGGCGACCCCCAACTCGGCCCGCCCCTGCTATGAGGCGCTCGCCAGCGACGCCCCGAGCTTGTCGAGCAAAAAGCCCGTGCCGCGCTCGCGCGAGCCGCCGTCGTCGTAGCCGTCGAGGAAGGCGCCCTGTTCGGTCACCTTGAGGGTCGCGCGGCCGGGGCCGGCGGCCTTGATCTGCATCGTGGCGAGCGAGACGGAAATCTTCTTCTCGTCGAGCCACATCTCATAGCTGTAGACGATGCGCTCGTTCACGACGATGTCGTGGTAGACCGCATCGAAGGTCGAAACGACGCCGCTCGCCCAGCGTCCCTTGAGGCGCTCGCGGCCGCCGATGCGGAAGTCCATGCTGCGCTCGATCTGCCGCCACTGGCCGTCCGAGCCGGCGAACCATTTCGCTTTGGCCGCCTCGTCCGACAGGGCCCGATAGACGCGTTCGACCGGCGCGTCATAGGATCGCTCGAGCGTGAAGGCGGAATGGACGACCGAACGCGGCGAGTCGGGGCTGGTCAGCATGCGCCGGACCTCCGCAGTTAGATTGTCGAGCGTCTGCGCCCAGCCCTGCGGCGCGCCCTCCGCCATCCAGGCCGCCTCCGGGTCGATGACCGTGTAGGTCTGCACGACATCGATCTGCGTTCCGCCGAGCGCATCGGCGAAGCGGACTTCTGTGAAGGCGCGGAACAGCGCATGGCCCTTCGTGTCTTCCACGACGAGATCGAGCGCCAGCCGGTCGAAGCGCGAGACCTCGACGAAGGTTCCGCGCGCCCAGTGCTCGACGCCGTCGGGCGCGCGCATCAAAACCTCGAAGGCTCCGCCGACGCGCATTTCCACTGTCGCCTGCGGCACGGTGAAGCCGGTCGGCGCGAACCAGCGCTTGACATGATCGGCCGAGCTCCAGGCCTTGAACACGAGCTCGCGCGGGGCGTGCAGGGTGCGCGAAACGCGCACCGGCGGCATTTGGGGCAGGCTCGTTTCAGCTGTCTTGGCCATCGGAGGCTCCTTCCGTCTTGAGGGTTGCGAGATAGTCGCCCAGGCGGTCGAGGCGGCGCTCCCATTCGCTCCGCCTGTCGTTGATCCATCGCTCGGCGAGGCTCAGCGCCTCGGGATCGACCCGGCAGGTCCTGACCCGCCCGGATTTTTGCGAGCGCACCAGCCCCGAGGCCTCGAGCACCGCGAGATGCTGCATCACCGCCGGCAGCGACATCGCGAGCGGCCGGGCGAGGTCGCTGACCGAGGCCGGCCCACGCGCGAGCCGCTCGACCATCGCCCGCCGCGTCGGATCGGCGAGGGCCTGGAAGGCGAGATCGAGCGCCAGCCGAATGGTTAAGCATGTGCTTTAGTATCACGGGCCCGATAGTAAAGCAAGAGCTTTAGTTTCGGGCTCCGCCCTTTTTCCGGCGCCGTTTGAGCGGGCGGCCGGCGAACCGTCAAAAGGGACAGTTTTTGCGCCTAAAGCTCTGAAATCGCCCGCGCGCGGCCAAAACTGCACGGACCCTTCTGCCCGCTTGCGGGGAAGAAGGCGAGGCCCCCCGGCGGCGTCCTCAGGCCCGGGGCTTGGCCTTCATCGCCCGCGCCCAGAGCGCCTCCTCCATGCGCTCGGCGATCTCGCGCAAATAGGAGTTGCGCGCCTCGCGGCCGGCGCGGCCGGCGTCGAGGTCGCTCTGGAAGCCGTCGCGCTGCGGCCAGGGCTCGGAAAGAAGCTCGAAGCCCGCGTCCTCGATTGTCTCGACCGCCCGGCTGAACTGGGTCTCCGACCGGCCGACCTTCGACAGCACGACGACGAGCCGCCCCTCGGCGCCGCGCCGCGCGAGCTTGCGCGCGAGGTTCAGGGTCGGCCTCAGGTCGTCCTGCGACACGCCGGTCGGCAGGAACACGACGTTGGAATCCTCGGCGATCTCGGTCGACAGATCGTCGGCGAGGCCGCGCGTGTCGGCGACGATGAAATCGACCACGCCGTTGTTCTTGCGCAGCTTCTTGAGGCTCTTGAAGGCGCGCGCGTCGATCTCGGGCTCGATGCTGGCGCGCATGCGCAGCGCGCCCCACTCGACGCAGGTCAGCTGATCGAGGTCGAAGTCGGCGAGCAGCGTCTTGCGGCCGCGATGGATCGCGCCGACCGCGAGCACGCGCGCCAAGGTGCTTTTTCCCACTCCGCCCTTCTGGCTGACGAAGGCCGCCGTGGTCGGAATTTTGCCCATGCCTCATCTCCAAACGCTGCGGGGCGAACGCCGATCAAGCGCTTGGGCGAAGGGCGGGCCGCCTGATTCTCTTGATCGCATGCTAGCCGCCTGCCTCGCGATGGCAAGCGGCTTAGCGAATTAACGACAGATTTATGACGGCATCAACAAGGCCGGAGAGCGCGGCCTCTTTGGCGAGTTGCTGACGGCCAGAGTTCAGCCGAAGTCCTCCATCTCGTAGAGCTGGCGGATTTCGATCTCGGAGGGGCCGGGCATCGGGTTGGGGCAGCGCTTGACCCAGTCGATCGCCTCGTCGAGGTCTTTGACCTTCCAGATCCAATAGCCTGAGGCGAGTTCGCCGACGCTTCCGAATGGGCCTTTGGTCACCGTGCGGTCCTCGCCCGAAAAGGCGACGCGCGCGCCCTTGCTGGTCGGCTTGAGGCCGCCTGCGTCGACGAAGACGCCGGCGTCGATCAGCGACTGGTTGAACGCGCCCATCCGGGCGATGAGGTCGGCGCTCGGCATCTTGCCGGCCTCCGAGTCTTGCGTGGCTTTGACGATGACCATGACGCGCATTGCTGGATTCTCCGAGCAGGGGTTACAGTTAAGCGGGCCGCTCAAGCGGCGTATTCGAGCTGCGGATACCAGTCCGCGCCGCGCCCTTCCGGCGTCATGTCGAGCACCATCCAAAGCGGCGCGGGGTCAGGCGCGCCGCGCGGATCCTGCCCGGGGTCCGCGGTCGAGCCCGTCATCTCCGCCGACCAGAAATGGCGGATCGTCCCGTCCCGGCGCGTGAACACGTTGAGGGCCGGAACGTCCGATCCGTCGGGAGCGACGCCGAAATAGTCTCGCGAATAGGCGCCGTCGGCGTCGCTGAACAGGCGCAGGTTCTTCCAGCCGCGCTCGCGTTTCCAGGCGATCAGGCGCTCGATCGGCGAGCGGGCGACGACGGCGAGCGAGACCCGCTGGCCGATGTCCGCCGCATTGCCCTCCCAGGCGCCGAGGAGGTTGGTGCACATCGGGCAGGGACGCGTCCGCTGCGGCCCGAACATGTAACTGTAGATCACCAGCGTGTCTTTGTCGCCGAACAGTCCGGCGAAGTCGGTCGGGCCGCTTTCGCCCTGAAAACGATAGTCGCCGATGACCGGACCGCCCGGCGGCAGCGCCCGGCGCTGCGCCGCGACGCGCTCGATGTGGCGGCGCAGCTCGATCTCCTCGGCGAGCAGCGCCGTGCGCGCGGCGCGATATTCTGCGCTTTCGTTCGGCATGCGCACCGGGTTCGCGCGCGCAAGATCGATGGCCGGCGCGAGCGACGAAGCGTTGGCGTTCATGAGGTCTCCTCCGTTCCACGAAGAACTTCCCGGATGAGGATCGCTGGCCTCGCCCGAGCGAGGCCCGGTGTCGGTTCAGCGCTTCGGCGCGAGGAGGGCGAACATCGCGCCTTGCGGATCGAGACCCTGCACGATCCAACGATCGCCGGGAACCGGCATCGGGCCATTGACGATCTGGCCGCCGGCTGCCTTCACGCGGTCGGCCGCCGCGTCGATCGCATCGACGTTGAAGTAGAAGAGCCAGAACGGCGCTGGCGTCTGAGGCGTCTTGGTCATGATGGCGCCGCGCTGGCCGCTCTTCGTGTGGAAGAGTTGGTACTTGCCCATCGCGCCCATATCCATCGCCTCGCCTCTCGTCCAGCCGAACAGGCCGGAATAGAATGCGAAGGCGCTCGGCCCGTCGCCGGCGTGCAGCTCATGCCAGCCGATATGACCCGGCGCCTCCTGGTCCTGCGCCATCGCTCCGTCGCCGTTCCCCTTGAACAGCAGGAAACCGGCGCCGTGCGGATCGCCGGCGACCGCGAACGCGCCGATGTTGGGGATCTCGGCCGGCCCCCGGTGAATTGTTCCGCCCGCGGCCTTGACCTTGTCGGCGTAGGCCTGGACGTCGTCGACCGCGATGTAGCCCATCCAGGCGGGACGCGCGCCACGGGCGTCGGCCGGGATCGGCATCAGGCCGCCGACCATCGTCTCCCCAGCCTTGAGCAGCGTGTAGGGCTGGTCGTTCATCGTGTTGGGCGCCAGCGTCCAGCCGACGACTTTGCTGTAGAACGCCCCCGAGCCGGTGGGATCGTTGGACATCTGGTCGTACCAGACGAACGAACCGTTGAGATTGTTGGCCATGTCGTTCCTCCTTCAGTTTGGCCCGAAGGCCTGTTGAATTTTCGCGACGTCGAGTTTCTTCATCGGCATGATCGCGCGCATGACGCGTTGGATGCCGGCCGCGTCGCCGCTCTGCATGATGCGCGGGACGACGCTCGGCACGATCTGCCACGAGACGCCGAACTTGTCGGTCAGCCAGCCGCACTGGCCGGGCTT
This sequence comes from uncultured Alphaproteobacteria bacterium, assembly GCA_963768555.1. Lineage (GTDB taxonomy): Bacteria > Pseudomonadota > Alphaproteobacteria > Rhizobiales > Beijerinckiaceae > Roseiarcus. The sequence goes on from CAVYIZ010000071.1 coordinate 15,711, forward strand.
TCCGCCCTCGCCGAGCCGCTCCCAATATCGGTCGACCTCCGCCTGGTCGGCGCAGTCGACGATGAGCGAGATCGCCGGGGTGAAGGCGAATTGCGGCCCGCCGTTCGAGAGCGAGAAACTTCTGTCCCTCGATCTCGAACAGGATCGTCATCACGGCGCCCTTGGGCCCCGGTCCGCCTTCGCCGTACCGCGAGGTCGCGACGACCCGGCCGCCGGCGAAGATCGACAGATAGTGAGCGACCGCCTCCTCGGCCTTGAAATCGAACCACAGACAGGGTGTGATCTTCTGCTCGCTCACGGCGCGCGGCTCCCTTCACCGGGCAACAGCCCCTCGAAATAGCGCTTCAAATGATCCAGGCAGTCGGCGGCGACTTTTGGGCCGTGCTTGGCCTTGGCGAGGATGAAGGCGCCCTGCAGCACCGCCTGGGAAAAGAGCGCCGCGCTCGCCGGGCTCCATTCGGCGGCCGGCGTGTAGAGCGTCTTGGCCTCGGCGATGTCGGCCTCGAGCCGCTCCGCATGTTCGCTGATGTAGCGGTCGCAGGCCTCGCGGATGGAGGGATGGGTGTCGTAGGCTTCCTGCACCATCGTGCCGAGCAGGCAGGTGAACTGCGGCAGGTCGCCCTGCAGAATCGCCTTGCGGAAGTCGACGTAGCCCAGCACGCGGTCGCGCGGATCGGGCAGGCGCGTATAAGGCGCGGCGTCGAAGAGCGCGTCGGCCCGCGCGGCGAAATGCGCCGCGGCCGCGACGGCGCAGGCCTCCTTGCTGGCAAAATGGTGGAAGAACGCGCCCTTGGTGAGCCCCGCCTCGGCGCAGATGTCCTCGACGCGGGCGGCTGAATAGCCCTTGGAGCGGATTACGTCGACGGCGGACTCGAGGAGCTTGAGCAGAGAGGCTCCCGCGTCACGAACGCCTCGATCCAGCCCCGAGTTTGCGTACGCAGTTTTTTTTCATGGTTCTTCAATACCAACCAGTCGGTATCTTGTCAACTCCCAGGAGCAGGCGCTGGCCTCCCTTTCGGCCTACGAAGTCGCGCGCCGAGGGGGAGGCGGCGCGGTTTACGCTCGCCCGTTACTATGCGCTGCTCGCGAAAGGCTCGCGGGACGGCTTCGACGCCGCAGAAGCGGCGCGTTTGGAGCGCGACTGGCGGGAGTCCCGACGCGAGGCGTCCCGCCCGAGACCTACGGCCGCACGATCGGGCGCGTGTCGGAGATCCTTTGCCGCCCGCCTCTGCCGGGCCTGGCTCAAGCCGGAGTGTTACGCGCCGAAGCGATGGCCTACCGCGACTCGCACGGCGCGAACATGGCCAAGGACGACTGGCGACGCGTCGTAGGGCTCCTGCGCGACGCCTATCGAACCCTGAAGGCGGCGATTGCCGCGCCCCCCTGCGCCGCAGCGCCGCGCTCGCGCTTACGCCCCGATCGTCCGTTCGACGGCCGACAAGAGCCGCGGATCGACGTTGATCTTCGCCATGTCCCCGCCGGCCCAATCCAAGACCTTCGGATCCATCACCCGGAACCACAGCGGCGGGATCGCGGCGAGGACGAACATGCCGGGATAGCCGCTCGGCAGGCGCGGCAGATCCTTGAAGTCGCGCAGCGACTGGTAGGGCCGCATCGGATTGGCGTGATGGTCCGAATGCCGCTGCAGATGGAAGGTGAGCAGGTTCGAGAAGATGTGGTTGGTGTTCCACGGAATGGCGGGGCTTGCACGGCTCGTAGCGCCCATCGGCGCGCTTCAGGCGCAGGAGCCCGTAGTGCTCGACGTAGTTCGCCTGCGTCAGCGCATACCAGCCGATGAAGTGATGCACGAGGATGAACGGCGCGACTTTCCAGCCGAAAACCGCGATCAGGACGGCTGCGACAGCGAGCGTCAGTGCGTAGCCCTGGAGAATTTCGTTGTCGATCGACCAGACGCTCTTGCCCTTGCGCGTGAGCCGCTCCGCCTCGTTGCGCCAACCGCGCAGGAATGCGCCGGGCAGCTCGCGCCCCGCAAAACGGTAAATCGATTCGCCGAAACGCGCGCTCGCCGGGTCCTCGGGCGTGGCGACCCAGGTGTGATGGCCGCGATTGTGCTCGACGCGGAAATGCCCGTAGCCGACGACGGCGTTTGCCAGCAACGCGAGGATCTGGTTCGCGCGATCGGCCTTGTGGCCGAGCTCATGGCCGAGCGCGATGCAACCGCCGTCGCCCGTGCCGACGCCGATCGCGAGCGCAACCCCTGACCACCACGGCAGCGGCTGGGTGGCGACGAAGGCGACGGTCGCGATATAGCTCGCCCAGTAGAGCGGAACCGTCATGAAGGCGATGTTGCGGTAATAGGGGTCGCCGTCCATGGCCGCGACGACCTCGGGCGGCGGGTTGTTGAAGTCCTCGCCGAGCCAGGCGTCGGCCGCCGGAACGAATCCGAAAACAAAAAGAAGCGGAATGAGCGTCGTGACGAGCGCGCCGCCCGTCAGGAAATAGAGCCCGATCGCCACCAGCGGAACCGCCGTCACGATCACCGAGCAGAGGTAGAGATAACGCTTGCCGTCGCGATAGACGATTTTCTCGCCGCTCGCGGTCACGCCAACGAACGCCATGGGCCGTTCCTCCCGAAGACTGGTCCGGCAAAGATGCGGATTTCCAATGCCAGGTTCCAGTTCACGGCGCGCCAATGTTGTGGCATTTTGCGCCAGATGACGGCTCACGCATCATCTGATCGCCGCCGAAGAAGTCCGCCGGTATCCGGCGCCTATGCGCGCGCGCTGCTGCGCCGCTTCGGGTCGACCCCGGCGGAGCGCGCCGCGTTGCTCGAGGGGACCGGGCTCGACGAACAGGCGCTGAATGCGGCGGGATCGGAAGCGCCCGCCGACGCTTTGCTCGCCTTCGCCGCCAATCTCACCCGCATCCGCGGGTCCGCCTGGGCGGTCGATGCGGGCGCGGCCTGGTCCGCTCCCCTGCAGGGCGGGCTCGACGTCGCGATCCGCAGCGCGGCGAATCCGGACGAGGCGCTCGCCGTCGCTGCCCGCTACGGGCGGGTGCGCGCGCCCTATCTGACCTTGCGCCTCGAGACGAACGCCCGCCTCCGGCGCCTCGTCATCGCGCAGGACGGGGCGACCGACGACGCGGTCTGGCGCGCCGTCGCGGAGGCCGTGGCTCTGTCCATGAACGCCATGTTCGCCCAGGTCTTCGAAGAGGACCTTCGGCATGCGGCGATCGACTTTCCCTGGCCCCCACCCGCCCACGCCGCAAGGCTCCGCGCGCTCCTGACGTGCGCGGCGCGCTTCGGTCGGCCGGACTTCGCCTTCGAAGCGCCCGCCCCCCTCTGCCGGCGCGCCTCGCCCTTCGCCGACCCCACGCTGCATGCGAACGCCATCGCCGAGCTCGAAGAGGGCGCCCGGCGCATCGGCGGCACGACGTCGCTTGCGCGCGAACTGGAGCGGATTTCGGCCGCGCTTCCCCGCCGGCTCGGCGAGGACGAAGCGGCGCGACGCCTCGGACTTTCCCGGCGAACCCTGGTGCGCCGGCTCGCGGCGGAAGGCGTCTCCTTTCGCGGCCTGCTCGACGGCGTGCTGCGCGAGCGCGCCTGCGCGATGCTCGAGGCGCGCGAGCTCAGGCGCGACGCAATGGCCGCTCGGCTAGGCTACGCCGATCCGACCAGCTTCAGCCGCGCCTGCCGACGGTGGTTCGCCGTCGGCTAGCAGCGCTTGGCCGTCCGCGCTCTGCGTGCGTCACCGCTTCGGCGCCACCACCGCGAACATCGCGCCCTGCGGGTCGTGCGCCTGCACGATCCATTGCCCGCCGGGCACCTCATGCGGGCCGTTGATGATCCGGCCGCCGCCAGCCGTGATCCGTTCGGCCGCCACGTCCGCGCCCTCGAAGTTGAAATAGTAGAGCCAGAACGACATCGGCGTCTGCGGCATGCGGGTCATGATGCCGCCGTGCTCGCCATGGCGAGTGTTGAACAGGTGGTAGACGCCGATCGGCCCCATGTCGAACTCGCCTTCCTTGTTCCAGCCGAAGAAGTCGGAATAGAAACTGAAGGCTTTTGCGCCGTCGTCGGCGTGCAGTTCGTGCCAGCCGACCGTGCCCGGCGCGCCGGGCGGCGGGGCCGGAGGCGGGGCGCCGTCGGAGTCGCGGAACAGCATGAAGGTTCCCCCGTAAGGGTCGGCGACGACGGCGAATCGGCCGACGTCGGGAATGTCGGTCGGCGCCTTGAACACCTTTCCGCCGGCCGCCATCAGCTTCGGCAGCGCGGCGTCGACGTTTTCCACCCAGATATAGCCCATCCACGAGGGCCTCGCGCCCATCGCCCTGGCGTCGGCGGGAATGGTCATCATGCCCGCGATCGGCGTCCCCCCGGCGGAAACCACCTTGTATTCGAAGTCGGCCATTCCGCTGTCCTCCGCAGTCCAGCCGAGGATCGGGGAATAGAAGTCGACCGCGGCCTTGAGGTCGTCGCCCATATATTCGTACCAGACGAATTTCCCGATCGGCGTGGACATGCGGCTTTCCTCCTGAAAGTTGGCGCGGGGACATTAGCGCGGCGGGACGAAAACAATAAGACGCGAGCCTCGCCTTTTTGCCGGCGGCCAAGCGCCGGAGCGCGCCGAGGGCTGCTATCGGGGCGCGCCGCGCCGCCGCCGATCGGCGGGCGCTTCATGATGGCGAAGCCGGCGCGCTCCAGGTGCTCCACAAGCCGCCGCGCCACGATCTTCGCCATGATCTCGTCGGCGTTGTGGACGCGCTTGCGACCCTGGAAAGCGCAGCGCGAAGGCTAGGGCCGACGCGACGTCTTCAGGCGTCGCGGGCGTCAGTCTGTCGGCGGGCTCGGGCATCCGCGGAGGGTAAACCAACTCCAGTCCGTCCGCGATCAGGAACGATCGGCCGGGAGACGCCACTTTTTGCCTCGTGACGTGCGCATGCCCAAGACAAATGCAGTATCGCACTTTCCATGTCTACAGCCGGATGGAATAATCGCCGCTCCATGCCGCGCCGCGGGCGCGATGTTGGATTGGGTATTAATCTCGGGCCGACCCTTGCAGGCAGGACCCCGGGCGCTTGTGGATTTTGAGCGCGGCGGCGCAAAACTGACTAAGAGCGCGACAGCAAGCTCGCGTTGCCGGCGGAAAACAAGCAAACATGGCCGCGGCAAGTCTCCTCGCTACCGCGCATTGAAAAGACCCTCTTGGCCATCGTGCAGATTGTTCGGAAGATCAGCATTCCCGCCGATATTAGCATCCCCACCAATATTTCAGCATCCGCCCGCATTCCCAATCGTCTGGGCCGCCTGTATGGTTTCATTCGGGTTTCCGCGGGAGGCCGCGACCCGGCCGGCTCTGCCCGCGGGGTCGCCTGAAGGACGCCGTAAACGGGAGAGGGAATATGGGCTCGCATTTCTTGAAATCCGTCGTCGTCGGCGCAACGCTCGCCGCAGCGCTGGCTGCGGCGCCCGCGGCTTTCGCCAAGGACTGGAAGACCGTCGTCATCGGCATGGAGGGGGCCTACGAACCCTGGAACCTGACCGACTCGAGCGGCAAGATCGTCGGCTTCGAGGTCGACCTCGCCAACGATCTCTGCAAGCGCATCAATGTCGAGTGCAAGATCATCGCCCAGGACTGGGACGGCATGATCCCCGGCCTGAAGGCGGGCAAGTTCGACGTCATCATGGACGGCATGTCGATCACCGAGGAGCGCAAGAAGGAGATCGACTTCTCGAAGCCCTACGCCGCGCCGCCCGCCGCTTTCATGGCGGCGAAGGACAGCCCGGTCGCCAAGGCGCTCGGGCCCGGCAAGGTGGTGAACACCAGCAAGGACCCGGCCGCCGGCGACGCCGCGATCAAGGCGGTCCAGGCGGCGCTGAAGGGCAAGACGATCGGCGTCCAGGTGTCGACGACGCACGCCAATTTCGCCAATAAGTATTTGAAGGACGTCGCCACCGTCAAAGAATACAAGACGACCGACGACCGCGACCTCGACCTCAAGTCCGGACGCATCGACGTGGCGCTCGACGACTATCCGACGATCGCGGCGGCGCTCGACAAGCCCGACGCCAAGGACTTCGCCATCGTCGGTCCCGAGTTCATCGGCGACGTGTTCGGCGTCGGGGAGGGGATGGGGCTGCGCAAGTCCGATGCGGACCTGACCGCGAAGTTCAACAAGGCGCTCGACGCGGCCTTCGCCGACGGCTCGGTGAAGAAATACAGCATGCAGTGGTTCAAGATCGACACCACTCCATAAGGCCTTGAAGCGCGCCGTCCGTCGTGAAGACGGGGCGGCGCGCCTCGCGTCGAGGGCGGCGGGACGTGGGCGTCTTCGGCATATTCGGCTTCGGCCCGGGCGGCTGGGGCCTCGCCATGCTCCAGGGCGCGGCGATGACGCTGCTCGTCTCGGCCTGCGGCCTTCTGATCGGCGCCGCAATCGGCGCGCTCGTCGCATGGGCGCGGCTGTCGGGGCATCGGCTCGCCGGCGCGGCGGGCGAAGCCTATGCGGCGCTCTTCCGCGGCCTGCCCGAACTGCTGGTCGTCTATTTCGTCTATTTCGGCACGTCGACCCTGCTGACGGGCCTCGCAAACCTCGTGGGCTATCGAAGGGTTCGTCGGCGTGCCCGTCGTTCCTCGCCGGCGCGCTCGCGGTCGGCGTCATTTCCGGCTCCTATCAGGCGGAAGTGTTCCGCGCCGCCTATCTCGCCATCGCGAAGGGCGAGCTCGAGGCGGCGGTCAGCGTCGGCATGAACCGGCTGCTCATGTTCCGCCGCATCATCGCGCCGCAGGTGCTGCGCTTCGCGCTGCCCGGCCTCGGAAACCTGTGGCAGGTGGCGCTGAAGGACTCCTCGCTCATTTCCGTCACCGGCCTCACCGAGCTCATGCGGGTGAGCCAGGTCGGGGCCGGCTCGACCCACCAGCCGTTCGCCTTCTATCTCGGCGGGATGGCGCTCTATCTCGTCATGACGCTCGTCTCGACCCGCGTGTTCGACGTCGCCGAAGCGCGCGCGACCCGCGGCATGCGCCGCGCTGCGGGGTAGGGCGATGGACTGGGGCTTCGTCGGCGCGACATTCATGCGGCTCCTCGCCGCCGTGCCGCTGACGCTCGAAGTCTGGGCGCTGTCGGTGATCCTCGGCGCGATCGTCGCGGCGGGCGTGACGTGGATGCGGGTCAGCGACTCGAAGCCGCTCAAGGCGATCGCGCGCGCCTATGTCGCCCTCTTTCGCGGCACGCCGCTCCTGATCCAGCTCTTCATCGTCTACTACGGCCTCGCCTCGCTGCCGGCGGTGCGCCACAGCATCTTCTGGCCGTTCCTGCGCGACCCCTTCGACTGCGGCGGTGCTGGCGCTCGGGCTCTGCACCGCCGGATATCAGGCGGAGATTTTTCGCGGCGCGCTGCTCGCCGTGCCGCACGGCGCAGGTCGAGGCGGCGCGGGCCTGCGGCATGTCGAGCCTGCTGCTGTTCCGGCGGATCATTTTCCCGATCGCGCTGCGCCACGGGCTGCCCGCCTACTCGACCGAGATGATCTCGATGGTGAAGGCGACCGCGCTCGTCTCGCTCATCACGCTGTGGGACGTGTTGAGCGTCGCGCTGAAAATCCGCAACGACACGCTCGTCACCTACCTGCCGCTGATCCTCGCGGGCGCGATCTACTTCGCCATCAATTACGTCATCGGCGCCGCGTTCCTGGGCCTCGAGCGGCGCCTCTCGCCGCACCTGCGCGCGCGGCCGAGCTAGAGGGGAAACGAGCATGCCCGCCGAGACGCCCGCCCTCGAAGTCGTCAGGAATGCGCAAGCGCTTCGGCTCGCTCGAAGTGCTCAAGGGCATTTCGCTGACCGCCAACGACGGCGACGTGATCTCGATCCTCGGCTCGTCGGGCTCGGGCAAGAGCACGTTCCTGCGCTGCATCAATCTGCTCGAGACGCCGGACGAGGGAGTCGTGACCGTCGCCGGCGAAGTGATCAAGATGCGCCGGCGCGGCGACGGCCATGCCGAGCCCGCCGACCGGCGGCAGGTCGACCGCATCCGCTCCGAGCTCGGCATGGTGTTCCAGAGCTTCAACCTGTGGTCGCACCTGACGGTGCTCGAGAACCTCATCGAGGCGCCCGTCCATGTGCAGAAGCGGCCGCGCGCCGAATGCGTCGAGGAGGCGAAAGCGCTGCTCGCCAAGGTCGGCATCGCCGACAAGTGGAACTACTATCCCGCCCATCTCTCCGGCGGGCAGCAGCAGCGCGCCGCAATCGCCCGCGCGCTCGCCATGCGGCCGAAGGTGATGCTGTTCGACGAGCCGACCTCGGCGCTCGATCCCGAGCTCGTCGGCGAGGTGCTGCGCGTCATGCGCGCGCTCGCCGAGGAGGGCCGCACCATGCTGGTCGTCACCCACGAGATGGGCTTCGCCCGCGACGTCTCGACCCGGGTGATGTTCCTGCATCAGGGGCTGGTCGAGGCCGAGGGCGAGCCGGACGCGCTCTTTTCCGGCGCGACGTCGGAGCGGTTCCGGCAGTTCATCTCGAAGGAGCGGGGGTAGGGGCGCCGTTCCGGCTGCGCCTCAAGGAGTTTCAATCGCCTGGGCGCCGGAAGCTGCAACTTTCCTGCGTTCCTGCGGTCGCCGTTGTAGCCGCGCTCGCTGAGCGCGGTCGCCGCCGTCGCCGAACGGGGCGGGGGCGCGGTCACCGACCGCGCCCTACAGGATTTGCAGGACCGCTTCGGGGCGCGTGGGCAGCCCAATTGAAGTGTCATTTTGCCTCCGGACAATTTGCAAAAAGTCTTCATTTCCTTTTCCGAATCTATATTTATCAAAGGCTTACGACAAGTCCCGACGACTCCCCCGGGTCCAGCGGGAATAGGGTTAACATTTCCGGTCGGCCGGCCCCGCCCTTTCATCCATGCGAGAAGGCGCTTCCGTCCGGCCGCATCTGCGCGTGGCGAGCCTGATTGGCGTGGGCGACTTTCTGGGTGCGGCCAGCAGCCATTTCGCCTGCGTCCATTATTACTGCCCGTCTCTGTCGTTGTGTTTTTCCTCGCTGGACCTCATTCTGAGGCAGGCCAACAGGAACGGGACCTATGGCGGAAATAAAAGCAGGCGCGGCCTTCGGCATGGACGGACCGATGCTCGCCAAAATCGACTGGTCACTTGCGCGGAAACGCGTTAGCCACGACTTGCGCACGGATTTTATTTACGCCCCCCACCTCGGGTTCATTTATAGCAAGGCAAGCGATGAGCTCGTCGGGAAAGTCACTACCGCCCTCAAATCCGGCCAGTATATCGCTGGCCTGCCGCTAACCATCGAGGTCCCGAAGTCCTTTCGCATCCGTGTTGCGGTGCCCTCGAAGCGTCACGGACCTGCGTTTTCCCGACCCGGGAGCATCCTTTTGCCGCACGACCGCCTGTTCTATCAGGCGCTCGCTGATCAGGCCGCGCCTATCATTCAGTCCAAGACAGACGGGAGTCGCTCGTTCAGTCACCAGCTGGCTGAACCTGACAGCGCAAGCATGTTCTTGCCAACACGCGTGTGCTGGAACGCCCTGCAGAAGGCGCTTGCCACGCATACCAAGGCGAAAGGCAGAAAGTACATTCTGAAGGTGGATGTAGCCAATTTTTTCGGTTCTCTCAATCTTCATACGCTTATATAACGTACTAAACGACTCAGGTTATGCGCCAGCACTCTCCGCCCGGCTTGAAGCGATTCTAACTAGCTATACTGGCGATCGAAGTTCGCGAGGCATTCTACAAGGCATGTATCCTTCCGATCTTTTCGGGAATTATTACCTTACTCCAATAGACCGCTTTCTTGACGAATACGGTGTGCCTTCCGCCCGCTATGTCGACGACCTCTATGTATTTGTGGACAGCGTCGAAGCCGCCGATCTACTTTTACGACAACTCATTCCTATTTTTCGTAGCTATGGTCTTGTGCTTAACGAAAACAAATCTGTGTTGATGCCAAAAGCTGCTCTTTTCTCGGAAGAACCTGACCTCGAAGCCCTCTTTGTAGCAGCCGTCGCCGAAATTGCGCACCAGACTGACGGCGATGAATTTGACGCCGACTACGGCTTTCAATCCGAATGGAATGAAGACGAAATAGATGAAGAGGAGTTAGAGCTGAAAGCCACCACGGTGCTGTTCGACTCCGCGTCCGAATACCCAGGTCAGGAAGAGAACATCGAGCGATTTTGCCTGCCTTTGTTTTCCAAAGCAGGCTCAGATTTTGCGCTTGATCATGTACTTGACTCTTTCAAGCTACGACCCGCCATGACGCAGATCTATGCGTCTTACGTTGCCAAGTTTTTGGATGACAGCGAGGTACGCAAAACGCTCTGGTCGCTGCTAAAAGACCCAAGTCTAGCCGACTGGCAGAACATGTGGATTTTGGCGGCGCTCCGCCAGTCCAGTGATCATCAGGATTCCGACGTCAAGGTAGCGATGTCTATTTTCCAAGACGCCAACCGACATGAAGCTCTTCGCGCCGTAGCGGCGATTTTTGTCGGAGAGCTTTGGTGATCATGCACGGCGTAAGACGCTTAGAGTTCGACTTGAAAGTTTATGCGGGATTGCAGAGTTTTCGCAACATGAGGCGGATGGACGCGAAGCGAAGGAACATGAGGGCTGTAACGTTGAGGTTCTCCCAGTCCTTGGCCAATCTTCGGCAGCGGTTGAGCCAGGCGATCGTTCGCTCGACGATCCAGCGCTTGGGCAGCGTGACGAAGCCTTTCGCCTGATCGGATCGTTTGACGATCTCGATCTTGACCCGAGACAGCATTTTGGCGAGCGCGTCGGCGAAGATCGGCCCTTGATAGGCGCTGTCGGCGAACAGTTTTTCGAGATAGGGGAACCGGCCAAACAGCGTCGCCAGCAGCAAAACGCCGCCGTCGCGGTCCTGGACGTCGGCGGAATGAACGATGGCCTGCATCAGCAGCCCTTGGGTGTCGACGAGAACATGACGCTTCTTGCCCTTGATCTTCTTTCCCGCATCGAACCCGTGCGGATCGATCGAGGCCCCCCCTTTTTCCGCGCTTCTCACGCTCTGGCTGTCGATGATGGCGGCGGTTGGGCTGGCCTCGCGTTCGGCCTGCTCACGACACTTTTCGTAGAGCGCGTCATGGATGCGATCCAACACGCCATCAATGCCCCAATCGCAGAAGTATCGATAGACGGTGCTGCGCGGCGGCAAATCCTTGGGAAGGTAACGCCATTCGCATCCCGTGCTCAGCACGTACATGACGGCGTTGAGCGCCTCTCGCATGTCTGTTTCGCGCCTGCGGCCTCCTCGCCTCGCCGGAGGAATGAGCGGTTCGACATGCGCCCACTCCTCATCCGTCAGGTCGCTCGGGTATCGCAAATGATCCCGCTTGTATTTCGCTCGGTTCTCGTTCGTCCACATGGCGGCCCCGAATTAGTCCGCCTTCTATGGAATCACAACCGAATTCACGGGACTCAACAACTTTCGGAACGGACACTTAGTTCCACGTATGCAGCGGTGTCTCCTTACATTCAGGCCGCCATCTTGTTTTCAGCGCGCCAGTGGCCGGTTGCTGAACGCAATACGGCCAAGGCAAGTTGGGGAGCCCACAGTGCTCTGAATGGCCTCATCAGCGTCGCCATGGCGAAGAAGTAGGTCGGCGCAACTCGGGAAGTCGGTAAGACCGGAGCTGCCGCGTGTTAGCTCGCGGGTGGACAATTTACGGCATGGCGGCTGCGACGCGCCGCGATCAGACTGCGCAGGATGTGATCCCGACCGATTCGGCGATTATGGTCATCAGCGTCGGAGGTAGCGGCGCAATGCCTCGTCTGTTCACCGGACTGGAGTTGCCTCAGAGCGTCGTCGGCCAGATCGCGCTCGCGCGCGGCGGCGTGATCGGCGCGCGCTGGCTCCAGCCCGAGGACTATCACGTCTCATTGCGCTTCGTCGGCGACGTCGACGCGCGGACGGCGCACGACATCGCCGAGACGCTCGACGAGATCCGCCGCCCCGCCGCGCCGGTTCGCTTCGACGGGCTCGGATGGTTCGGCGGCGACAAGCCGCGCGCGCTCGTCGCCCGGATCAAGGCGGAGCCGGCGCTGATGGAGCTACAGGCCGAGCAGGAGCGCCGCCTGAGGCGGGTCGGCCTTGCGCCCGAAACGCGCAAGTTCATGCCGCATGTGACGCTCGCCCGCCTGCGCGGAGTCGGCGCGCGCGCGCTCGCCGACTATCTCGCCTCGCGCGGGACGCTCGCAGTGGAAACCTTCACGGCGGAGCGGTTCGTCCTCTTCTCTGCGCGCGACGGCTCGGGCGGCGGCCCCTACGTCGTTGAGGCGGCCTATCCGCTGGGCTAGCTTCGGCGGATGACTCCGACCATCGACGCCGCCCGCCGGCGCGTTCGCCTCGATCCGCGCGATCCGGCCTTCTTCAACGACCCTTACCCGGCCTATTCCGCGATCCGCGCGGAGGCGCCCGTCTTCTTCTGGGAGGATTACGGCTTCTGGTGCTTCGCCGCCCACGCCGACGTCTCGGCCCTGCTGCGGGACCGGCGCTTCGGCCGCCAGATCCTGCACGTGATGAGCAGGGCAGAGCTCGGCTGGCCGGAACCCAAGGCCCATCTCGCCCCGTTCGACGCGCTCGAGCGCCATTCGATTCTCGAAATGGAGCCGCCCGAGCACACGCGGCTCCGGAACCTGGTCAACCGCGCCTTCGTCTCGCGCCAGGTGGAGAAGCTCGGGCCGCGCATCGCCGCGCTCGCGCACGAGCGGATCGACGCCTTCGAGGCGCGCGGCGCCGCCGACCTCATCGAGGACTTCGCGTCGCCCATCCCGGTCGCGGTGATCGCCGACCTGCTCGGCTTCCCGCGCGAACTTGGGCCGCGGATGCTCGACTGGTCGCACAGGATGGTCGCAATGTACCAGTTCGGCGTGACCCGCGCGGTCGAGGAGAGCGCCGCGGAGGCGTCGCGCGCGTTCGCCGCTTTCATGCGCGGCTACGCCCGGGCGCGCCGCTCCGATTTGCGCGACGACCTCATCAGTCAGCTGCTCGTCGCGGAAAGCGACGGCGGCAAGCTCAGCGAGGACGAACTCGTCGCGACCTGCATCCTGCTGCTCAACGCCGGTCATGAGGCGACCGTGCACGGCATCGGCAACGGCGCAAAGGCGATGCTCGAGCACGGCGTCGACCCGCGCGAGGCCTTCGCGAGCGACAAGGCGCGCGCCGCGACGGTCGAAGAGCTGCTGCGGCTCGACGCGCCGCTCCATCTCTTCGCCCGCTACGCGCTCGAGGATGCGGAATTCGCCGGAGTGAGGTTGAGGAAGGGCGACAAGATCGGGCTCCTGCTCGGCGCCGCCAACCGCGACGCCGAGCGCTTCCCGGCCCCGGACGTATTCGACGCCGGGCGGGAGCCCAACCCGCACGTGGCTTTCGGCGCCGGCATCCATTTCTGCGTCGGCGCGCCGCTCGCGCGGCTCGAGATGGCGACCGCCTTGCCGATCCTGTTCGCCCGCCTGCCGGGGCTGAGGCTCGCCGAAAAGCCACAATATCGCGACGCTTACCATTTTCACGGGCTGAGCGCGCTGAAGGCCGCATGGCGATGATTTAGGCGGCCGTCTCCCCATTTTCGCCATGCAAATGGATTCTTTGCGGCCGGCGAGGACGAAGGTATAGGGGTCGGCCGCCCTTCTCCCATCGCCGGTCTTCAGACGGGCGTCCTTCCGGACGCTCTATGGCGGGAGAAGGTGTCGCCGAAGAGGGATGAGCGATCCCCTCACCCCCGAGCCCTCTCTCGCAAGGGGAGAGGGGGCGCAAGTCAGGCAGGCGAGGCGAAGGCGAATTCGGGCATGGTGTTTTCCTCGGTCACGTTCCTTTTCTATTTCCTGCCGATTTTCATCGCCTGTTACGTCCTGACCCCGACCGTCGTCGGCAAGAACATCGTCACGCTCCTGTTCTCGCTCGTCTTCTACGCCTGGGGCGAGCCGCGCTTCCTGCTGATCCTCCTCTTCGCCATCGCCTTCAACTATGTCGCGGCGATCGTCATCGACCGCAACGCCGGCTCGCGCCGAAAATGGGCGCTCGGCCTCGCGGTCGCCGGCAATCTCCTGGTGCTCGGAATCTTCAAATACGCGAACTTCGTCACCGCCAATTTCGCCGCTCTCCTGAAGCCGCTGGGCTACGACTTCGGCCACACCAAAATCGAGTTGCCGCTCGGCATCTCGTTCTTCACCTTTCACTGCCTGTCGTACATTATCGACGTCTACCGGCGCCGCTTCCGCGCCAACCGCGATCCGGTCGACGTCGCGCTCTACATTTCCCTCTTTCCGCAGCTCGTCGCCGGTCCGATCGTCCGCTACAAGACGGTGGCCCGCCAGCTCGACAAGCGCCGCCAGACCCTCGGGCGCGCATCCGTCGGCGCGCGCATCTTCATCATCGGGCTGGCGCAGAAGGTGCTGATCGCCGACGTCGTCGCGCCGCTGGCGCAGGTCGCCTTCGATCACGTCCCCCATCGGACCATGCCCGAGGCCTGGATCGGCCTCATCGCCTATACGGTCCAGATCTATTTCGACTTCGCCGGCTATTCGAACATGGCGATCGGGCTCGGCATCGTGCTCGGCTTCACCTTCCCGCGCAATTTCCTTCTGCCCTATACGTCGCTCTCGATCACCGAGTTCTGGCGCCGCTGGCACATGTCGCTGTCGTCGTGGCTGCGCGACTATCTCTACATCCCGCTCGGCGGCAATCGCGGCTCGAACCTTCAGACCTACCGCAACCTCGTCGCCGTGTTCGTGCTGTGCGGCGTCTGGCACGGGGCGAACTGGACGTTCGTCCTGTGGGGCTTCTGGCACGGCGCGTTTCTCGTCCTCGAACGCCTCGGGCTGAAGAGGCGGCTCGCCCGCGTTCCGGCATGGACGCGCTGGCTCTATGCGCTGCTTGCCGTGATGGGCGGATGGGTGCTGTTCCGCTCAGCCGACCTTTCGACCGCGCTCGACTATTACGCGAGCCTCGTCGGCCGCAACGGCGTCGGCGACGTCAGCTTCGACATGCATGACGCGTTGAGCGAGCGGGCGATCGTGACCCTGATCATCGGCTGCGCGCTGGCGGTCCTGCCGCGCTGGCTGCCGCGCCTCTCGGCCCCGCTCATCCTGCGCGCCGCCGCCGACACGGGGTGGACCTTCGCGCTGCTCGTCTTTTCGATGATCACCGTCGCCTCGGGCGCCTACAGCCCGTTCCTCTATTTCAAGTTCTGACGGCGCGATGCTGTTTCGCCATCGCCGATTCTTCGCTCTGGCCGCATTCGCGCTCATCGCGACCCCGCTCGTCGTCGGCGCGGTGCTGCCGGGCGGCGAGGCTTCGGTGCTGAAGGAGGGCCGGCGGCCGGCTCCGCCGCCGCAGGCGCCCGAAAACTTCGCGGCGGCGTTCGCTTTGCCGGGCGAGATCGACGCCTATCTCAAGGACCGTTTCGGCCTGCGGCGCGTCCTGATCCGCGCGCACAAGGACCTGATCAGGCCGCTGTTGGGTCGGGGCGACGGACCCGTGCTGATCGGTCGCGATGGGCGGATGTTCTATATGGGCGACGAAATGGTCCGCCAGAGCGCCGGACTCGTTCTGCGCGATCAAAAAGTGTCCGAGGTCGCCGACCTCATCGGCCAGATGAAGTCCGAGTTGGCGCCTCGCGGGGTAAAATTTCTTGTCGCCATGCCGCCGAATTCGTCCACCGTCTACCAGGACGATCTTCCGGTCTGGGCGCAGAACCGCGGCAGGACGACCGAATACGACCTCCTGCTTGAGGAGCTCGCTGATCGCGGCGTGAAGGCGATCGATCTGAGGCCGGCGCTGATCGCGGCCCGATCCGGGGGAAACGTCTATCTGATGCACGACACCCATTGGAGCCATCGCGGCGCATTGGCGGCCTTCAACGCCCTCGTCGAGGCCGACGGCCATCAGGACTGGCGGCTCGCTCCAAAATCCGCGCTGGCGCCGGCGACTGCGCTGAAAGGCGGCGATCTTATCCGCATGCTCGGGGTCGAGGACGGCGCGACGGAGAGCGTCGAGGAGCTGCGGCTGCCGGAAAAGGCAAAGCCGGAATTCCTGTCGGAAGATGCGACGCCCGACCTTCTCCTCGCGTCGGGCGCGCCGGGCCTCACCATTCTGATCCTCGGCGATTCGTTCACCCAGACCGATTTCCCGCCGATGCTGTCCCAGCATGCCGCACGCGCAGTCTGGCTGCACTACCGGCATTGTGCGTTCCACTGGAAGCTGATCGAAAAGTTTCGCCCCGACGAAGTCTGGTGGATGCCGACCGAACGCGGGCTCTATTGCGAACCGGGCGCAAGACCGCTCAACTTCGCCTCCCAAAATGCGGCTGTCCGATAGCATGGCTGACGTGACGACTTCGCCTCCCGAGACCCGCGCGTCCGTTCGCTCCGGCCGCCGCGGCCGAACCGCGGTCCGAACCGGCATGCTCTTTCGCTATCGTCGCTGGTTCGCGGCGCTGGGCTTTCTTATGCTCGCGACGCCGCTCGTCTGGGGCGTCGTCCTGCCGGACAGCCCGGAATTCGTCTTCAAGGAGGGGCGCAGACTCGCGCCCCCGCCGCAACTCGACGCGACGCCGGCGGGCTGGCTTGCCCTTCCCGGCCAGGTCGACGCCTATCTCAAGGATCACTTCGGCCTGCGTTACGCAATGATCCGCCTGCACAAGGATCTCACCCACCCCGTGCTCCTCAAGGTGAACTCCGGGGCCCTGATCGGTCGCGACGGGCGCATGTTCTACGAGGGTAACGAGATGGTGCGTCAGAGCGCCGGGCTTGTTCTGCGCGACCAGCGGATAGCCGACGCGGTCGATCTCGTCGCGGCCATGCGCGACGCCCTCGCCAGGAAAGGCGTCGGCTTTATCGTGGCCGTCCCGCCGAACTCATCCACCATCTACCAGGGCGATCTTCCGTTCTGGGCGCAAAACAAGGGGAAGAAGACGGAATACGATCTCTTTCTCGAGGGTCTCGCCGCGCGCGGAGTCAAGACGGTCGACCTGCGCCCGGTGATGCAGGCGGTCCGGGCGCAAGGAGAGGCCTATCTCATGTATGACGCGCATTGGACGCGGCGCGCGGCGCTGGCCGGATTCAACGCCGTCGTCGAGGCGGACCGCCATCCGGACTGGCGTCTCGATCCGGCGACGTCGCTGGGCCCGCCCGAACTGCGCAGAGGCGGCGACGTCGCGCGCATTCTCGGCGTCCAGGACGACGTAAGCGAGGAAATGGATACGTTCGCCCTTTCGCAAAGCGGGACGGACGAGGCTTTGTCGAAGGACATCATGCCGGATCACGTCATCACGACCGGCCGTCCGGGACCGACCGTCATGGTGATCGGCGATTCGTTCACCCAGAGCTATTTCCCGTTGATGCTCGCGCAACGTGTCGGACGCGCAATCTGGATCCACCATCATGAGTGCGGCTTCGACTGGAAGCTGATCGACAGGCTGAAGCCGGACGAAGTGTGGTGGGCGCCGACCGAGCGGTTCCTGGTGTGCGATCCAGGCGCCCGCCCGATCGGCTTCGCCGGTTGAACGCGATGACGCCCCCATCGAGCGTGTCCCAATTTGGTGCAAGCGGTGACGGTCGGCGTCGCACTCCTTGGCGCCTCTTCGTGTTGTTCGTGGTGAAACTCTTGTCGCCACAAAGGACACGAAAAGACGCGAAGCGCCCTAATGTCGTCGCCGGTCCTGAAAGGGCATGCTGAACCGCCGCCGCCGACATTTCGCCGTGCTCGCGCTCCTCCTGATCGCAGCCCCGCTCGTCGTCGGGCTCGTCGCGCCCGACAGCCCGGCGACTGTGCTCAGGGAGGGACGCAGGCTCGCGCCGTCGCCGCGGATTCCGACGACCGGCGCCAACTGGCTCGCATTGCCGGCGGAGCTCGACGCCTATCTCAAGGATCACTTCGGCCTCAGGCAGGCGATGATCCGGGCGCACAAGGACCTGACCAAGCCGATACTCGGCATGGGCTCCGATACGGTGCTCGTGGGGCGGGACGGGCGAATGTTCTATCTCGGCGAGGAGGCCGTGCGGCAGAGCGCCGGGCTCGTCGTGCGCGACCAGAGGGTGGCGGACGCGGTCGACCTGATCGCGGCGATGAGAGACGATCTCGCCCGCCGAAAAATCCGCTTTCTCGTCGCTCCGCCCCCCAATGCGGCGACCGTCTATCAGGACGATCTGCCGGACTGGGCGCAGAACAGGGGCCGGCGCACCGAATACGATCTCTTTCTCCAGGGGCTCGCGGCGCGGCGGGTCGAGGCGGTCGACCTGCGGCCGGTCATGGCCGAGGCGCGATCCGAGGGCCAGGCCTATTTTCTCCACGACACCCACTGGACGGCGCTGGGCGCCCTCGTGGCCTATAATTCCGTCGTCGCGGCCGACGGCCATCCCGGCTGGCGCCTCGACCCGGCGACGGCGCTGGCGGCGCCCTCGCCGCACCAGGGCGGCGATCTCGCGCGGATGCTCGGCGTGCAGGACAGCGTGACCGAGGAAGCCGAGGAGCTTACGCTGCCTCAGGGCGAGAAGACGCTGCTGACGGCGGACCCCTACGGCGACTACGTTCAGACGTCCGGCCGGCCGGGCCCCACCATCATGATCATCGGCAATTCGTTCACCGGCGCGCATATCGAGCCCATGCTGCTCCAGCATGCCGGGCGCGTGGTGTGGCTCGCGTCGAACCACTGCGGCTTCGACTGGGCGGCGATCGACCGGTTCCGGCCTGACGAGGTGTGGTGGATGCCGAACGAACGGTTCCTCATCTGCGATCCGGGCGTCCGCCCGCTCGACTTTGCGGGGTAGGATTGCTCGCGCCAGGCACCAGTCTTATCCTCCCCTGCGAAGCGGGACAGGGGGACCATGCGAAGCATGGTGGAGGGGGAGGGACGCATGAGAGCGCCGCGACAGACCGTCGCCCCAGAGCGAAAGCCTCGCCGCGCGCTTTCCGCTTCGGAGCCCACGCTGTGGAGCCGGCCGAGGCGCGGGCGGCGGGAATGCCGGCCTTTCGCCGCCAACATCCGATCGGACCCTATGTGCTCGAGTTCTACTGCGCCAAGGCGCGCCTCGCGGTCGAGATCGACGGGATGAGTCACGACGTCGAGGACCGGCCACAGCGCGACGCGCGGCCCGACGCATGGCTTCGCGCGCAGGGCGTGACGGTGTGCCGTATTGCCGCCGCCGACGTTCTCTCGGGCCTCGATGACGCGGCCGATGGGATCATGCGCCTCGCAATGGAAATGATCGAGGCCGGCGGCCCCCTCCACCATGCTTCGCACGGTCCCCTTCCCCCGCAAGCGGGGGAGGATGGCGCGCCGCGAGCTCAGCCGGGCTGATCAATGCAGCCGAAGCTGGTCCAAGCCCGCAGCGTGCTCGTGCTCGGCGGCGCGCGCGCCGGAAAGAGCGCCTACGCGCAGAGCCTCGCGGAAGGCGCGGCGCGCGAGCGGCTCTATCTCGCGACGGCCGAAGCGGGCGACGCGGAGATGGCGGCGCGGATTGCGCGCCACCAGGCCGAGCGCGGAGACGGCTGGACGACGGTCGAGGAGCCGCTCGCGCTCGCCGCGTCGCTTTCGGCGGCCGCCCGGCCGGGCCGGGCCGTTCTCATCGACTGCCTTACCCTGTGGCTGTCGAACCTGATGCTCGCCGGCCGCGACGTCGAGGCTGAAATCTCCCGACTCGCCGAGGCGATCGACGCGCTCGAAGGCCCGGCGGTTTTCGTATCCAACGAGGTCGGGCTCTCTCTCGTGCCGGAGACGAAGCTCGGCCGCGAATTTCGCGACTGGCAGGGCCGCGCCAATCGCGAGGTCGCGCGGGCCTGCGACGCGGTCGTGTTCGTCGCTGCGGGCCTGCCGACGCTCTTGAAACCGGCGCCCAGGCTCGACATCCGCCTACGCTGAAGGAATCGGCGTCCGGCAGATGGTCGAGGGCCAAGTCTTCGTCTTTCTTCGTGTTCTTTGTGGTAAATTTCACCACGAAGGACACCAGGGCGCACGAAGGTCAGCCATAACGAAGGCGCCCGTTAAACGGCACAGGTTAAGTTCTAGAGCCGCTAGCGACTCAGCGTGAGGCTGGGTTAGCATTTCAAAACGGGCAATCGGGCAAGGTTCGACGACCAATCCTGGGTGACCATGGGCAGTTTGCTGCGTCTCTTCGATCGTCCTCCGGAGCCGGCGCATCTCGACGTCGCCCATGACGGCGAAGTCTATCGCGTCGCGCTCAACCGCTCGCCGCGGTCGCGACGCTTCACGCTGCGAGTCCGTGCGGCGACGCGCGACGTGCTCCTGACGATGCCGGCCCGCGCCTCGCTGAAGGCGGCGCGGGAATTCGCCGAGCGCCATTCCGCCTGGATCGGCGTCAGGCTGGCGCGCCTGCCGCGCCCCGTCGCCTTCGAGCCGTCGGCGAAGACGCCGTTGCGCGGGGTCGATCACCGGATCGTCCACCGGCCGGGGGCGCGCGGGGTCGTGTGGCTCGAGGCGGGCGAGGGCGAGCCGCTGATCTGCGTCGCCGGCGAGCGGCCGCACGTGGCGCGCCGCGTCACGGACTTCCTCAAGCGCGAGGCCATGCAGGACATCGAGGCGGCGGTCGCCCGCCACGCGAAGGCGATCGGGGTTCAGCCGAAGCGGATCGCGGTGCGCGACACGGTGAGCCGCTGGGGCTCCTGCTCCTCGGCGGGCCGGCTCAGCTTCTCCTGGCGCCTGATCCTTGCGCCGCCCTTCGTGCTCGACTACCTCGCCGCGCACGAGGTGGCGCATTTGGTCCACATGAACCACTCGCCGAAATTCTGGAGCCTCGTCCGCCGCGCCTTCCCCGAAACGAACCGGGCGGAAGCTTGGCTCAAGGCCCACGGCGCGGGCCTGCACCGCTACGGGGTTGAATAGGTCGCCCCCTGTAGCCGCGCGCGGTGAGCGCGGCTGACGCGGCCAGCGGCCGCGTCTACAAAGGCGCTGAAACCATCCGCTCCAGCGCGTCGAACAGAAGCTGCAGATCCTGCGGGCGCGACAGCCGGTGGTCGCCGTCCTTGACCAGCGTCAGCGTCGCCGGATCGCCGCCGAGCCGCTGCATCAGCGCGAGCGCGTGCGAATAGGGCACGTCCTCGTCGCGCATGCCCTGCAGCACGACGGCTGGGCAGCCCGTGCGAATCATGCCGCCGAACAGGAGATGCTTCCGCCCGTCCTCGATCAGCGCCCGAGTGAAAACGTCAGGTTCGTCCGAATAGGCGGAAGGGCGCCGCCACGCGCCCTCCTCCATGATCGCCCGCCGGGCCTCTTCCGGGGCGCGCTCCCAGATCAGGGCCTCGGTGAAGTCGACCGCGGGCGCGATGAGGATGAGCCCCGCGAGCCGAACCGCTTCGCCGGACCGGATCAACGCGCGCGCCGCAAGCAGCGCCAGATATCCGCCCATCGACGAGCCGAGCAGGACCTGCGGGCCCTCGGTCTCGGCCCGCACGATCGCCAGCGTCTCTTCCAGCCAGCGCGAGATCGTGCCGTCCTCGAACCGTCCGTCCGAGCTGCCGTGACCCGAATAGTCGAAGCGCAGGAGGCCGAGACCGAGCCGTTCTGCCCCGGCGTCGAGCGCGCTCGCCTTGGTCGAACTCCATGTCGGAGCGGTAGCCGCAAAGCCAGACGAGCCCCGGCGCCCCGCGCCGCGCTGGCGCGCGGCGGCGAAAGGCGATACGTCGTTGATCCGGGGGATTCCCGACTGTGAGATATTGCGGATCTTCGTTCGACAAGTTCAATACGCCCTCATGATGCGACTCGACGCCCGCGCTTCGACCTCATGCGGCCTGGACGGCGCCGGCTTGGCCGAGGCGGCGCCCCCTGTCAACTGCGCCCCGGTCGAGCGAAGCCTCGCGTGAGCGCCGACCCGCTCTCCCCCTTCGGACGCGCATCGACAGCGCCGCTTGCCGGCCGCACGGTCCTGCAGATCGTCCCGCCGCGCGTCGCGGGCGGCGACGAGCAGTCGACGCTGGCGGTCGCCGCGGCGCTGGTCGAGGCGGGCGCGCGGGCGCTGGTCGCCAGCGACCCGGGCGAACTCGCGAGCGAAGTGCAGGCGCTCGGGGGCCTGCACCTTCCCTTTCCCGCCTCGAGCAAGAATCCCCTCGCCATGGCTCTCAACCTGCGGCGGCTCGCGCGCGTTCTCGAGTCCGAGAGGGTCGATCTCGTCCATGCGCGCTCGCGCGCCGCCGCCTGGGTTGCGCTCGGGGCCTGCCGCAGGCTGAAGCTGCCTCTGGTGACGGCCATTGTCGGCGAGGGCCCGGTCAGCAAGCCGCGTTCGAGCTTCGAAGCGGCGATCGGGGACGGCGACCTCGTCGTCGCCTCCTCGCAATTCGCCGCCGGGCGCGCGGCGGAGATCTTTCCCGCCGCGCTCCTGCGGCTGAGAATCGTGCGCCCTGGCCTCGATATCGCGCGGCTCAGGCCCGACGCGGTCAGCCGCGAGCGGGTGGCCAAGGCGCGCCAGGGCTGGGGCGCGGCGCCGCACGAACGGGTCGTCCTGGCGCCGGCGCGGCTCGCGCCGTCGCGGGGCCACAAGCTCGTCATCGAAGCCGCCGCCCTGCTCGCGGAAAAGGGCCTTGCGGACGTCCGCTTCGTGCTCGCGGGCGAGGCGGCGAAGTCGTCGTTCGCCCGCGAGCTCGACGCGTTCGCCGACGCGCGGGGCGTCAAGGCGATCGTCGCGCGGGTCGGCGCCTCTTCCGATCGGCCGGCGGCGTTCGTCGGCGCGAGCGTCGCGGTCTTTGCGGCGAGCGAAGCGGAGGGCGTCGGGCGAACCGCGATCGAGGCCGCGGCGATGGGCGCGCTGACCGTGGCCGCAGACGTCGGCCCCGTGCGCGAAATCCTGCTTGCGCCGCCGGACGCTCCGGCCGAGCAGCGCACCGGCTGGATCGTTCCGCCCGGCGACGCGGCGGCGCTCGCCGCCGCGATCGAATCGGCGCTGGCGCTCGGCGCGTCGGCGCGGGACGCGATCCGCCGCCGGTCGCGCGTGCGTGTCGCCGAGGTCTATTCGCTCGAGCGCATGAAGCGCGATATGCTGAGCGTCTACGCCGAGGCGCTGCAGGCGAGGGGAATTTGATGGTTTCGAAAGGTTACAGCGCGCGCGAGATCGCGCTGCATTGGATTGCGTTCGTCCTCGTCGCCTTTCAGTGGTTCGCCGGCGACGACATGACCAGGCTTTTCCGGGCGGCGCACGGCGGCCGGCCGACCGACGTCGCGTTCGCCTGGACGCCCGTCCATATCGCGGTCGGCGTCGCGATCCTCGCGGTCATGCTGTGGCAACTCGTTCTGCGCCGCGCGGACGGTGGCGCCGCCGCCGACGCAGCATCCGGCTCTCGAATGGCTCGCGAGTGCGCTGCATGCCGGGCTTTATCTCGATCTGATCGGGGCGGCGCTGGTCGGCCTACTCGCCTATTTCTTTCTGCCGCAGCTCGCGGGGCTCGCACCACCTGATGGTGCGGCAGATCCTGGTCGTGCTGTTCGCGCTGCATTTCGCCGGCGCGCTGTGGCATCGGTTCGTCGTGCGCGACGACATCATGACGCGGATGGTCCGGCCGGCGCGGTAGGTGCGAGAGCCGGAGCGAGGACGTAAGGCTCGTTCCCCTTCTCCGCGAAGCGGGAAGGTGGCCGAAGGCCGAATGGGGTGCGGAAAGCAGGGATGGACTCGAAGCTGGTTCGCCGAGGCGGCCGTGCAACTCGCCCTGCGTCGCTGCAGCGGGCCACACCCCATCCGGCGCTCCGCGCCGCGTTCCCCAGCAAGCTGGGGAGAGGACCTGCCTAGCGATTGTCGAGCCCGCGAGCCGTTCAGCCGGAAGCCAGCCTCTCGCCCGGCCTTTGTAGACGCGGGCGCTGACCGCGTCCACGCTTCGCGCGCGCCTGCAACTCGCGGCGCCCACGCCGGTCAGCGCTGGATGAAGTAGGCCGTGGCGCTCCTGTCGGCGATCTGCCGCATCAGCGGGATGTCGTGCAGGGGGACGCCGCGCAGGAGGTCGCGCCCGACCAGCGCGAGGTGCTCCCACGATCCCTCTCGCGTCGCTACGCGGTCCTTCAGCGCCAGCGCCGATAGCGCGCACTGGCTCGCCCAGAACGCGCGACGGCCGGGCAAATAGCCCTCGAGCAGCGCCTGCGCGCCTTCGTCGACGGAATCGGTCGCCTTCAGGACGGCGTCGACGTCGTCGCCGGCTTCAAACCAGTCGCCGGCGGCGTCGCTGTCGCCGACTGACCTGTGCGCTTCGGCGATCGCCGCGGCGTCATCGCGGTTCGTGATCCCGGTCAGCGCCTGGTCGATGATGTCGGCCGGCGTCGCGGGGTCAGGAGCGAGCGAATCGAGACCGATCGAACTCCAGCGTGTGCACGAGCTCGAACGGCGGCGGCGCGCCTTGCGCCAGATTGCGGCCGAGCGCCAGCCGAACCAGCCGCGTCCAGGCCGCGAGCGAGACTTCGGCCGTTGTCGTCGAGTACGTCGCCCCGAGCTCGATCTCCGCCGCTTTGCCCTTCGCCACGTCCTCGATCAGGAAGGCGTCCGCCACGCCCCAGGGCTTGGTCATCACCGAAGCGACCGTATATCGGGAGCCGCGCTTCATGGTCGCGAGCAGCGCCGCCGCGCCCGACCCGTCGCAAGCCGACACGATCGCTTTGACGAATTGGGCGGCCGGGCGCGGAACTGCCGGACCCGAGGGAATGGCCGCGTCGAGCGCCTCTCGCCGGGAGGGCGTGAGCCAGGCGCGGATCAAATCGATCCGCCTGCGGCAATCGGCTTCCAGCGGGCGGCGCGCGACGGCGGCGGCGAGCCCGCGCGCCGCCGCCAGCACCAGGGGCTCGTCCGGAGCGAGCAGGAACCCGATGGCGCTCTGACGACCGCGCGGGTCCTTGTCGCCGGCGAGCGCTTCGACGAGCTCGGCCTGGTAGGGAAGGGGGAAGATCGCGATCAGCGACCGGATTTCCTCATGCACCGCGAAGGGGTCGCCGGCGAGGTTCAAGAGCGCCGGCTGCACGAGCGAGCGGTACGCCACCTCTCCAGGCTCATAGAAAAGGCCCGCCGACGCCATCCGTCCCATCGACGCGCGCGCCGCGTCGCCGATGTCGACCTTCGCGCCGCTGAACAGCCGCCCGAGCATCATCAGGATGGTGAAATGGATATCGTCTCGCCGCGCGGCCTTGTCGATCTTCTCGCGAACCGCCTTCAATGATTCGCGCGCCTGCGGGTCGCCGCCGTTCGCATCGATGCGCACGTTTTCCAACTCCTCGGCGAGCTGGGACATGGCTTCCGCGCTCGGCATGTCCTCCAGACTTTCCGGCTGCGTCGACAGGAAAGCGTCGACCATGTCCTCGAGGCTTTCCTCCTCGGGCGACAGCTCTTCGGCGAGGAGCTGCCGAAGGAGATTCATGTCCACGCCGGCGAACAGGTCGGGGGGACTCGCGTGTTCCCAGCGGGGCGGCTTTCGCCGCTTGACGGCAAGCTTCTTCATCGATCCTGGCTCCAGACAGATTCGGATTGCTGAGCTTATCGCGCGCTCGCGTTCGAGCCCACCTTCCGCGTTATCCCAGGCGCGCAATCCACAGCCTTTGTTCGCAACGTCGTGCGCGCAACGGCAACCTGCGACAAAGTTGCGCACGCTCGGCCGTCGAGTTTTGTTTGAGTGAGCGGGCGGCACGCCTTCGTCGCACGCGATGGCGCATTGACACGCATGATCCCCCCGGCGGCCTGACTGTCCCGCCGCCGACGCTCAAAGCGTAAGGCCACAGCGCGATGCGCCGTCGGCCTCGCTCTTGCCCGGCCTGATGGCGAGCTTTACCGCCGGATGAACGAACCGTCGCGCAGGTCCATGATCGCCTGCCGGATCTCCGCCTGCGTGTTCATGACAATCGGCCCGTGCCAGGCGATCGGCTCGCGTAAGCGGGCGGCCGGAGACGAGCAGGAAACGAACGCCTTCGTCGCCCGCCTGGACGCTGATCTCGTCGCCCGCGCCGAACACCACCAGCGAGCGGTTGCCGACCTTGTCGCGGATCAGCACCTCCTCGCCGTCGACCTGCGCCTCGCGCAGCACGCCGAACGGTTCGGAGGCGTCGGCGAAGTCGGCCGAGCCCTCGAACACATAGGCGAAGGCCTGCCGGTAGTCCTCGACCTTGAGCCGCTTCTTCTTGCCCGCGGGCACGGAGACGTCGAGGTAGCGGGGCTCCGCGGCGACGCCGTCGACCGGCCCGGTCTTGCCCCAGAACTCGCCGCAGATCACGCGGACCGTCGTGCCGTCGTCGTCGGTGACCTCGG
This sequence comes from uncultured Alphaproteobacteria bacterium, assembly GCA_963768555.1. GTDB lineage: Bacteria > Pseudomonadota > Alphaproteobacteria > Rhizobiales > Beijerinckiaceae > Roseiarcus. Next base: position 41,907 of record CAVYIZ010000071.1, read on the forward strand.
GGATCGCGTTGGAGGGCACGTCCTGGTAGCGCGGCTTCGTCATCTTGAGGCTTGCCGGCAGGTTCGCCCACAGCTGGAAGCCGTGCATGCGCCCCTTGGCGTCGCCCGCGGGCATCTCCTGGTGCATGATGCCGCTGCCGGCGGTCATCCACTGCACGTCGCCCGCGCCGAGCTTGCCGCGGTTGCCGAGGCTGTCGCCGTGCTCGACCGAGCCCGCCAGCACATAGGTGATCGTCTCGATGCCGCGGTGCGGATGCCAGGGAAAGCCGGCCTGATAGTCTTCGGGCCGGTCGCTGCGGAAATCGTCCATCATCAGGAACGGATCGAAGTCGGACGTGTCGCCGAAGCCGAAGGCGCGACGCAGCTTGACGCCTGCGCCCTCCATGGTCGGCCGGGACGGGTTGATGCGCTTGACGGGACGAATGGACATGGGAAGCCTCCAGGTCGGAGAGACAAAAGGAAGCGGCTCCCGAAATACTCGCCGCCATTCCCTGTCGAGGAATGACGAACTCCGAGAAATTCTTTGCCCGGAAGCCGTGTTCGGGCGCAAAGATAGGAATAGCGCGCCGAACGGCGCAAGTATATCAGCCGGGGTGAAGCTTCCATCAGCCGGGGCGAAGGGTCTCCCGTTTCGGCCGCCCGCCGCTGCTCAGTCGAGGCGGTCGCCCGGCGGCGACGAAGGCGTGCCCGCGGCGGTCGCGTCGACCGCCTCAATCTGCGAAGCCGACACACAAACCGCTTGTTTCCCCATGGGCGCGGGGGCATTTTCGCGTGCGGGAGAACCGGCGTTGCGCCGCGATATTCGCGGTCCAGGAACTGAGTCGATGCTCGAACCCGTCGGCTTCTGGAGCTACGCGCGTCAGGACGAGCAGCAGACCGGCGGGCGCTTGAGCCAGTTGCGCGCGATCGTCGGTAAGGCGATCGGCTGCAATACGGCGACGCGGTCACGCTTTGGCAGGACATAACGGCGATTCCCTATGGCGCGAATTGGGCCGACGACGATCGAGCGCAGCGATCGGCCAGACGACCTTCTTCATCCCGATCGTCACGCCGCGTTTTCTCAAGAGCCCACATTGCCTCGACGAATTCCTGTCGTTTCGGCGGCGGATGCAAAGCCTCGGCCGCAACGATCTGATCTTCCCCGTACATTACGTTGACGTCGACGACGTGGAGCCGGAAGAGACGGTCTTCGGCGACGAACTACGCCACTGCGCCGCTCGCAATGGATCGACTTCCGGCCGCTCTTCTACACCGACCCGAAATCGTCGGAGGTGCGACGCTGGGCGGGCGAACTCGCCGAGGGCGTCTTGCAGGCGATGCGGCGTTCGCCGCCTGCCAAGGCGGAGGCGCCCGCCGTCGAGCCGCTGACAGAGAAGGTCGCGGATCAACTCGGCAAGGCAGTCGAAAGGCATCATCAAAAGCCGACCATCCCCAACTTCGATGGAAAACTATCTTTCGATGCTATGCGGGAAAGGTGCCGCGCGGTGGGGGATCAAATCGAGGTTGGGCACTGGGAGGGCGAGGCAGGGTTGCTTCAATTGAACCTTATCGAGGCAGAAAAGAAACAATGGAAATGGCGAGACCCAAAGACGAATAAGGGCGTAATTGCCCCAGAAAACTGGTTAAGTGGGAAACGCTGGCTGGACATTGTCAAGTCCAAGGTCCCGCGCTCTTAAATCGATGTAGAGTTTGTTGAACGTCCGCAGCTTCATGGGGGATGTCCCGAGGAATGTTGAAAAGGGAGAAGCGGCGTTGCTCGCCTTGAGCGTTTAGGCTCGGGGTGCTGATTCCACGAAAGGAAAGCAACGCCATGAAGAAGCATACCACATCAACCGCAATTCCCACGTACGCGTTGAAGGCCGCGGCGCGCCGGTCCGATCCCTTTATGAGCGGCCCCTCGGGGCGGACGATGACGTCGGTCATCACGTCGGCGAGGAGGAGGATGCGGGGCGGCCCAATCATGCGCGTGTCCTTCGTGCATCCTTGGTGTTCTTCGTGTTTCCATGTCCACTTCACCACCAAGAACACGAAGTTTGCACGAAGAGCACGGTGACGTAAGGCTGCTCCCCGGCGTTAGCGTGCGTCCGCCTTTCCTCGATCACACCCGCAGGCCGGGGCGCCGCGCCGGTCATCCTCTAGTGCTCAGCCATCCCCTCATTTTTTCGAGGGCCAAAATGCAACTGGAGGTTGGCATTTTGATGCGGCGAAGTCTCGTATGACAAGTCCTGAAGTGCAAGTTCGGGTCTCGCAATCGTCGAGAGAGAGGTCGCGCCACGACAAACGCGGGGCCTTCAGGGCTCCCCATTCGCTCTACGTGAGGGCCGAAAAGCGCCGAAATCAGGCCGTTCTCGAAATGAGGGGATTCCTGAGCCTCTAGTGTTCTGTCACTAACCTTCCAACTCTTCCCGAGGGCGAGAGTTAATTCTTCTGATCTTTCCGGCCCCCCGCCTGCATGCGTAAAGCATAGAATAAGCGGCGTTGTCAGGCGCGAGATATCCCTGTTTTCGGCCGAACAGGGAACTTTAATGGCGATTATCTAGTTGACAAACGCGGCGCTAGGTCCTGTCACGCGAACTCACTGCTACCAGTAGTAGCGCATTTGTCAACCATATAATCGCCACTTTAATTCCCTGTTCGGCGAAAAAAAGTCCCTGTTCGCTCGCGTAGGGAATTTTCCCGGAACCTCCTCAAATCGTTCGGCTTTTCTGGACGGTTTTTCCCCCAACCGGCCGCAATAAGAGAAATTCCCTGGATTTTTCCCTGTTGGCAGGGAATTGGGCCCCGCTCCCCGGCTTCCTCGGGTTCGGGGTTAGTGTTCTGTCGCTGACGTTCAACTCTTCCCCGCCGCGCGGCCAACTCCAACAGCCCCGCGATCAGGAAGGATCGCGGAGCGTCAGAGGTCACTACACTAGCAATCGTAGTAGAGCAGGAACTCATAAGGGTGCGGCCGTAAACGAATTTCGTCGATTTCGCGCGACCGCTTGTAGCCAAGGTAGGTCTCCACCAGGTCCGTGGTGAAAACATCGCCCTTGAGAAGGAACTGGTGGTCGGCTCCAGCGCGTCAAGAGCCTTGTCGAGCGTTGCCGGGAGTGGAGGGAACCTTGGCGCGCTCCTGCGGCGGCAGGTCATAAAGGTTCTTGTCGATCGGCGCTCCGGGGTCGATGCGGTTCTGGACGCCGTCGAGGCCGGCCATCAGCATCGCCGCGAACGCCAGGTAGGGATTGCAAGCCGGGTCCGGACAGCGGAACTCGACGCGCTTCGCCTTCGGGTCGGCCGAGTACATGGGAATGCGGCAGGCAGCCGAACGATTGCGTTGCGAGTAGCCGAGGTTGACGGGCGCCTCGAACCCCGGCACCAGCCGCCGATAAGAGTTCACCGTCGGGGCGCAGATCGCCAGCAGAGCCGGCGCATGCTTCAGAAGCCCGCCGATGTAGTGGCGCATCAATTCGCTCGAGCCGGCGTAGCCGTCGCCGGCGAACAGGGGCCTGTCTCCCTGCCAGATGCTTTGGTGGACGTGCATGCCCGAGCCGTTGTCGCCGAAAAGAGGCTTGGGCATGAAGTCGCGGTCATGCCGCGCTGGCGGGCGACGTTCTTGACCACGTATTTATAGATCATGACGTTGTCCGCCATGCGGGTGAGCGGCGCAAAGCGCATGTCGATCTCGCCTTGGCCGCCGGTGGCGACCTCGTGATGGTGCGCCTCGACTGCGACGCCGGCGCGCTCGAGCAACGTCACCATGTTCGTGCGCGCGTCCTGCAGGGCGTCGGCCGGCGGCACCGGGAAATAGCCCTCCTTCGGGCGGAGCTTGTGGCCGAGGCCGGTTCCGCCTCTCGCGCTCCAGTTCGCCTCGACGCGTCGATCTCGTAATAGCCGTAGTTCACGCCCTGGTCGTAATGCACTTCGTTGAAGACGAAGTGTTCGAGCTCCGGGCCGAAATAGGCGCGGTCGCCGATCCGGCGGCGCTCAGATAGGTCTCCGCTTTCCTCGCGACATGACGCGGATCCCGGCTATAAGCTCTGGCCGGTGACCGGATCGGAAATGTCGCAGATCAGGACGAGGGTCGGCGCTTCCGAGAACGGGTCCCGAAACGCCGTTGTCGGATCGGGATTGACGAGCATGTCGCTTTCCTGGATCTCCTGAAATCCTCGGATCGACGAGCCGTCGAAGCCGACCCCGTCCTCAAAGCTGTCCGCGTCGAGCGCGCGCGGCGGCACGGAAAAGTGCTGCCAGAGGCCCGGAATGTCGGTGAAGCGAAGATCGATCATTTCGATCGCTTCGTCCTTGACGATCTTGAGGACATCGTCGGGCGTCGTGCAGCTGTAAGGCATCGTCTTTTCCCTTCGTGCGCTGTCCGATCGAGAGCCGCCCCTTGCACGCTTTGGAGAGCCGGGCCTCTCTGCGTCGAGGCGCGTCCGCTCCGCTGCGCCCGGGCCGCGCGCGCTCCCGGGCCCCTTTCCTTCACCTGCCGGAGGCGAAGCGCATGTGCGGGACGTTTCCCGTCAGTTCGGCAAACTGCGTTTTGACTCACGTGTACGAGCGTGGCGTGGTCGCCGCCTTCGAAATAGATGTCCGGCTGATCGCAGATGCTAGGCTCGACGACAGCGTCGAGCCCATAGCACTCGCCGATCGGAGGGATGGCTCCAGGAGCACAATCCTCGAACAGTTCTCGAGCTCGTTTTCGCTGGCGAAGGCGAAGTTCTCTCCGAGTTCCGCCTTGAGGTCCGCCCGGCTGATCCGGCGCGACGCCGGCAGCACCGCGAGGACGTACCTGTCCCCGGTACGGACGACGACTCCTTTGGCCAGACGTTCCGGCGGGACGCGGCACGCCTGCGCGGTCAGAACCGACGCCATGGTCGGCGGATGGGTAACGACGTCGTACGCGACGCGCTTGCGGGACAGATGTCTCTGAAGAGACGCCGCAATCGACATTGAACGCCTCCCTGCGTAAGCCTCCCTATACCTATTTTAGCGCGTCAGGGCCGCCGCGGCAAACGACGGCGCCGACGGTAGTGGGCCAGTTTGAATTTCCGC